>JACQBQ010000034.1 GCA_016201905.1 Candidatus Melainabacteria bacterium | reverse complement strand
AAGCTTCTATCTTGTGAAAGACCCTTAAAAGGTCTTTTTCGTTAATTAAAATCATATGCCTGTCTAGCTCACTTTCAAAGCTTTTGACAGGCTTTTTTATTGAAAAGTGGCCTTTTGTGAATTATTCACATCTCGTTCTAGAATCTCAAACAATTTGCTAAAGGATTTTTTATACCTTGATGATAGTATTCATGAGACAGGACTTTTTAGATCTAAAACTCTTATAGGACTATCAAAACTTATTATTCAGGAGTTTCCTGAAGGGGTAACTATCTTTGATATGGCATGCTCATATGGCCATGAACCATATTGCATAGCCCTTATTATTGCAGATCAGTTAGGTGGTTTGAAGCAAGCTGTTAAAAACTACCCTATTTTTGCAAGTGATAGATCAAAAGAAGTGATTGATGTTGCAAAATATAAAATACTTTGGATAGATAATAGAAATCTAGGTGCTTTAAATTTGTTTAAAGCTTATTACCACATAACAAATCCAGTAAAAGTTGATGATAACACAATAGAGTTTCAGATATCAGAAGAACTTTTTAATGCTGTTAGCTTTAGAGAAAATAATATTGATAACGAAATTAGAAATATTAATTCTAATTTACCTGTTGTAGTTATTGCTAGAAATGTGTGGTACTACCTGGATGAAAATACAAAATATGATCTTATTCCAACTCTAGGAAACCATTTACCTTCAGGTAGTGTTTTAGCTATGAGTAATGGTGATTCTCAATGGTGTTTCTATGGACGTTATACTATGGGTAATTATCTTACTTATGGTGGTTTATATGATGATATTTCCGTTAAACTTGAGGAAAGAGATCCCTTTTGGGAAAAAACTGTTTTTCGAAGAAAATAAACTCTTATTTGTGCGAAGCTTCCAATTCGTGCTCTGGCTCTAGATACTTAGCTATGCTGAATGAAAGCTGATAAAACAAAAGTTTTATAATAAAGCCTTATTAGTAGCATTACTTAGATAAGGCATTGCTGTATACCTCTAAGTGTATGTCCTACTTTTTAATTCATTTTGTTCTAGATAGAGTCAGATTTGTTTTACTTTCAAGACAGACTCTTTAGAGAAGATAATAGACTCAAATCCCAAAACCCAAAACAATATATGGAAATCTAGGGATTTTTAAGTCTACGTTAGTTTATTTAAATAATTTTTAAACTACTTGATTCTTAGTAATTATTATAGTTTCTTCTTTTTTGGTAACCACCGCCACCTCCAGAATTACGAAAGCCGCCTCCGCCTCTGCTGTCGGTTTTTTCTCTGGCAATACTAACATTTATGGTTCTTCCTTTTACTTCAGTTCCATTTAATGCTTCTATAGCGCTTTCTGCACTGCCTTCAGAACTCATCTCAACAAAACCAAAACCTCTAGAACGACCGCTGTCCCTATCAACTACAACTTTAGCTGATGTGACTTCTCCATATTGTTTAAAAAGATCTTCAAGATCTAAATCAGACATTTCAAACGGTAAACTACCTACAAATATTTTCTTTGACATTATTATCCTCTTTCTTTATTACTCTGGTACTTGACAACTTTCGAAAGAGGATAAGAATATACAATAACTTAATTCTCTTCTCAAAATTACAAACACCTTAACTTTATCTGCTTGATAACCAAGCTAAAACAATATACCACATACCCTTAAAAATGATGCTGTAGGGCGTAAAATAAGCTTTTTAAATGATTTTTTGAAAGAATTTGAAAAAGCCTACTCTGGTTGGACCTATTCTTAATAATCAACGAGATAAGTTTTTGTTTTATTGTATAAGCTTTTTAGCCACTCCAGTGGGGGCTTTCCAGTGCCATGAATTTCGCCAAATGCTTTTATAAAGTCATCAACTAAGCTTATATGTTCAGCTCTCCAGTCTAAAACTGACTGAACAAGCATGTTGTACCTTCTTACAAGAATTCTATTGTGCTTTTTTGTTTCTACGTAGTCATGTAAATTGGAATTGTTAAATTCTGAAAGAAAATCTCTGTATTTTTTAAGCATGTGTTTTTGCATGTTTGGAAAGTAAGTATCATTTCCATGATCGACACCAAGTACTTTTAAAAGGAAATGCATGTAGGGTGTCTGTCCACCGGTTTCTCCAAATATTTCCTGTGGTTTGCTAGCCAATTCTTCTACTCCATCAAAGACCACAGACTTTGGGAATGAATAAAATAATCTGACACTATCAAAATAAGTTCTATAATCACAATTTTCCCTCATTCTCTCAAGTACGGTTACAACACTTTGCATTATATTTGCTGCTTTATCAAGACACTTAATTAATTCATTTGTGATTTTTGTGTCATCCTTGCAGCTTGAAGATAAAAGAAAATATGCTCTAGCAAGTTCAGGTATTGCGGGGGCAAATGTAACTTCTACTACCTGGTGAATCCACACAAACCATTTTTCGTCCAGTGTCCCGGAAAAAGTATGAATCATCTCAACATTGTCCAGGCTAAGGGGAAGAGCTGGATTTTTTTTATAATAATTCCAAAGAGAATAAAGTCCATATGACATGGAAGGTGCTATGCCATTAATTTTAGATAATTTCCAGAGAGGTATAGCCAGCTGTGGTGGTAGATGCTTTATGCTTGAGTCCTGCATAAGTTCACCAACGTTTTTATATGGCAGGGTTTCCCTAAAATATGCATGTGTAATCATTGCTGTGACCAGCATTAGGCGGTTTACTGCAGGCCAAGAAAGATCATCAAAAGACCAGTCAGGCACTCTTAGTTTTTTAACATTCTCTGCTATTTTCTTCTCTTTAATTAATTTTTCAAGCGAATAAGCAATATCATCAAGTTGTTTGAAATCTTCTGATCTTTTTTTATTTGAATCCTGGGGCAAAGTTTTTAAAGGTTCTTCTGCAAGAAACCCTGTTTTATGTGAGACTCCACATTTTGACATTAAAGATTGGATTTTCTTGTTTATATCTTCTAAACTTGAAGTATTTTCAGAAAGTTGAGTTGCCATTACTAATCCTCCAAAACCTATATTAGATTTAAGTATATTATTGTTTATGAAAAGATACAATAAAAATCTGTCTTAGTCAACCTGTGTATTGAATTGGAGTTTTAACGTGCTCTCATTCCAGCAACTAAAAATCTATAAAAACTATCCTGAACTCTCTGGTTGTTATCAATTCCCTCATGAGTTTCATTTGGAATATACATTGAGACATCGCCGTTACAAGGCCTGTGGTTAGCTGCTCCACGGATTGCATAATCTTCATCCTGATAAATATTTAAATGTGAACCATTATGAGAAGGCCTTTCTTGATCGGGACATCCTAAGTCATAAGAGCCAGGAATAACTGCATCAATGCTGGCAGTTGCAGTGATTGGTACACCTATATTTCCTCCATGTTCTGCTACATATCTTCGGATAAAACCTCCACCCATGCTGTATCCCCCAAGAACTATTCTTGAAGGCTTTTGACAATGAGCAAATTCTCCTCTGCAGTTAATGATGTCATCTAAGATGTTTATAGTATGCTGATAAACAACGTCTGTATGTAGTGAGCAATCATCAGATAAGCCAAATCTATGTCTAAGTTCACTGGATGCTTGACCAACCCTGAATACTACTACATTATGTCCTGCTCTTTGAAATCTTTCAAACAACTCATTTATGCCTGCAATATTGCCAGGGGTTGTATGTATTTGGGAATTTCCCAGAAACAATACAACTAAAGGTCTTGATTCATTTGTGTTTGAAAAATGATATCTGAATATTGCGCTTTCATTTGGATGCTCTGGATCAAACATTAATGGTTGATGATATCCTGTTCTGAGTTCTTCATTATTGCTAATTGAGATTCCATTTCTGTTTCTTGCATTTTCAATATGTGGTGTACATCTTATTGACTCTACTAGATTAAATAATTGAGTAAAGGGGTTAAATCTTCTTATTGTTCTCCACCCTCTCCTTGCCATATCGACTATATTTCCAATTAGCCTTCTGTACCAGGGTACTTGTCTTATTTCAGCATCCTGATTTTCATTGCTTGCTGTAAATCTGTCTTCATCGCATGGAGAGTTGTTTATAGTAGAATCATTTATTCCTAAAGAAGGTTGAGAAGAATATAAAACAATTTGTCCATTGCTTGTGGTGTTGGCAATTGCTGTAGTCATTTTTTTCCTGATTTTGGTTCTTAAATAAGGTTCTAAATAAATTAAGTTATCTTATATATATAACACTAGTGTTAGGGGTAAATTAACTTTAGGTTAAAGATAAGTAAAAATTGCAAAATAGTATTTACTTGCAATTTGACCTGTTTCTCTGATACTCTATTTCTCTAGCCTATAGGAGTTTTAAGAGAAATGATTAAAAGAGAGAGAGAAAGAGAAAGAAACCGAGATCGGGATCGGGATCGAGAAAGATCAACAGGATTTCAAAAAAGAAAATGGACACCTGTATTTGAACCAGGTGTTAAGGAAATTGATTTTAAGGATGTTAAAGTTATAGCTCGTTTTATAACTGAGCGAGGAAGGATTTTACCCAGGAAAATTACAGGACTTAACGCACAACAACAAAAAAAAGTTACAAAAGCAATTAAGAGAGCAAGACAAATGAGCTTATTGCCATTTATAAGTTATGGACATAACTAGGGATTTAAAATAGGAAAACTAGAGAGTTAAAAGAAAGAATTTATGTCAAGAAAATGTGATGTATCGGGTAAAAAAGCACAAAATGGAATGAGATATTCATTCCTAAGAGCACACTTTAACCCGACAGCAAAAAGAAAATTTCAAGTAAACCTGCAAACGGTAAGAACTACAGTTAATGGTAAAAGGGTAAAACTGAAAGTGGCAGCATCGTACTTAAAATCTCATCCGGAAATTAGAGCTGGAATAGTTTTGCCATTAAAGAAAAGATCTCGTAAAAGAAGTAACAGATTCCTTGCTAGCTTAAAAGTTTAGAAATTAAACTTTACTTTCCAGATTTTGCTTCTTTTCTTTAAGCTTAAATTTCTTAATTAGTTTTGCTGTAATTAGCCACTCAAGTTCTCCTGAAAATTCTATGCTGTTATTTAAAGTAACTTTTGCTAAAGCCCCTTTTTTCAGTTTGATTCTTTCTGCACCGACTAATTTCCCGAGAAACATTTCTAAATCTGGTGAATGTCCTACGAGAACCACCTTATTTAAAGCTAAGTGTGAAAATAATCCTTTAACTATGTCTTTGCTGCTTGCTCCACATGATAAAAAATCAACGATTTTTAACTCTGGCTTTGGGGTTAGATTACTTGTAAATATTTCTGCTGTGTCTTTAGCTCTGTTATAAGGGCTTGATAAAACCAGATCTACACCTTCTTGTAAACTGTTGAAAAGCAAACTTAGCTTTTGAATTCTTTCTTTGCCTTCTTCAGTAAGATTTCTGTCAAAATCATTCTTGGTTACACACTCAGTTATATCTTCTGCTTGACCGTGCCTTAGTATGAAAATTTCTTGCATAGAAGTGAAAATTTAAAATTGAGAATTAAGAATTAAAAGAATTGACTTTAATCGTTAATTGTACACTGAAAAGTATAGGTTTTGATTAGTGCTTAAGTCCTAAGTCGTATTTTTGCCATTCTAGCTGGATTCTGTCCATAATGCTTAGAGAATGTAAAAATTTATTTTTAAATGACTTAATAGTCTCTTTGTTTTCTTTGCTATCAACACCAATTCTGTTTAAAACTGATTCGAGGTTTGCAATAACAGCTTTGCATAATTTTTTAATTTGTATTCTAATATGAATGTTGTCTTTCCCTCTTTTAATTAGTTCTTGTTTTGTTTCTTGCTCAATATGAGCAATATCTGTATCAAGAGCCAGATCAATTAATTGTTGTAATGAAATTTGCTCTAATAATAAATTTGTGTTTATATTATTGGTTTCTTTATTGAGTGTTTTATTTTCCATAACTGCTGTCATCTTTTTGTTTTCCTCGTTGAATAATAATATTAGATGTATACCTTATAAAAAGGTACAAGGTAGATGCTTTATGCACATAAAAATTAAGAAATAAATAACAATTACTTTAGATTAAAAGATTAATAAATTATTCATTTATATATATATACTAAAAAAGTTAATACCTTGGTTGTAAATTCATATTAGACTTCTTTCGAAACCTTAAGACAGGGCTGGCCAAATAATGGGAAATAAGCTAAGTTTTAAGGATGAAATATAAACAAGCTAAAAACTTAAAAGATATAGAATTCCGTCGTTTAACTGGTATCAAAAAGAAAACTTT
>JACQBQ010000033.1 GCA_016201905.1 Candidatus Melainabacteria bacterium | reverse complement strand
CCACAGCCAGTTGCTGCTGTATATGCTGTGCTAGAACCACTTGGACAGGTACAATATCCGTTTAAATTATATGCACCACCACCAGGATTACACGTACAACCAGTTGTTGTAGATATTGCTGGAGCACAATAATTTGATGAAGTCCCACACTGACCAGTATAATTTGGATAAGATTTATCTGGGCATAGACAAGCTAACATTGGGGTGTAATTACTACCATATGATGGTGGATAGCCAGCTGTTAAACCTGATGGACAGGTCGCTACACATGTGCTGTTATAAGAAACTGGTGTAGCATCTGGACATTTACAAGGTGGGTTGCCATTTGGGTTTGTAACATAAGGAGGTGGGCAAGTTGTGCTGGTGTTACCACAACCCTGTGCTGAATAGGCAATGCTGTATGCAGGAGGACATTGGCATGGAGTGTTTGGACCTGAAACATATCCTGGGCTTGCACAGGAACAGTTACTTGTAGATGGGATTTCACCGGAAGCACAGACTCTGTTATTTGAGGTACCACATGGTATTGGTACATTTAATCGAAAACTAGTTCTGCTATGCGAGTGAAGTATTATACGACTTGGAGTAGAACCATATGTGTATGAAGTAGAAGCAAAAGTTGGAGAGGTAGAGCCATAAGTATATGATGTGCTGCCAAAAGTTGGAGAGGTAGAAGCAAATGTAGGAAGTGCTGGGCATTGAATTACACAGTTTCCACCATAAAAATATGGTAACCCTTCTGGGCATAAACAAGAAGGTTGATCGGGTCCATTGTTTGGATTTGGTACAAGATTACCGGTACAGGTATTGAATTGTTTTTTGCATCCTTCTGGCCCAAGACTAGTAGCAATCGATCCATCAGAGTTACATCTGCATATTCTATCTGAGTCAGCATATTGATCCGAACCACATTTCGCTTGAGGTAAACATAAACCTGTGTATGGGTCTTTTACTTTTCCATCTGGGCAGGTATTAATTACCCCACTTCCAATGCATGGCCTACATTCAAGTGGAATTGTTGATGAAGTAGATCCACCTGTTGTAGTGTTATTAAATGAGGGTGAAGTAGAACCATATGTCGGGTAAGGCGGAACGTATGGAGGGTAGTATGTACCAAAACTTGTACCAGTTTGTTGTTCCAAAACTTTTCTAACTAGAGGTATATTTTTACAATAGGCTGGGCAGATAGATATTTCGCATCTTCCGGATAAACCTTGAATTTGACCTTGTGGGCAAGCGCAATTTCCTTGGGTGTCTTGTATAAACCCCTGAGGACATTTATTTGAACAGGATATCTGTGCATCTTGCTTTGCAAATCCTTTATCATCAAAATTGTTAGGATTATTACATAAGCATGATCTTATATCATTTGATGCTGGCTTTTTGCCTGTACCAAATGAAACAGTACCGATTATATTTTGACTGCAACATTTAATTGAATAGAATTTAGATCCTGGATTTGTACAATCAAATCTTCTTCCAGCTTCAATGTCGCATGAAATATGACAATCACAAACATCACATTTATATACAGATGAATTTGTAATTGATGTGTAGTTTAAAGAGCTTGAACTAAAGTCAGTCTCACATTTTTTATGACATGCATTTACTTCACAGTCTTCAGCTATTTTTTCTGGAGTAGCATCTTTAAGCTGTCCGCTAAATGTAGAAGGAGAAATAATCGAAGGGACACAATATGCGTTTCCTTTAGAATTTGTAACAACTTTCCATCCAGAAAGATCTTTGTTAATACTGTTGATGTCACTGCATTCAGATTGATCAATGTCAGAACCAATCCTTGCACAGAAAAGATCTTTTTTAGGTTTTTTAACACAGATTGGAGCAGGTGGCTGTTTGCAATTTGGTCCATTGCATATCTGTGCCAGATTATTGGTAGTTTGTTCACTACAAAAGTCTGTTGGTGTAAAGCATTTCGGTGGTCTAATGTTTTTAAACTCATCACAAAAATCAGGAGGACAAGGGAGCTTTGTAGTGGTGTTTGACTTATAATTATTTAAAACTTCTGAATAAGCTGTGCAGGCTTTGTTGTTGTTTTCTTCTCTATTAACATATTCGCAATAACCTTTACCAGCTGATATATCTGAGACCAAGCTTATTATTGATTTTATAAGATCAAAGCCAGGAAAATTGCAGGTTGTGTTTTGAATAAAACTCTTAAAATCTTTACCTGCTGAAGCAAATGAATCTTCATTGCCTTGTGAGCATTGACTAGAGAATTGAAAAATATCGCAACCAAAATCTGTAAATTCTCCTTGTTGATTATTACTTTCTTGGCTTGTATTTTCTTGTTCTTTAGTAACTTCAATAGCTAAGGGTTTATATTCTTTTGCTAAATTAGCTGTTAGAGTAGAAGCCTCATTTACATTTATCGGTTTTATTGCTTTATCTGCATTACTTTCAACTTTGTTATTAAGAGAAACTACCGCAAAAAGATCCTTATCAACAACAGCGTGAATCAAACCTGTTTTTATTTTTTCAGTACTGTTTTCAGTGCCATTGTTATCATTGCTTGCAGTATCGTTTTTTAACATTATTGATTTGGTATTTGATTTTTTTTGTTCTTTCGCTACGACTTCTTCAGATATTTTATTTGCTCTTACTTCGGTAAGAAATATTCCATCTGCATTTGTTGCCACAGTTCTATCTGATATTGTATTTCCATCTAAGTCTTCTATAGAAACCAAACCTGGGTTTTTTGAATCTACAACACCAACAATAAGAGTTGGAGTTTGATAATTGAAAGTATCAGTAGTTGCATCAAATCCTGTACTTGTAACTCTTAGCTTATAGTTATCACTTGGCAGAGCATTTGGGGTTACTGATATTCCTGATTCGGTTTGCAGGTTATATAAATTTACAACTAAATACTTGCCAGATTTTTTATTTACCATTTTATTTTGTATGCTAATGGCATCTGGTGGTACTGAAAAAGTACTGGTTGAATTATTTGTAGAGTTTAAATTTACCGTTAACCCTTGTTGACCTAGTTTTCTAATTAAATTTAAAAGTGGGCTAGGGAGAAGAAGGAATATTTGGTTTACTGAAGGATCTAAAACACTTCCATATATGTTTGTTTTCCCTTCACTGTTTATGGCTTTTATCGGCCGTAAAGTAGTAGCAGTATTTTTCTTTGCTGCAAAAACATTATTGGAAAATGTCAATAACAAAGATAAAATTAAAATCAATACAAGTGAAGTGGAAGGTCTTTTCATAATGAAAGCTTGCCAATACTTTTACTGCTATTTCGTGATTTCCCTCACTTTGTAGAAACTTAACAGGGGATAGGGATGGCTTGTGCTTCTGATTTCTAAAGCGCAAGTCACAAATATAAAAATCATAAGCATTAATTTTTAATTAGGGGCTCCCCTGATTTTTGCGAGTAAAATAAGGAAAGAGGTGAGATGCAAAAATGATATGATGTTTATGCTTTATCATGCCAGCTCTTATAAAAAAAAGATCAAGGAAAGCAGGACTGCCTCCAGGTACCTTGATTCATATTGGTGAGAAAAAAACTGAAAAAACAAAAATCACATTATTTGATTATGATGAACTGCATATTGACGAAAAAGAAGTAAAAAATATTGAAGAATGCCTTTCATTTAAGGATAAACCAACTGTTACATGGATAAATGTAGAAGGCATTCATGAAGTAGAGGTTTTAGAAAAACTTGGGAATTATTTTGGTATACACCCGCTTGCGCTGGAAGATATTGTAAACACTGATCAGCGTCCTAAGATAGATGATTTTGAAAATAATATTTTTATCGTTTTAAAAATGCTTTCTTATAATGAAAAAAGCAGAGAGATAATAACAGAGCAGATAAGTTTAATTCTTGGATCTAATTTTGTAATTTCTTTCCAGGAAGGAATTGAAGGAGATGTTTTTAATCCTATTAGAGATAGAATTAGGGCTAATAAAGGTCGTATAAGAAAAGCAGGAAGTGATTACCTGACCTATAGATTACTTGATGCAGTGGTAGACAACTATTTTGTCATACTTGAAAAATTGGGGGAAAAAATAGAGCTGCTTCAAGAAGAGCTGATTAAAAATCTTACACCGGAAATCTTACATAAAATTCATGACTTAAAAAGAGAAATGATTTTTTTACGTAAAACAGTTTGGCCTCTGCGTGAAGTAATAAGCGGACTTCAAAAAATAGAATCTAGTTTAGTTGAGGACACTACAAAAATTTACCTGCGTGACATTTATGATCACACGATTCAAGTCATGGATTCAATTGAAACTTTTCGTGAGATGATTTCTTCAATGATTGAAATTTATCTTAGTAATTTAAATAATAGAATAAATTCTGTAATGAAAGTTTTAACTATTATTGCCACTATATTCATGCCACCTACTTTTATAGTAGGCATTTATGGAATGAACTTTAAATATATGCCAGAACTTGACTGGAAATGGGCATATCCAGTGGTTTTGCTTATTATGCTTATTATTGCAGTTTCCATGCTAATCGTTTTTAAGAAGAAAAAATGGTGGTAATAAAATCAATTGTTAATTAACTGTGGAAGATTAAAGTACATGTTTACGAGAATTATATGGTTAAGCTTGTCTTGAAGTGGGGAGGCTGAGTTAATATATTGCATTTGGTAACCACCCTCAAGACTTACGTTTTCACTTATTTTTCGATTCAAGCCTATAAAAAAACGATTTTGATCAATGCCAGATTGAGGTCCTTTAAAGTGGGAATCAGGATTAACAAAAAGCTCATCAGCAGTTACAAGAGCCCATTTTTTTGATTTTCCCAGTGGGTATAATCCTTTAAGCAGATACCTTATTCTTAGTGGAACCCCGCTTACATCCTGGATAAATCTTTCTTCTAGCCTGAACCTATTTATTAAAGTAAACTTTGGAAATTGTTTCTCATGTAATAGTTGTTGCCACAGTCTTTCTTCCCGTACAAATCTTGGGATGTAAAATGTAACCCAGCCATAACCTTGCCAGACTGAGAGATTTTTTGTTAATTGATATCCAATGGAAGGACGTACAAGTAGCTGGTTTATATGAGTAATGTTTTTTTGGATACGGGGGTTTATTTCTAGACTTGTTTTGATTTTGTCATTTATTGGAAGTTTAATGTAAACTGGTGTCCAGAGTCCAAGGTCATTTTCCACGGCAAAAGCAGAGCTACAAGCTGACCATAATAATAAAATCACCAAGACGCTAAATATATAAATAAGTTGCTTCACGTCATTTTATTTATTACATTTTAGTTGACAAAGTAATTGACGAAATCAATCTGAAATTATTCCAATAAATAAGATAATAAATACGTCTATATTTAAACTTAGAGTTAGTTTAGAATAAAGAATATGAAACAAAGAATATTTTTTGGTATTTTATTTTCATTATTTCTAACAGGTTGTGCTAAGCCAAATAATAATTTAATTGATTTTAGAAAGGATAAAAGTGCTTGTAAGGTATTAAGTATACCTGCAGAGACTGCTCAGAGTATAGGATTAAAAACTGAAATAGCTCAAATAGAAAAAGTAAGCTTTCAGCTTAAATTTAATGGCATAGTGAAGCAGGTACCAAATAAATCTTTTTTTATTGCGTCACCTGTAAATGGAAGAGTTGTAAAAGTGTTAGTTGAGCCAAATCAGCTAGTCAGTGGTGGGGAAAAAGTGGCAGAAATCTCTAGTCAGGACGTGGCAGAAATTCAGTTTGATGTTACAAAAGAAGAGATAGATCTTGAAGGAGAAGTTGAAAAAGCAAAATTAGAACTTGAACTATCAAAAACTAATTTTGAGAGAGAATCAAAACTTTATGAAGATGGTATAACAGCAAAAAAAGATTACCTTGAAGCAGAAAGTAAATATAAAGTTGCTCAAAATAATCTCATAATATTAGAAAAAAAGAAACAGTCGATTACTGAATTGTCAGAAAAACGCCTTTCAATACTTGGCTCACACAATAATCCTAACTCGCTTGGTGGCTTTGCTGAGGTAAGCTCACCCGGGAGGGCAATCATTCTAAAGCGCTTAATTAATCCAGGAGAAGTAGTAGATAAAGATAAAATATTGTTTGAAGCAAGCGATCTTTCAGAAGTATTTGTAGAATCACAAATTTATGAAAAGGATTTACCTAAAGTTATTCTTGGTGAAAAGGTAACATTTACGACAGAAGCCAGCCCAAAGGATATTTTTCATGGAGTAATAAACTATATTTCTCAGGTAGTAGATCCACAGACAAGAACAGTTGCAGTAAGGGCAAAGATACAAAACACAAATTATAAACTAAAGCCCGAAATGTTTGGCAAAATGTTTATCAGTCTTTCTGACAAAGAAGCTCTAGTTATTACTAAACAAGCTGTTCAAAAAGTTGATAACAAAGATGTTGTTTTTGTTAAGGCACAAGATGGATTTAAAGAAGTCAAAGTCAAATTAGGTAAGGAAACTGATGGACTTGTAGAAGTACTTAGTGGTTTAAGACCTTCTCAAGAAATTGTTACGCAGGGCAGTTTTTGGCTTAAATCAGAACTGCATTCGGATTGAAGTAATGATAAGCAAAGTTATAGAGTTTTCGCTAAAACAAAAGTTTGTAATCATTGTTATGTCAATGATGCTTGCAGCTTGGGGAATAGTTTCATTTTTAAATATTCCTATTGAAGCATTTCCGGATGTTACAGATACAATGGTCCAGATTATAACTCAGTATCCTGGGAAAGCTTCTGAGGAAGTTGAGAAACAAATTACACTTCCGATTGAAACAGAATTAAATGGTCTTCCTCATACTACTCAAATTCGTTCTAGATCTTTATCAGGTCTGTCTGTTATTGATGTAATATTTGATGACACTGTAGAAAAATATTTTGCCAGACAACTTGTGCTGGAAAGACTAAGAAATGTCAATTTGCCGGATGAGGCTGATGTAGATTTAGGACCCCTTTCAACCCCAATTGGTGAAATTTATAGATATACCCTTGAGTCAAATGCTCACTCTTCAATGGAGCTTAGGACAATACAGGAATGGTTTATGAAGCGTAATTTAAAGAGGGTTCCTGGTGTAGCTGATGTAGTAAATTTTGGAGGCAAGGTCAGGCAATTTCAAGTATTAGTAGATCCTTTAAAACTCAAAAGTTTTGGACTAACATTACAAGATATCTTCGACGCTTTAGCATTTTCTAATAAAAACACAGGAGGTGGTTACCTAAAGATTGATAATGAGAGATATATTGTCAGGGGCATTGGATTACTTACCTCAGTCAATGACATCCATAATACTGTAATTAAGGCAGTTAATGGAACGCCAGTAAAAATTTTTAATATTGGCACTGCTCAAATTGGACCTGCAGTTAGGCAAGGTATTGTTGGACGAAATCGTAAGAATGATGTTGTTGAAGGAATTGTTTTAATGAGAAGAGCAGAGAATCCTTCAAGGGTACTGGCTGATGTCAAAGCAAAACTAGTTGAACTACAGGACATGCTTCCTAAAGGAGTAAAAATCGTAAGGGTCTATGATAGAGAAGAATTAATTAATAGGACACTGGAAAATGTCAGATCAACATTACTAATTGGTGGGATTTTAGTATTTGTTATATTAATGATTTTTACTGGACAAAAGACTTTAGCTGGCATAGTTACATTAATTGTTCCTTTAGCTCTTCTCTTTGCATTTATTTTAATGAGATTTGGAGGTGTTTCTGCAAATCTACTTAGTCTTGGAGCTATAGACTTTGGAATTATTATTGATGGCGCGGTAGTAATGGCAGAGACAATTTTTGTGGCTCTCGTATTGCAACACGGTTCCAAAGATAGGGTTTCATTAATAGCCAAAGCTGGTGCACAAGTCGGGAAACCAATTATGTTTGCAAAAACAATTATTATAATTGCATTTTTACCACTCTTTGCCTTACAGAGAGTAGAGGGAAGATTATTTGAACCGCTGGCTCTAACAATGAGTTTTGCTGTGTTTGGAGCCTTGTTCTTTACACTTACACTTGTGCCTGTTTTATGCTCGATTTTTATAAAAGATGGTATTCAGGAAAAAGAAATCTGGATAGTAAAACAAATTGAAAAGTTTTATATGCCGGTTTTGTACTGGTCAATTCAAAGACCAAAAAGAGTACTTCTTATAGCAACGTATTGTTTATGCTTTGCAATATTCTTTGTTCCTTTTTTAGGTACTGAGTTTTTGCCTGAAGTAGATGAGGGTGCTATCTGGATAAGAGCTACTATGCCGATAGATATATCTATTGATGATGCTCATGCAATGGCTCCAAGAATTATAAAGAAGATCAGATCTTTTCCTCAAGTAAAAACCACTGTTTACCAAATCGGCAGACCGGAAGATGCCACAGATCCTAACTTGCAGAATAATACAGAAATATTTGTAGATTTAATACCGAGACAAAAATGGGGCTGTACAAAAGAACAGTTAATTGAAAAACTTGATAATGTTCTCGAAATGGATTTTCCTGGAATTGCTTTTAATTTTTCCCAGCCTATTGCAGACAATGTAGATGAAGCTATTTCTGGAGTTAAAGGTCAAGTAGCTATAAAATTATTTGGACCAAGCCTTAGGGCTTTACTTGCTAAGGCAAAAGAGATTTATAAAGTAACTTCAAAAATAACAGGAGTTACAGATTCATTTGTAGATCAATTGACAGGACAGCCCGAGTTACTTATAAAAATTGATAGAGATCTTTGTTCAAGGTATGGGATTAGAGTAGGTGATGTACAAAACATTATAGAGACAGCTCTTGCGGGCAAAGTAGCCACGCAGTTTATTGAAGAAGAAAAAAGATTTGATCTTGTTGTAAGGCTTTTACCTGAATACAGAAGTGATGTTGAAACTATAAAAAGTTTACAGATTGACTCTGCAGATGGTACTAAGCATGTCCCAATTGCTCAGTTAGCTACATTTAAAAAAGCCATCGGTGCACCGATTATTTATCGCGAGAACAATAAGAGAAGAGCAGCAGTTCGCTTTAATGTCCGTAAACGTGATATGGGTGGTCTTGTAGCAGAAGCACAGAGATTAGTAAATAAAAAAGTCAAAATGCCAAAAGGATATTCTATTGTCTGGAGTGGACAATTTGAAAGTCAGCAAAGAGCAATGAAAAGACTTTACCAGATAGCACCTCTAAGTGTTTTATTTATTCTTATTTTACTTTTTGCAGATTTTGGATCTCTTAGGAACGCACTGCTTATATTAATTACAATTCCACTTGCTGCAATTGGTGGGATTTTAGGACTATTTTTTACTCATATACATTTAAGTGTTTCTGCTGCGGTAGGATTTATAGCCTTATCTGGGGTAAGTGTACAAAACGGCATAATTTTAGTTTCTGTATTTAACAGACTAAGACAAGAGGGCCATGAACTAAAAATTGCAATAGTACAAGGTGTAAAACAAAGACTCAGACCAGTTATTATGACAGCATTGCTTGCTTCAATGGGATTGCTTCCTGCAGCTCTATCTACAGGTACTGGTTCTGAGACACAAAAACCTTTTGCAGTTGTAATTGTATTTGGAATGATTAGTGCTGTTGTACTTACACTTGTTGTTCTGCCGGCATTATATGGCTGGTTCGAGTCAAGAGGTAAAAAACAGGAAGCATAATGTAAAGCTATTAATCCGGAATAAATCTGATTTTTATTACGTCAAATTAAATGCATGTTGCCAATATTTTGTCCGCGGCAAGAGCTTGTAAAAAATATCAACCGGTAAAACTTTATTGACTGTGCACTAGTGTTAATCTTAATTTTGTCGGATAAGAAATTTATTTAAAAAATAATATGAATGAGACCCAATTACTTCAATTTTCATTTTTATTTTTTATTCTTGCTACGATCTCATCTTTTTTATTAAACAATTTTTCTAAAAAACTTTCTATTTTTTCTTCAACGATTTTTGGAATCATTGCATCTGCTCTTTGTTTATTAAGCTCTGCTTTAATACTAATACACAGGAGTAAGTTTATTTTTAATATTCCATTTGGGCTTCCATTTGGAAGACTTGAACTGCTTATAGATCCTCTAGCTGCATTTTTTTTAATGTTGATTTCTATGCTGAGTATCCCTGTTTTGATTTATTCTGTGGGATATCTTCAGGCAGAATACATTGAAAAAAATGTCGGGGTGCTTTGTGCTTTGTATCATTTATTTGTGCTTTCTATGCTGCTTGTAGTGTGTGCAGCAAATGGTTTTTTATTCCTTTTCCTCTGGGAGAGTATGACATTGATTTCTTTTGCTCTTGTTATTTTTGATACAAACAAAGCAGAATCAAAAAATGCCGGCTTTATTTATCTTCTAATGACACATATTGGCTCTGCTTTTATTTTATTTATTTTTTTAATTCTAGCGAAATATACTGGAAGTTTTTCATTTGCCTCTTTTCATAATATAGGCCACCAGTTGCCAGGTGCACTAAAGCTTATATTGTTTATTTTTGTCTTAATTGGCTTTGGAACAAAGGCAGGCTTAATTCCGCTTCATATATGGCTTCCTGAAGCACATCCTGCTGCACCCAGCCATATCTCTGCACTTATGTCAGGGGTCATGATTAAAACAGCGGTTTATGGAATTTTACGATTTGTTTTTGATTTTCTGTCTCCATTTCCATACTGGTGGGGACTTATATTAGCTGGCATTTCAATACTTACTGCAATACTTGGAATGATTTATGCTTCAGGTGAAGTTGATATTAAACGAATGCTGGCTTTTAGCAGTATAGAAAACATGGGAATAATTTTACTTCCTATAGGAATTGGCATGGTGTTTTTTAGTCTTGGACAAAAAGAGCTTGCAGGTATTTCTATTATTGCTGGCTTACTTCACACTATAAATCATTCATTGTTTAAGGGTCTCTTGTTTATGTGTGCTGGTTCAGTTATTTCTGTTACTCACACAAGAAACATGGAAAAAATGGGTGGGCTGATTAAGCTTATGCCACAGACTTCTTTTTTCTTTTTAATTGGAGCCTTGGCAATTTCAGCATTTCCACCATTCAATGGTTTTATAAGCGAGTGGCTTATCTTCCAGACTCTGCTTTCATCTTTTCATATACATTCACAAGCAATGAAAATTTTTTCGCCTATCTGTGCAGCATTACTTGGATTTACCGGAGCAATTTGTGCTGCAACTTTTGTAAAAGCTTTTTCCGGGATTTTTCTGGCAATGCCCAGATCTCATACTGCTTTGCATGCTCATAATGTTTCATACTCAATGCGCTTAGGTATGAGAATACTAGCATTTCTATGCCTTTGTCTTGGAGTTATACCCTTTTTTGGTCTGACACTACTTGAAAATGTAAGTGAAAGCATTGTTTCTGCAAAAATAAAATCAAATTTGTTTAATGTCAATAAACTGTTTGTAAACTTTGGCCCTGATGGATTTGCATATCTTTCACCAGCTCTGGTCTTTTTACTTATGACTTTACTTTTGCTTTTAGTTTATTTCTTCTTTAAATTTAATACAAGTATGTCTTTTAGAAAAGAAGAGACATGGAGTTGTGGTGTTACACCAAAGCCAGAGTATGAATACACACCGTCAGGTTATAGTCAGCCATTAAAAATAGTTTTTTCAGAGATGCACACACCTGAAAGTTTTTATCACAAATATATTTATCTTCCTCTTGTTAATGGACTCATAGGTTTTTCTCATAAGGTAAGGCCAATGCAGTCAGGCATATTACAGGTTTACCTCTTTTATATCTTTATTACTTTAATTTTATGTTTAGTGTGGCTTAGACTATGAAAATCATTACATTGCAAACTATCTGTTTAATCATTCTTCAGTTACTGGTGGTTCTGGCATTATCACCTTTTATTAATACACTTATGAAAAAATTAAAAGCGATTTTACAAAGCCGTCAAGGACCTCCGCTTATGCAGGGTTATTACGATCTACTAAAATATTTTCACAAAGAAACAGTAGTCTCGAATCAAACCTCATGGGTTTTTCTTGTAACACCGTTTATAGTTTTCACATCGGTTCTTGTAGCAAGTCTTATTGTACCCACTTTTGTTACTATTACTCAGCTGTATTTTCTCGGAGGGATTATTCTTTTAATTTATCTTTTTGGACTAGGAAGATTTTTTATGTGTAGCGCAGCTATGGAGCCTGGCAGTGGGTTTTGTGGTATGGCAAGCAGCCGCGAGATGATGCTTTCCATGCTTATTGAACCGGTCATGCTTCTTTCTTTGTTTGTTCTGACTTTGATGGCAGGAAGTACAAACCTGCCTGTTATAGTAAGTTGGCTTTCAAGTCAGGGGATTAATTTGTTTACCCCTGGTTATGTTCTTGCTGCAATTTCTTTGTTAATAGCAGGAATTGCAGAGATGGGGAGAGTCCCATTTGATAATCCTGAAACGCATTATGAGTTGACGATGATTCATGAAGGTATGCTTCTTGAATATTCGGGGAAATTACTTGGGCTTATGTTTTGGGCAAGTTGGATAAAGCAGCTTTTGGTGATTTCTTTACTTGCCAATCTCTTTTTCCCTTGGGGATATTCGTTGTCTTTGCATTGGTCAAATATATTACCGGCATTTGTATTTTATTTAATTAAGATATTTGTTGTTTGCATAGTTGTTGTTTTGATTGAAACAATGATTGCTAAAGTCAGACTTTTTCGCGTGAAAGATATTCTTGTTGCTTCATTTGTAATTTCTATTATTGCTCTTGTTATAAGTATTCATAAAAGTACAGGAGGGCTTAGTCTTTGATTTCTTTTATAAATCATTTTTTACCTGTGCAGGCTATACAACAACTGTCCAGTTATATTATTGGGATTGTTCTTGTTATAAGCATTTTAATGACAGGTTGTCGTCGTCTTGAGACAATGGTAAAACTTTTTGTTTTTCAGTCTTTTGGACTGGTTTTAATCACGCTTTTTGCTGGTGTTATGAATCATAGCTCTAATGCACTTCTGGTAAGTGGGATAACTTTATTTGGAAAATGTTTTTTAATCCCATGGATATTGATGTTTGTTTTACAGAAGATTCAAATTCGCAGGGAGGTTGAAACTTATATCAGTCTCCCGACTTCAATGCTTCTTATTTGCAGCTTAATAGCTTTGGTATTTGAGGTAACTACTAATATTGGAATTGGGAAAGAAGTTCATGTTTTATCTACGAATTTATTAAGTACTTCTATATCAATGATTTTAATTGGTCTTTTTATTATGATGACCAGAAAAAAAGCATTTGCCCAGATAATGGGATTGTATGTAATGGAAAATGGCATCCTGGCTCTTACTGTTGACACAATTTTTGAAATGCCTTTAGTAGTTGAGATGGGAATCTTTCTTGATCTTCTTATAGGTGCTCTTGTTATGGGTATTTGGGTTTATCGAATTAAGCAATCTTTTGACACTATAAATGTAGAAGAGCTGCGCAAGCTGAAAGGATAGAATGGAAGTAAGCTTATTATTTTTAATTCCATTTATAACAGGACTCTTGTGTTTACTCCCTAAATCATCACAATGGATTGGGCGGATCCAATCCATTGGAATGGTTATTTTGTTTGGTCTTGGTCTGCTAATTGTCAAAGATATTATTCAACAAGGTTCAATACATGCATTTAGAAATACTGTGTATCTTGATGCACTTTCTGGACTTATGATTTTTTTAGTTACCATTTTGAGCTTGCTTGCTTCCCTCTATTCAATTGGTTATATGGTTAATAATGATGTAGAAGAAAAAATTCAAAATCCTTGGAAACTTAAACGATATTATTTTTTATTAAACATTTTTATTCTAACGATGCTTATGGTCGTTACTGCAAATAGCTTGGGTGTACTATGGATTTCAATAGAATTAACAACTCTGGTCTCTGCGTTTTTAGTAGGCTATTACAATAAAGAAACACCTGTTGAAGCAGCATGGAAATATATTATTCTTTGCACTGTTGGTATAGCCTTTGCAATGATTGGAATTGTTTTAAGTTATTATGCAGTGACCCATGCAGGTGGCATTAGAGAACAGGGATTAAACTGGGACTATTTAATTACAATTGCTCATAAGCTAGATCCACATCTTATGAAAGTAGCATTTGTTTTTATTTTAATTGGCTTTGGAACAAAGGCTGGACTTGCACCGATGCATACATGGCTTCCTGATGCACATAGCGAGGCACCAACACCAGTAAGTGCATTACTTTCAGGGGTACTTATAAAGTGTGGTATTTATAGCATTATTAGATTTGCAATTTTAACTAATCTTTCAGTAGGTGCAGAATTTACAAATAAAATGATTTTAATTTTTGGGCTTCTCTCTATTGGTATATCAGTTCCTTTTATCTTGGTACAGAGGCAGGTAAAACGATTGCTTGCATATCATAGCTTAGAACATATTGGCATTATAGCTACAGGTTTGGGTTTTGGAACTACAACTGCAATTTTTGGTGCTTTATTTCATATGATAAATCATGCAATGGTTAAATCACTCATGTTTTTTACTTCGGGCAATCTTGCACTGAAATTTCATAGCAAAGATATGGAACACATTAAAGGAGCAATGCAAGTGTTGCCTATAAGTGGAATTGTTCTTTTAATTGGTGGACTTGCCCTTGCTGGTTCTCCTCCGTTTTCTATTTTTACAAGTGAGTTTTACATCCTTACTGGTGGAATACAAGGGAATCATTGGATTGCAAGTATACTTTTTGTTTTATTTTTGACAATTGTTTTTGGTGGACTAACATTTCATTTGGTTCAAATGGCTATAGGACCAATACCTAGTTCAGGTAGTAATATGCATGAAATATCAAAAGGTGAAATCAACAGATCAAGTTTAATTGCAATGTTAATTCCTCTATCAATGGTTTGTTTGCTTGGTTGTTGGATTCCACCACCGCTCTTACAGATTCTTAATGAATCAGTAAAAATAGTTAATCTAGGTCATGCTTTATGAAAACCTTAATTAAAAATGATGTAGAGTTATTTTTTGAATCCTTAAAGGGTGCTTTCAAAGGTCATCTCTTAGAGTTAAAAATTATCTCACCAAATCATCTCCACCTTGTGATTGAAAAAGATTATTTGACTATTATATTAGAGTATATTTCTGGGCATACAGAATTAAAATCATCTTTAGTTACAATGACAGTGACAGATGAACGTCATTTAAATGGAAACTTTAAGCTTTACACCGTATTCTCATTTTTTCTCCCAAGCGATACAAATGTTCTTGTAACATTTGAGATTGCTCTAGGCAAAGAAAACCCTACCTATCCTGCACTTAGTCAAAGGCTTCCTTCTGCAGACTGGTATGAAAGAGAAATCCATGATCTTTTTGGCATTATTCCACAAGGTATAGAGCTTGATCCTTTAGTACTGCATAGAGATTGGCCACGAGGAAAACACTTTCCTATGCGCAGGGATTTTTTGCTAGATAAGCAAATCCCGATTTCAGAAGTTTCTCATGAATTTAGTCAGCCACATGGAGATGGTATGTATCAAATAGCTGTGGGACCTATTCATGCTGGAATTATTGAACCAGGGCATCTTCGTTTTTGTGTAATTGGTGAAGAGATTTATAAATTTGATGCTCAGCTGTTTTACACTCACAAAGGCATTGAAAAGATGGCTGAAGGTAAAAGTATTGAAGATGTGCTTAATTTGGCAGAGCATATATGTGGAATGTGTGCTTATGCACATTCAAATGCTTTTTGTTTGGCAATAGAAACTTTAGGAAATATTGAGGTACCGAAAAGATCTATCTTTATTAGAACTATATGTCTTGAACTGGAACGTATAAGTAGTCATATGGCTGATCTTATGGCTATTACTTCTAGCGGGGGCTTTGGTTTTGGCGCATCTCATGCTAGTAGACTCAGAGAAATGATAATGAGATTAATTCATAATCTTACAGGGCATCGTTTTTTACGTGGGCTAAATACAATTGGTGGACTGAAAAAAAATATTTCAGATGATTTGTTTCAAATTTTATTTACAGAGCTAGAAAAGTTTAAGAACCAATTTCAAGAATGGGAAAAACTTATTTTAAATACAGATAGTCTTCTTGACAGGCTGGAATCTACAGGCTTTATTTCTTTAAAGATGGCAGACTCTTTAGGGTTAGTTGGACCTAGTGCACGGGGTTCAGGAATTGATAAAGATGTGAGACGTGATTTTCCATATCTAGCTTATAAAGACTATGCATTTAAGGTGCCAGTTTACGAAGATGGAGATGCACTAACAAGAACACAGGTTCGTATAGATGAAGTTTATAATTCTCTAAAGCTAATTAAAAAACTAGTTGAAGATCTTCCAAGTGGAGATATTGTAAGTGTGGTACCAAAACAATTTCCAGCCTATGAACACAGATTAGGAATAGTAGAGTCAGCTAAAGGAGAACTTGTGCATTCAATTATGCTTGATACTGAAAGCAAAATTTTTCGTTTTCATGTAAGAAGTGCTTCTTATATGAATTGGCGAGGGATGGCTCAGGCAACAATGGGTGAAGATAATTTAAAAAATATTGTTCCTGATGGACCGCTTGTAAATAAAAGCTTTAATCTTTGTTATGCATGTGTGGATAGATAAAGGAGGACATAAGAGAATTTGTTAAACATTTTAAAAATGTGGGTGAAAAAAGGTGTAGTAACTGAGAAGGCACCTGTTATTAATGCAAGTGATTTTGAAACTTACAAAATTGATCTTTCAAGAATTCAAAATCTGAACTTTAAAGAAAGGTCTGCCTTGAGCAGATCGCTGCTTGTTCGTCATCTTGATCTTGGTTCTTCCAATGCAGAAGAAGCAGAACTTCTAGCTCTTTCTAATCCCATTTATGATATAACCCGCTTTGGAATTGATTTTACGGCCTCACCTCGCCATGCTGATGTTTTAACTGTAAGTGGACCCGTTACCAGGCACTTAAAAGTTGCAATGGAAAGAACATATGCTGCAATGCCATATCCAAAAATTGTAGTTGCACTTGGTGATGGTGCATGCAATGGTTCTATTTATAAAAATACTTATGCTTGCCTGGGAAGAGTAGATCAGTTTCTTCCGGTTGATGTTTATATTCCAGGGGATCCACCTACACCTGAAGAAATTATAAAAGGGCTTTTATTGTGCAAAATTATTTTGGTAAAAAAATAGGAGGTCAAAGGAAATGGATAAGAAAGATGGCTTGCTAAAAGTTGACGTATTGTCAATAGGATTATTTGGACTGGCTGTTGGTGCCCTAACCCTCGGGCTTGTTCAAATGGGTATAATTCCCCACAACGATGACCTTGCAATATCAATTATATGTCTTATGTTTGGAGGCATTGTTCAGATAGTTGCTGGAATGATTGATGTCAAATATCACGACCAGCTTGGTGGGACAGCTCTTACTATGTATGGTTTTTATTGGACTACAGTTTTTACTGTTAAAATTCTTGGGCTTGTTGAAGGATTTCACTGGGATAATATTCTTTTTCTTCCGCTTGTAGCTATTTATGCTTTATTCTCAGCAATTATGATTTATCTTACTGGACATAAGTCACTTACTCTAATGGTGCTGCATGTATTTATTACTATAGTGTTTACAATAGATGTTCTAATTAAATTAAATTTTCCGCTTGAATACTATGCAGGTGTTGATCATGTCATTATTGGCTTACTTGCCTTGTATCATGCAATGGGAACACTGGTAAATAAATTTAAATGGGAAGTAAAAATCCCACTTGGCGAACCACCGTTTAAGTTAAAATACAATTAGTTCATGCTCTCATCTGGCTAATTGTTTTTTGAATTTCTGTTTGTGATTTTAAGCTATAGATAGCATTACCGGCGACAAGCACATTAGCACCTGCCGATCGGACAATTGGAGCAGTATTTGTATTGATCCCACCATCAACTTCAATATATTTATCAGATAAATTAGCTTCACTAAACATTTTCTTTACTTCTGAGATTTTTGGAACAACTGAACTTATAAAACTTTGTCCGCCAAAACCAGGGTTTACAGTCATAATTAAAACCAGATCAACTATTTCTAAAACATATTTTAGTTTGTCTACTGGAGTGTGTGGATTAAAGGATATACCAGCTTTACAGCCAAGCTCTTTTATATATGAAAGTGTTCTTTGAAGGTGAGTACATGCTTCTGCATGTACAGTAACGACATTAGCTCCCGCACTGACGAAATCTTTTATGTGTTTGTCCGGATCTACGATCATTAAGTGGACATCAAGTGGCAGTTTTGTAATTTTTCTAATGCATTTTACAACAGGTGCACCAATAGTAATATTTGGTACAAACTGTCCATCCATAACATCTACATGAATCCAGTCAGCGCCTGCTTCTTCAACTTTTTTAATTTCACCTTTAAGGTCAGAAAAGTCTGCAGAGAGTATAGATGGTGCAATTAGTATTTTTGAGTTTGGCATGTGATTATTTTACACTTTTACACTGTCTGGTACCTTTTTTAACATAGCATCATTCCAGTCAGCCAAGAACTTTTCTAAGCCTTTATCTGTAAGTGGATGTTGAATCATTTGTTTAAAAACCTGATACGGAATTGTAGCTATATGGGCGCCAGCTTTTGCTGAGTCCATTACATGAGCTGGATGTCTTATGCTTGCTGAAAGTATTTCTGTCTTAATTTTATGAACTGAAAAAACATGAGCAATATCTTTTATTAGTGCCATGCCATCCTGATTTATATCATCGAGTCTTCCTACAAACGGACTTACATAACTTGCGCCAGCACTTGCACATAAAAGAGCTTGATTTACAGAAAAGCACAAAGTCATATTAACTTTTATATTGAGGCTGCTTAAAATTTTGCATACTGCTAACCCATTTGGTATTGTTGGGAGTTTTATAGTTACATTTTTATGCCATTTGCTGATTTCTTTCCCTTCTTGTACCATGCTGTCTATCTCAGTGCTTATAACTTCAGCACTAATTGAACCATCAACAATTCCACAAATTTCCTGGACGACTTGTTTAAAATCTTTTCCTTCTTTACTAACTAAAGATGGATTTGTTGTTACACCAGATAAAATTCCCCATGATGCAATTTCTTTTATATGATCTATATTTGCTGAGTCAATAAAGAATTTCATTTTTTATCTCCTATATAACTATTACTGTCATTATATCTTTTGTATTGGAATTATGTTATTCTAAAACCGTATGGACTTTTTTAAAAGAAATTTACGCCTCTTTATAGTCATATTTACTTTTCTAATTTCTTTTACTTCGTTTTTTTCGTTTTATTTTACATCTTCCTATAATCGTTTAAAAGGTCTTGAAGCTGATCTTAATCAGGCAAGAACTGAAAAAGAAACACTCTTAAGCGAAAAAGTGACCGGGTTAAATAGCGATGTTGAAGATCCAGTTAGCAAATTGAAAAAAGATAAAAATCTTTCAGATAGAGAAATTAAAGAAATTGATACTAAGATTAAAGACGCGCAGATCCTTTTTCAAAATTCATTCATTACTGCTTTAACACAGCTTAAATTAGGACTTGATCTGGTAGGTGGTGCACAGCTTACATTCCAAGCTCTGACAGGAGAAGATGTAAAAGAAGTAAATAATGAGGTTATAGCTGGCCTGATTAAAGTATTTGAAAACAGAGTTAATGCTTCAGGTACTGCTGAAGCTATTGTTCAGCAAGTTGGTAAAGATAGGGTTCTTGTAGAAATTCCTGGTGCTGATCCTGAAATTGTAAAAAGGAGACTTTTAAAGACTGCATTTTTGGAGTTTAAAGAACCAGCAAAAGTTATTAATCCAAAGCCTGGCAATGTAATTGATACAAGCAAGCCCGATGACTACATGTGGCTTTCAAGTGGGATTACAGGAAAAGATCTTAAAAAAGCTCAGGCAGTTACCGATGGAGCAGGAAACTGGCTTATAGCATTTTCATTAAAAGGTCCTGCCATAGAAAAGTTTGGCAAGCTAACAGAAAGATTGGTTGGTCAACCGCTTGCTATTTTTCTGGATGGAAGATTAATCTCAAGCCCAACTGTCCGCTCTGCAATAACTGGCGGTGAAGGGCAGATTGAAGGCAGGTTTACTGCAGAAGAAGCTCAGGACCTTGCAGTGCAGCTAAATGCTGGTGCTCTACCTGTGCCAGTAAAAATTATTCAAGAGAGATCAGTAGGTGCTACGCTTGGTCAGGACTCAATAAATAAAAGCCTTAAAGCAGGTATCTATGGAATATTATTTGTTATTTTGTTTATGATTGTTTTTTACAGGCTGCCAGGTTTTATTGCTAGTTTTGCACTGCTTTTATACACACTTGTAACCATTGCAATTTTTGAACATACTGTTACTTTAACTCTTGCAGGAGTTGCTGGATTTATTTTAAGTATAGGAATGGCAGTAGATGCAAATATACTTATCTTTGAAAGAACAAAAGAAGAATTAAAAGCAGGAAAAAGTTTTTTCAATGCTATTGATGCTGGTTTTGAAAGAGCCTTCAGCAGTATATTTGACAGCAATATAAACACTTTAATTGCATGTTTTGTGCTTTTAATTTTTGGTACTGGCTTGGTCAGGGGATTTGCAGTTACCCTTGCAATAGGTGTTCTGGTTAGTATGTTTTCTGCAATATTTGTTACTAAGACGCTACTATCGATCACCACAAAAATATCTTTATTTAGAAATCCAGTTTTGTTTGGAGTGAAGCTCTAAACACCATCCATGCAAATTGTGGAAGTGTTTTTAAAATTCTTGGGATCCTTTTAGGATCAATTATTAATCTGTAAAACCACTCCAAGTAAATGTTTCTAATCCACTTAGGTGCTCTGGATTTTCTCCCTGACCATACGTCAAAACTCCCGCCAATACCCATCATAATACTTCTGGGAAATAAACTGGAATATTTATTTATCCAGATTTCTTGTTTAGGTGTGCCAAGAGCAACAAGAACTAAATCAGGATTTTCACTAGCAATATCTGAAGCAATTTCAGCATGCTTTTCTACTCCTTGATACCCGTCAACGGCTTTTATGATTTTAATGCTTGAGTATTTTGAACTAAACCCAGCCAGTACTTTTTCCAAGATTTCTTTTTTTCCGCCAAACAACGCTACCTTTTTACCTAATTCATTTGCAGCTTCCAGTATCTTTTCTGCTAGTTCAATGCCAGGCACTCTTTCAATATTTTGAAAAGTTTTGTAGTCCACAATTTTTGACGCTAAAATAATTCCAATTCCATCTGGGACAATAAGATGACTATTATTTATTGCAGCTTGAAACTCAGGGTTTTTAACTGCATTAACTACCATTTCTGGGTTCAGAGTAATGATTTTAAGTTGCTTTGGATGAATGAGAGCCATTTTTGCAAGATAAGCTGCCGCATTTAAATTTATAATGTCAATTGGCTGATTTAGTATTCGTTTGCGCATAGCAGAATTAGTTTATTTCAATTACAAAGCTTGAAGTAGTTCAATGTTTATTTTGTGGAGTTGACTTGCTTTTTGCCCGGCGGCTTTTGCCATGCTTGATGAATGCTCTAGGTTTTGCCAAAAGTAATTCCATGGTTGGTCAAAATCATCTCTAAATGAGACACCTACCTGTGAAGCAAACTCAAGCAGGGACTTTACTTTTTGATCATAAATTAATCCAAATACAGGCTTGCCATTTGCTAGTGGTACTAAAAGTGAATGATATCTCATTCCGACCATTACATCACAGCTTGCTAATATTCCTGCTTGTTGAGTAATAGGAAAATTACTGAAGTTTTCAATCATAATGACTCTGTTTGGTGCAGATGACTTTCTAATTAAAAGATCTCGCAGCTCATAAAGTATAGGTAAATCCTCATTTGGCATACATGGTATAAGTACTACTTGCCAGTCTTTCATACCTGCTATAGCTTTTGATAACTTGTCAACAATATTATTTATATGATAATTTTTTATGTTCTTATCATTTCTCATTGAGACAGCAAGAATTGGCAGTTGCCAGTTAACTTTTGGAATTTTGTTTTGAAATGAAAAATCAGGCTTAATTGACCAGACAGGATCACAGGTTACTACTGTGTTTTGTTTATTTGGTGTTAAATAAGCTGAGGTTTGATCCCTCACGGTTACTAGATGAACAGATTTCAATCCAAAATTAAATAATGTCTGAGAAATTTTTCTTTTTAATGGCCCGATACCTACAGCAAAAAAAGCAATTTCTTTTTGAAAGATGCCGGCAAAAATTAGCTGTAAAACATAGTAAACAAGACTGCTAAGACTGGTTGTATCCTGAAATAGTCCCCCTATGAAAATCAAAGTATTATGATTTAACAAGGAATTAACAAAGTCAATTAGATTCCACCTGCTTATTGAATTTACATTATGAAAAATTGCTGTTTGGCTTGGATTCTGGGAGATTACTGTAATATCTTTTCTTTTGTAACCAACCTCTGTAAGGTTTTCAATTAAAACATGCAGTAATGCTTCATCACCAAAGTTTTCAAAACCCAGATAACCACTTATTAAAATTCGTTTCATGTCAGGCTCTACCCTACTATTATTATTTGAAGTTTAATTATTGTGTTTTAAGTACCAATAACTGTTTGATTTTAAGCTTTTTGTGGCAGATTTATCAAGAGAGCCCTATTTTTTATTAATAAAAGATTAGAAGTTCTTGTGAAAAATCAACTATTTGGTTGGGCCATGACTAGTTTAGGTTTGTGAGTCCAAGCAATAAGATGAAAAGTATAAATAGTTTGCTTTAGTGGATCATGGAACGTAGTATAAAAAATAAAATGGAAACAACAGCTCAACAAATACTAACAGCGCCAGTCCTTACTGGTGAGTTAGCAGAATTTAATTTGGTTCATATATTACAGTTGCTTAATGAATGTAATGCAAATGGAGTCCTGCAGGTAAAAAAAGGTGCTCTGTACGGTGTTATGTATTTTGAGCAAGGTCAGATTATTGATGCTCATGTCCTTACATATGATGGAGAAGATGCAATATATGAAATCTTTTTATGGCTTACAGGAAAATTTGCTTTTTATTCTCTTACAATACAAAGACCAAAAACCATTAAAAGACCAACGGAAGATTTAATACTTACTGGTGCACGCTACGATGAAAGATGGAGGAAACTCTGTAAGCTTGGTATCGGTTCAAATACAATTTTAAAAGCAAAATCAGATGAAGAGCTTTCACGAATGATTGCTGAGGAAGAAGAAGGAACGATTCACTTAGCTCAAGCAGATCAAGAATTTTTACATGCTGCTGATGGGACAAAAACTCTTGGAGAAATTGCCAATCAGCTTGGGTATAACAGGCGTAAACTAGTAACAATACTGTCATTTTTACTTACTAATAATTTTCTGGATATTGTTTCAACGGAAAAAGGCAGTCCATTTAACGATAGTACACAGGCTTTTATGCCGGAGTTAGATTAAATATTGCATGTCGTTATTTCATCGCTGCAATGATGCTAATAGTATTCCTATCCCAATAAGTACACAAACAACCTGGGAAATAAAAAATCTTCTTACAATAACTGGTTCTTTCCACCCACATAATTCAAAATGGTGATGTATTGGTGCCATTTTAAAAATCCTTTTATCTTTTTGCAGAAATCTTTTTGAGAATTGATAACTTATCACCTGAAGAATTACAGATAAAGCTTCAATTATTGGGATAGTTGCAAAACAAGCTAGATAAAGCTCAGACTTTGAAACTATTGCCAGCGCGCCTATTGCTCCGCCAATTGCAAGGCTACCAGTATCTCCCATAAAAACCTTTGCTGGGTGCTTATTAAAGTATAAAAACCCTAAAAGCGCACCTAAGAATATAGCTGCAAAATATGAAAGTTCAATTTTATTGTGGAAGTTAAATAAAACTAAAAATCCCAAAAAACTTGCCAAGCTAATACTGCTGAGGAGTCCATCTAAACCATCAGTTAAGTTATATGAGTTTGTTGCACCGGCTATGATAAAGAAATTTAAAAGCAAATAAAGTAATCCAGCGTGTTCATTATATATATGTGAAATTATAAGACTTGCCAGAAACTGTACAAATAATTTTGTCCACCCAGAAATGCCTTTATTGTGTTTTTTTAAGATTTTTAAATAATCATCAATAAAACCTAAAGTTGCCATTGTAAATGTTATTGCTAAAACAATAGCTATATCCCGGGTTTGAAAGTCTTTCTTTAGGAGATAGAGTACAATTGTGAGAAAAAATACCGGAATTAAAAAAATTAACCCACCAATGGTTGGAACCTTGGATTTTTTCTTTATGTGATCAGGTGGACCATCTTCCCTTATGGTCTGTCTTATACCTATGGCTTTAAGTATTTGGATTAATGGATTTCCTAAAAGCAATGCCGTAGAGGCTGAAATTAAAAGCAAGAGAAGATAATGCATTATTTCATAATAATCGCCCCAAAAGCGATGTTATAAGCTGCAAGGTAAAAAAGGCTAAAATAGGGGAAATATCTATGCCATTAATAGGCGGAATAATTCTTCTAAATGGTTCTAGAAAAGGCATGAAGAGCTTATCTAGAAACCTATAAAAACCTGAAGATCTTAAATCTGGTATCCAAGAAAGCAAAACCCAAATAAACATTAGAAATGTATAACCCTGAACAAGCGTAATTAAGATCATTATTATTGAAGACATAAGTCTATTTTCCCTCATTTTTAAAATAAAGTTAAGGGATTATAAAGCTTTTCAGCCGTAGAAGCATTCAATTGAGTGCTTTCTACGGCTGAAAATTAAATGAAGCAGCAATTATTGTTATCTTCTTCTTTTTTTTGCTGCTTTTTTTGTTGTTTTCTTCTTACTTGATTTCTTTTTCATTAGTTTCTCCTTTCCTTAATTTTTTTATCTGAGCTGATACACTTCTCTTAATTTCCATGAAAATTTAAATTTTTTCGAGCGCTGTGATAATAATCTGGCCAATTTTTGTCCGGTAAGAATAGAAGTAGGAACTATTACCAATGGTGCATTGTGACTGCGTTTGTCAACTATATCAATTTTATTTTCAAATTGTTCTTTTTTTAACATTTAGTTTTTTATTTTCTATTACTTATTTCTTTTGATTTGAATTGCAATTAACAATCTGATTTATTTCCCAGTTATGTATACCCTGCCTTACTAGCAAAATAACGTCTTTTTAAAATTTAGTCAATTGCAGTTTTAGAAAAATAACACAATGGACTAAAGGAGGTAGCTCTGATCTATTCAATCTCTTTTTTTGCAAGCTCAATAGCTGAAGTGAGATTAATTGTCTCCTTATAAAGCGATTTGCCTAAAATGATGCCTGAAATATTTGAATGCTTTTGCTTCTTCATTTTTAATATTGCAAGAATATCTTCCAGCTTTGAAATGCCTCCAGAGACAATAATTTGTGCTTTAAATGACTTTGCAACTTCTTCCAGAGATTTAAGGTTTGGACCACTTAAGGTTCCATCTTTTGTTATATCGGTGTAAATAATTTGTTTTATGCCACTAATGTATTCAGTTAGGTCATTAATACCAATGTCAGATGTTTCTTGCCAGCCTGATAAGGCTACCCTGCTATTTTTCAAATCAAGACCAATGATTATTTTCTCGCCATAAAGACTTACCACTTCTTTAAGAAAATCTTTATCTTTGAAAGCTTTAGTACCCAGTATTAGATAGCTTGCGCCCTCTTTTATGTAATCTTTTATGGTTTCATGTGTTCTAATGCCACCTCCTACCTGGACTTCCACGCCTGATATTTTTATTAGAGTAGATATTATTTTAAAATTGACAGGGTACCCCTCCTTTGCACCGTTTAAGTCCACAACATGAAGTCTTTTTGCCCCGGAATCTATCCATTTTTCTGCAATTTCTTGTGGGCTAGCTGAAAATTCTTCAACCTGATTATACTTACCCTGTGTTAAACGGACACATTTACCATTCAGGATATCAATTGCTGGAATAATATTGAAAGAATTTTCCTTCATACTTTATTTTTAGTCTCTAATTTCCTGATTTCAGGATAAACATGCTGAAAGCTGTATTTTTCATTTTCACATTTAAAATTTATGATATTTAGCCTAGTGTCTTTAATGTCTGAAAGCATTGCTTCATATTTTGAAATTGGATCGAAAGCGTTTGTCATAAAATCAAGTTTTGTTATAAATTCTTTGTCAGGCATAGCATTGAAAAAGTAAAAAACCCCCTTTACTCTGTCAGGATTAATGCCATAAAGTGTTTTTGACAAACTGCTTTTAAAATTTTCATACATGCTTAGTGACTCTGCTTTAGTGCCTTCATTAACTATTGCGCAAAGGCAAGGGCTTTTAGGGTCAATAAAAAAATCAATTATATAAGTATTTAAGTCATTTTTTTTGAAAATACCACCTTGTAATTTTGAAATTGAGCATTGTGTAATGTTTCCCATTGTTTTCCACAGTTTAAACTGTCTGTTGTAGAGTCCAGTTTGATGCATGTATAGGAAAAAATCTTTTAGTATATATTCAATAATTTTTATAAGTAATTCTGGAGTAACTTTTTCCTCAACATCGATAAGTGAAATATTTTCTATAGCATTTTTTATTTGTGCAGTGTTAAAAACTCTTGGAGTTTGAGTTATCTTTTCACATGTAAGAGTGAGAGGATTTTTGGGTGTCACCCTGAATTTACTGGTTTCCTTTTTTGAGATTAATATATTATCGAACATAATTCTAGAGTAGCAGAGGGCTTAAGTAAGAAGCAAGGAATAAATGCTATGATCTTATATGTTCAAATAAACAATTTTAGTCATGACCAAACTTGATTTTTACGGATTGCATTCATATAAGCTTGATAGTGATACCTATCCGGGAAAACTCATAGTCATTGAAGGAACTGATGGTGTAGGCAGAACGACCCAGGCTGTAATGCTAAGGTCATACCTTGAAAGCCAGGGTTATGCAGTAGTAGATACTGGTGCAGCCAGATCAGAGCTGGCTGGAAAAGGAATTAAAAGAGCAAAAGAAGGACATACCTTAGGTGCAATTACTTTAAGTTTATTTTATACAACAGATTTTGCTGACAGATTTGAGAAACAAATACTACCGGCACTAAAAGCAGGATTTATTGTCTTAAACGATCGCTATATTTATTCTTTAATTGCAAGGGCAGCAGTACGTGGCGTAGATCAATCATGGATAAAAGAAATTTATGGAACAGCATTAAAACCTGATGTTGTTTTTTACTTAAAGATTTCAACTAAGGATTTGATTCCACGGGTACTTGGAGCAAAAGGATTTAATCACTGGGAATCTGGTATGGATTTAAGACTTGGAAATGACCTATATGAAAGTTTTGTAAATTATCAGACAAAATTAATAGAAAAATTAGATGATATGTCCAGGGAGTATGGTTTTGTGGAAATTGATGCTACTAAAGAACCTCAGGATGTGTTTTTAGATATAAAGAGTAAATTAAATGAAATCCTGGTCTAAAATTTTTACATGTTGCCGCCATAGCTCAGTTGGTAGAGCAAGTGCTTCGTAAGCACTGGGTCGTAGGTTCAATTCCTATTGGCGGCTTATAAAAAAATACTTAAACAAAAATAGAGACAATAAAAGCCCCAATTGTTTTAATTGCTATTGAGACCGGATGTAAAATTATATTGAAAAAAATCCTTCCAGCACTGCTTACGGGTTGACTTTGACTTTCTTCGTCTGTGTAATATGTTTCATATAATGCATCGTTATTATTAGCCTCAACTGTTAAGTCAGTAGGAGCTTCATTAACTTCATCTCTATTTAAAGTAAATGAAGGATATCGTGGTAATGATGAAAAATAACTTAATTTGTCTATTGGAGCCATAATTAAAATTGAACCAGCTTAATTTTAAACCATTTTGGCAATTAAAATCAATTCTCTTTTTTGAAATACAAGATTAATTTTCTAGCTTGAAGTACGTTTAACGACGTATTCATTCCAGGTTGCACGTTGCACTTGCCTTGGATTTAAATTATTTTTAATTAAAGAAGCCTGCCATTTTGCTAAATCACTAATTTCATTTTCTTTTAAAAGGTTATATCTTATTAAATATCCAGCAGTTCCAAAAAGTACTGATAGATGTTGTGGGAGAGCTTTTCGGGTTTCAATGATTTGAAAGCAGCCATCTGTAAGTTTTTCAGAGTAATCTTTCCAACCAAAGCGTTCAAATTGTTTGAATAAATCAAAACCAAGCTGGCATTTTTCTAGCTGTTTATCAGAAGCACCTAGATTTTTTAATGTTTGTAACTGAGGATATTGTTGAAAATCCAGTACAGTAATTTTTCCACCAGTAGAAACATTCTGAAAACGATTACTAATTAAACCCGGTGTAAGATGTGATAACCAACTGATATTCATGATGGCCTTAGTCTAATTTATTCTATTAAAGAAGTCAATGTTGACTTAAAAAAAGAGCTTTAATAATGTCTTTCAAATTGTTGTGCAAAGCGGTTTTGCGGGGATGGACTTGAATCTATTAAATCGTTTACTCTTTTCAAGTCCGCATAATCTAATCCACGTGTTATTTGGTATGCGAAATCTGCAATGCTTTTAAAAGAATCAAAAGGAGCTTTTCCTAACCCTTGTTTAAGAAATAATGAAAGAGCCAGTGTAAATTTTTTCTGCTCTGCTGTGTTTAGTGGTTCAAATATTCTGCGGCAGACTTGTTCTTGCTTATGACTCATGCCTAGTTTTCTTAACTTAGATAGCTCAGTATTAATTTCAGGACGATTAGGAATTGCTCTAATCAGTTTTAGTGCATTAATTACTGTAGTTATTTTCATGCTTAGTTTACTGTGGTCCAAAAGAATCTGTACCTTTGCCAGGAGCAGGTTCTTTAAATATTGTTCTAGCTAACCACTCTTCTGCATCATCAGTATTAAACCCATTCATTGGATTAGTTTCAAGATGACGAGCACGAGCAACTTCTGGCGGGACAAAATCCTTTAGAAATAATAAAGGCACTTGATATGCAATTCTAAGTACTTTCATAACTTTCATGGAATTTATACTCCTTCTTTGATTAGATTAAGATCATTAGATACATTATACTAAACTGGATTTCATGTCTGTAATGTCTTGATATTATACTGTTTAAAAAGTACGTGTTAACTAGAAGACAATTTAATAAATTATTGCTTGGCTCATTGCTTTTGCCATCGCTTAGCTGTAGCAATCTTAAAAAGAAAAAATTTATTCCTGGAACATTAAGACTAAATCTTGGATTTGAACCTGATACTTTAGACTGGGCAAAAGCTACTGACTCTTATTCTTTTGATGTGATTACAAACATCATGGCAGGGCTGACTAAATACAATAATAAATTACAGTCAATTCCTTCGCTTGCAAAAAATTGGACAGTATCAAATGGTGGCAAAACATATATATTTTATTTAAATAAAGATGCAAAATGGTCTGATGGCCGACCACTTACTAGCACTGACTTTGTATATGGCTGGCAGAGAATTTTAAATCCTCACACAGCAGCACCATATGCTTATCTTCTTTACCCGATTAAAAATGCTTTTTTGTTTAATAGTGGAAAATTAGAAGATCCAAATAAACTTGGTGTAAAAGCTGTGAATGACAATATCCTTCAGGTAGAGTTGGAATCTCCGCTTGCTTTCTTTTTAAATCTTACTTCATGGGCAGTTTATTTCCCACAGAGAAAAGACATTATAGAAAAATACAGAGATGACTGGACTGAACCTAAAAATATAATTTCCTGTGGACCATTTAACTTAGAGAAATGGCAGCATGAATATAAGCTATCACTTATAAAAAACAAGTACTATAGAAATCCAGAACCCCAGCTTGAAAAGATTAAATATTATATTGTTCCAGAACAATCAAGTGCTTTTTCTCTTTATTTAAATGATGAGCTTGACTGCATTGACTCAAGATCTATTCCTATTAGTGAAATTGAAACTGTAAAAAAGATGAAAGAAACTGAAACGTACCCTTTGCTTAGAGGTACTTATGTAGGGTTCAATGTAAATAAAGCACCGTTTGATAATAAGCTTGTCCGGGCTGCATTTAGCTATGCGCTGGACAGGAAAATCTTCCCTAAAGTTTTAAACAGAAATGAAATACCTGCATCGACCTGGATTCCGCCAGGACTAGAGAAGTTTTATTCTCCTGACATTGGCTGTAATTATAATCCAGTCCTTGCAAAAGAACTTCTGGCAGAAGCAGGCTATCCAAACGGTACAAATTTCCCCAGAGTTACAATGCTTTTTCCTACAAGAGAAGATGCAAAATTAATAGCTGAGGCAGCTCAGGCATCCTGGCAGAAAGTTTTGAATGTAAAAATTGAAATTGCTAATCAGGAATGGAAAGTTTACCTGGCTACGTTACAGCAAAATCCTCCACACTTATTTAGAATGAGTTGGGGGGCTGACTATCCTGATCCTGATACATTTATGACACTCTTTACAAGCACCTCTGGCAACAATCACGGCAGATGGAAGAGTGAAACTTATGATCAAATTGTAGATAAAGCTGCTGCTACCTTGGATTTAGGAGAGCGACAGTCTTTATACAGGCATGCACAAAAAATCCTTCTTGAAGAAGAGATTGCTATAGCACCACTTTTTTTTAATACACAAATATTGTTAAATAAACCATGGGTGAAGAATTTTGAATTTAATTCAATGGATCTTGTGTTCTGTGAAAAAATATCAGTTGCTTTATGACAAAGCTTTAGTCACTACCCATAATTTAGAATTGTTAAACCTATTATAATTTTTTCGTTAGAATGTGATTATTGTTAACCTTTAAAATTGCTTGGTACAAGTGTTCTATGGAACGTTAAGAGAGTTAATGTTATTTAGGATTTAAATCTCAACAATTTTTTTAGAATTAATACTTTATACATAGTAAGGACTTATGATATGTTAATGTAAGATAAGTTAAATTAAATCACTGTAATTAAAGCAAACGAAATGCCAACCCAAGCAAAAAGATATAAAACCCCTGTTGAAGAAACACATAAGGAACGCCAGCTATCAAGCTTATTTAGCATAATTAGCAATAATCTTTTAATTGCTACTGAGGTATTAAGCACTGATTATAAAATTGAAGCAGTTCAAAAGCTGGAATCACTCTCTAGAAAAGCCAGAATATTGGCTAAGGAGTTAATGAATAATCCTGGTAGTCTGGGTAGAGAAGATTTTGCAGAAAAGATCTCATTTTTAAAGCGAACTATGCTAGAACTTGTTGTTGACTTAACTGAAGAGCTTAGCCAGCTTGACTCAAACAAAAAAAACAATGAAAAAGCCGTTGAAGATTTGATTTTAGCCAGAAGGTTACTTAGAGAATCACAAAGAGGACTGATTACGATTCAAGACTAATGATTTAAAATAAGGCCCTCTGGTTTAGAGGTAGCCTCTAAATTGCCACCTGTTATAGGATCGGGAAAAATAATTGCACCAATGTCTGCACCTTTTGGAGTAATTATATTGAATAATTTTATTCCAGGTTTAACAGTACTGTCTAAATTTGCCTTTAAAGTAATTTTATTTTTTAACAGTGAAAACTTTTTAATTTTAATTCCATCACTTGGAACAAAAGTTATATTTGTAAAAAACTTTGCTCTTGCAACTAATCTTTCTAATTTTCCATCTATGATTGCAGAGCGTCCAATGAAATTTTTACCATTAGTCTTTAATGTTAGCTTTGTAACATTTTTGTTTACAGTAACAATTATAGGCTCTTTAATTTGAGGTCTTCCCACAATTCTTTTTCCAACTTTTATTTCTTTTTGTGGTGCAACTTTTAAAGATATACTTGCTAGAGATGTGTTCTTATTTAAGATTGAAACAGTGGCATCACCCTCACTTGCATCTGCTGGAATTGTGAGTGTAGTTGTTAATTCAAGTGGATTTCCACCTGTAGTTTGGAATCTATAATTTTTTCTTAAAGAATTATTGTTTCCCTGATTGATCTCATTAAAAAATGCAAGCCCTACAAGAAATGTTTTTCCTGTACCATCAACTAACACCACGGTATTTTGGGCATCTTTTTCTTCGTTTGAAATTGTAACTGTACTATTCTCATTAAAATCAATAGTACTTGCAAATGAAAAACCTTTTGGTATTTCTGGCGGAGCATCAGGATTTGTATTTCTTTCCAAACCTTCTACCTCAGGTACTTGAACCATGGCTGGCTCACCTTCTGGGATTGGTGGTGGATTTGCAATTTCTATTGAACCTATAGATGCTATATCAATTAATTTATTACTCAGTGCTGTGAATTGTTCTATTAGTGTTGCATTTAAGTTATCAACTGCAGGCGGGAGAGTGATAGTTTCTGTTTGGCCTTCTGTATCTGTAGTATTATCACCTTCATCTGTATGAGATGGATCATATGTAACTTTAATACTTGTATTGGACGAGTTATTAGAAGAGTCCGTTGCAATTATTGAAATTGAATTTTCTCCAAGTTTTAATGATATATTTTCTGAATACAGAGCTTCAGTAGCAGGAGAAACAGGGTTTCCATTTAAAAGCACTTGTTTTACAGAAACGTTGTCTGTTACTGTAAAGATGACATCAGTATTTGAGTCAGAAAAGATATCGAGATCTTCTGGAAATGTAAGAGTAATTACCGGTGGTACATGATCATTTGTAGAAGTATTTGTTTGGTTTTGAGTAAACTTTACCAAATTCGCATTTGAATTAAAAGAAAATAAAAATTGAAATACAAAACATAAGACCAAAATTAAACTTATTCTTACGAGATTCATTTTATTTTCTATTATCTCATTTTAAGCTTGACAGAATGATTTTCCTTAAATGAGTTTACTTACTTTGTAGCATCTGTTTCAATTAATACTGTGATTCCTGACATTTTTTTATATTTCTAAAGATTTCTTTATGAACCATCGCTCGGCAGCACGTGAAATTGTTATCTTGGCCATGCCACAATTGCCAAAGGATGAATCCAAGGTTACGGATATAGATTTTAGTGAGATTATACTTGCGCTGGGCCGCTCACTAAGTGACTATGCTAAAAAGAACATTACTTCTGTCTCGTCAGACCTACAAAAAATTGAAAAGTTTTTATTAAATACTGAAATAGAACACCCCGATAATGATGAACGTACAAGTCAAATTAAGCCAGTATTAATACCTAAAACAGATATTCTGCAAGATCAAGTATCAGCTTTAAAGGCTGCAGCTACAGAGCTTTACAATGCTCTTGAGATTCCAGAGATGATTATTCATACCACCCAAAAGCAAGCAACAGAATATGTCCTTGTAGTTTTGAAAAACTATGTGAATAACAAAGAAGAAATAAACAAGGCTATTGAGCAGGCAGCTTTAAGTAGAAACAGTGATAAAAAATGGAAGCCAAACCGCATGGTAAGGCTGGATCGTGACATTCTTCGAGTAGCTGCAACAGAATTATTATTCTTAAAAGATACTCCGACAGAGGTTATTTGTGATGAAGCAGTAAAAATTGCAGATAAATATGGCGGCAATGAAAGTAAAAAGTTTGTAAATGGTGTTTTAAGGGATATAGTTAAATTAACGAGAAAATAGTTTTTTATCTTAGCTTTTCTTAACAACTTTATCTGCTAATAAATCCTTCTTAAGTCTTTCAAAGTTTTCTCTGATTTGGGAATTAGAAGATTTTAGTTCAAATTTAAGAGTGTAATAGTCTCTATTTCCAGCTATAGGCGGATCAACTCGAACTTGTAATCTTGAATCTATATCACTTAGATCAAAAGAGAGACCACAGAGAGGATTTATATCTTTTGTTTTTTCAAGAAAGGAACCAATTGTTTCTGTTAGGTGCTGAAAATGACTAGAGGAATCATAAGCAGCTAGCCTATTAGCTGTTAAAAGCTCATCAACATCAGCAAGTATAAGTACTAATGACTCGGTAATGTCTTCTGAACCAATCTTTTCTTTTTGCGGCTTAGTTAAATTAGCTATATCACTTTCTGTAAGATCAGTAGGTCTTCTTACTATAATCCCCAGTTTTTCAATAGTCTCTATAGTCTCCTTAGGAAGTAGTAATAAGTTCTGTAATTTAGCAAATACTTCTCCTGAATTATTTTTATGGATTGAAATAAAATTTTTGCGATCAGATAAAAGATATTGACAACTTACTGGTTTATCTGCTCTCCACTCTTTTATAAAATCAACAAGATATGGTACTTTTCCATTTTGCATTAAAGTTACTCCACCAAATAGAGCACCAGTAATCTTTTGATTTGTAAGCTCTAGAATTCTAATTAACTCAAGATCTGGTGAACCCGGTGATGCTATTGCTTTTTTTAGTGCCTCTGGGAAATTAAATTCTAACCCAGCATTCCTATACATCTCTCTAGTCATACTAGAACGAGATGTGAATAATTCACAAAAGGCCACTTTTCAATAAAAAAGCCTGTCAAAAGCTTTGAAAGTGAGCTAGACAGGCATATGATTTTAATTAACGAAAAAGACCTTTTAAGGGTCTTTCACAAGATAGAAGCTT
>JACQBQ010000025.1 GCA_016201905.1 Candidatus Melainabacteria bacterium | reverse complement strand
TGGAGGCAAATATTTTCTGATTTTTCTCCATTGCTTTTCAGAAAGTTCATGACGACGTGGCATATTTTTATCCTCCCACATGTCATGATGTTTTGTTAGAAAAATAGTGGCCTTTCATTACAGAGTTTTGAGATAGCCTCAAAGGGCGAGCAACTTTTTGCAGAGAGAATCTGGCTGAAATCTACAAGATTGAAAGGGATTTTAGTAAAGTGATTGCTTAGGTATAACTATGGGAATTTATTCTATCTATCCCTGTTATCAATCTCTAAATATAGATACAGCTTTATCTGTACCATGAGGCTCATATATATACTCAGGGCATAGTTCCACAACTTCACTTCCATATTTATGAATAGTTACTCTAATTAAGGGAGATTGAATTCTATTCTTTCTTAAGAGTTCATCAGTTTCTTCTACAGCTTTGTTATATGCTTGCTCTTGTGGTTTTAAATAGCTACCTCCTAAGCCAAATTGTGAATCCCAAAGTTCTTTAACATATGCAAGCACTACTTGTATATTATTTAATTCATGCTTTTTAAAAACACCTTCTAATTGTTCTTTTATTGGCATAAGTCTATCCTTACTTTTAGCTTCTAAAGTTTTATGTGAGTTAAACATTCTTCCAATAGTTGAAAAAACAGATTGAAAATTTACAGTTGGCATAAAACCTCCTTTAAGAAATTATTTTCCATGATAACAGTTTTTTTAAAGCTATACTTAATTAGGCTCGAACCAAAACTTCTAAGAATCGGCTTCTAAATCTTCAAAATATTACAGGTTAAGAAAGGATACCAGAAACCTTAGAGTTTGAGCTAAGATTATTAAGTTTAAAAAACACATAAAATACAAATCTGGTATCTTATAAATAATCATGAAAGAAGCAACCAAAAACTGGTTTACTCTAGCAGATAAAGAACTAAAATTGGCTGAATTTTCATTAAAAGCAAATGAACCTATTGGAGTAATTTACCATTTACACGCATCTATTGAAAAATTACTCAAGGGAATATATGAGGAAACTAAAGGTAACCCACCAAAAATACATAGCCTCAAAAAGTTAGCTGTAGATTGTTGTAGTCTTAACTTGCAACAAAAAGAATTAAAATTACTGAATATATTAGACAAGGCTTTCATAGATTCAAGATACCCAGATGATATTTCTTCTTTTGAAAGTAAGTATAATATAAGTAATTGCATAGATTTGATAAAAGAAACAAAGGATAGTGTTAAATGCTTGAAGTCTTTACTGATAAAAAATTAAACAAAATTATTACTGACTATCTTTCAAAGTTAGAAGGTAAAATAACTATTGATAAGGCTATTTTATATGGATCGTATGCAAAAGGCACTGCAACAGAATTAAGCGATATAGATCTATTAATTATTTCTAAAGACTTACCCAAAGATAGGCTAAAAGGAATGAATGGTTACTATTTGGATACATTAGTAGGTGAGTTTAATCCTAGTCTAGAAGTTATTGCAATCCACCCTAATAAATTAAACCATCCTATTACAAAAGGTTTTTTTGAAGAAATTATAAATACTGGAAAATTAATACTGGGGAGGTAGGATTCGAACCCACGAGTGTCGGGACCAAAACCCGATGCCTTACCACTTGGCGACTCCCCAATGCGTTATCTCTTTCATTTTTCAGATTGCAATTACATTCACTTGAATGTCGGGAGTCATTATCTGGTGCCTTACCACTTGCCGCTCAGTTTTGCTGAGCGAGCCTCGCCCTTGGCGGGGCGACTCCCATTTATAACGCCGGGCGATTTTTACAACAAGTGTAAAAACCTGCCCGGACTTCCAGAGATTTATTAAATCCCATTCATTTACACTTTGCAGCGACGTTACGGTTTTTCGCTTAGGGAAAAACCTTCACTCTAGTTATTGCAAGAAAGGTTAAAAATCAGTATTCAGTTTCTATTTTCTTTTAAATTATAATACGATAGAGGAAGATTTATGTCAGAAATAACCTTTATTAGTAATAAAACCCGCAAACAAACATTTAAATACTTTTTTGTAATTGTATTTGCTGTTATTTCATGGATATTACAGGTTTCAGTATTTAACAGATTCCTGTATTTTGATACAGCGCCTAACCTCCTATTGCTTGGTTGTATTTATTGGGGATTGATTTTAGGTCCAACTTTTGGTGCAGTTTTTGGAATTGTTTCTTCATTCTTTTGTGCCAGCATTTTATACGATCACATATTTTATTTTTCTTATCCAATTATTGGTATTTTGTCCGGGTTTTTAATAAAAAATATTTTTTCTGATGAACTTTTATTTTTTATTTTACTCTCATTTTTATTTACGATTCCACTTGAAATCTTAAATGGCTGGCAATATAACCTAGCTAACCCGATAAATATATTTGACAGATATTTAATGATTGGTTTTAATAGTGCAGTTTTAAATCTCTTTTTATCCCCATTTTTCTATTGGATAATGAAGTTTATAACTAAAAAATCTGCTCTCGGGTAGATATTTTTATGATATTACGTCAGAATAAATGATTATGAAATATCAAGCACCACGTGGAACACAGGATATTTTGCCAAAGGATTCTTTAAAATGGCAAAAAATAATTGATACATTTAGAAAATATTTGGAATATTATTCATTCAAATTTATAGAGCTTCCAATATTTGAACACACTGAACTTTTTCAAAGAAGCGTAGGAGAAAGTTCAGATATAGTGAACAAAGAAATGTACACTTTTCTGGATAGAAGCGAAAGATCTCTTACACTTAGACCGGAGCCTACAGCAGGAATAGCTCGCTCTTATATTGAAAATGGGTTGCATAGAGAACCTAAGCCAGTAAAGCTCTGGACCCATGGACCAATGTTTAGATATGAAAGACCACAGGCTGGAAGATACAGGCAATTTCACCAAGTCGGTGCAGAAGTCTTAGGAAGTAGTTCGGTTTCATGTGAAGTAGAATCAATTTTTATGCTGTCTCAAATTTTTGTTGAGCTTGGCATTGACTTTAGAATAGAAATAAATTCACTTGGGGACTTAGAATCGAGAAAAGCATATAAAGAATACTTTCAAAAATACACAAAGGGATTTTTGGTTGATCTGTGTGACGATTGTAAAAGAAGATATGAACAAAACCCACTTAGAATGCTTGATTGCAAGGTGAAAGCAGATCAGGAAATTTATGCCGGGGCAAAAAAACCAATTGAATTTTTATCTGCAACATCGCTTAAAAGATGGGAAGAAATTAAAACATTGCTAGGTCTATATAAAGCAAAAGATCAAAGGACAATTCAAAACATTGTTACAAATCCTAATTTAGTAAGAGGACTTGATTACTATAATGACTTTGTCTTTGAAATAGTTTCAAATACTGAAGTGCTTAAAGGTCAGTCTACAATCTGTGGTGGAGGGAGATATGATGGACTTATTGAGTATCTTGGTGGACCACCAACTCCAAGCTTTGGATGGGGGACGGGAATTGAAAGGCTAATGCTTGTCATAAAGGAGCCAGTAAAAAAAGAAATATCATTAATGTTCTTAAGCAATCAGGAAGAAGTATTTAAATTAGCAGGCTCATTATATGAAAACACAGGCAATCTTAGACTAAACATTGAAATTAACTACAACCCAAACAATGTTTCAAAGCAACTTGAAAATGCATTAAAAAAGAATACAGATTTCATACTTTTTTATCTGGATGAAGAAAAAAAGAAAAATATTGTAAAAATTAAAAGTTTAAAAGTACGCGAAGAAAGAGAATGTAGCCTTGATGCTTTAGAAATAGTAAAAACAATAAAAAACTTAGGAGTTAAAACTAATAACTAATTCATGTCCACACAAATCCCTGATATAAAAGAAAAAACAGGCGCTGTTGCAGCTTATCTAACGCTTGGTATTTGGGGCTTTGTATGGCTTTTAATTTCAAGAAAAAATTACTTTGATCAAAAAGACTTTGTACGATTTCATTGCTTTCAGTCTATATTTATAGGAATCCTTTATATGTTTATTCCACAGGGCATAGCGATTTTATTCTCACTGATAATTCAGATTATTAATCTTATTCCTGGTACATCGTTTATTACAAATGCTTTTCATGTGGCTCATGGCATGCTGCAGTCATTTGTTCATTATGGCTCACTTGTTCTAATTATTTATTGTGTGATTTTTTGTATTTATGGGAAATATACAAACATTCCTTGGATATCGCAGATGATTAATAGAATGCTTAGGTGATTTGAGTTAATCTTTTTTAGGAGTATCAACTATTTGTGTGCCCTTGGTTACAAGCATATAGTTGTTGTTTTCTATATCAATTTCAGGATCTAAAACTCTCCCAAATTCTTCACAAAGTTTTGAAATCTCAGATAGTTTACCACTATCAAGTAAAGTACATTCCGCAAGCAGTTTCTCTAATTCCATAAACTTCTGCCATATAAAATCGTTTTCATTACGCCGAACTTTTGGTATAACCTCGCCAAGTCTATAATTTAAATTGCCGAAAAAAGCATAACCAAGCAAACCATTAATTTGATTTGTTACATCAATTAAAGCTTCTTGTGCTTTTTGATATCCCAGTGCTATGTTTCCGGCATTTGGATTTACTTCTTTGCCATCTTTAGTTTTAAAATACTTATAACCCCTATCAAGCCAGTGTCTTTTTTGTACAATTTCACTAACCCTTGCAACAGCCATATTTAATCTCCTTTAAAATAAAAACTTTTAATTACATTTATAGTAACCTAGCAAATTAAATCTTTCTAGTGATACGAATTTAATCTGGATTAAATTCCTTAATTTACTGTTGCTAACTCTTTTTTTTCAAGTTTTTCTTTTAACTGGTTATTATACTCATCAACAGCTCTATTTACATGCATTGAACAAAACTTTGGTCCGCACATAGAACAAAATTCTGCTGATTTAAAGTATTCATGTGGAAGCGTTTCATCGTGATATTCACGGGCACGATCAGGATCTAAAGCAAGTTCAAATTGTTTGTTCCAGTCAAATGCATATCTGGCTTTTGAAAGAGCATCATCACGATCAGTTGCACCAGCTCTGTGTCTGGCTATATCAGCAGCATGTGCTGCAATTTTATATGCAATAATTCCAGCTCTGACATCTTCAGGATTTGGAAGTCCAAGATGTTCTTTAGGTGTTACATAACATAGCATTGCTGCTCCAGACCACCCTGCAAGTGCTGCACCAATAGCTGATGTTATGTGATCATAGCCAGGGGCTATGTCAGTAACTAGTGGTCCAAGGACATAAAATGGAGCTTCATGACACTCTTTCATTTGTTTTTTTACATTCATGTCTATTTGATCCATTGGGACATGACCCGGTCCTTCAACCATTACCTGCACATTTTCTTCCCAAGCTTTTAAAGTAAGTTCACCAAGTGTTTTTAACTCTGCAAATTGTGCCTTATCACTGGCATCATGAATACATCCTGGTCTTAGGCTGTCACCCAGTGAAATAGTTACATCATACTTTTTACAAATCTCAAGAATACGATCGTAATGAGTATAAAGAGGATTTTGCTTACCGTTTTTAATCATCCATTCTGCCATAATAGCTCCACCACGACTGACAATTCCAGTTATTCTTCCTGAAACAAGTGGCAGATACTCAAGCAAAATTCCACAGTGCAATGTCATATAGTCAACACCTTGCTTTGCCTGCAGTTCAATAATTTCAAAAATATCATCAACAGTTAAATCACCTACATCTTTTACTTTTTGAATTGCTTGATATATAGGAACAGTACCAATTGGTATAGGACTTTTTTCAATTATTGTTTTTCTTATCTCATTTAAATTTCCACCTGTAGAAAGATCCATGGCTGTGTCTGCACCATATTTAATGCACATTCCAAGTTTTTCTAGTTCTTCACTAATATTTGAAGTGACAGCAGAGTTTCCAATGTTTGCATTGATTTTACATTTTGAATTTATTCCAATACACATAGGAGTGAGGTTTTCATGGTTTACATTTGCCGGGATAATCATTCTGCCGCGAGCTATTTCAGACCTGACAAAATCAGGATCCAGGTTTTCAACCTTTGCAATATAATTCATCTCTTCAGTTATCATGCCAGCTCTTGCATAATGCATTTGAGACTTATTTAAATCGTTTTTTCTTTTCTCTAACCATTCTTTGCGCATTTATTTCATCTCCCTTTTTAAATTTAATCTTCTTACGTCATTGCGAGCCCGCCTCGGCGGGCGAAGCAATCTCACTAACTTTTCACATTTTGAAGATTGCTTCGTCGCAATAAAGTTGCTCCTCGCAATGACAAATAATAGTAATATTTATCATTTACCAACGACTCCTTGTAATGGACTAGATGCTGATGCATATTCTTTTATAGGAATCCTGCCTGCAAGGTACGCTTTATGACCTGCTTCTACGCCAAGCTTAAATGCTTCTGCCATTTGAACTGGATTTTCTGCACATGCAATTGCAGTATTAATTAAAACTGCATCTGCTCCCATTTCCATAACCTCACTTGCTTCTGATGGAACTCCAATCCCTGCATCTACTACAACAGGGATATTGGATTGCTTAAGAATAATTTCGATATTTGCAGCACATTTTATACCCTGTCCTGACCCAATTGGTGAACCAAGTGGCATGACAGTAGCACAACCAACTTCTTCTAATCTTTTTGCCAGGATGGGATCAGCATTTATATAAGGAAGAACTACAAAGCCTTCATTGACAAGTTCTTTTGCAGCTTCTAATGTGGCTATTGGATCTGGCAATAAATATTTTGGATCAGGGATTACTTCAAGCTTAATCCAGTTATTAAGCCCCATTGCCAGGCTTAGTCTTGCTACTCTTACTGCTTCATCTTTTGTCTGACAACCAGCTGTATTTGGTAAAATCCAGTACTTTTTCATATCAATTTGGTCTAAAAGTCCAACATGTCCGGGAGCATTTAGATCAACTCTTCTGATGGCCACAGTTACAATTTCAGCTCCTGACCTCTCATGAGCAGACTTCATGATTTCAAAACTTGTAAACTTACCAGTTCCTACCATTAAGCGAGAATGAAATATCTTTCCACCAATTATAAGTTCATCTTTTTTTATTTTAGGATCTAATACTGCTTTCAATTAAAACCACCTTCATAGCTGTTAGGTGGCAGAGAAATAAAATATTTTTTGTTTTCCTCCGCCAGAATTACCTGGATCAGGTTCAAGGATTAGCAAATTGCTTCTCAGCGTTTCCTGAAGATCAAATTTTAGAACCTAAACTTCAGAGAATTGCACTCCCACAAGGTATAAATATTAACACACCCCACTTAAGATTTTAAGCCTTAACTGAAAAAGTAAAAAATTAAAAACCACTTCCACTGGGCGGGCTTGGAAGGTAATTGTTGTTATTTGAATTCTCTGAAACTTCCTGAGGTTGTGGAATAGTGACGTTTATTGGCTGACCTGGAACTGGAGGGGTGACAGGAGAGGTCGCTGGCTGCGCTGCGACTTCAGGAGGCGGCTGCATCATAACAGGTGCAAGCGGGTTTGTAATGTATAATCCCCGACTTAATGCTGCAAGGTTTGCTTTGTTTACTAATGCGTCTGCTTTGTTTTGCATTCTTTCAGCTTTTGCTCGTAGTCTCGCTGCTCTTAGAGATAGCTTAGTTGCTCTTCTCATATTTTGTATTGCTTCTTCTTGCATTCTAATAGTTTTGTAGCTTCCTTTAGCATGAAGTAATTTCTCTTGTGCTTCTCTAAAGCGATCCTCTACTGCTCCTGCCAATGGTTTTTCTTCTTCAGCAGCTCTACATAAGCTCCCTTGTGACATGGTAAGAATTAACAACAAAGCTAAAAACAGATTAATATTCATAATTTTTCCTCTTTATACCTTAAAATTATTTATCTGTAAAATCATGGACTCCTTTCATACAGTTCAAGAAATTTTGAAAATGTTCCCATGACCTGCCAGATTTTATATGTTGTAATGCAATATTATACCCCTCAAATATAGACTTAACCTTTTTTGTTAAATATAGAGCAGCTCCTGTATTAAGTGCTATTACAGTTGCTTTAGAAGTGGTTTTATTGCTAAGATTTCCCTTTAAAATATCTTCAAAAATGGTTTTTCCTTCAGCTTTATCCTTAATTACTAATGTGCTAACATCTTCTATTTTCATATTAAAATCGCTCGGTGTAATGACTTCTTCTTTTATTACACCATTAACTAACTTCCATAAATAATTATCACCGCAAAAACTCAGCTCATCCATAAAAATGTTTTCACTGATTCTGCAGCATAGTACAAGTGAATCACTACTCCCAAGAGATTTTAATGAAGATGCCATTAAGGTTCCCCATTTAAGATTAGATACACCTAAAATGTGGTGCGAGGTTTTATAAGGATTAGTCAGAGGTCCTAATAGATTTACAAACCCAGGAATATTTGCTTCTTGACAAATTTTCTTTACATCTGCAAATAACTCTCTTAAAATCTTTGAACTTGTAAACATTAAATTTGTTTTCTTAAAACAATGTTCTTTAATCTCATTTTTAGTATCAATGTCAAATTTAAACTGACTCAGGATATCAACGCTACCTGTTGTACTAGTAGTACTTCTTCCAGAGTGTTTTATTACGCTACTACCACATGAAGAAGTAACAATTGCTGCAAGTGTAGAAATATTAAAAGTATTTAATTTATCTCCACCAGTCCCACACATATCAATAGTGTTTTTGTAAACAGTGCTTTGACCTTGCTTCTTATTTATAAGTTCAACTAAATGACAAATTTCAAAAGCACTTTCACCTTTTTCCCGCCAGGATAAAACCAGGTTTTTAATATCTTCACTATTTATATTTTTTTCTTCAAAATTATGGAAAATAATAGATAGATCTTCTTCGTTTAGGTCAACTTTAGATCTTAGTTTGCTAATAACATTATTAATAGACATGAAAAAATCCCAGTATATTTATTTTGCATCCTCAAATAAGGATAAACTAAAAGAAATTAAAAGTATATGGCCGTTAAAAAATGTTGCTATTAAAGCTGCACCATATGGTTTTCAAGTAGTAGAAAATGGGAAAACTTTTCTTGAAAATGCATATAAGAAGGCAAGCACCCTTTCAAAAAAAGTTAAAGCAATTGCATTTTCAGATGACTCAGGTATTGAGGTGTTTGAATTAGGCAGAAAACCAGGTGTAAAATCCTCCCGCTACTTTAGGAATGGAAAAGGAATGTTAGAAATTACAGAACTTGTAAAAAATAAAAAAAATAGAAAATGTTGTTTTACCTGTGCAATAGTTGCAACAGATTCAAAGGGAAAAACAATTTTTAAAGTACAAAAATCATGGTATGGAAAAGTTGCAAAAAACCCACAAGGGAAAAATGGTTTTGGCTATGATCCAATTTTTACTATTCCGTACTTAAATAAAACATCAGCTCAAATAAGTTCCAAGTTAAAAAACAAACTTAGTCATAGAGCAATGGCTGTAAATGCTTTTGCTAAATGGCTAAGGAAAAACAAAAAGATTTTAATATAATTTATGATCTATGCGTTTTACTTTCGTCATCGTGTTGCCCTGGGCAAATTGCATAGATTTTAAACTGAATGTCAACTACATCCACACCTTGTTCTTGAGCAATTCTATAACCAACCTGGTTTACTAAGTCATCTTCAAACTCCATAGTTTTATTACAGTTTAAGCAAATGATGTGATGATGAGGTCTTTTATCTTTGTTTAGTTCATAATGTTTATGACCTTCTGCAAAATCAAGTTCTCGTAAATATCCAAATTGTGAGAGAAGTTTTAAAGTACGATACGTAGTAGCCAAACTAATGTTTTCATTCTTTGTAGAGAGCATTTTAAAAAGATCTTCAGCTGATAAGTGTGTGCCATCTTTTAGCTCCATAAAAATCTGCAAAATCTTTTCCCTTTGTGGAGTTACGCGCAATCCCTTACTTCTAAGGTCCTGAAAGACGTTTTCTGCTGTGGAGTCTAAAGACATGGGTATATTATACGATTCTTTCTAAAAATAAGGATTAAAGCTATAAAACAGAGTAAAGCTATAAAACAGAGTAAAGCTAGGTTTAAGCAGTTTAAACAGCAAAAATTCACTTTTTGACTACTTATAGATAGAATTAAATTATGGACCATATAAACAAAGTTAAAATTCAAACAGAAGGAACTCCAAATCCAAATGCACTAAAGTTTGTGCTGGATAAAAACATACTTGAAAATGGATCTTGTAACTTTCCTAATAAGGAAAAAAGTGAAGATTCGCCCCTGGCAAAAAGATTATTTAATATACCTTCAGTAGAAGAAGTTTTTATCGGGAAGAATTTTATTACTGTTTCAAAAAAAGCAGACTCCACATGGGAAAGCATATATGACAGGCTTCTTGAAGCTATTAACCAGCACTTTGAGTCAGGTGAACCTGTTGTTCTAAAAACTGAATCTAAAAAAGTAACTTCTTCAAATGAAATAGAACAACGTATTCTTGAAATATTGGATAATCAAATCAGACCTGCAGTTGCAAGCGATGGGGGAGATATAATATTTGATAGTTATGAAGATGGTGTACTCAGATTACACTTACAAGGTTCATGCAGCAGCTGCCCAAGTTCAGTGATGACCTTAAAAGCTGGTATTGAAAATATGCTGAAAAGAGAAATACCAGAATTAAAAGAAGTGATTTCTGTTTAGCCCACCATTAGAGAAATTTCTGTTGGTAAATCCTAAAGTCTAATTTTAATTAACTCGCAGACTTAATTTTTTGCTTGCTGCGCGCGTTCCTACTACTCGCTGCACAAAAAATTGTCTGCTCGCTTTTAATTAAAATTGGATTGGTTAAGTTACTTCAAGGATTTACGGTACTAGAAAGCAAGGTTGTGAGACTTCATCTGGCAAAAATTTATATATGCTCCATAAATTGGTGCTAAATCTTTTAGTTTGCCCGGTAAAATCTCAACTTCATTTTCTAGTTCTTCTTTAGCAAGATCAATAGCTCCTTCTACTAAAACATCCCAGTCATTTGTTAATCCTCCACCTAAAACAATTAGCTCCGGAGCAAGTAAATAAAATAAGTTAATTAGCCAGGCAGCAAGTTGAGTCTGTGCTTTAGAAATAATATCTAGAGCTTCAATCTTTGCAAGCTTGTAGTCGCTAAAAAGTTTTTCAACAGAGCCATATTTTGAAATTCCTGTTAGTGTGCCGCCTGAGATTAAATCAACACCTGAAAATAGCTCATCCTGAAATGGAATAACTAATTTTTGCATTCTAAGAGTTGGTTTTGAGGGAGACTTAAAAGGTTTCCCATCTTTGATTAATGCTGCTCCAATACCTGTTCCAAGGTTTATATACAGTAGGGGTTGGTCGCGACTAATCCCTACGCCATAATGATATTCGCCCAATGCTGCACAAATTACATCAGTTTCAAAAGCATAATTTTTAACATTCAAGTTATTAGCTAATTTTTCAATAAACGGATATTCAAGCCATTTGTGAAGGAAAAAACTCTCTTGTAATATGCCATTTTTATTCCACCTTCCCGGTAAGCTTAATGACAAGGAGTTAATTTTTTTATTTTTAGAACTGGCAATGGAAATAATGCTTTCAATTTGAAGTTTTGGATCTGAGCATGTAGGAAAAACATCTGAACTTATAACATTAATTTTTGAATCGTTTGATTTTATAAAAGAGACATTAGTCTTTGTTCCACCGAGGTCAATTACTAATACTTCATCCATTTTTTGTAATTAATACTCCGAAAATAAAACTTTATATTTTTTACCATCTGCAACCAATGTTATAGTACCAGTTTCACTTAAAAAAAGACTTTTAGTTTCTTTGGATTTTAACCATTTAATGTCTTTTATTGATTTCTTTGAAAGTCTCTTGTAGTCATTAATGATTAGTAGCTCTGGTAAGATTTTAAGCACTGAGCTTAGGATAGGATCACTCTTTCGTAAAATAGGCAGCTCAACACAATTTGCAGTACTTGAAATTTCTCTAGTGTAGTTTTTAATGATTTCAAAAGAGAAGTCTTTAACTTTTATCGTTAATTTATTTCTGTCGTTTTGTATGAAGGCTGAAGGAAGTACAAAACTATTGCTTTTGCTTAGATCGTAAACAAATGGTCTTAAAGAGATATTATTTAATTTTAAGAATTCTTTTATGTCTTCAATGCTGCTTTTATTAATATTAGTAGCAAAGCAAAAAGGTCTTTCATGCGGTGGCATAACCAATGTTAATTCCTGATTGTATCTGGGTATACAAAATATTTTTAAGTACTTACTTGTATCAGTTACCTTATATATCATCAGGAATAAAAACCCAATAAGTAAAAGAACAATCCAGGATTTTTTTCTTAAAGAAGGGATAAAGAAAAAAGATAAAATATAAACAATAAGACCATATATTAAAATTAAAAAGTAAAAATTTAAATTTGGGATAAATATCTGCTGGACTTGAATTTTGCTTAAATAATTAACCCAGAGCAAAAATAAATCAGACAAAAACTTTAATATTGGAGAAATTAAATATTCAAAATGTCCAAATACTGTAAATAAAATACTCACTAATCCTGAAATTAAAATCATTGAAGCAAGAGGAACAGCAATTAAATTTGAAACTATTCCAAGTATCTGAACATTATGGAAATAAAAAACAATTAAAGGTATAGTCATAATCTGGGCAAAAAGCGACTGCAAGAAAATTGAAAGTAGCCATTCAATTCTTTTGCTAATAAATGGAGATATTAAATTTTGAGCTTCATTGCTAAAGAGCACTAAGCCTAAAAAAGCTAAAATTGAAAGCTGTAAACCAGCATCCAGCATATTCGCAGGATTAAAAAGGAAGAACAATAAAACAATTAAGCTTATGCCTGGCAATATTTTGAGTTTTTTATCAAATAAGTTTCCAGCCAATACTAAAACAATAAAAATAGTTGCTCGCAAAACAGAAGCTGAAAAATCAGCAATTGCAGAGTAAGTTAAAACTACAAAAATTGAAACTATAGAAGGGAAAAGGTTTCTTTTGGAGAATAGTCGGAACAAGTAAAAAATACCACAGGCTAAAATTGAAACATTAAAACCAGAAGCAGCTGTTATATGGCTTAGCCCCAGATTTTGAATTTTATCTTTGAGCTCTCCTTTAAGTTTGCTTGCTTTTGAACCAAAAACAATTCCATTTATTAGAGCCGAGTTATCAAAAGGTAAACCTTTTTTGTTTATTGAAATCAATTTATTTCTTAGTTCATTTATGTGTCTGTTAAAAATGGTTTCTGTTGGCATGCCAAGAAATACAAGAGTGCCTCTCTCAGCTTTTAAAATATAGTGAATGTCTTGTGAAAGTAAATACTTCCTCTCGTCAAATAATCCAGGTAATGCAGCACTTTTAGGTCTTTTTAAAATACCTGTTACTTGTATAAGATCACCAGGAGCATATTCTTCATATTTTGATCCTAAAACCTGAACATTGCATTTTTTTAAACCTTTGATTTGATAGTCAGAGCTTCCAGTAATCTTTTTTAACTTAAGATAGTACTTTTTATAGAACGAACCACTTTCTTTGGAAGAAGAAAGTATCTCGCCTATGTAAATGTTCTTTTGATTTAAAAAATTATCTAAATTGATGGTTAAACATTTAAAATAGAAAAATGTATAAAAATATCCAAAAAGTACAGAAAATATTAGAAGAAGAATAGACTTCTTTCGAAACCTTAAGACAGGGCTGGCCAAATAATGGGAAATAAGCTAAGTTTTAAGGATGAAATATAAACAAGCTAAAAACTTAAAAGATATAGAATTCCGTCGTTTAACTGGTATCAAAAAGAAAAC
>JACQBQ010000032.1 GCA_016201905.1 Candidatus Melainabacteria bacterium | reverse complement strand
TTTACAGTTTTTATTCATAGTTAAGTCCTTTGGATATTTTTTTTGCTGTAAGTGACATCTGAAGTTTCAAAAAAGTGGCCTTTAATAACAATTGACTTAATTTGATCGTAATTTTTCAGCTCTTAAGTTGACACATATGCCGCCAGGCGGGCGAAGCAATCTCCATAACTCTTTCACGTTTTTGAAATTGCTTCGTCGCTTTGCTCCTCGCAATGACGTATTATCCTCGAATTTCTTACACACCTATTTAATAAAGTGATATATTTATTTGAGTTATGAAAGCTCTTTATCCAGGTAGTTTTGATCCAGTTACTAATGGCCACCTTGATGTAATCAAAAGGATCGCAAAGCTTTACGATGAAATAATTATTGCTGTACTGCTGAATAAATCAAAAGAAGAATTTATTCCTCTTCAGGACAGATTGAAACTTATTAAAGAGTCAGTTGAAGGTATTAAAAATGTTTCAATTGAAACATTTAGTGGGTTAACAGTTGAATATGCAAAGTCTAAAAGAGCAAATGTAATTATTCGTGGGTTAAGAGCACCATCTGACTTTGAATATGAGCTTGAAATGTCTCAGATTAATTATTTTCTTTCAGATGGATTAGAAACTGTTTTTATTATGACCAATCCCAAGTATTCATTTATTAGGTCAAGTAGGGTTAAGGAAGTAGCTAGTCTGGGCGGAAACGTAAAAGAATTAGTACCTGCTCCGGTTTATAAGTATCTATACCAAAAAATGGGTTTAAATAACTTGTAGTTGCTGAATTTTTGCCAACCTATTATAGAAGTGTATAATTATTTCTTATAATTCATTCTTAGATATAATAAAAGGAAAACATTATGAGCATATATAAGTTAATTGATCGCTTGGGATTAGTTGTAGAAGAATCGACTTCACTTCCCTGGACTTCTTATAAGTTAGTTAACATTGAAAAGTTTTATGATCAATTAGAATTAGTTATGTCTAAGTTGCCACAAGAAATTAAAGAAGCCACCTCAATAATTAATCAAAAAGAAGAAATTGTTTCACAAGCTCAGGCAAAAGCAGAAAAAATGTTGAAAGATTCTCAAAAACAGTCAGATGAATTACTTGAAAACACTCAGTATAAAGTAGACAAAATGGTAAAGGACTCAGAAATCCTAAAAAAGATCGAGCAAGAAGCAGAAAAAATCAAGAGATCTATTTTACAAGAAGCAGAAGAAATCAGAATGCGTGCTTTAAAAGAGTCAGAAGAAATGAGAAAGAAAGCTTATGAAGAAGCAGACAATACAAGGCTTGGATCTGACACATATGCTGAGAGTGTTTTATCAAGCCTGGACAGGGATTTAAGTGAAGCACTTTCCATTGTTAGAAATGGTCAAAAGCATTTAACATCAAAGTCAAGTGAAAACAAATTTGGACATACTGTATATTCAAACGGTAGAGATAAAGAGACTGTTAATATTTAATCCAATAATCTAAAATTTTAATATTAAGCAACTCTTCTAGTAGGTGCAAGTAAATTACCTATTAGATTTCCAAAACCAGCTCCTATGGCTGCACCTAGAAAACCACCACAAAGAAACCCTATTGCACTTCCAATTAAAGTACAAGTAGTGTTAATAGCTGCCTTCTTCATCCAAAAACCTACATATCCTTGTTGGTAAGCTCCTATAGCCATATCTATATCACTAAAACAATCACCAAATGCAATTAATGCACTTAAAATTGGTATTAGTCTGCCACCACCCAAAGATAAGATTCTGCCTAATATAGGAATATTAGCAATTCCTCTTGTTATTGTTGAGAATAATTTTCCAACAGGAGAATTTTTTATAAAACTAGCTAGCCTACTAAGTAAGCTTTTATTACATGGATTGGCTGTAAAGCATGCTTGACTAATACGCTCGCTTGAAAGAGCTGTTCGGTAGTGCCCAAGCATTGTATCAGCTGTAATACAATTGTTATCAGCCATTGCTCTTCTAAACAAGTCTCCTATACTTGATGAATTTTTGGGAAGTACTTTCCCGAAAAATAAATCGCTTGTGCCACCTGTTAGTGGATATGCAGAAGCTAGAGGAGCTGCAACACCCTGGAAATAAATCCTACTATAAGAAAAAAAACTTTCTGATGAATTTGACATGTGTATACCCCGAACACAAAATACTATAGATATACAAAACAGACCCAACTAATTACTTGATAGTTAAAAGTTAAGCAACGATTATATTAATCAGATGTTTACCATGCTGTAAATCATTTAGCTAAACTGCCCCAGTGAAATTTCTTTCTTATAGTCCAGTAAAATTCGCTTTCATCTCCCAGTAATCTAAGAAGTTTTACAGTATGAGCTGCACGGCTTATTCTAACTTTTCTTCCATTGTTTATGGTAAATGTTTCCTGTCCATCAATCTGTAAAATGGTACCTTCATGCTGCTTGTTAAAAGTGATAGTGAGTATTCTGTTATCTGCGACTATGTGTGGCCTGTTTGTAAGACTGTGTGCACAGATTGGCACGATTTCAATACCATGGATACCAGGATCCATAACTGCTCCACCCGCAGAAAGTGCATAGGCAGTAGATCCTGTGGGTGTAGATATTATTAATCCATCTGCAATATAGTCAGCAACAGGCTTGTCATCTACATTTAGAGTCATATGAATCATCTTATAGTTTGTACCACGGCTAATAATAATGTCGTTTAATGCAAACATCGGCCCTTGTTCGCTGTTTAATGGATCAGAACTTAAGATATAACCACATAGCATTGCTCTTTCTTCAATTCTATATTCATTACTTAAAATCTTTTCAATAAGTTCTAAAATATTGCCTGGTCTTCCTTCTGTTAAAAATCCAAGATGCCCAGTATTAACACCAAACATTGGAATGCCTTTTGGAGCTAATATACGACTAGCTCCAAGTAGTGTTCCATCTCCGCCTAGTACAATTGCAAAATCTAAGGACTCTTTTAAAAACTCCCAGTCTGTTTTTTCTACCCCGGTTTTCCCATGCCAGGTACTAATTCCTTTTGAGTGCAAAAACTTTTCAATTTTATCAATCAGTTCAAAATTTTCTTTGCGACTTGCATTATAAATCAGTCCAACTTTTTCTTTCATTTTTTCCCTAGCTTTTCATGGGCCTCGTTTACTATATGGTTTATTGTCTCATCAGTAACGAGTCCTGCATCCTGCTCATTAAAGGTTATATCAAACCAGAATTCAATATTACCAGCAGAGCCTGTAATAGGTGAATAAGTAACACCGCGCGCAAATAGTTCAAGGTTTGAAATATTTTCAATATAGCCTAATAACAGTGACTCATGTATTGATTTATCTGTAATAATGCCTTTCTTTCCTACTTCGCTTTTTAAAGCTTCAAATTGTGGCTTGAAAAGAGTCAGGATATGCGTTTCAGTATCTTGCTCAACTAATTGTATTATTGGTTTAAAAACTTTTGACAGTGATATAAATGAAAGATCAACCGCACAGATACTAGCTTTTAATTCACTTTCCGGATAAACTTTTTCAGGCATTAAATATCTGACATTTGTTCTTTCGAACAATGTTACCCTAGGATCTTTTCTCAGACTCCAGTCAAATTGTCCATAACCAACATCTATTGCATAGATTTTTTTTGCACCTCTTTTTAACAGACAGTCAGTAAATCCGCCAATTGATGTGCCAATGTCCAAGCAAATTTTGTCCATTACACTGATCTCGAAATATCCAAGAGCCTTCTCAAGTTTTATACCACCACGGCCAACATAAGGATTTGTTTTAAATAAAACTGTTATTTCAGATTCAGGATTAATAAATGTTCCTGGTTTTGTTATTTTATTTTTTTCGACAAGAATAGCACCTTGCATTATCGCAGAACGTGCTTGCTCTCTTGAAGGGAAAAATTGTTTTTCTAAAAGCAAGCTATCTAAACGCATTTTGGGTTTTTTGGTGGACATAAGAAAATTATATATTATGTGCCTAGTAGGTGCGTAGCATGCTACGCACCTACTAGTGGAATGACTTTTATAATGTTGTACTGAGTATCTCTCTGTGCAGCATCTCTATCAGTAGCATGAATAGCATGAATTATTTCTTCCATAGAAGTTGGGCATGAAGTCCCTGCAGCAGAGACTACATTTTCTTCAAGCATAGTTCCTCCCATGTCATTGGCTCCAAATGCTAAAGCAACTTGGCCTATTTGTATGCCCTGAGTTACCCATGAAGATTGAAAATTAATAATATTATCCAGATAGATTCTAGAGATGGCTAGTGTTTTTAAGTAATCTATTGTTGAGACGTTGTATGCAACGTCTTTACCGAGAGGATTGTTCTCTTTTTGGAATGTCCATGAAATAAATGCTGTAAAACCACCTGTTTTATCCTGAAGCTGTCTTATTCTTTCCATGTGTTCAATTCTTTCTTCAGGTGTTTCAACATGTCCGAACATCATGGTAGCAGTGGTTTTCAAGCCTAGCCCATGAGCTATTTCCATTACTTCAATCCATCTGTCGGATTTTATTTTTAGAGGGCTAATAATATTCCTTACACGATCGACTAAAATCTCAGCGCCTCCGCCAGGAATAGAATTAAGTCCTGCATCCATTAATTTTTTTAAAACTGCTTTAGTGTCAAGGTTTGAAACATTACAAATATGATCAATTTCAGAAGGAGAAAGTGCATGAAGTGTAATTTTAGGAAAATCATTTTTTAGTTTTTTAAAAAGATCAATATAGTAATCAATGTTTAATTCAGGATTATGTCCGCCTTGCAAAAGAAGCTGTGTGCCACCTAGGTTAACAAGCTCTTTTGTTTTTTCATATATAATCTCATAGGAGTTTACATAACCCCTCTTATCGCCAGGCCAAAACGCAAATGCACAAAATCTACATGCAGCAGTACAGACATTTGAATAGTTTATGTTTCTATCAATAATAAAAGTTACTGGTTTTGAGTCAGGGTGAAATTTTTTGCGAACATTATTTGCCAGCTCGCCTAGTTCTATAAGATCAGTATTTAAATAAAGATCCAGTGCTTCTTCTTTTGAAAGTCTTTTATTTGAAAGTTTGCTGAGGTTTGGCTTGGTCAGAAGTTGCATAGAAATTATTATAACTCCTCACAACATTTTCCTAAACACCAAGCAGGCATTATGTCCACCAAAGCCAAATGAGTTTGAAATTATCAGATTTAGATCTTTCACCTTGCGAGATTTATTTGGAATAAAATCTAAATCACATTGTGGATCTGGATTGTCTAGGTTAATCGTAGGTGGAAGAGTATTTGTCTGGAGTGCCATAATGCATGCTATAGCTTCTACTGCACCTGTTGCACCTAGAAGATGTCCGTGCATGGATTTTGTAGAGCTTATTGGTAGAAGTCCTTTTTTGATTCGATCTCCAAAAACCCTTTTTACTGCAACCACTTCTACGACATCACCCACTATAGTACTTGTAGCATGAGCATTAATGTATTCAACTTCTTCAGGTTTTGCGCCGGCATCTTCAATAGCTAGTTTGATTGCCCTTGCTGCACCATCTCCATCTGGTGATGGTGAAACCACATCAGATGCATCTGATGTGGCTCCAAAACCAGCTAATTCACAAAATATTTTTGCTCCGCGGGCTTTTGCATGCTCTAACTCTTCTAAAATTAAAATCCCTGCTCCCTCGCCCATTACAAATCCATCTCTATCACTGTCAAAAGGTCTTGAGGATTTTTCAGGCTCATTATTGAAGTGAGTAGATAATGTTCTTGCTGCTCCAAAAGCTGCAATGCTTACATCAGTCAACGGTGCTTCACAGCCACCAGCAAACATGACATCAGCTTTTCCTGACTGAATAATTCTAAATGCATCACCAATGCAGCTTGTACTTGTGGCACAGGCAGTAACAGTACAGCTTAATGGTCCTTTAGCATTGTGGTATATGGAAATATAACCGGCAGGCATATTTGCAATCATTGATGGAATAGTAAATGGACTTACTCTTCCTGGTCCTTTTTCTTTTATAATATTGTGCTGTTCAATAATTGTTAGAACCCCACCAGCAGCGCTTCCAACCACTACACCAATTCGTTCCGGGTTTTTGTAGGTACTTACATCTAAGTTTGCATCTTTAATTGCAATGATTGAAGCACTTAGAGCAAGTTGGATAAATCTGTCAGTTCTTCTTATGACTTTTGGATCAAGAAAAAATTCTGGTCTGTAATCATTGCAGACTGCACCTACTCTGCATATATCTTTGGATGTTTTTGCATCAGGGAAAAAATCCATTTTTGAAATCCCTGATCTACCGTTGATAAGATTATCCCAGAGCTGTTCCTTGCTCTCACCTAAGGGGCAGATTAATCCCATTCCGGTAACTACAACTTGTTTTTTCATGTCTCTTAATATACCAAAATAGGGACGCTTCATGAAGCGTCCCTATGAATGATTGCTTGAATTTTCTTTTAATTATGAATGCGATACTATATAATCAACTGCTTGTCCTACAGTCGTGATCTTTTCAGCTTCTTCGTCAGGGATTTCAACCCCAAATTCTTCTTCAAATGCCATGACTAACTCAACTGTATCAAGGGAATCAGCACCCAAATCAGTGGTAAAGCTTGCTGATTCTGTTACTTCTTGTGTGTCCACGCTAAGCTGTGAACAAACTACTTTTTTTACTCTGTCTAATGCTTCTGATCTATCCATAACTTTAGTCATATCTCCCCCACCATGCTAGTTTTCTAACTTCGGTTTAGAATATCACACAATAAGTTACATGAAAACGCATTTACATAATTTACTATACAGAGCTAAGAAAGGAAAAAATCCCTTAAATTTTAACTCTTAACTTACATGAACATACCGCCATCTACTACAATGACTTGGCCGGTAACATATGAACCGCCTGTGCAAAAATAAAATGCAGCTTCAGCTACATCTTCTGGCTGTCCAAAATGTTTAAGAGGTATAAACTCTAAATATTTTTCTTTTATTTCTGGTTTTAATTTTTGTGTCATGGGTGTATCTATAAATCCTGGAGCTATTGCATTACAGGTAATATTTTTTGATGCATATTCTTTAGCAATGGTTTTAGTTAGTGCAATTACACCGGCTTTTGATGCTGCATAATTTGCCTGACCAAAATTCCCATGCATGCCTATTACACTTGCAATATTTACTACACGGCCATAGTTTGCCTTTGACATATTTTTGATCACTGACTGGGTTACTTTAAAAACGCTTGTTAAATTTGTTTCAATAACTGCATTCCACTCTTCCAGTTTCATTCGCATAAGTAGAGTGTCTTTTGTTATACCGGCATTATTTACCAGAATATCTACACGACCATATTTATTCATTACATCAGTAGTCATTTTTTCAATGCTTCCAGTATCAGTAACGTTACAGACAAAGCCACTAGCTTTTAAACCCATATCAGTAATTTCTTTCGAACCAGCATCAGCAGATTCTTGAGTGATATCTGTAATTATTGTGGTGGCTCCAGAGCCTGCCAGTTTTTTTGCTATGGCTAAGCCAATTCCACGACCTGAACCTGTAACAATTGCAACTTGATCTTTTAGTAAATCATGATGGGACATTTTAGCCTCCGATAATGTAGTAGTAGACATAAAAACCTCCTGAACCTTCTAGAAAGTCTCTCACAAATTTTATTTATGAGCAATGGTATTACTACAAGTTACTATATTTTTTTGTTCTTAAATCAGCAAGTTTTGATATTTGGGCAATAGCTTTATCATAATTATTGACAGATGTCACAATACCATCATATACACTAAAATATCTGTTTATAGCTTTTGGTGATTTTCCAATTAAAATAACAGACGGATAATAAACAGTTGCTTTGGATATTAATTGATCTACTGCTGATTTTAATTGTGAAGAGACAATTTCTACTGCTGTTTTTGAATTAACCTCACTCATTTCAATTACCACAAAAGTTGGTGTACCGTGATTATAAATTGTAAATTCAAATGACCGTGCTACACTCTCAGATCTTAAAAATGCTTCAATCTCAAGGTGTGCCCTTTTAGCTGCTTGAGATAATTTATCAAAACACAACTGCGAATTTTGTGAGCTTATCAGATAAACTCTTGGAGTGACTTTCATATTGAATAATTAGCCTAATTTTAACATTGATCTAACAAGTGCAAAAAAACATTGCGATATAATAAAGACTGGTTCTATGAAGTAGCTGAATTCTGATTTTTAGGACTTTTGCAAGCAAAGGTTTTTCCATATGCGAAAAACCGTAGCGTTGTGAAATATGCAGATCTTACGCAGTTGACATAGCAAGATGATTTCTTACTGAATCTCTAACAATATCCCACTTTTGTTGATACCAAGTAATGCCATCTTTAAACCTCCTTAATTCAAGTTTAATAAAAGCAAGAAATGCACAAAATATGTGATTAATTTGTGCTTGAGCTTTTCTCATATAGCAACGTTCCAATCCACATGCCTGTTTTAACCCTCTATGCATTGTCTCAATACTCCAACGATTACCGCTATGACTTATGAAATTATCATGGTTTGTAAGCTCTAAATCATTGGTTATTAAGTACCTTACATCTCCGTTCTTGAAGATCCTTTTGCATACAAGAATTGGTCCAAAGTTCTTTAGCCAAACTTTCTTTACCTCTTTTTCGGCAAACTCAAGTTCAGATACTTTGATCCAAATTCCTTTTTTATCAGCAGGGCTAACATTCCTGTTAGATTGAACTTCTCCAATAAACTTCCATTTCTTTTCTTCTACAGCTTTTAAATTTTTTACTGCTGTATACCAGCTATCGATCAAAACATAGATAGGACATAAACCTCTTTCATATGCAGAGTTAATGATATCTATGAAATGATCATTCTTTGTTTTATCATCTTTATCTTTTTGATAAATCCTAAAATCTACAGGGAGTGAAGTCCCTTCTAGCTCATGCCACAGTACTGTGACTATTCCAATACCAGGTTTTACAGCATGGTCTTTTCCACTCCATTGCCATTTAACAAGCTCAATGTCACTTGAATAAAGTTTTTTAAGAAGAGTATCATCAATAGCAAGATAGCCATTTCGTACGACTTGTGAAAAATTATATTCAAAAGCAGCTTAACCCATTTTGAGAATGTATGAGCTAGATGAGCAGCTCTCATTTCAAGTTTAGTGTAAATAGATTTGTAACACCTGACATA
>JACQBQ010000026.1 GCA_016201905.1 Candidatus Melainabacteria bacterium | reverse complement strand
GTGCTAAGATGTTTGAGAAATTGTGTAAAATTAATTCAGCGGTCGAGAAGAACATCACTTGAAAATCTTCAACTCTCATCAAAAGAAAGATTTAGGAGCATAAAACCATGTCAGATTCCTTCCTTAAGTTGACACATATGCCGCCGAGGCGGGCTCGCAATGACGTACCACGATTTGCTTACTCCTCTTCTTTTTGATAACATATTTCCAATATGACAAATAAATCTGAACTGAAACGTGGTCTAAATCTTCTTGACTCTACTGCCATAGTTATTGGTTCTATGATAGGTTCTGGAATTTTTATTGTTTCAGGTGATATTGCACGTACGGTTGGATCGCCAGGTTGGTTACTTATTGCCTGGATAATAAGCGGGATCATTACAATGACAGCGGCTCTAAGCTATGGTGAGCTTGCAGCAATGATGCCGCACGCTGGTGGGCAGTATATTTATCTGCGCGAGGCTTATGGAAAGCTACCAGCATTTTTATATGGCTGGACTTTATTTACTGTTATTCAAAGTGGGACTATTGCTGCAGTTAGCATAGCATTTGCAAAATTTACAGGTGTAATTTTTCCACTGATTTCTTCTAGTAACTGGATTTATAAAATAGGAGCTTTAGGTAAATATCATCTTGGTCTAAACACAGAAAATCTTCTTGCGATTTTTTCAATCGTTTTTTTAACATGGATCAATACTCGTGGACTTGAAGGAGGAAAATGGATACAAAATGTTTTTACCTTGACTAAGGTAATAGCACTTCTTGGCTTAATTATATTTGGAATTGCTATTGGGAAAAATGCAGAAGTGATTAACCATAATTTGCAGAATTTTTGGACAGCTTCTTGGACACATGTAATGGCTGGTGGTGTTTCAGTTGAACCATTAAAAGGACTTGCAATACTTGGTGCACTTGGTGCAGCAATGGTAGGCTCACTTTTCTCATCTATTGCCTGGGATACAGTTACTTATACAGCTGGCGAGACAATAAATCCGAAAAAAAATATACCGCTTAGCCTTGCACTGGGTACAGGTACAGTAATTCTTTTATATATTCTGATTAATGTTGTTTATCTTCTTGTTCTTCCTTTGGATGGTACTTATGGTGGAAATGATATTTTTTCTAGGGGCATACAGTTTGCAAGCAATGACAGAGTTGGTACTGCAGTGGTAGAGATGATTTTTGGAGGTTCAGGAGCAATCATCATGGCTCTTTTAATTATGATATCCACTTTTGGTTGTAACAATGGAATAATACTTTCCACAGCACGTGTGTATTATGCAATGGCAAAAGATGGACTATTTTTTAAAAAAGCTGAAGAAGTAAATGAACATTCTGTGCCGGGTTATGCGCTTCTTATGCAGTGTATATGGTCTTGTCTTCTTTGTGTGTCAGGGACTTACAGTGAGCTGCTTGATTATGTAATTTTTGCAGTACTTTTTTTCTATGTGCTTACAATTATAGGCTTATTTATCCTTAGAAGGAAGCGCCCTGATGCTGAGCGACCATATAAGGCATTTGGTTATCCAGTTATTCCTGCACTTTATATTTTATTTGCGCTTGCAATTTCAATTGATCTTCTAATCTATAAACCTTTATATACATGGCCTGGATTTGTAATAGTTCTCCTAGGAATTCCTGTATATTATCTCTGGAAAAATTTAGGATGTAACAAGGATCACAAAGATTAGTTTTGCATAATAAATACGGAAGTCTTATGGAAATTTTGCTTACCAACTTATGATTGAAATCACATGATGCTCATCACTTCTTATTCATGAGCCACTAGTAATTTTTTTTATAAGCTGTAATATAAAAATTGTTTAAGTTTAGTTTGGTGGTTTTCCAGATTCAACTTAGTGGGTTAGAAAATAAAGGTAGGTGTATCATGAAAAGGTTAAATAAGTTAGTAAAGAAAGCATTTGTACTTTTACTTTTGGTATCGTTTATAAGTACAAGTGCTTTTGCAGTTTCGATTGGAGCAATTGAGTCAGCTCAAAATGGACTTAATGAATTAAACAGCACTCAGTCAGAACTTGCTCAAGCTTCAAGTAGTGCAAATAGTATATCTAAAAAGATAAGTGCAGCGCTTAAGCAAATAAATTCAGCAATTAGCAGTCCTGGAAACTCTTGCGGGAATAAACTAAGATCAGCTTTCTCTCGTCTTAATTTTGCAATTGCTCTTTTAAATAAGAGAAGTTGCAGTCAAAGTATGAGTGCAAATTGTGTTGAAGGTGCTGTGGTTGATCAATATTTACCACAGTTACAAGATTTACTTCAATCAGTTAAATCTGCCGCAACTACAGATGATGATGGAAACCACATCCCCGATATTTGTGATAGTGATCCTGATGGAGATGGTATTCCAAGTGTGCACGATAATTGTCCACTTGTAAAAAATCCTCTTCAAAGAGATAATGATGAAAATGGAATCGGGGATTTATGTGATTTATTCACCTGCTGTGATTCAAGCGATCCGGCTGACAGAGATTCCTGCACGAAGAAAACAGCTCAAACTTGCCGTGAAGATGGTGGTGTAATAACTAGCTGTATGAAGCCTCTAAAAAGAGGTAAGCCAACTTTAGATTCTTCAGGTGGCTCAGTCCTTAGCTTCACAGTTATTCAAAGAACCAGCAATAGTTTTAATTGCACTGGGGATCCTGTTCCTTTATTTCAAACCAGTGGTGGAACAATAATTGGTGGAAATACAAGCGGGACTACGACTGGAGGTACAACTGGTGGTACTCATGAAACTACAAGTGGAGGTACTAGTGGGAGTACAGCAGATAATTCCATGACTGGTGGAAATACTACTACTGAATCTAATGAAGACTTCCTTAAGCGTCTTCAAGATGCAGTCAGTATGAGTAAAGTACCTTCAATGGATTATACTGAAGATTATATCTGCAGCGACTTTGCTGGTGACTTAGAAGAAGAGCTTGAAGGAGAAGGCTTCAATGCTACTTTTACTGCTATCTGGACTGATACAGATCCAAAGAGCAAAACCGTTGATGGACATGCTCTTACAGATGTTCATACTCCAGATGGAGGCATTATTTGGATAGAACCTCAGACTGGTGAAATCGTTGATCTAGATGAAGATGGTGATGGAAAAGTTATGGCATCAGATGGTAAGCACAGTGATGACTTTATGGCTACTGAAGGAATGAGTCAGATAGAAGTATATGACAGTAAAGATGCAGCAGCAATGGCTGGTGTACCAATGAAGTAATTATTAAATATCTGATTCATAATTCTCTAAAGTAGAAATAGTCAAAGTGGTTGAGGGTTTAGTTAAAACTAAGCCCTCGATTTTTTTGTATAGGATATTTGTTATCTAAATTTATTGTTATTAGGATTATTGTTATGTCAAGCTAATCGATAGGATTTAGTTAAAAAGCTAATCATTTTGTAAAAACTTACAAAGAATGTGTCTATAAATAGAAATATTGGGTAAAATAATTGTGCATTGTTAATTTGAAAAATTAAAAAAAGTTTTAGTCAATCCAAAAAGGAGAATAATATGAGAAGGATAATTTCATTGGCATTAGCATTACTTCTATTTGCACCTGTTGCACTTGCTGAAGATTCAGCACAAACATTTGAAAGTTTAATTTTGGATGTTATAAAAAAGAATCCACAGGTAGTAAAGGAAGCCCTAGAGAAGTACGAAAAAGAAGCAGCAGAGAAACAAAAAGAAGATGAGTTTAATAAACTTTTTACGGATAAAGTAGAAGTTGAAATAGGAAATTCACCTATAAGAGGTGACAAAAAAGCAGAATATACTGTAATCGCTTTTTCAGACTTTCAGTGCCCATTTTGCAAACGTGGAGATGACACTGTAAAGGAACTTATGAAGAGACATGATAAGCAGGTTAAATATGTTTTCAAGAACTTTCCTCTAAGTTTTCATCCTGAATCAGTACCAGCATCAAAAGCAGCGTGGGCAGCAGGAAAGCAAGGGAAATTTTATGAATATCATGACAAGCTTTTTGAAAATCAACCAAAGCTTGGTGATGAGCTGTATGTTCAGTTAGCCAAGGATCTAGGATTGAATATTGAAAAGTTTAATAAGGATAGAGCCAGTGATGAAGCCCAAAAACAAATTGACGCTGATATGAAAGCAGGGCAGGCAGTAGGAATACAAGGTACGCCAGGTTTTATCTTAAACGGAGTAAAAATTCTTGGTGCTTATCCGGTAGATCATTTTGAGAAAATTATTTCAAAATTAGAAACTACTGCAAAGAAATAGCTTTTAAATTATTTCTTGATTAAATAAATGCTGAGCGTTTTGAAAGCTCAGCATTTTTATTTAAATAGTGCATCTTTAAATAAAATCAAGAGTACTTTTCTTGGATAAATTATGTAATTTAACTAATAGCGTAATACACTTCATGTGTATTCCGTAAATTATTTTTGTGAAGTAGTAATATTTATTAGCTACATGGAATAAGATTTTTTATAAGGTACGTCAATGTAAGCGTAAATGTTAATAAAAAGTTGGAGGAGAAATTAATTATGAAAAAGATCAAAAAATTGAATAAGAAAGCAATAATTTCAGCTTTGGCAATATCACTAGGTGCTGTTGCAAGTGCACAAGCTGTAGAAAATGCTCTGAAGGATCCATTATTTAGCTTAAAAGAAATTGGCTCTCAGTCAGTTCTATTGGCCCAAGAAAGCAAAGGTGGTGAAGCTAAATGTGGTGAAGGCAAATGTGGTGCTGACAAAAAAGGCACTGAAGCAACTACTAAAGCCAAGTCACAAGAGAGTAAATGTGGTGAAGGCAAGTGCGGTGTAAAAAAAATAAAGAAAGTATTCAAAAAAGGAAGCCCCACAACAGCAAAGAGTGCTGAAGCTAAATGCGGCGAAGGCAAATGTGGTGCTGATAAAAAAGGCACTGAAGCTAAGAGTGGTACTGTAAAAGAAGAAAAGAAAAACTAAAAAAAAATAAAAAATCGGAGGACAGGGCATGAAAAAAGTTTATTACTTATTTTGTCTTGTCCTCTTTTTTTTGTTTGTTTTTCAATTGGACTTATTAGCCAAACCAGTTACATTTGTTGTAGATGATGAGCTTGGAAGGAATAATGTTTCTTTTACTTCAGATGCCCCAATTGAGCTAATTGTTGGAAGAACAACGAAAATAAAAGGAAAACTTATAATAGATGATTCTCTTGATTTGAAGAAATCATCAGTAGATGTTTTATTTAATGTTGACTTGGCAAGTATTGATACTGGTATACCTCTTCGTAATGAACATATGCGAGATAATTTTTTAGAGACCAAAAAGTATCCAGAAGCTATTTTTAAAGTAAGGAAAATAAGCCCAGATTCTCCAGCGAAACTAGCTGAAGGACAACCACTTAAGCTCTTAGCAAGTGGTGATTTTAAAGTTCATGGTATTACTGTTAAAAAAGACATTCCTGTGAAAGTAACTTATTTTAAAGAATCTGATTTTACACATAATAAATTTAAACATGGTGACGTTATCAGAATACAAAGTACTTTTGATGTGCCTTTAGAAGAGCATAAGATAAAAAGACCTGAAGTGATTTGGCAAAAGTTAACAGATACTGTTACAGTATCTGTTGATGCTTATGCAAACCAATCTTCTCTGTAAAATAATTTTTAGTTTGTAGCTGTATATGAACCCTTTTATAAAACTCTGTATTATTGGTTTTTTAGCTTTCTTAAGTTATACACTTGCACGCTTTCCTGTTATTCCTTTATATGCAGAGAGTTTACACTTAACACCACAGCAAATTGGTTTGGTGGTTGCTGCATCAACCTTAACAGGTGTTTTTTTTAAAATGCCATCTGGTGCTTTGTCAGATATTGTAGGTAGAAAAACAATGATGCTTGCTGGTATTTGTTTTTTTGCATTTACACCATTTTTTTATTTTTTGGCTAAAGATACTACAAGCTTATTTGTAGTTAGGATGATCCATGGCTTTGCAACAGCTATTTTTGGACCTGTTTCAAGTGCTTTGATTTCAGACTTGGCTCATAAAAAAAACCGTGGGCAGCTTCTTTCTACTTATAGTTCAGCAAATATGATTGGCAGAACTCTTGGCCCTTTAATTGGTGGATGGCTTTTGTTTCTGGGTGGATTTTATCTTCCTTTTCTTGCTAGCGGTATAAGTGGTGTACTTGCACTACTTATGGCAATTACATGGCCACAAGAAAACTTTGAGCTTCAGGTTTCTGGTACATCTCGAAGAAGTCAATTTTATAAAGGTTTGAAAGAAGTTTTTTCAAATAAGGCAATCTTGATTGTAAGTCTTGTTGAGTGTATTCAATACCTTGCAAATGGTGCACTTGAATGCTTCTTGCCTATTTATGGGAAAAATGTTATTGGATTACTGGAGTGGCAAATTGGAATTTTGTTTGGAATCCAAGTAATTGCAACGATGCTTTCTAAACCTTTTTTAGGAACAATGTCTGACCAATTTGGACGTAAGCCACAGATTATTTTTGGATTAGTTTTTGGTGGTGTAACTTATTTGCTTATTCCTTATTTTAATTCTTTTTTATTAATATTACTTTTAGTTGCAGTATATGGTTTGACTATTGCAGTTGTTACTTCAGCAACAAGTGCATTTGTTACTGATCTTTCAGAAAAACAAAACTATGGATCAGCTCATGGTGTATTTGGCACAATCATGGATATAGGTCATGCATCAGGACCAATTTTAGGAGGATTATTAGTAGCGTCATTAAATTACAACTCATTGTTTCTATGTTTTGGAGCAATTTTAGTTATTGCCGGGGCAGGTTTTAGTTTATTGATTAATAAATAATAATCATGTTTTGCTATAATCAAAACAATCTGAAATAAAACTTTGGAGGTTTGATAAATGATCTATAAAAGCTTAATAGTTATAATTAGTTTTGTATTTTGCTTAAGTTCTTTTGCTCTTGAAAAAAATAAAGAAGTCGGATCTGTTTCTGGCAAAACCCAAAAAACCAAGGAGAAAACAAATATGAAAGTAGAACAAGGTGGGAATGAAAAGATTGAAACTACAGTAAGTGGGTTGAAATATATTGATGAGGTTCCAGGAAAAGGATCTTCTCCGAAATCAGGACAAAAAGTAAAAGTTCACTATACAGGCTGGCTTGAAAATGGAACAAAGTTTGATAGTTCTGTAGATCGTGGGGAGCCTTTTGAATTTGTTATTGGCGTTGGACAAGTCATAAAAGGGTGGGACGAAGGTGTAAGTACTATGAAAGTTGGAGGAAAAAGAAAATTGATTATTCCATCTAAACTTGGATACGGTACTAGGGGTGCTGGCGGTTTAATACCACCAAATGCAACCTTAGTGTTTGATGTAGAATTACTTGGCTTGAATTAAGATTTAGTTTAAATATAAGGTTAAATTTTAGAAACTTTTAACTTTTTTCAGCTTAATTAAAAAAATAAGCTGGGATTAAGCCTAAATTTCTAGTGTATTGATACTCTTTTACCTGTTTATTATTATAATCTCATTGGTGGTTCCATAGTTTAATAAGGAATCATTTTAGAAACAGATGCCATAGGTAAGCGTCATTGTGATTAGAAGATTTAAGCAAATAACAAAGAGTGTGAGGCCGTGCGACCTTGCACTCAAGGAGAAAAAAATGAGAGTTTTAAATTTAGTGTTGTCTGCAATGTTAATCGGTCAATTTATTTTATTGCCAGCACAGGCTCGGCCTGGTGAAGCTGTTGATGCTGTTTTAAAAAGATATAATCTTGAAGGTCAACAGCCGATTACTCAGGGTGAATATGTTTCATACAAAGTGAATGGTGCGAAATTTGTTTCGCAACCAACAGTCTTCTTTAAATTAGGTGCAAAAGGAATTGTTCTTGAAGAAAATTTTCTTTTTGATAAAAACACAGTCCATGAAAAAGATGTTCAAAAAGCAAAAAACGATTCGAATCCTACAGTTAGCATTCCGCATCATTCATATTTAGTTGGTGATTTTTCACAATTGCCCAGAGAACAGTTTGATACGAAAAGCAAAGCACTTGGTGCAATAGCTGCTCCATTTGGTGCGGCTGCTGGAACTATTGTAGGTGCTGGAAGAGGACTTTTTGAAGGTACCAAAATTGGTGTGAAGACAGCTGACTCTGCATCACGTGCTTTGGGTGGAGATGTATCAGGTAAGGCTGCAGCGTGGGCATCATCTGCAACTGCAATTGCAACAGGTGCAGTAACAGGTCTTTTTGCAGGATTGACTGGTGGTGCTGTTGAAGGTTCTGTGCGTGGTGCAAGAGTTGCGTTAGAAGGATTAAGTGGTGCGGACAGGCAGATTACAGATGTTACTGTAGCAGCGTCAAATTATGTAGTTATCGGAGGAAGAATTGGAAAAGAACTTACCCCAGAGGAGCAAAAAGCATTATTGGATCAACTGTCACAGCTTGAAGCAAGCAGGCTGGCTACTAAGGATTCAGATTTAGGTAAAGATTTGGCAAAAGCACCTTCAGATTTAGATACTTCAAAAAATGATAATCTAGCTGAATTCGATTCAGCTAAAGATAAATCAGGATTTGAAAATGATCCAAATTATAGATCAGAAGATGCTGCAAATAAAAATGTTGCTGGGATGTGGTAATTCTAGAAAATCAGAAGAGCAGAATTAAGAAATAAGGAGACAATATGAAGAGAGTAATGCTTGCTTTATTAGTGATCTTTAGCTTGTTTAGTTTTCTGCCGGCATTTTCTTTAAGAACGCTAAGTGAAAACTATGAGATGGTATTAAATATACCGGCTAAGAAAGTTATCATTTACAGCCGTAATCAAGCTGTTAAAGAATATCCTGTTGGTGTAGGGAAGTCGCTTACGCCTACACCACTTGGTAAGTTCAAAATTGTAAGAAGAATTTATAACCCTGCATGGGTAAATCCTTATCGTCAGTCAAAAGTTATTGCGCCAGGAGAAACAAATCCAATTGGACAATACTGGCTTGGCTTTGCTATGAATAAAAAAAGCCAGGAATATGGTTTTCATGCGACCGCTGACTTAAACTCAGTCGGTCAGGCAAGTACACATGGCTGTATAAGAATGAATCCATCTGATATGAAAGAACTTTTTAACCTTGTTAAAATAGGGACTATTGTCCATGTGATTTATAATCCTGTAGAAGTAAAAGAGTTTGAAAACAGGCTCTTCATTAGAGCTTACCCAGATATTTATAACTACATGTCAGAAGAGGAATATCTGCAGTTTGCAAAAAATCAATTAAGTGGTGCAAATTTAGTACAAGAGCAAAACCTCTATAAAGCAATAGCTAATAAAGATGGGAAAGATTACTTTATTGGCTGGACCGGTGCTGAAAAATTAAATGAACAAGAACAAGGACCTGTTGAAAAAGGAAAATTAAATTGACACTTCGTTATGAGATTCTTTAATATTGCTCAGAATGACATCATTTGAAGACTGTTTTTTTTCTCAAATAAATCCTGACCAGCTTTTAGCATTGATGCAACAAAATCTTTACTTCTTCCCTCGCAATAAATTCTAAGAAGTGGCTCTGTACCAGAAGCTCTAAATAGCAACCAGCTGTCGTCTTCAAATATTAGTTTTGTTCCATCAAGAGTTTTAATTTCACGTATTTTAAGCCCACTAATATCTTTTGGAGGAGTTGATTTTATTTTTCCTACAAAACTTTTTCCAAGTTCAGGACTTTGGATATGCAGGTCAATCCTGTCATAAAAAAATGTGCCAAATTCTTTGTGGATTTTTTCAATCAGCTTACTTGGTCTTAAACCAAAGGAATTTATTGCTTCAAGTAAAAGTACTCCGTTAAAAATTCCATCTCTTTCGGGCATAAAATGAAGCTTAGAACCAATACCGTTTGCTTCTTCACCTCCGATTAAAATGTCATCTTTTAACATTAACTCAGCAATATTTTTAAAACCAATTGGTACTTCATAAAGTTTTAATCCATATTTTTGCGCCATTTTTTTCACAAGGACGCTCTGAGAAAAGGTTACTACTACACCGCCAGATAACCTTTTCTTTTCAACCAAATAATGGAGTAGTATAGCTAAAAGTTTATGAGTGTTTATATATTCGCCTTTTTCATCTATTGCACCTATGCGATCAGCGTCACCATCAGTAGCTAAGCCTATTAGAGCTTTCTTTTTAATAACTTCCTTTGAAAGAGGTTCCAGTTGTGGCATCATTGGCTCTGGATTTATACCACCAAAGTTAACATCTCTTTCACATCTTATAGTTTTTACTTTTAGTCTTCCACCAGAAAGCAAATCTTCAATATAATTACCTCCTGTACCATGCATTGAATCTATAATTACTGTCTCAGCTATATTTTTAAGTTTTTCAATATCAATTGTTTTTTTTATAAAGTCAATATAGTCTTTGGAAGGTTCAATAATTTTAATATTGTTATTCTCTTTTGTTGTGGTTGTCACAGTGGCTAGTCTTTTTTCAATTTTGTCTGTGTATTCTTTTTGTGCTGAACAGCCGCTTGGCTGTTTTATTTTGAAGCCAGAAAACTCAGGTGGATTATGACTTGCTGTTATAACAATTCCACAAAGGGCGGAATTCTTCTTTACATCAAAAGAGACCATTGGTGTTGGAACATCCTGATTATAAAGGTGTACATTTATACCATTTTGGGAGAAAACTTTTGCAACAACTTGAGAAAATTCCTTACCTAAAAATCTTCTGTCGTAACCGATAAAAACAAGATTGTTTAACTTTGGATTTGCTTTTAAGTCTTCTTTTATTTGTTCACAAGTAGCCCATGAGACCAAATTCACGTTTTCAAAAGTAAAGTCTTTTGCAATTACACCGCGCCAGCCATCTGTACCAAATTTAATGATTGAATTCACAGGTCATATAATAACATTTTTTAAGCAGACTTTATTTCATCCTGGGTATTTTCACTGTTCTCAGTCTTTGGATTTAATAGTCCAGAGTATATAGCAATGGCTGTTGCCTGTGATCGGTTTGAAATTCTTAATTTTGCAAAAATACTTGAAATGTGATTTCTTACCGTTGAAGTACTCAATATTAATTTCTGGGAAATTTCTCTGTTTGTTTTTCCCTGAGCCATTTGTATAAGGATTTCCTTTTCCCTGTTTGTAATAGGCAATTCACCAGGTAGGTCAGTTAACCTATTAACAAATCCTAAATCAACCAGATTCTTTTCTTTTAGATTCATATAGCTTCCTTTCCTAGTCCTAGTCTGTCTTGGACTTAATAACTAATAATGCTAGTAATATTTCTTTAAGAGCAGACTAAGATCCTATGCCTAAGTAAATTTTCTTTTACATACGTTAATAAAGCATTTAGAAGAATCCGTCTCTTAATATGAAAGCAAGACAATTGTACTACTGAGGTAATCTGAAATTGGGTTTTCAAGTTTTTGCACTAAAGTGCTTTATGCTTGACTATTAACTTTTTCTACTTCATAGATGAATGACTCTGGTGTCAATAACCCTGCATAAATTGCAATAGCGGTTGCTTGAGATCTGTTTGTGATTCTCAGCTTTGTGAAAATATTTGAAATATGATTTCTTATTGTAGAAGGACTTAGAATAAGTTCCTTGGAAATTTCTTTATTGGTTTTTCCTTTGGCCAAGGACTTTAGTACCTCTTTCTCCCTGTTTGTAATGGGTAAATCTGTTAACCTTTTCACAAACCCTGTATCTAATATTGTTTTTTCTCCTAAATCTAAGTTCATAAATTATTCTCCTAATTTTATCTTTGCTATTGCTAAAGTTTTAAGGATGATAATAGTAGATGATCATGTTTAAGAACATGTTAAATCCAGCCATTTTGCAAGTGGCGCCATAATTGCTGCTATATGACTACGATAAAATAAGCTATTATGCCCGAGAAAAAAAGTGAAAAGCGTACGAGAGAAGAACTAGTAAAAGAAAACAGTAATTATTTACGTGGAACTATAAAAGAAGAATTATCAAAAAATACTTCTCACTTTGAAGAAGCTGATTCAAAACTATTAAAGTTCCACGGTATCTATCAACAAGATGATAGAGATGCAAGGCAGGAGAGAATTGCTCAAAAACTTGAAAAAGACTACTCTTTTATGATTCGTACGAAGCTTCCAGGAGGACAGCTGACTTCTAAGCAGTATCTTGGCTTAAATGCAATTTGCGATAAATATTCAAATAAAACCCTTCGCATTACAACTCGCCAGACAATTCAGTTCCATGGTGTTATTAAAGGTGATTTGCATAAAACTTTAAGTGAAATAAATAAGAATCTAATCAATACTTATGGTGCTTGTGGAGATGTGGTTAGAAATGTAATGGCTTGCCCGGTGTGTGACATTGACTCAGAATATTCTGTTAATTTAAATCAATTAGCTAAAGAAATCTCAAACCATCTTTTGCCAAATACCAGATCATATTATGAAATATGGATTAATGAAGAAAAAATTGATTTAGGCGAGAAGAAGGAAGAAGAACCACTTTATGGAAAAGTTTATTTACCAAGAAAATTTAAAATTGGCTTAGCTCTACCTCAAGACAATTGCATTGATCTTTTTACTCAGGATGTAGGGGTCCTTGCTGTTGTTGAAGATAAAAAATTGACCGGGTTTAATATTTTAGTTGGTGGTGGATTAGGTCATCATCACAATAAACCAGAGACATATCCAAGGCTGGCTTCGGAACTAGGTTTAATTGCCCCTGATAAATTAATTCAGACCCTTGAAAAGATTGTAAAAATACAGAGAGATTATGGTAGTAGAGAAAATCGTAAACATGCAAGAATGAAATATTTAATTGATGATAAAGGGTTAGATTGGTTTAAAAAAGAATTAGAAGAACGAGTAGAGACTTTCCATGGTAAGTCTCTATTAGAACCATACAGAAAAATCAAGTCTTATAAAACAGATGATCACCTAGGATGGCACAAACAAAATAACAATAACTGGTATTTAGGTTTATTTGTAGAAAATGGAAGGATTTGTGATATTGGTGAAAGAAAAATAAAAACAGGCTTAAAGGAAATAATTGAAAAATTTAATCCGGATATAAGATTGACTCCACATCAAAATATTATTCTGGTAAATATAAAAGAAGAAAATAAAGATAAAGTAAACGCAATTCTACAAAAACATAAAATTTATACAAAAGAAAATGTTTCACAGCTCCGTGGGAATTCCATGGCATGTCCAGCACTCCCTACTTGTGGACTAGCACTTGCTGAAGCTGAGCGTGTTTTACCTAACATTATTGACGAGCTTGAAAAACTTGGCTTTGGAAAGGAAACTCTTTCACTAAGAATGAGTGGATGTCCTAACTCATGCTCAAGACCTCCTGTTGGTGAACTTGGAATTATTGGTATGAGTGCAAATAAATATAATATTTACGTAGGTGGTAATTTTGAAGGTACAAGGCTAAACAAAATTTATAAAGAAAACATAAATAGTGAGAATATTGTTCCTGAAATTGTTAACTTGTTTAAAGCCTATCGTGCTAATCATAAGCCAGATGAAGGGTTTGGGGACTTTTGTGTCAGATCAGGTATTGAAGGGTTAAAGTCTTTAATTAAAAGTTAAAACTTTTCTAATAATACATATTAAAAGATTTTCTAGAGTTACAATTATTAAATAAATTAGGAGGAACTATCATGATTATAAGATTTGTTATTTTAATTTCTTTTGTTTTTGGAAGTTACTTTTTTACTCAAGTAAAGGCTCAAGATGAAAACTTAAGCCAACCAATTCCAGGTCAATATATAGTTAAGTTTAAAGATTCAAATGAAGACTCATCACAAAAAGCTGATAAGTTAGCAACGGTTTATGGTGCAATGGTTCAAAATGTTTATGAGCATGCAATTATGGGTGCTAGTGTAAATATCCCTCCTGGGAAAGAACAAGACGTAGCAAATGATCCTGATGTTGAACAGTTAGTTCAGGATTTTACTGTTTATGCAGTTGGTAAACCATCGGATATTGATGATAATTCAATGATTGATGGTAATGCAATGGCTACTGGAAATATGAGTGGAGGAACAGTTCAAGTAATTCCTACCGGTATAAACTGGGTTGATGCAGAATTAAATACTACTAATGAAGGAGAAGGAGTTACAGTTGCAGTATTAGATACAGGAATCGATTTTAATCATCCTGACTTAATGGTAAATAAGCTTCTAAGCAGGGATTTTTCTGGAGATAATACTGGTGGAAATGATGATAACAGAAGCATTGGTGGGCATGGTACTCACTGTGCAGGTGTAATTGCAGCACTGGACAATACTACTGGAGTATTAGGTGTAGGCTCTAAAATTGATTTAGTTTCTGTAAAAGTTTTAGGAGCTTCAGGTAGTGGAAGTTTTAGCGGTATTATTGCTGGACTTGATTATGTTACTGCAAATGCAGCTACGATAGCAGTTACAAACTCAAGCTTTGGAGCAAGAGGTGGTACAAGTCCATCGCAAAGTTTTATAGACTCCAGCAATCTTTTGCACCAAGCTTATCAAAGAGCAGTTAATGCAGGTGTGATTTGTGTAGTAGCAGCAGGAAATGATGCAGTGGATGTTACATCGAACAATGAAGTACCAGCAATGTATCCTGAAGTTGTTACTGTATCAGCAGTAGATGATCGTAATGGCGTACAAGACAGTGCTGATGTATGGGCTTATTTTAGTAACTTTGGTCCTGAGGTAGATATTATTGCACCTGGTGTAAATATTTTATCTACAGCAATTGGTGGTGGAACAAGCTCTTTATCAGGTACAAGTTTTTCGTCCCCTCATGTAGCAGGTACAGTTGCTCTTTATGTAGCAAAAAATGGTAGACCTGCAAGTGGTGATGCAAGATTACTAAGTAGTCTGATAAGTGCTATTTCTAAATCACGTTCACCGCTGCCTGGTGAGCCATCTGATGGATTTACCGAGCCGTCCTGTTATGCAAATGGATCTGGCTTACAGTAATAGATTTAGATTTTTGTAAACATTTTGTTTGTGTAAACGTCATTTTTAAATGTGACATTTATAGAAAACTTATCACGTGCCTTTAAGCACAAAAATTACCGCCAATATTTTTTCTGGCAGTTTCTATCTTTTGTCGGGACATGGACTCAAAGCACAGCACAAAGCTGGCTTGTCTACAAGCTTACAGGCTCTGCATTGTTTTTGGGCTTTGTAAGCTTTGCTGCTTCTTTACCAGCGCTTATATTTTCACCGCTTTCAGGGCTTGCTGCTGATCATTTTAAAAGGAAAAATGTTTTAATCGTTACTCAGGCTTTATGTTTAGTTCAGGGGATTATTATGATTGCTTTGTATTTTAGCGGTCATATAAATAAGTGGCACATTCTATACCTTTCTGTTTTTCTTGGAATTGCAAATTCTTTTGATGTTACAGCAAGGCAGTCATTTATACCTCTTTTAATAACAAAAAATGATTTACTGAATGCTATTGCACTTAACTCATCTATGTTTAATGCAGCAAGAATATTTGGACCTGCCATTGCAGGGATTTTAATTGCTGCTTACGGAGAAGGAATTTGTTTTGTATTAAATGTTTTGAGTTATATACCGATAATTATTTTTTTAATATTAGTAAAAGCAAAAGAGCAAGAAGTAAGAAAACCAGCTTCTCCTTTTGAACATCTTAAAGAAGGACTTTCTTTTGCATGGAAGAATAAACCAATTCGTGCTCTACTTTTGCTTGTAGGTATCATTAGTTTTTGGGGCATGTCATTTACTACGCTAATGCCGATTTTCAGTGATCAAATATTACATAGTGGTTCTAAAGGTCTTGGCATTTTAATGGGAGCATCTGGTGTTGGTGCAGTAGTAGGTGGACTCTTTTTAGCTTCCAGGCAACAAGTAACTGGTATAAAAAAAATAATCGCTTTTTGTAGTGTTCTTTTTAGCATTTGTATCTTTATTTTTTCATATTCAAAAAGCCTTTTCCTCTCTATGTTTTTATTAGGAGTAACCGGATTTTGCTTTATGATAATTAATGCTGGCAGTAATACTGCAATGCAAGCTATGTCGCCAGATTATTTGCGCGGAAGAGTTATTGGTCTTTATACGACCATGTTTATGGGCATGTTTCCTCTTGGAAGTCTGACAATAGGTTTCCTTGCACACCATTTGGGTACGTGTAAAGCAGTGACAGTTTGCTCTTGTGTTTGTTTTTTAGTAGGGATTTATTTTAGCCTTCAAGTCCCAAAGCTAGCAAAAGAAACAAAAAGTCTTATTGATAACCAGGACAAAACAGAAATTGTAATTGAACAAATCAGTTAAGATCTTTTTAATTCTGACTTTAAACTTGTTAATTCTAACAGCACTTTGTCCATCTTATTTTCAAGCCTGTTCATTCTTGATTCAAGCTTATCTATTCTTGACTCAACTTTTAATTCTAAAACTTTAACCCTTTGTTCAATAGGATCATTCATAATTATACCCTTCTCAATACTGGTACTATGAGCACAAATAGAGGCGCCCCGGTAGGACGCCTCTATTTGCTTTTAAGCGGATTTTTTCTTAGAATCCAGTGATTGAATGGAGTTCGCTAAAATAGTAAGTCGATAGTGGCCCTTATTTTCTTTGTCTTTCCATCTGTCTGGTTTTAGTTCTCCATGTACGACAATCATCCTTCCTTTAGTAAGGTAATTTTCTGCAAACTCAGCCTGTTTTCCCCAGGCAATTATGCCGTCAATAAAGTCTGCATTAATTTCTTTTTCCCCACTTTTAAATTTCTTCTTTATATTTCTTACTGCAAGACTTATATTTGCCCTGCGGTATTTTTTGTCTTTGCCGACTTCATCTACTTCCGGATCCCTTACCAAACGACCTATTAAAGTTACCTGATTTTGTGCTGACATATGAACCTCCTTTTTGGTGCTCAGGATATTCTTCACCAGAATATCCCTTGCTCTTCTTTTCTGCTTAGCTAATTGCTGCTAGATGCCTTTTTTACTTTATGGCCCTTTTTTGATTTTTTAGCTTGTTTCTTCTTCTTTAGCTTTTCATTCTCACTAGTTCCTGTATCATCCAGAGTTGCAGCATGTGCCTCTTGAACACCTGGGTTGACCGGAACAGTTTCTGCTTGCTCTTTTGCATAAGCAGGACTATTTAATAACCAAAACACACTAAAAAAAAGAACAATCTTATTTTTCATATTTATCTCCTTCTCCAACTTTTTCCAGTTGGAAGAAAAAGTATACCTTTTTCTTTTTTGAAAGTCCGTAACCAAAGGTTACATGAAAAATAAAAGAAGATTAAATTTTTTTAAGGTTCACGAGAGATGTAACCTTTGGTTACAAAAAAATATACCCCTGAAATTTTTCTCAGGCTAAGTATCAGTTACTGACCTGCCGGGAAGTCACAGATAACTCTAAAGCCACGAGAAGTTTCAGTAGTAGTAGTAGCAGTAGACAAATCTATTTGTAGTGGAGATCTTGAATCAGTACCACTTGCATTATTAAATGCACCACCTCGAACTATTCCATATTGAGCATTTGTGCTTGGAACAGTAGCTTTTCCATCATTTACACCTCCATTTGAATCAGTAAGAACACCATTTGCACCAGCTCCTGTAGGAAATGCTAAGCCTTGGAAATTTACATCGGTAGATATGTCAGAAAAGGTATAAAATTTAGCATTAGTTATAGCTGGTATTGTTACACCAGCTCCTTGATAAGAAGAGTCTACTTTTGTTATATTACTTGCTCTTGTAACTGTATAATCTATCCATTCTTTTACATTGCCTACTAAATCATATACTTGTTTATCACCATCAAATGCACTGGTAGTGTTCGTTACATCATCTGCTACTGCAGAAGATGCAAAAGTAGTACCATCTGTATTTTTTGTAGATGACTTATCAAGTAGATGCCCCCAGCTCTTAAAGCCAGTACCTGTTAAGCATCTTCCAGCTCCCCCACCATTTTCTGTTGGATCGTCTGAACAGATTTTGCTTGAGCTAGCTCTTCCATCCTCACCTGATCTTGTATTTCCTCTTTCATTCCAGCCGTTTGTAGCAGTTGCACCAAAAATTCCATTTTCTTTTGCATATCTACCCAATAAATATAATGCAGCCCACTCTCTCATACCAATAAGCTTGCAACTTCCAAGCCCACTTATTTGTCTACTTGATGAACTTGAATTTGATTGAGCTGAAGCTAAATTAATACTTGCCCAAGGTACAACATTTCTTTTACTAACAGGAACTGTTGAAGTTCCTGCAGTAGTAGAAGTAGCATTTGCCCTTGCTGCTTCATACTTATCTATCCAAAATCCACCATAGACTATTCCATCGTTTATAAATCTAGGAATTTTAACCATTCTACTCATATCTCCTGAAGCTGTAGTGTAATCTTGTTCATCTGAATAAGTACCCCAGTTGTTAATTACTTCTTCAATTGTTGGTATGTCATTTGCGCCTTGACAATCAGCCACAGTACATGATCCGCTTAGGTTTATATCTTCAGTAGCAAGATCACATGAACCATTACCATTTAAATCCCAGCAGTTAAGACCGTTAGTGCCATTAGTACCGTTAGTACCATTTGTGCCATTGGTACCGTTAGTACCGTTAGTACCATTAGTGCCGTTAGTTCCATTAATGCCATTACAAACATAGTTTGTAGAAGTTATTTCCCCACCAGTGAGCATATTGTCATTATTTGAATCTAAACCACTTTCAACTTTTTGTCCGCCATTTGCACAATTTACGCCAGCAGTTTCTGTTGTTACTACTACAAGACCATTTGAACCATTAGTACCGTTAGTGCCATTAGTGCCATTGGTACCGTTAGTGCCGTTAGTTCCATTAATGCCATTACAAACATAATTTGTAGAAGTTATTTCCCCACCAGTGAGCATATTGTCATTATTTGAATCTAAACCACTTTCAACTTTTTGTCCGCCATTTGCACAATTTAGGCCAGCAGTTTCTGTTGTTACTACTACAAGACCATTTGAACCATTAGTACCGTTAGTACCGTTTGTTCCATTAGTACCATTGGTTCCGTCCATACCATTGGTACCAGCGGTTCCGGTGTCTCCTTGTGGTATGCCATAGGTGATAGTGCAGGCTATTGGATCAAGAGCTACAGTAGCCATAGAGCCTGGAGATAAAGTTGTTGTAATTGTTGTTGGAGTTGCATTCATATCAAGACAAAGACCCATTCCATCTGCTCCATCCATTCCTGTTACTCCTGTTGCATTTACACCATTAAAGCCTACCGGAATTCCAAAAGTTAGATTACAAAGAACAGGGTCGAAGAATGAACTTGCTGTGCTGCCAGCTGGAAGATTATTTGTAAAAATCATTAAGGCAGTAAGAGAATCATTGCAAATGCTCATTCCATCTTTTCCAGGTGTACCATCTTTACCTGGTAGTCCATTCACTCCAGCTGGACTCTCCATAGTGCTGTCAGTAACTAGGCTTTGTCCACTTACAAATAAATCATTTAGTACAGTAGCTGATTTCCCAAGTAAAGGGCTTGAAATAGTTACGTTCCGACTTCCTGGAATAGCATTTTCTTGAGCAAAAGCTTTTACCTTTAATGTGGTTTCATCTAGACTTATAATATCTCTAACTTGAATATCAGTACTTCCTAAGAAAACATCAGTTAATGAATCAAATCCCTTGCCAATTATTGTGATTATGGTTTCAACACCTGGATTTATTATAGAAGGAGTCAGTGAATCCAGTCTAAAATCAGCTTTTGTGAAAACCCCTGTAGTGGCAGATTTCTTGCCATCGACCAGAGCTCTTACAGTATATGAACCTGGCAATAATCCTTTTACTAAAACTTTAAATATTTTAAAGTCAGCTGCTTCTATAATTAATGATTGGTTTTCAACCTTGCTTAAATTAAATGTAACAACCTTGTTTTTTTGAAGTTTAATCTTTTTGTTTTCTGACTGTGAATCAGGATTGCTGACCCTTAGTTTTGCTGGACTGATTATTTTTAAACCAGTTTCTAAAAGAGTAGTGTTATCTATTCCAAGTCCTGTTCCTTCAGCACTTATGACTTCTACACTAACAACCTTTGTATTCTTTTCAATGATTAGATCTATTGATGTTCTTTGATTTAGTTCAATATTATTTCTGTCGTATCTAAAAACAGGGAGCAGTGTATTTGATAAACTTTCTTGTGCTCGTAGACTTTTACTTTTTGCAGAGTGGATGAAAAGAGCATATGAGTTTATTTGACTCATTGAAAAGACAAGGGTAAGGAAAAGTACAAGATATTTTTTCAAATTAAAGTTCATTTTTTATATTACCCCATGTACATAGTTTATGTTGTCTATTGTATTTGATGAGATAAATTTTCTCATAGAATCTTTAAGAAAGAATTAACAAGAGTAATGGGTATCACTAGGCTTTTCGGGAATTATACAGATGAAATTTCTAAATAATCATTATTCTGGGAACTAACTTTTAGTAAGTTATTTGAATAATTAGATATAGTGTTAGCCCGATTAGTGCCGTCCCTCTTAAATGTTGTAAACAATTTTTTTTATTTTCGTAGTGACGCATATTCTTGAAACATTATTAATTGAAATTTGTCCATATTTTTTTAAAGCTATTTCGAAGTAATTGACAAATAGGAGTTGAATTGAAACAATTATCTTGTTGGATAAATAAATTGGTATTATTTAGCAAGGAGTTTAAAGATTTAAGTTATTTAATACTGGTACGGGTCAACTTAATTTTTATGACTATTGTTCTGAAATCAAATATACTTTCTACCAGGACAATTTTTAATTGTTTGGCTTTAAATCTAAACAGATGTTTTTTCTTTATTTTAGTGATTATCTGCCTGACTCCCTCACTTCAGGTTCTGGCAAAAGATGATTTAAATAAAGTCAATATTGCCATTGAAAAAAAAGTTGATGGGAAAAAGATTTATAATACAGGAAATTATTTTTGGGTCATTTATGATAATGTTTGTCCTTACTGTCGCTCAGCCACCAAGCATATTAAAGATTTAGACTGGGAAGGTAAATTTAAATTTTTATCGTACAGAGATCCACTGACTTATAAAATGTTTCCAAACCTTTCACGTGAAGAGTGTGAAAAGGATGTCCATATGGTAACTCCAAAAGGTGAGCTCCTTTCTGGGTATAAAGTTTTCAGAGCAATAATTGATAACCTGACAGCTACAAAATTATTAAATCCTCTTTTGAAAAATGACTATGCAGAAGCAAAATTAAATGAGATATATGAAAAGATGGTTAAAGAACGAACTTGTTACTATAACAAATCAGGCACATGTAGTTTAAAAGCACATAATCAAAAAGAAGGTGAGAGTAATAATGAAGAGTGATTGATTATGGTATAATATTTAAGTCTTATTTCATTAGGACAAGTTAAGAGAGTTAGTATTTGTGAATTTTAGAAGAGTTTTAAGTCTAGTCCTATGTTAATTTCTGGTCTTTTGCTTTATCTCTCTCAAAAATTTCAAGTACCTGTAAGAAAAAGGGGATAAGGTATGGTAACGAAAATATTTGTTGGTAATTTATCATTTCAGATGAGTGATATTGAGCTTGAAGATCTGTTCAAGGAATATGGAGAAGTCGCTTCAGCAAAAGTGATAGTTGATAGAAGAACTGGACGTTCTCGGGGTTTTGGATTTGTAGAAATGAATTCTGAAGAACAAGCACAACAAGCTATTGAGGCACTAAATGGTGCAGAAGTAAAAGGAAGGCCTATTAATGCTAGCTTTGCTAGAAAACAAGGTTTTGAAGATAGAGATAATGGCGGCGGTGGCAGCCGTGACTTTGGTGGCGGCGGCTATCAAAAGAAAAGAAGCTACAACGACAATTACTAAGATTTAATTAATGTTTGTATAAAAACTCCAAAAAGAGATTTTAATAGCAAAGATTAAAGTTGTTTCCGGAGTATTTTATAACTTTACTTATTAAATTGGGAATAATATTGATGTACAATCAATGCTTATGAGTATTAAAATTTACAGGCAATAAGTGGGAAGTAGAGTTAGGAAGTTAAGGGTAGAGTGATAACTAAATTAAGCATAGAAACTAAAGAAGTTCTCGATACAAGTTCAGTTCAAGGACTAAAACTTATTTCTAAAAATGAGTATCGTTCAGTATTAAGGAAGTACCTTCCTGATGAGTGTTTTGAACCAGATGTTAAGCATGTTTTGCATTACTTAACTTGCATGGCAGTTTATTTATCTGGAATGTACGGTATTGTACATTTGCAAATTATTCCTTTAAAAATTCTTCTAGCAATAGTTATGGGTATTTCGCTTGGTGCTCTCACGTTTTTTTTACATGATCTTTTTCATGGATCAATATTCAAATCAAAACCAATTACTTATTTATTTGGTATGTCAGTTGGCATGTTCAATCTTTTTGCCCCCTTATTTTGGCAAAGAGTACACAATTTACACCATGCAAGAACAGGAAATGTTGATGACCCTGATCGTAGCTATATTTTGGCTGAACTCCCTAAGGACCCGATTTCGAAAATTGCATATAGAACGAGAATTTCTGAAGAAGCATATCATCCCCTCTTAAGCTTGGTTTTAATATCTACGGGATTTTTTTGGTACTTTTTTGCAACAATGTTCTACGGCTTAATTGGCAAGAAGTCAAGCATAAAAGAGGATATGAAATATCAAAAAATTCAAGAGCTTTTTAAAAGTAAAAAAGAAGCACTGTTTGTTCTAGGAGAACTGATTTTTATTTTTGCATTTCAATGTTTTTTATTCACCTTTGTTGCTAAGAGTAATTTCTCAGCTTATTTTTTAATTTCACTTTTTCCTGTAGCAATAGCTCATTTTATAGCGATGTCATATATTCATACAAACCATTTTCTTTCACCATTAACCGGAGACATTGATGATCCTCTTATAAATTCACTTTCTTTAAAAAACAGCTGGATTGTGGATAAAATATTTTCAAATTTTTCGCACCATGTAGAACACCATTTATTTCCTGCAATGGGCTCTTCGCATTATCCTAAGATTAGAAAATTGCTTTTAGAATTGTATCCAAGCCGCTTTCAGCTTATACCAATGGTTGATGCTATAAAGCTACTTTGTAAAACACCAAGAATTTATGGTGATTATACACATCTTATTACTTCTGACGGTAAAAAAAGAGTTAAGTGTTTAATGCCAACCTTATAAAAGGTGTTGTAATATTGCTTTCAGTTTCTTTTGAAAGTCTTATTAACGTAATCTATTTCCTGCCAGATTGATTTCATTGTAAACTGTCTTTCAATAACTAGAAGAATACTGGCAAGTGGAAGTATCACAACACCTAAAATGCCACTTCCTAACGTAAGCAGGTTTAAATCTCGGGGTATTATTTGATCAAGAGACATAAATAATGTTGTAAGTGCAAAACAACTGATTGCAACATAAAACATTGTTAGTGCTGTTTCAAGAAGTTTTATTCTAGGACCAATTTTTTCTAGCTGAGTAAATATTTGCTCTAACTCAGTTTTATTTGTTTCGATTTTAACTCTTTCACAAAACCCCCTACATATGTCTACAACTCTAATTAGCCTTGTGCTTGTTGAGGAGATAAGGCTTCCACAGGCTGAAATTAAAATAGCCATTGTAACTAGAGAAGTAAATAATGCAGCCTCATTCATAGCCTATATATTTTATCAGTAAGGTGAATGCTATAAACTAGAAGCTTTTAAGAAGTTTTAAATTTTCTTTCTGATTGCTTATTCTGTTTTATTCTGTATTTAGGGTATAACCTACTCCACGTATTGTCTGTAATATTTTTGGTTTTCTTGGATTTTCTTCAAACTTCTTTCTTAAGTAACCTATATGAATGTCTACTGTTCTTGTTTGTCCGAATTGTGACCAGCCCCAAACATTGTTTAGTAATTCATTTCTTGAAAACACTTTGTTTGGACATTGTGCTAATGCATATAATAGCTGAAATTCTTTATGTGTAAGTTCTTTTACTTGGCCTTTGTGTTTTACTTTTCTTCGTTCAAGATCAATCTCTAAGTCCTGAATTGTAATTTTTTTATTTGTGAGTTCCTCTTGATTCTTTTTTAACTGGACCTCTATGCGGACTAGAAGTTCTTTTGTTTGTAGTGGTTTTCTAATATAATCCTGAGCACCTAACTCAAGACCGATTACAGCATCAATCTCAGATATCTTGCTAGTTAAGAAAATTATTGGACTTTTAAAGCCTTCTGCTCTAAGTGATTTGCAAACTGAAAAACCATCAAGTTCTGGTAGGTATGCTTCAAGAATAACCAGTGCTGGGGCTTCCTTTAATGCTACTTCTAAGCCATCCCTGCCATTTTTAGCTGAAAGGACCGTATAGCCATTCTTGGATAAGGCATTCTGTATTTGTGCATGTACTGACTCATCCTCATCGACGATAAGTATCTTATTGTTCATATGTTTATTACTTGTTTTATATTGTACTACACTGCAAACGATCTGCAAGGTTTTTTGTGACAAATAAATGTAACAATTTTATCTTTCATTCAGAACTTTCTCAATACTGCAGAAAAAATAGATTCTTACTGTAAAAACTTTACTTTTACAGAAGTTTATCAATTTGTTCAGGCTTCAATTTCATACATAGGTTAACATCGATTTGTTAACTAGAGTAAAGAATAAGCTTACTAAAGTAAATTTTATGTAATAAACTCTTTAATTTTTTGTAAAAGCTGACCTATAAATCTACAGATAAAGTTAGCTTTCTATAAGTTTTTTACTTAAATAAGATAGTTGTTAGCAAAGGAATATATATAAGTGCAATTACAGTACTTAAGAAAACTGCTAATGAAGCCTTTTCTGGCTGTGCATTAAGTTCAGTTGCATATGCAACGGTATTAGCTGCCAGAGGCACAATTGACAGTAAAAACATGATTCTGTGAACTGAATTGTCAAAAAGACTAAAAAATTTACTATCAATATAAATTAAAAATAAAATTAATAATGGCCAAACTATAAATTTTGCTATGAGTGATGTCATTAGGAATTTTATATCGAACTTAAAACTTTTTATGTCAGCTAGACCTAAACCAATGAGCATCATTCCCAGAATAGTGTAGACACCGATAAAGTTTTTTGTAAATGTTATGTAATTCTCTCCTGGGTTTACGCCAAGATAGTTTACCAGAAGACCTGCTATAAAAGCATAAATAGTTGGAAGCTTCAAAAGCCTACTAAATGCCTCAGAGATACTATGACTGCCTCTTGCAGTGATAAAAAATCCAAGTGAGTTTTCAAATATTGTAAAACCTAAGAAACTTATAATTAACACTCCAAGACACTTTTCTCCAAAAAGTGCAATTGCAACTGGTACACCAAAATAACCAGTATTTGCAGTGCCAGCTGTAAGAGCAAGGATGTTTCTTGTGTTGTCATTAAACAGTCTTCCTCCAATTAAATAAAATAAAATGCACATGCTGGAACAGCAGACCAGAAATATTAATGGTAAAAGCAATATTTCAAAAGTAATTTTGGTCGTGATTATGCTGTTAAAGATTACAACTGGAACAATTGTGTAAATTAACAAGGAGGCTACTGTTTCTTTTTTAGCTTTTAGTTTTCTTCCTGCAATAAATCCAAGTGCAATAAGAATATAAAGCGGAATAATTTTTATTAATAGAGCCAGAAAAACGTTCATGTAGTCTTCTCTGGGTTCTGGTCTTCACTGTTTTTGTCTTGTGTGTGTAACTCTTCTTGAGAGTAGTGTCCTATTGTCTTTCCAGTCTCCCAGTCAATGAGGGTCGTTTTAAACGGGTGGCGAAAAGCACTCCAGCCTATATTGAACATAGTGCAGAAAAAAGCTTTTGCATCTTGTTTATAGATCCTCATTTTTATTTCCTGAAATGACTTGGACCCAAGGAGACTCGAACTCCTGACCTCCTGGATGCAAACCAGGCGCTCTACCAACTGAGCTATGAGCCCTTAGAGGGCAGAGATTAATTATATCTTACGGTAGAGATGTAGCATGCTATGCTTCTACATTTATTTAAATAGCTCTTGAAAACCTTTAGTGTTCTTTATTTCATCCTCTAACTCTGGCTTGAATATAAGACATGTTTTTACAATGTTCTCCTGGCTTAATGCCTTTACTAATCCTGAAATTTCAGAAAGCTCTTTAATATTTCCATTTTGTTGTTTTATGAAAATTGCTTTACCGGTTTTATGGCCTGTAACTTGGTAAGGCTCATATGGCTTTGTTCCTGACTGTTCTGTGCCTAAATAATAGTCTGGGTCAATGCCCTTTGCTTTTGAAATAAGTCTTATTTTTTCTAATATGTCGTTAATTTTATCTTTTGTAATTTCTTGCCTGAATTCAAGTGATTTAAACAGCTTACGTGACATAAAACGATTTGATAAATCTTTTAGTATTGTATCTGTTTGTGAATCACAGGCCAGATTTTGAATAAATGTTGTCAGTGAATAGTCATCTATGAGTAAGTATGAATCGAGATTAATTTTCTCAATAGTTCTATTTTCTGGGTTTAACCAGTCATGTAAAGATTGTGAGGTATTTTTTAAGCAAGTTTCTTTTATGCGATTACAAATCTTTCTCAGTAAGAAATCACAAGAAAGATTTTTTTTATGCTGATAGACTTGCTGGTACATTGAATACCTGGCATGAAGGTAATGGATTACAGCATCTAATCCGATGGTCTCATTTATGACAAGTAGAGGCGAGGTTACCTTACCCCTACCTGGGTCTATTTCCAGTGATGAAATTATCCTTTCTTCTCCAGTAAGTCCATAAGGAACTCCTACAAAAAATGAATCTCTATGTAAATAATCCAACCTGTCACAGTCAATATAACCAGAAATAATCTGACTTAAATATAAAGGGCTTGCGTTGTACTCAAAGATTTTAATTATTTTTTCTGGCAAATCTGCTCTGAAAGCCTTAAGTAAAGAATTAACTTCTGAATTTCCCGAAATAATTTTTTTTGTCCAGTTTTCATGAGCAAGACCAGTCAACTTTTCTGCTGTGTGGCTAAAAGGTCCATGCCCAATGTCATGTAATAAGGCACAAGTGAATATTTCAGTTTTAAAATCATTAATTTCTGAGAGAAAATTAGACAAATGGCTTACCATTTTTTTTGCAATAAATAATGCTCCTAAACTGTGGCCAAAACGAGTATGTTCTGCACCATGAAAAGTAAAACAAGCTGAACCCATTTGTCTGACTCTTCTTAGTCTTTGAAATTCTTTAGTGTCTATAATTTGTGCAAGCAAATTATCAGTAGGATCGTTTAAATTTAACTGAATAGGCCCATGAATTGGATCTAAATAGGTTCTTTGTTTGTAATTACTTTTATAATTCATTGAAATATATAATATAGTTTGTATTATAAAATGAACCAGGAGAGAAAACTTAAATGCACTTTAAACAAATTACAATAACAAGCTTACTTAGCATATTATTTATAAATCATGCATTGGCTTTTTCAAACTGCCAGTTAAAGTATGACAATGATAAAAGATCCTTACCATCAAGGCATGGAGATTGTTCAGTCTGTCACATTAGTCCCAATGGTGGTGGGCCGACAAATGAATTTGGAAAAGCATTTCAGCAGGCTGGGTTTAAGATTACTGATGAACTTGTAACAAAGTTTCCAAATTTATTTAAAAAACCGATCGATGGAGTACTTCCACCAGGTGCTGAGCAAACGCCCAAGCCACAAATAAAAAGAGTAAAACCAAAAAGTGTAAAAGTTAATGTAGAGTCAATGGTTTCTATAATGGGTAAAAATTTTATAAGTGGTGCCAAAGCTTTTATTGATGACAATGAAGTTATGACTACATTTAAGTCAAACGTTAAGCTTGTAATTGATTTTATACTGGATTCTGTTGGTGTTCATAAATTAAAAGTACAAAACCCTGATGGACAAGAATCAAATACAGTTAATGTAAAAGCAAAATAAAGTAAATGGAAGTTTGCTATAGTAGGCTTACAGGAAATTTAAGAGTGCTGAGGATTAACAGGTATTTGCTCTGGCTGTCTTTGTTCTTCTTGGTTTTGATCCTGCCCCTGCCCTTTTTCTGCTTGCTTATTTAGGAAATGTTCTTTTATAAAAGAACAACCTTGGCATCCAGCTATTGCTAAAACTAAAACAAGTATAAATGTAAATGGCTTATTCATAGTCTATATTTTAACTTGGCTTGCTTTCCTTATACAAGAGTTCTGTTAAAGTTTCTCCACCTAATAAATGTTTTTGGATTAAATCTTCTACATTGGACTCATTAAAACCACAATATACAGTTCCTTCAGGCCATATGGCTACATTTGGACCTTTTCCGCAGAGCCCCAGGCAAACAACTCTCGAAGGTCTATATTTCTTTTTAAGGTTTAGTTCTTTAATCCTGGCTTTAAGCTTTTCAAAAACTTTTTCACTTCCCTGCATTTTACAGGTTTCATTTATACAGACTAAAATGTGTTTTTCATATGGAATATTATGTTGCATTTAACCTCTTTTCTATTATTTCAATGTATTTATCTAAATTATACTCACTAATTAAAGTATCTGAAGTTTGCTTATTTTTCGCATCTATAAATAATACAATACCGCTAAATCTTTGTGCTCTATATATGTTTTCTAAACCTACTTGTTTTGCAATTTTTCTTGAGTCAAATATTGTAAATGGGTTTGAAATATCATATCTTAAAAAGACAATAGCAGGATTATCAGAATATTTGACTTTAAGTTTTTCAATTACAGGGTCAATGTACTTACAGCTCTCACACCTATCGTGGTAAATATCAAGAAGTATTAGTTTTGAATTGTTGACTTTCTTTGTAATCTTCTCAATTTCTTCTGGTGAAGTTCTCTTCATGGAAGAACAACCGCTTAATGTAACGGTTAGTAAAAAACTAAAAAAAATTAAAATTATTTTTCTCATTGCTGTGATCTTTATTTTAACTATATACTTTATATTCTATTGCATAGTAAGATTATAACTATGGAATCTTTTTTTAGCAGCTTTGAGCAGTCCGTATCAAATTTTTTACAGGCAAGTCATGGATTACCTCTACCAGTACTTATACTTTTAGCTTTTGGAGGCGGACTTGCAGCAAGCCTAACCCCATGTGTTCTTCCAATGATACCTTTGTATTTAAGTTATATTGGAGCAAGCCAAATTACTTCAAGAGCTCATGCAGTAAAACAATCTTTTTTATTTTGCTTTGGTGCTGCAATAATTTTTAGCCTGATGGGTTTGTTCGCATCATTTGCAAGCTTTGTTATGATTGAGTTTCGTGGTTATGTTAACTGTATCATTGGAATATTTATTTTGTTTATGGCTTTATCAGTACTTGAAGTTATAAAATTGCCTTTGCCACAATTTATAACTAATATTCCAAATGGTGGACCTTTTATTGTTGGGGTTGCTTTTGCACTAGTAAGCTCTCCCTGTGCTAGTCCAATACTATTTGCTATTTTAGCCCTGTCAAGTGCTAGCGGATCTTTAATAAATGGCTCAATGATTATGATTGCATATTCTATTGGCTATACCGGTATAATCTTTGCAACCAGTTTGTTTGCTGGGTTTGCAAAGCAGTTTGACTTTTTTAAGAGACATTCGAAAATCGTATCAGTTGTAAGTAGTGTTATTCTTGGAATTCTTGGTGTATTTTATTTATACTCTGGCATCAGGTGGTTTACTGGATAAGTATTCTGCTTTTTATTAATGTTTTAACTAATTTATTTATCTCGCTGTAAAAATGTTGAAGATTGTTTTCATCAATATTATAATGATTTGCAAGGAGCATTGCTACCATATCAGTAGGGAAGCCTGATTTAAGCAGCTCAATAAAATTAAGTGTTCCTAAAGAAAGCTCCATAAATCTAACTGATAGATTTTTTGGATCTCTATATATAAAAACATTTGTTGGTGATTTTTTTATCTTTCCTAATTTTCTTCCATCCTCAATGTTTTCGCATATTTCAGGAACTGCATATTGAAAAGTACACATTTCATGAACAGGATTTAATACAAGGTTGTTTTTTCCTTTGTTCTTATGTCTTCCAACTTCTTTGTCTTCCTCTCTCTCATAAACGTCTACTTCAAGCCATTCATAAAGGGCAAGCTCGCTGATGAAAGGATATTTTTTCATTATGCTTTTTTCTGTCTGTAAAAATTGTGGAAAGTATTCAGCTGCTTTAATTAAAATAGGTGAAGATGGAGGATATTTTTCTATGTATTTGGGAAGAAGATTATCCAACTTCTTTCCTATTGCCTTGCAGGTATTTGGATATATATTATTAATAAGATCAAAGAGGGAAGTTCTCACAAGATTTCTATATGTTTCAAGTTTGCTTATAGCTTTTTTATCTATGTGCTTAATTTTGTTTCTCTTATTCCAGGCTGAGTCAAATAAAATTAAATCTTTAACGATTTTTAAAGTTTGCTTTAAATTTTTTTTCACCTTCATGCAGCCTTTTTTATAGACTTCATTATAGTCCTAATTTTTTTAATTTCATATAAAAGCTCTGAAAATTTTGGAAAATTGAAATCACGTTCAAGCAATATTGCTTTTGGAGAACACCTTTTAAGTAACTCTTTGAATAATTCATAAACCTGATTAATGATAGATTCTCCATGAGTATCTATAATAATCTTTCCTTTATTTAAATGTCCTGCAATGTGAACTTGTACAGTTCTTTCAAGTGGTAAGCTGTCAAGGAAACCTACTGGATTATACTTGTGATTTTGGCTGTTTACGTAGACATTGTTTATGTCTAAGAGCAGCCCACAATCAGCCTTTTCAACTATTTTAGAAATAAACTCAGCCTCATTTATTTCATTATCTAAAACCATATAATATGAAGGGTTTTCAATTAGAAATGGAATCTGAAAAATGTCTTCAATTTTTTTAATCCTGCCTGCAACATGTTTTACAGTAGCTTTGTTAAATGGCAATGGGATTAAATCATGAATGTAAGTCTTCTCAACATAGTTAAAACACAGGTGATCACTAAACCATGGCGGATTAATAAGCTTGAAAAACTCCTTTACATTATTAATTAACACAGGATCAAATGGCTCAGTGCCTCCGATAGAAAGATTTAATCCGTGTGGAATGATCGAGAAATATTTTTTTGTGTTTATAATTCTTTGAAGTATTTCTCCACCGCGGCAGATATAGTTTTCAGGAGCAATTTCCAGCCAGTCAATTTCTTTTTTGTGTGTAAGAATAGGATTATATAACTCTCTTCTAAGTCCAAGCCCGACACCAAGATATGGCAATTTTTTCAACTTCTGTGAAAGCATTTTAACCATCTCCACCACAAGTCTCTTCACCGCAATTAGTTTCTTTAGCTTTTTGTTTGCAGTCGTGAAATATCTCAGTAATTTGAAAAATCGGCATATTATTATTTTGAAATAACCTGTCCTTTTGGATCGATTTCTCTCCTCAGTATTTCTAATTCTTTTTGTGTGGGTTCTTGTGTTGTGGTAGGTTTCGAGCCTGCTTTTATCTTAAACGAGCACCTGTTTTGTACTTCTTCAAGTGTAATACCTGGATGGAGACTTTCAATCTGCATTTCTTTTGTTTCTTTGTCAAAACTAAGTACACAGCAGTCTGTGATTACTTTATATGGACCTGTATTTGGGGGCAAACCTGCTTTTTCCCTTGCGCCTTTACCACTTAAATATCCTGGTGTAGTAAGAAAATCTAACTTTTCAACAAACTTATGTTTATCCATTTTTATAATGATTACGGTATTCCAGCAAAGCGAAGCAAGATCATTTGCACCACCGCTTCCTGGTAATCTGACTTTTGGTTTTTCGTAATCAGTTCCTATCATTGTGGAGTTTAAATTTCCAAAACGATCTATCTGTGCACCACCTAAAAAAGCATAATCCACAATTCCACGCGCACAGCTTTCCATAATATCTGGCATGCTTGTCGCTACAAGGCTTTTATAGTGTGTTCTTGAATCTCCTACTGATAAAGGAAGAGCAGGCAAGAGCGGTGCAATACCGCCTGCTTCAAACATCATTAAAAGATTTGGTGCATGAGTTTTTTGTGCAAGCATGGCTGCAAGCATTGGTAAACCAGTTCCAACTACAATAGTTTTATTGTCTTCCAGAACCCTGCTTGCTGCACAGATCATAAATTCAACCATGTTATAACTGTGTGTTACGTCATTGCGAGCCAAAGGCGAAGCAATGACGTGGATACTGTCTGTGCTTTCAAGCAACTCCATTGCTCTTAATTCTGCTAATCTTTTTTTTCCGCCACATCTTTCTAAGTATTCCTGCCAGTCTTTAACGCTATAAATATATTTTTCTAAAAACTTTTCAAAATTGTTTAGGTCTTTTTCTGCCTGACTCCATTCATTCAGATGATCAAGATCAAAATAATATTTACCAGGCATATTGCATGGATAGGATCCGTATGGAATATGGACTACAGCATCTACGCAATAATAAGGAATAATTGTTCTTTCAGGCTCTGATCTAATTTGTTCTGTTGTAATGATTTCTTCAGCAGTGATAATTACTTTTTTTGAAGCACGAGCAAGATCACTGTCTGAAACAGTGATTCCGTCTATCTGGCAGTTTCCAAACTTGTCTGCTCTTGGTACATGAATAATTGCAATGTCAGGAGAGCATGCAGGAACAAGTGCATATGTTTCACCTGTAAAAGGACATTTATATTCAACTGCCCGACTGTGTTTTATGGTTTCTGTGCCAAGCATTGTACGGACTGGTAAAAATGATAATCCCATTGCTGCTGCTTTGTATCGCCATGCAAGAGTTGCATTTGTCCATTCTGTAACTTTTACTCTTCCTTCCTGAAAAAGTCTTCTGTAATTAATTGAAAGTCCAAGGAGCTCAACCCCTACTACATAAGCTGCATCGATTTTATCTATGCAACTACCTGCACAAAGAATCTGTCCATCATGTGTTGCAGTATGCCCTGCAAGGGTGAGATTTTTTTTCTTTTGACGGACTATTTCATGTAGAGCTGCTGCTGGAATACGATCCATTCCAAAACCACCAATGCCTAAATAGTCGCCATCCTTAACAAGCTTACTTATTACAGATTTCAAGTCAGTAAGTTTGCTGACCATGGCTCTGGATTTTTTTTGATTAATTTCTCTTAACTTGTCTGGAGAAGTAAATCCAAAGAGTTCTCTTTCATTTATTTTAGGAGCTATTGGATTCATTTATTTTGGATTTTCACCGACTGGCATCTGTGCTTTTATTTGTGGTCTTGGAAGACTAAAATTATCTGTTACACGGCAGTATTCAGTGCCACCCAGCCTGCCAATAGGCTTTAATTTACTTAAAATTATTTTACCATCCTGATATACGTCTTCTCTTGCATGAAAATAAACTACTTCACCGATTACAACTGTTCCACCACCAGGTTTATTTCCTATTTCCACAAGCTGAATTAATTTACATTCCATGTTTACTTTAGCTTCTTTTACAAGAGGTGGTTTTACAACTTTGCTTTTTTCAGGAGTTAATCCGGACTCTTTGAACTCGTCAACATCTGGAGGATATTCAGCTGAACACTGATTCATCTTTTCAGCAAACTCTTCAGAGACAATGTTTACAACAAATTCTTTTATAGCTTTTATGTTTTTTAAAGTGTCCTTTTCCTGCCCGTCTGAACCACGTATAACCGGACAAAACAAAACAGTCATAGGTTCAGAGCATACGCCGTTAAAAAAACTAAATGGTGCAAGATTATAAATCCCATCTTTGCTAATTGTTGAAATAAATCCAATAGGTCTTGGAACAATTGAACCAATTAATAATTTATATCTGTCCTGAAAAGGAATTTCTTTTGTGTTTATGGAGATTTTGTTCATTTTTATGTTTCAGACAAGCTGAAACTTCCTTCTGCCAATCCTATTTGTTAGATCGGATTCACCGAATAAATCGGATGAATCCTTTAAGTGTTAATGCAATATATAAGTCCAGTACACTAGATTATTTTACCGTAAGTAGGGGTGCTTCATGTGATGTCTCTACATTACAATTAGTTTATGTTCCTTCAAAAAGACGAAAAAAGTAAATTTGATTTCATTTCAATAAAAGAGTTTTTATTAGCTTTGTTTTTAATGGTTATTACAACAATATTTTCATTTATATTTATTCCAGTGTATTTGAAAAAGATCTTTCCAGTTTATTCTGGTTTTTTTAGTTTGCGTTATTTTGATATCTTTGTCTTTTTTCTCTCAACAGCTTTAAGCTTTTATATTATTTATTATTTTTGCTGTAAGAGAAAATATAGAACTTTAAAAGAAGGCTTATTTTTTTATCCTGTATCAAAACGAACACTTATTTTTTCAATTTTAATTGGAATAATAATGCCACTTTCTACTGCTCCTATAATGTTTAAGTTTGCACCACATGAATTTTTTGCTATGGACATGGCTAAAACAAATGATGGAATAATTTACTTGTTTACTTGTGCTTTATTTGCCCCTGTTTTTGAAGAAGTGTTTTACCGGGGATTTATCTTTCCATTTTTTCAAAGCAAGTTAAACAGCTTTTGGGCAGTACTTATCACGGCTTTATTTTTTGGATTTTCGCACTTTATGAATATTGGGAATGCTCATATATTGGTTAGTTTATTTATATTTTATGGTTTTGTCTTAACTTTAAGCAGGTATTTTACAAGCTCATTGACCCCGCCAATAATTACTCATTTTGTCCATAACTTAACCTTGATTAGTTGTTTTTTATATTTAAGCAAGATTTCATAAGGGATTTCATTTTTTCTTTATAATTCAGATTAAATTTTTCTAATAATTGGTTTTATTTAAACTTGTTTTGTTAGGATTGAAACGAATCATGTTTTTAAGAACTGCTATAAGAGAATTGTTTTAAAGATAAAAAATTATGATAAATGGTCTTGAACCAGTAATTAATAGAAAAAGGTTTTATACACCTGTTTATAGGCATCATCCTGATGGAGGACAAGAAGAGCCAAGTGGCGGTGTTAGTAGCAATCCTGCAACTAGCGCTAGTAAATCCCTAGGACTGCCAAAAGGATTAACTTCTGTTGAAGAAATTGTAAGGATGTTTGGTTTAGCCCCTCATGCTTTGACTAATAAAGATGAAGGAGTAGAGATTCTTGATAAACAACGTCCCTGGGTAAAAAAGTTTACATCTAGAGGTAAAGTAACAGGAGAGTGGGTTGTAAAGTTAGTACGATTGGGCTATGACTATGAATCCAGGCTTCCTTTGCTAAGAAGAGAGATGGTAACAAACTTAATAGGAAAAACTTATTTTAGCGAGTTAAGTATAAGCGGTACAAAATATAAACCATTTATTTTTCCAGAACAATACGCTTATGAATGTACAGTTCCAGAGGAAAGTGAAAAATCAATATTTTTAATTTCTAAATATATCCCTTCAGAAAAAGATAAAGAACACTTTCATAGCTTGGGACCAAGACTAAGAGCATGGTCAGCACTATTTCCTTATTTATATGGTTTTGGTGACAGTGACTTTGAAAATATGCAAAGAGTTAAAGATACTTCATATCCACAAGCTCTTGGGTTTTATCATCCGGATGCCAAAATGTTTAAACGGACAATACCAAGCATTGCAATGATAGATACTGGCATTGTATATCATGATAAACCTAGAATGTATACATTGCAAAGTGCAACTAATGATGTTAGTTCAGGATATGCTCCATGGGTTGATATAAAAGGAGGTAATGAGTTAGCAAACTACATGCAAGAGGCTGAACCATGGAAAGAAAGAATTGATGATCAAAATTTTCAAGAAGAGCTTTTTCAATTATTTGCTCAGCGTGGTATATCGAGAGAAGAAGCTGAAAAGTTTTTAAACGATGTTGTAAAAGAAAATTTTAAAAATTATGAGCATAACCTAGAACTACTGTGTGCTGCAGCAAATAAGCAAATACCAGCTACAATTTTAAAACGAGTTAAATGGGAGACAGGTCCAAAGCAAGTCGAGGATGTTAAAAGTAAACAAGAAATTAAAATGCAAGTTGGGACAAAGTTCTTTTTAGATTTAAATAATGGCTTTCTGGTATTTGTAGAGGTAGGTTCTGGCAGGAGAGTGTCAGGTAAGGTTATTGATTTGAATCAAGAATTTTATCTGGATACAAATATGAGTGAACAAATTACATTTGGAAGTAAAGATGGTCTGTGTAAAGATACTAGAATTGCACCTGCTCATGTGATGCTATATTACAAAGGAAAAGAAAGAGAAAGTCTGGTTGTCGAAAATCTTCAGAGATATTCACCAAGAGCAAGACAACCAATTAAGATTTGGTACTAATTAAAAGTAAAAGCTAAACAGAAAAATATTTTTTAATGCTTTAAAAACCCTGTAAATATTGGCTTATAAGGTTAAGGCTTTAATGATAAGTTTTTAACAGCTCTCTTGAAATAACAAGTCGTTGAACTTCACTGGTTCCTTCACCGATTTCACAGAGTTTTGCATCGCGAAGATATCTCTCTACTGGAAACTCTCTTATATAGCCGTATCCATCATGAATTTGAATACCTTTATTGCATACTCTCATTGCCATTTCAGAAGCAAAAAGTTTTGCAATGGAAGCTTCAAGCGTAAACGGTTTTCCTTCACTTGCTAAAGCTGCTGCACGGTAGACAAGCAACCTTGCTGCATCAATATCCACCTTCATGTCTGCAAGCATGAATTGTATAACCTCATGATCTTTTAAAAGTTTTCCAAATGTTTCTCTCTCATGAACATATTTAAGTGATTCATCTAGGGATGCTTGAGCAAGCCCCACAGATAATGCGCCAATGCTAACCATTCCTTTATCTAGCATCATTAGTGTGTTTATAAACCCTTGATTTAATTCTCCAAGCCGCCTTGAATCTAGATTTTTACATCTTCTAAAATTAGCTCGCTTGTGTCAGAAGAGCGCATTCCCATTTTTTCAAGTTTTCCTTCTACAAAGTCACGAATAGTTTGTTGAAGTAGTGACTGCTCTTCGTTTAGTGAAAAGTTTATGCTTGGAATGTCTATAGTGCAATTACTCATAACGTAATTTTAGATTATATCGTTTTTTAGAAATAAAATGTGTAGTGTAAAGTTTTTATGGGTGATGTCATTGCGAGGAGCGAAGCGACGAAGCAATCTCAAAAACGTGAAAGAGTTATGGAGATTGCTTCGGGCTAAAGCCCTCGCAATGACGTGGAAAGTTTTACCCGTATTTTGTTTACACACCCATAAAATGTTATTGTTATAATATTTTCAATCTGGTTAAAACATTTAATATAGATTGGAAAGAGTAAATATGGAAGCTGTAAAAATACAATTTAACACTTCAGAGCAAGCCTTCTTGGAAAATAAGGCTTACATGGAAGAGCAAGTAAAAGAATTCAAAATAAGATTGGAAAAAGTTAAACAAGGTGGCGGCGAAGAAATTATAAAAAAACATAAAAGCCGTGGGAAGTTACTTGCACGTGAAAGAATTAATTTATTAATTGATCCAGAAACAACATTTTTGGAATTTAGTACTCTTGTAGCTTTTAATGTTTATAACAATGATGCACCATGTGCTGGAATTATTACTGGCATTGGAAATGTTCATGGTAGAGAAGTTGTAATTATTGCAAATGATGCCACAGTGAAAGGTGGCACTTACTATCCTCTCACTGTAAAAAAACATTTGCGTGCACAGGAAATTGCAATGGAAAACCATCTGCCGTGCATTTATCTTGTAGATTCTGGCGGCGCTTTTTTACCACTACAAGCAGAGGTTTTCCCAGATAAAGAACATTTTGGTCGGATATTTTTTAATCAGGCACAGATGTCAGCAAAAGGCATTGCACAAATTGCAGTAGTTATGGGTTCTTGTACAGCAGGTGGTGCTTATGTACCGGCTATGAGTGATGAGTGTATAATCGTAAAAAATCAAGGGACTATATTTTTAGGTGGACCCCCACTTGTAAAAGCTGCTACTGGTGAAGAGGTTACTGCTGAAGAACTTGGTGGTGCTGATGTTCACTGTAAGATTTCTGGTGTAGCTGATCACTATGCTGAAGATGATCGTGATGCCATTAGAATTACAAGAAACATTGTTGAAAAATTAAACAGGAAAAAGAAAGTAACATTGGATGTAAAACCATCAAAAGATCCAATTCATGATCCAAAAGATGTCTATGGTGTTATTCCAAAGGATCCGCGCAGACAGTATGATGTTAAAAAAGTTATTTCATGTATTGTTGATGGCAGTGAAATTCAGGAATTTAAAGCTCTTTATGCAAAAACAATAGTGTGTTGTTTTGCAAGAATATGGGGTTATCCAGTAGGTATTATTGCAAATAATGGTGTGCTTTTTTCTGAGAGCGCATTAAAAGCAACTCACTTTATAGAGCTTTGTGATCAAAGAGGTATTCCTTTGATCTTTCTTCAAAACATTGCTGGGTTTATGGTAGGGAAAAGATTTGAGGCTGGCGGTATTGCAAAAGATGGAGCTAAATTAGTTCAGGCTGTTTCAAATTCTTCTGTGCCCAAATTTACAGTTATTATTGGCGGGTCGCATGGAGCTGGAAATTATGGAATGTGTGGCCGTGCTTACGGACCGCGCCAGCTTTGGATGTGGCCAAATTCGAAAATATCCGTTATGGGTGGTGAACAAGCAGCAAATGTTCTTTTAACTGTAAAAAAAGAACAGAGGGTCAGCAAAGATGAAAAGCCAATGACTCCTGAAGAAGAAGAAGAATTTAAACGTCCAACCCTGGAAAAATATGCAGAAGAAGGTAGTGCATATTATAGTACTGCAAGACTTTGGGATGATGGAATTATTGATCCGGCAGATACGAGAACTGTTTTAGCGCTTGGGATTTCTACTGCACTTAATGCACCTTTACCTCCAAGGCAACAAGGTGTGTTTAGGATGTAAGAAGGATAATTCTGTGGCAATAAAAACTGAGATAAGTAATCAAATTGCAACTGTAACACTGTCGCGACCTGAGATTCATAATGCATTAAATGAAGAAATGATTTCTGCTTTGACAAAAACTTTTACTAACTTAGGTGAAGATAAAAATGTAAGAGCAATTATTTTAAAAGCAGAAGGAAAATCTTTTTGCTCTGGTGCTGACTTAAACTGGATGAAATCAATGATGAGTTGCACCGCAAGTGAAAACATTGAAGATGCAAAAAAACTTGGAAATATGTTTAAAGCTATTGATGAGTGCCCAAAACCTGTCATTGGGCGTATTCATGGAGCTGCTTTTGGTGGCGGAGTTGGTTTAATCAGCGTTTGTGATATGACCGTTGCTTTAAGACAAGCAAGTTTTGCACTTTCAGAAACTAAGATTGGACTTGTTCCTGGCGTAATTTCTTATTTTGTAGTTCAAAGAACCGGAGTTTCTTTTGCTAGAAGATATTTTCTTACGTCTGAAAAGATTTCCCCGGAAGAAGCATTTAACTCTGGACTTATTTCAGCTATTGCTGATGATGAAAAATCTCTTGATAGTGTAGTTAATAACTGGACAGAATCAATTAAGAGAAACGGACCTTCTGCTGTAAGTGCTTGTAAGAAACTAATTTGTGAAGTCTCAAAAAGTAACATTAAAGATGCTCTTGAATTTTCAAGCAAGTTAATTGCTGAGTGCAGGGTAAGCAAAGAAGGTCAGGAAGGCATGAAAGCATTTCTTGAAAAACGCTTGCCTAATTGGATTGCAAATTAAATACGGATGAAGGTTTTTCCAAAATTTGTAAAGATTGTTGAGGTTGGTCCAAGAGATGGTCTTCAGAATGAGTCTAAAATTGTTTCTGCTAAAAACAAAATTATATTTATTGAAAAACTTGCTAGTAGCGGACTTAAAGAAATTGAAGTAACGTCATTTGTTCATCCAAAGATCATTCCACAATTAGCTGATGCAAAAGAAGTAATCAGTGGACTTAAAGCTCATAAAGGAGTAATTTATTCTGCTCTTGTTCCAAATATGAAAGGTTTAGAAAGAGCTATAAATGCTGGTTTAAAGCGCATTGCAGTTTTTGGTGCAGTCAGTGAAACATTTACGAAGAAAAATATAAATATGACAGTTAAGGAATCTCTAGATGTATTTAAACCAGTAGTACAAGCTGCTTTAGAAAATGGCATTTCAGTTAGAGGCTATGTTTCTACATGTTTTGTCTGTCCATATGAAGGTGAAATAAAAAAAGAAAAAGTCCTTAATGTGACGGAAGCTCTTCTTGATATGGGTGTAGATGAAATTTCACTTGGAGATACGATAGGAGCAGCATCACCAAAAGATGTATTTAGTACTGTTGGTTATATTATAAAAACCATCCCTAAAAAAAATATTGCACTCCACTTTCACGATACTTATGGAACAGCACTGGCTAATGTGGTTAGCGGACTTGAACTTGGAATTACGACTTTTGATTCATCGTGTGGTGGCTTAGGTGGCTGCCCATTTGCGCCCGGTGCCTCTGGAAATCTTGCTACTGAGGATCTGGTTTATCTTTTAGAACGTATGGGCATTGAATCAAATGTAAAATTAAAAAAATTAGCCAAGGCTTCCATATTTATGGAAAAAGTTTTAGGTAGAACTCTTCCAAGTAAGCAGTTACAGAGAATACAGTGTAAAAACAATTCATGAATTGCCTAAACTCCTATGGACAAGACAATACCAACAGGTTTTTATTATGATGAGCTCGATTCCACAATGGATGAAGCTAAGCGACTAATTGAATCTGGACAAATAAAAGATACAGGTTTTGTAGTTGCAAATCATCAGACAAAAGGTCGTGGAACACATGGCAGAAAATGGTCTTCACCAGCTGGTTCTGGAATTTATCTTTCGGTAATACACTTGCCAGAAGAAAAAAAGTATTTTGAAACTACTACTCTTTATACGCAAGCAGCAGGTGTTGCTTGTGTTGAATCTATTAAAGAAGTCTGTGAAATTCAGACTCAAATTAAACCAGTAAATGATATCTATGTAGATGGTAAAAAATTAGGTGGAATACTTGTAGAGAGTAAGCTATATGAAGCCGGAATTTCTTTGCTAATTACAGGTATTGGAATTAATGTAAAAAAAATTGTTCATAACCTTGATAGAACACTTGTTGAGCCAATATCCCTAGAAGAGCTTTTAACTAAAGAGGATTTTCAAAACTTCTCAAAAGAAAATCTTATAGAAAAAGTTGTAAGTAAGATTTGCTTTTGGTATAAAAAGGTATTTGACGGAAATCACCCTACTATAGAAGAAAAATGGAAGTTTTATAGCATTAAATAATTTAAACAAACTTAAGTCTCAGGTTACATTCTTTCTGCAAATAGCTCGACTTTATTTCTGATCAAATCATCTACCGTAAAAAATATAAATCTTGGAGGTGTTAGTCCAAAATTACTCATCTCTATATTTAAATAGCCAACAAATATAATCTTTTTATCTGTGGACTTGTTATTTAGTTTTATTGTTACTTGCTTTGCTACACCATGAAATAAGACATTGCCTGACAATTCAATAACCTTTGTCCCATCAATTGGTATAGGCTTGCTAAGCATTGAAACAAACTGAAAATCAGGATACAGATCAAAATTTATAAACTTTTTAAACAAGAAATTCTTTGATATAAATTTAGTTTTTAATTTAAGACCTTCCAGTTCTTTTGAGTTTTCACTTAAACTAATTTCACCTGTTGTTGGCAATGCCTTTCGCTTAAATGGAAACCTGAATTGGGTTAAAGTATAGGTAACTTTACTTTTCTTTTCATCGAGAGGGAGAGTATTTGCACTGGCCTCTAGACAGAAAATAAAAACACAAAAAGTTATAAATATTGTTCTCCAAATCATGAGGGTATAATTTAACTTACACTAGCTACTAAATCATAGCAAATTAATTGTTGACTCATTAAATGAAAGAAATTAACAAAAACAATAAAGCGTTCTGGATTTTTATTATTGCTTTTTTAATTCTTGTTTTAATTCCCTTTTGCCTCAGTGATAAATTCCCCATAACTATTTTTAGATTTAAATCAAAACCAATAAGTTATTTAACTTATAATGATTTAATTAATTTATCTTCAAAAACTGCTCTAAAAGGTCGCCTTCTTTCAAGATTTCAGAAGCAACTTGAAACACCGTATATTGAAAACAGGTGGCAAACAAATCATTTTTCAAAACCATATATCAGAGTAGCTCATTGGAATATTGAAAGAGGAAGTAATATTAATGCAATTAAAAGTGTCTTTTCTAATCGATTTGGATATTATTACAGCTATAAAAAAAATATCCAGAATGATCAAGAAGAACAGTTAAAAAAGGAACTAAATGATTTTACAAAGAGCGATATTATTTCTTTAAATGAAGTTGATATTGGTATGCTGCGTACCAGGTATAAAAATATTGCATCTGAAATTGCAGGTATTCTTGGATATAATTATGCTTTTGCTACAGAGTTTGTTGAACTTGGACCAATTTTATATAAACAAAGGATTGCTCCATCACGATATCTTGGCTTACATGGGAATGCAATACTTTCTAAATACCCGATTAAATCAGCAAGGATAATCAGACTTCCTGAATGTTATAAGTGGTTTGAGTCTGAAGTTGGCAAACAAAACCCGATTGAATATGCACGTAGAGTTGGAGCAGAAGCAATTTTTAAGCAACAAATTTTAACTGAGCCACGTCGCGGATCAAGATGTGCACTGGTTGCTGATATTGAACTGCCTGATAAAGAAGTAATTACAGTGGTTTCAACACACTTAGAAGACAGGTGTTATCCTTCGTGCAGGTTTAAGCAGACTCAGCATTTATTTGAAAGTTTAAAATATATAAGAAGACCTCTTCTTCTGGCTGGAGACTTTAATACTTCTACCACTGATTCAGCACCGACATCTCTAAAGAAGGAAATAGTAAAAAGAGTTAGAGATCCTAATTTTATTGCACGTCAGTTGGCATTTGCAGCAATTCCTGGTGTTCCAGTTGCATCAAGTCTTCTAGCTGTAGGCTTAAGCAAAGCCTTTCAATATAAGGACCCTGCTGTACTAAGTATTCCGGTGCTTTTTCCGAACCAGGAAAGGAAACTTTTTGCATATATAAAAGATTTTAGATTTGCAGATGGAGAAGGATTTGATATTAGGGGTGATTCTGAAAGAAGCTCAAATGGTAAGAAGGGACTTCTTGCAAATTCAAATGAAAGGCAGCTCAAGGGTTTTGAGAGTACATTTAAATTTACAGAGCCAAGAGTAATAGCATACTTTAAACTAGACTGGTTTTTTGTAAAACCAAAAAGAAAAAGATTTGAACCTTTCAATGGTCAGACTTTACAGCTTATAAATCATTCTTATCCAGGAAGAATTTCTGATCATGAACCGATTATAGTAGATCTTTTACTTTAATTTTTATTTCAATTTTGCCAGAGTGATCTAATATTTAAAAATCATGCGTATTAAAATAGTGTACTGATGGCAAAATATTTAAACACTGATCTAATTTTTAAAGATAGAACTGATGCAGGTAATCAGCTTGCAAATAAACTTAGCTCGTACAAGTCAAGAGACTCAATTGTTATTGGTTTACCGCGTGGCGGCGTAGCTGTTGCAAAGCCAATTGCTAAAGTACTTGACTCAAAGCTTGATATTATTGTTTCAAAAAAAATTGGTGCACCTAATAACCCTGAGCTTGCTATTGGTGCAGTAACTTCTTATGGAGATTATGTAATTTCATCATATGTGGATTATGAATTAGGTGAACAAAAATGGGATTATCTCCAAAAGCAAATAGTTTATCTTGTAAAAGATTGTCAGGAAAGAGAAAAAAAATATTTGTCTTCTAGGGATGCTCCAGTGGAATGCCTTTCCTATAAAAATCGCAACATCATTCTGGTAGATGATGGTACAGCAACAGGTATGACTGCACTGGCAGCTATTAAGTCAATTAAAAAGCAAAATCCAAATTTTATAATTCTGGCAATCCCGGTAATTAGTTCTCAAGCATATGAAGAAATTGTTAACTTGGTAGATAAGGTTGAAACATTGAAAATCCCCAGAGAATTCGGAGCAGTTGGGGTGCATTATGAGAATTTTGAACCTGTTACAGATGATGAAATAAAAAAGATGTTAGTCTAGATCCTAAATTAATCTAATTCTTTGGTATCTATTTAATCCTAGTTACAATAACAGAGTCGCCCCGGGAAATTTCAATTGTTTTAAGTGGGTTGTTTAAGATGAGTCCTATGTTTATTTCGCCGTCAGTTAGAACTACATCATAAACAGAATAAATTTGAACATTATTAAAAGTTTGCCCCTCAAATTCGATATTGAATAGATGATCTATCTCTCTTGAAGGAGTAGAGCTGCTGTTCTTAAGTCTAATTAAATCATTGGTATGATCATCTCCACCTACTAATACAATTGTTTCACCTAATTTAAGTGGTTGTACATCATAAAAAAAAGTTAATTCTGGCAGACGGTTGTCAAGTGTAAAATTACAAAAACTGCGATCCGGATAAGTGACAGTAATACGCGGTATGGGAGCTCCATATCTGTTTGGATTTTGAGCACGAAGTTTAAATTGTTCTGCTGTAGGATATGAACTGTCGTATGCTCCAATGTCATGTATTCTTGTAATATCTGTAGGAATATTTTTATCAAGTTTAGAAAGATCACCCTGGCCACATCTTATAATGCATTGCTTTCCTCTTCTTGCTTCTAATGCTTCAAGTACATCAGCGTTTTGATTAAGAATATCAGCAGGGTTAATTGTAATTATTTTTTGCTCGCTTGTACCAGGTGGTGTGCTTTGTGTTGTGCCTGTGTTTCCAATACCGCAAACTACTTTAGTTAATTCCATAAAAGATAACTTTTCCTTTCTTTAATTCTATTTGTTATTGTACTGTGAAATAAAAGTATTACCTTATAATAAATCTAAACCAGTGTTTTTAACTCTTGTTGTAATGTCTCTTTAAGTTTATATTTTTGTATTTTTCCATTTGCAGTCATTGGAAATTCGTTCAGAAATTTTATATAGTATGGAATCTTATAATTCGCAATTTTTCCACAACACCAGGCTTTAACTTCTTCTTCTGACCATTTTTCGCCAGGCCTTAGCTTTATAATGGCGGCAACCTGCTCACCAAATTTTTGATCTGATACACCTATTACCTGTACTATTTCTACTTTAGAATTTGTCATAAAGAAATCTTCTATTTCAGCCGGATAAATATTTTCACCACCACGAATTATCATGTCTTTTATCCTGCCTACGATTTTAAAAAATCCCTCTTCATCTAATGCTGCTAAATCACCAGTATGCATCCAGCCTTCTTGATCAATTACCTCTTTTGTTCTTTCTGGCATTTTATAATAACCTTTCATTGCATTATATCCATAAGCACAAAGCTCGCCTGGAGTATTTGGCGGCAGCTCTTTTTTTGTCTCAGGATCAATAATTTTTACTTTAACGTGCTGATGTGGTTTTCCAACAGTGCCTACTTTTACATCGATAGAATCGTTGTATCTGGTCTGTGTGATAAGCGGGGATGCTTCTGTGAAACCATAACCAATAGTAATTTCAGTCAGATTCATTTTTTCTATTAGCTGCTTCATAAGTTCCATAGGGCATGGTGCGCCTGCAATAACACCAGTTCTAAGTGAACTTAAATTATAAGTATTAAACTCAGGTAGCCCAAGCTCGGCGATAAACATAGTGGGCACGCCATAAATTGCTGTGCATTTTTCTTTGTGAACTGCTTCAAGTGTTTTCTTTGGATCAAACACTTCTGATGGGAAAACCATTTTAATTCCATAATTAACACAGACTAAAGTTCCAAGCACACAGCCAAAGCAATGGTAAAGAGGAACAGGAATGCAGATAGAATCCTTATCTGTAAGGTTCATATTTACACCACAGTAAAATGCATTGTTTATAATTCCATAGTGAGTTAACTCTGCACCTTTTGGAAATCCTGTAGTGCCTGAAGTGTATTGGATATTTATTACATCCTTTGGATCTAAGGTATTCTCACGTTCTATTAAATCTTCATCTGAAATACTTTTTGCAAGCTTATACAAATCTTCCCATTGCATGTATTCTGGATATTTATTTGTGCGTATTGTAATTATTCGTCGTAGAGACTTTAAGTGCAAAGCCTCTAAGGTTTTTAATACCTCGACCATGTTTTGATTTTTAAAAGATTCTGTTAAAAATAAAGTTGTTATGTCGCCTTGTTTGAGTATGTATTCAAGTTCATGACTTTTTAGCGCTGGATTAATATTTACAAGAACAGCTCCAATTTTTGCACTGGCAAACTGAAGTATTACCCACTCCGGGCAGTTTACGGCAAAGACTCCAATATGTTCACCTTTTTTAATATGAAGAGCTAAAAGTCCTTTTGCAACTTCGTCTGTAATTTTTTTGAACTCTTTGTAAGTAATTCTAAAGTTCAGATCAGTAAAAACAATTGCATCCTTGCTTGGATATTTTAAAGCAGCACTATCAAGTAATTGTCCAAGGGTTTTGTTTATTAGTATAGTCATGCTAGTATTATCTCACTCACCAAAAGTATTTTTCAATGCTAAATGTAAATGGTTTTTATAAATGGATCCTAAAGTTAAAACAAGTTTTAATTATCTAAATGCTCGTCTAGTTGGTATTTTAAGGACAAAACCAGGGACGCAAGCTAAAAATGCAATTAGTGCTATACAGACTGCTTTTGATGCGGGAGCTGGTGCAGTAGAAATTACTTCTAACTCTGATTTCTGGCAGGAGATATTAAGTGAATGTGTAAAAAGAAATTTAAACATAGGAGTAGGATCTGTTAAGAATGAAAAAACTGCAGGTGAGGCTATTGGCCTTGGAGCAAAATTTCTTGTAAGCCCTGGTTTTTTTGAGGATGCAATAGCTCTTGCAAATAAGCACAATACTCCTATTCTTCCTGGTGTTTTTACAGCGCCAAATTTTCAACAGGCAATTGATCTTAAAATTGCAGATACAAAATTCTTTCCTGCAAATGCAAAAACTCACGAAGAACTTTTTAAAGCAATTAAAGAACCTTTTCGTGATGAGTTTGAAGAATTACAAACCAAAGGTTGGGAAATAATTTATTTTGATCCACTCAATACTCAGCCTGAAACCCAAAGCTCTGTAATTAAAAGCCCTACACAGTTTTACAAATTATATTTAAGTGCAAGAAATAAAAAGCCTGACAGTAAAGTAGTTATAAAACTTCCAGATGAAAAAGATGGCTTTGAAAGAATGAAAGAATTCTCAAAACAAATGCTATCTTACGGAATAAGAACATATGCTGTAGGCGGAGTAAACGATAAAAATATGAAAGAAATTTTAACGAAATATGGTGCTTATGGTGTTTGTCCGGGAAGTGGAATGTTTAACGGTGATGCTATTTTTAATGGAGACTTTGAAAGAGTAAGAGTTGACGTAAAAAGACATGTAGAAGCTATAAAAGAAATTTTTGGCTCCAAGAATGTTGGGGTATAAAAAACATGGAATCAACACTGGTTAGACAAACAAACAAAGCCTCTCAAATCTCAGATTATGTTTTATCAGTAAAACCAGAATCTCTTTCACCTGAAGTTATTCATGAAGTAAAAAGAAGAATACTGGACAGTCTTGCCTGTGCTGTTGGAGCTTATGATTCAAAAGCAGCAAAGATTATTTTAAAAGCATGTTCAAAAATTAAAGGGAAATATAAAGCATCTTTGCTTGGAAAAAAGAAAGAAGTTTTTTATGAAGAAGCAGCTTTTGCAAATGGATCTTTAGTTCGTTACTTAGATTTTAATGATACTTATTTATCTTTAGAGCCGGCTCATCCATCGGATAATATTGCTCCGCTTATTGCAACTGCTCAGGCTTATGGAAAAAGCGGACTTGACCTTATCTTAGCTATTGCCATTGCTTATGAAATCCAGTGTCAGCTTTGTGATGGAGCAAGTCTTCGGGCAAAAGGAATAGATCATGTAACCTATGGTGCTTTTTCTGTTGCTTCTGGTGCAGCTATTTTAATGGAGCTTGATCAAGAGCAATTAGAAAACGCTCTTGGCATAGCAGGGGTTTGCAATGTTGCTACCCGCCAAACCAGAGTCGGTGAGATGTCTATGTGGAAAGCATGTGCTTTTGCTAATGCAGCCAGGCAGGGACTTTTTGCAGCCAGGCTAGCTAAAGAAGGAATGACAGGACCCTCACCAATATTTGAAGGTACAAAAGGTTTTGAAACTTTAATTTCAGGTCCGATTAATTTAAAACTACCAAATCATAGTGAGCCACCAAAAAAAATATTAGAGACTTATATAAAACCATATCCTGTAGAGTATCATGCACAGAGTGCTGTTGAAGCAGCTATAAAACTACACAAAGAAGGATTAAAGCTAGAGCAAGTCCAGGACATGATTATTCATACTCATGGCGCATCTTATCAAATAATTGGTTCAGAGCCTGAAAAGTGGCGACCTACATCTAAAGAAACAGCTGATCATAGTCTGCCATACTGTACTGCTATTGCACTTCGGGATGGAAATGTAAATGATGAAAGTTTTCATAAGAAAAACTACCGCGACTCAAGCATGCTTAAGTTTTTAAAAAAGATAAAAGTTGTAGAAGATACGAAATATACTACTGATTATCCAAAAAGCTTTGGAAATAGATTAGAGATAAATCTTTTAGATGGTAAAAAGATTTTAAAAGAAGTGTTGCATCCTTTCGGACATCCTAAAAACCCTATGAAAGATGAAGATGTTTTTAATAAGTGGAGAAATCTTGCAGCACCGCATATGGAAAAAGATCAAATTGAAAAACAAATTGAAAATGTTATGAAGCTGGAACATGTAAAAGATTTGAGTGAAATTTTACCTGTTATTGGATGATGCAAAATGTCATTCCCGCGCAAGAAGTCATCTCAAAAGTACCTCAAAGCAATAATCACTGAAGCTATGATACAGAAAGCTTTATAGACATATTTAATTCTATCAAAGCAAACATTTATCCGACGAAAGTTAGCAAATCATGCAATAGTTCTTTCGACTTTCCATCTTTCTTTGTATAAAAGTGGTTGGTAACTTGGTGGTCTTCCTTTAAAACACTTTACATTTCAACCTGGGTTTGTAACCGGTATTTGGTGTCTTATACTTCTTTTTCTAAGTTCGTTTCTAAAACCTCTAGCTGCATACCCTCTATCTGCTACAAGTCGTTCTGGACGTTTCTTTGGTCTACCTTTCTTACAATTTAATATTT
>JACQBQ010000023.1 GCA_016201905.1 Candidatus Melainabacteria bacterium | reverse complement strand
TGTGTCAACTTAAGGAAGGAATCTGACATGGTTTTATGCTCCTAAATCTTTCTTTTGATGAGAGTTGAAGATTTTCAAGTGATGTTCTTCTCGACCGCTGAATTAATTTTACACAATTTCTCAAACATCTTAGCACTTCATCTTCTAAAAACTTTATTGCTTTCTTAAAGTTTTCTTGTAGCAAGGTCATAAACATAAATGCTCTTGTTTGTATTGTTTTAAAAAACTTTTCTAGACTGATCTCCTTTTTCTCCTTGTTCCAAAACCAGACATTTAACTTCCCATGAATTTTTGTGATTATCACCGCTGCAATTAATTTCCCATATATTTCACATTTGACTCTATGTTCACTGCCAGAATTTATCTTGTGTATTTGCAGTATTGATTTGAATTGTTTAAATATTATTTCTATCTGCCAACGAAGTTCATAGCAAATATATACTATCCATGTTGGCAGTAAATTATGAGGCGTGTTTGTAATCATTAGTGTCCAATCATATAACTGCAATGTGATTTGTTTTACAGTTTTTACCCTTCTATTTCTTTTTTTGTACTGCATCCTCCTTTTATCTGCCACTGACTTAGGTGCTTTCATCCCTATTAAACGACAAGGAATAGACACCCCTTGATTTACCCCTAATAGAATATTTATTTCAAACTTATTTGTATCAGCTTGCTTTAGTTTCTTTAGGAATTTAAGAATATCTATTTGCTCTCTTGTTTTAGAATTAAATATTTTGACATCACCCTTTAATCTGGAGATGAAGTAAGCACCCTTTTCATGAATCTTTTGGAAGAATCTTATGGAGAAATATCCCAGGTCAAATAACAATAATGCTTTTTGCTTTATCATATCTAATAATTCTTCCGAATAAACACTATCATTTTTAGTGCCTTCAGTTACTGTAATAGAGTGAATTTGATTAATAAGTAAATTGTAAACTAGCTGAAGTTTACAGCCAGCTTTAGAGCTAGCACCACCAAAGCCAGGAAAAACATCTTTTAATTTTTCATGCAGTTGCCATAGGGAACTGTCAATAATTAGTACCTGAGAAAACTCCTTCAAATACTTCAAACAACTCTTCTCTCTTATTAAGCATTTATCAAATAGTATTGTAAGAAGCTTCTTTAAAAAAGAAACTGCTTCTTTGCAAAAGCGTTTGTCAAGGGCTTGTCTAGAAATATTAATGTTCTTACAACAATCAACAAGTGCAGCAAGAGATACAGTCTTCATTGAGATAGAGCCAAAAACAAGAGAAAGAAAGAAATCAAAGCCTGTAAGATTTCTATTTCGCTTAATAAAATCTACATCTTTGGCAACTTTATTAATTGTTCTTTTGTCAAGAACAGATATGATGTCGTTTACAGTTTTTATTCATAGTTAAGTCCTTTGGATATTTTTTTTGCTGTAAGTGACATCTGAAGTTTCAAAAAAGTGGCCTTTAATAACAATTGACTTAATTTGATCGTAATTTTTCAGCTCTTAAGTTGACACATATGACAAAGTGGGCGGGAACCAGGATTAAGAACTTTACAGAAAACTTATTTATTCCTGATTATAGGGAAGCTTCTTAGAAGCTTATTATTTTATTGTCTATACAAAAGTATTGTATAATGTAATTGTGCTGGAAATTAAATGGAACACATTAAAGAGTGAAAGATTGAAGAAAACGCGAGGAGTTTCTTTTGATGAAATTATTAAGTCAAAACTTGTTGACGTAATGAGACATCCAAAGAATGAATCTCAAAATATGATGCTCTTTGAATATAAAAGATATATTTGGGTAGTTCCGTTTGTGCAAAGTGAAAAAGGAGTATTTTTGAAAACTTTGTATCCAAGTAGAAAATACACAAAGATTTATAAAAAGGAGAAAAAATGAGAAAAATTAAACTTACTAAACAAGAAAAAGAAATTGAAGATGCCCTGATAAATGGTGAATACAGAAGTGTAAGTAAAAAGGAGTTTGAAGAAATTGTAAATTCACTTGCTACGAGAAAAAAAGACGCAGTACTAAACATTCGAGTAAATCAAAGGGATCTTGAAACTATTAAGCAAGCTGCTAAAAGATTCAAGGTAAAATACCAAACTTTGATTTCAGAATTAATTCATAGAGTGGCACAAAATATTTTGTAAATCTAGCTTAGGGTAGCATCATAAGTGTTCAAAACAGAATAAAAGAATATATATGGCATTTATTTATTCCTGATTATAGGGATGTGGCTTAGTTTTATTTCTTTACTAAGCTTGCTATAAAGTTTTCTTGAGTGAAGTGAATATCGCCTGTAAGTGCCTCTTTAATATCCAACCTTCTCATAACATCCATTGAAATACAATCCACAAAACTATATTCTTTATCAGGTCACTTTTCATATAATTCTAGCCCAGACAAAAAAGATTCTCTAGTTTGAGGGATAACTTCAATAGTTAGCTCATTCAATATGTAACGCACCATCTGTGCTGCTTTTTGACGGAATGTGCTTCCATATTTCGATGAAAAATAAGTTAGTAATTCCCTAAGCACTTCATCTGTAGTTGTTATAGTTACACTCTTTAATGACTTACTTAAATCTTTTGCTATTTTGTGAAGGCTGTCATTAGGATTTGCAAGTGCAATCCAGTAGCTAGTATCTGCAAAAACTTTTTTCATTTTTTATTTTTCTTTGGTGTACCGTAAATGTAGTGATCATGCTCAAGTGCTCCATCTGTTGGAAGTTTCTTAAATTCTTCTTTAGGAACATCTTTCATGATTTCATCAAAAGCTTCCCATACAGGTTTAGATTGGTACCCAGGAGATTCATCCTTATCAAAAAAAACAACAATCCCTTCTCTTGATTCACCTGTATCAATTGATTCAAGAGGAATTATATTTCCATTTTCAATTTTTACTTTGTATTGTTTCTTTTTCATAGTAGTTTACTTTTATTATACCCTAACTTGTAAATATACCTGGGCAGCTGACGGGAGTCGAACCCGCGAATACCGGGACCACAACCCGGGGCCTTAACCACTTGGCGACAACTGCCATATCGTTTTAGAGAATCAGGATTCAGAAAAACAAATTCAATTATAACCTACGGTAGAGGCATTGCATGTAATGCTTCTACATCTAATTTTAAATTAGTAACAGCACCGTCTCTTGCACTCCCAACTAGCTTTGCATATTTTGCTAAAACTCCTGATGTGTAATTTGGTTTTGGTGGACTCCATTTACTTTTCCTTTGTTTTAATTCACTGTAGGGTAATTCCACTGAAATCGTTCCTTTTTCAGCATTGATTTCTATAATATCTCCATCCTGAATCAGTGCAATCGGTCCGCCTACATACGCTTCAGGACTTACATGTCCTATCATAAGTCCACGAGTTCCACCACTAAATCTTCCATCTGTAATTAGCGCACATTCAGTTCCAAGCCCTTGACCGTACAGTGCTGCAGTTACAGAAAGCATTTCACGCATACCAGGCCCGCCTTTCGGTCCTTCATAGCGTATTACCACCACGTCACCCGGCTTAATTTTTTTCTCTATAATTGCTTCAAAACAATCCTGTTCACTGTTAAATATTTTTGCAGGTCCACGGTAAGTTAATTTTTTTAATCCTGCCACTTTTATTACAGCTCCATCTGGTGCAAGATTTCCTTTTAAGATTTTTACACCACCAGTTTTATTTAAAGATTTTTCTATGGGCAGTATTACGTCTTGATTTGGTGTAAGTTTTATATTTTTTAAATTTTCATTGTGAGTTTTTCCGCTAACAGTCAGACAATCTCCATGCAGCAGTCCTATATCTAAAAGTTGTTTTAAAATCACAGGTATTCCCCCAACCTTGTGAACATCATATGCTACGTATTTTCCGCCTGGTTTTAAGTCTACAAAATAAGGCGTTTCTTGAAAAATTTTATCCAAGTCTTCAAGAGAAAATTTAATCCCAGCTTCATGTGCCATAGCAGGAAGATGTAAAACCGCATTTGTAGAACCACCTGTTGCTGCAACAATTCTTGCTGCATTTTCAAAAGCTTTTTTTGTCATTATGTCTCTTGGACAAATTTCTTCTTTTAGAAGATGCATTATCCTTTCACCAACAATTTTATGGATTTTTGCCCGATCAGGATCAACTGCCGGATAAGAACTGCTTCCCAGAAGTGCTATTCCAATAGCTTCAGCTACACATGCCATGGTATTTGCCGTAAACTGCCCTCCACACGAACCAGCACCAGGACATGCATTGCACTCGATCTGATATAGTTCTTCATCTGAAATTTTACCTACATTATGTTCACCAACTGCTTCGTACACATCGACTATGGTCAAATCTTTTCCTTTGTACTTCCCCGGCATAATAGTTCCACCATATAAAAATATGGCTGGCAGATTTAATCTAGCCATTGCCATCATCATGCCAGGAAGACTTTTATCACAACCAGCAATTCCAACCCACCCGTCATAACAATGAGCTCGCATCATAAGCTCTACAGAATCAGCAATAATTTCCCTACTGACAAGCGAGGATTTCATTCCTTCATGACCCATTGCAATTCCATCGCTTACAGAAATCGTCACAAATTCTCGTGGTGTTCCACCATTTGAAATAATAGATTTTTTAATGGCATAAGCTTGATCTTTCAAAGTTAAGTTACATGGGGTAGCTTCATTCCATGTACTGGCAACTCCAATAAAAGGCTGACTAAGCTCTTTATCACCAAGCCCCATTGCACGGTGAAACGCTCTGTGGGGTGCTCTCTCTGGTCCACTGGTTATTGTTTTACTTTGTTTTTTTAAGTCTGGTTTCACTTGGCTCTCTTTATTCTTGCTCTGTAAGGTTTTATATGTTAGATTATAGCTGACATATGACCACTACACAAAATGATATAAGTAAAATCTACGAAGAAAATCTCAAGTTTTGGGACGAAGCCTGGAAAAGAGTTAGCAAGCCCCACAAAGAACTGCCAAAGCTTCCATACATTCATGAAATTACACGGAAGCTGAAAAAGTATCAGGTAAAAAAAGTTTTAGATTTAGGCTGCGGTTCAGGATGGCTTTCAATTTTCATATCAAAGTATGGTTTTGATGTTACAGGAATTGATATTGCAAAGCCAGCAGTTGAGCTTGGAAAAACCTGGGCAAGCGAAGATAATGCAAAAGTAAATTTTTTGGTCGGTGATCTTTTAAATCTGCCTTTTAAAGAAAATTCTTTTGATGCAGTGGTTTGCAATTCTGTTCTGGAACACTTTAGATTCGATCAAGCAAAAGTATTATTTGAAAAAGTCCATAAGATTTTAACTGAAAAAGGATTTTTATTTGCCTGCTTTGATCAAGTAGGTTCAGGCAAAGGAGAGTATTTTGAGCTGAGTGATTCTACACATGTTTACACCGATCAAATGCGTCAGGGGATGATGCTTAGAAATTATTCTGACAATGAACTAAAAGAACTACTTTCAAATTTTGATATTTTATCTTTTGACAAAAACAATTATGGAAGTAGGCTGGTCTGGGCTCGGAAAAAATAAGATTAACTTTTATTAACCCAAGCTTTTAATAACTCTGTTATACTTACTTTTAATTTGTTTTATAGTTGTTTAAAAATATTTAAGGAGAAAAATCTATGTTAGTTAGAGTTGTAGATGGAGTAGCTAAGCCTGTTAATAGAAGATCTGGTTCCATTCCAAGTGGTGCAAATAATGAAGTGAAAAAAGATGGTGTGAAAAAAGTAGAAGGTGAAGAAAGTGATGGTAGTAAAGAAGCTTTTATAATTACTGGAGCAGCATTAGCTGCAGGTCTTCTTTTAGGTGGTGTGATAACCTGGATGAGTGGTGGCATCGATACCAATACCCCAATAGCAAGACCTGATGGTGGCTTAGGCGATCCGACAAATCTTCTTAACCCATTAAATCCAGTAAGTCCACTATATCCTCGCCCACCCATCATAGGTCCTTATGGATGGTAATATAAAACAGATTGGTCTGGGCTAGGAAAAAATAGAATTCCTAATATTTTATCGATTAAGGTAACATAATCTAGTAGCAATAATTTCTTTTTTTTTACAAGGTTGGTAAGATATTTTTAGTTTTTAATAAATTATAAAAATTTTTTAAGGGGGAAATTATGGCAATGTCAATCGGTAAGTATGTAGGTGCTGGCATTACAGGAATAGCTTTAGCTACCGGTGGTTATTTTTCTCGTGATGTAGATTGGCAAAAATTAGGAAATGCTATTACTCCAGAGCGAAGAGAAAATTTAGCTTATAAAGATCCAAGATTAAGTAAATATTGCGATTATAGTACAGACAACCGGCTATATTATCTTCCACAAGGACTAAAATCAATTGAAGCCATAAAAGAATTTGATAGAGATGGAAATAACCATATATCACCAGAAGAAGAACAAGATGTTAGAAATATGATTGTTACTTTGTATCATAACAGAGAGTATTACTCAGGAGAGAATCTATTAGAAGGTCTTACTAAAGTTCTTGAGGCACAAGCATTAGCTAAATATAAAGCTGCACAGGAAAAATAAAGCTCTTAAGTGGATGGCTGGCTAGGAAGAAGTAATTTTTTATTTATTAAATACTGAGGCACACCAATTTCTATATTCTTTTTTATGTCCGCGTACTACTTCAAAATATAAGTCCTGAAGTTTTTTACTAATTGGTCCTATTTTTCCATTTCCTACCGATCTATGATCCACCATAGTTATTGGGCTTACTTGAGCAGCTGTTCCACAGAAAAAGACCTCATCACATACATACAGTTCTGTTCTGTCGATTTTTCTTATTTCCGTATCTAAATTAAATTCGTTTTTTGCAAGCTCCATTACTGTAGCCCTGGTAATTCCTTCTAAGATGTTTTCATTTACAGGAGTGGTAACTAACTTTCCATCACGCACAATAAATAAATTCATTGCACTGCCTTCTGAGACATGTCCGTCCTGTGTTAAAACAATTGCATCATCAAAACCATTTAGAAGAGCATCTGTTTTAGCTAGTGCAGTGTTTACATAACTGCCTTGGATTTTCCCACGTGCTGGTATTGCATTGTCATCTACTCTTATCCAGTTTGAAACACAGACATGCAGACCCTTTGCAGTGTCTACATAATCACCCATTGGTATTGTATAAATCGAAAGAGCTGTAGGATTTTTCCTTCCCTCATTATTTAGAAGCACTGGACCGATAACTAACCCTGCTTTATAAATATTTGGTCTAATGTACATATCGCAAGTCGGATTATTTTTTTGCATTAGTTCAATTGTGATTTTGCAAAGCTCATCAACCGATTTAGTTGGCTCAAGCCTTAAGAGTTTACAGCTATTTAAAAGCCTGATGTAATGCTCTTTCATTTTAAAAAGATACATTTGTTTTTCGCTAGCATTCCAGTAACCTTTAATTCCTTCAAATACACCAGTGCCATACTGAAATGCATGAGTCATAATATTTATATTTGCTTCTCGAAGAGGAATAAACTTTTCGTTAAAATAAGCAATTGAATCAAGATCAGTTCCTTCTTTTAAAACCATTTTTTTCTCCAATGTTTGTTTAGTCATGGTTAGATATTATAACAGGGCTACGGTAACACGTCATTGCGAGGAGTCCGCCTAGGCGGACGACGTGGCAATCTCACTAACTTATTCACAATATTGAGATTGCTTCGCTCGCCTCGTCTCCGACAAGTCGGAGTGGGTCGCTGCGCTTCTCGCAATGACGTAAAACATTTTATTCCTTCAACGGCATCTTCACAATTTCTTTTCTGTCCAAAGGATCAATAACTACAAGAGAATAATCACTTATCTTATTTTTATTTAAAAGAATAAAAGCCAGAGAAGCATTTATTTCACTAGATGGCTTCACTGATTTTAGCGCCTCTGTTCCTGATAAAAACAAATCTGCATGTAAAGGCCCAGACTCAGTTTCACTTAGCAAAACTACATCTGAAAGATTAATCGTTTTTTGTGAATTGTTTTTCAAATTAAATTTCAAAACAATATAATCACCATAAACCCCACTGTGGTTCTTTTTTATTTCATTTATTACAAGTTCAATTTCATCCTTGTTTACAGGAGGAAAAAATCGAAATCCTTTATATTGTTCAGTTTCTTGTTTTTTATTTTTTATTTCTTTTATATTTGGCAACTCACCAAAGATATAAAGATTACTTTTTAGTAAAACATCTGTGTTGACACCACTTAATACGGTAGGCACCTTGCCTTCTCTTACAATTGAACCTATTACACCAGCACTAGCACCAATGCCAGCACCTGCAAGCAGGCTTATTCCATGGCTTGTTATTGCCAGCGGTAAACCACCATATTGAAATCCTGCAACTAAACCATGAAAAGTACCATAGGCAACTAGAGCTGCATCATAACTTAATATACTTGAAGCCTTTTCTGCAACATTTGATGTATCGGTACTAACTGAAGCATAAACAGGAATAGCAGTACCATCGGGTGTAACTATTTCATTAAAATCAATTTCAAATGAACCATCCTGTCCAAAGTGTTTTGGTTTTTTTACTTCTGTAATTATTCCATCGACTCTGCTTCCAGCCGGTATATAGAGATCATCACCAATTAAAATATCTTCCCTTATATAGCCTGCAACTTTATCACCTGCCTGGCTATAATAAAAATTAATTGGCGTACCTAGGTTTACTTCCAAAGTACGTCCCTTTTCAATGAAAGTTCTTATCCCTCCTTTTAATACAGGTTGGGCATAGGCGCTTTCATTAACAAAAAAAATAAAGTTAAATAAAAAACATATTGAAAAATATATAAAAATTATATTTTTTAGTATCCGTATTGTATGAAGTAGCATAATATTCTGTTTCCCTGAAAATAGGGCTTAAGTCCATAAGTAATAGGCAATAATGGAATATAACAAGTATAAAATCTATACCGACCCTTATAACCTACATGCCATTCCCTAGCCACCTATCCCCTATAAACTACATCCTATTCCCTGAATCCTAAATATGTAATGCCATACATTTTGTAAAAAATACATGTTTTAAAGTTCTCAATATTGAACCAACTTGGTTTAATAAACATCTTAGGGACGGGTAAACATAATAAATAATAAGGAGCAAAAAAAGAATGTTAAACAAATCAAAACTACTTGCACTAACATTGGTCGTATCAATTTTATTACCAACAGCTGCACTAGCAGATGAGTCAAGTTCAGGTTGTAAAAAAACAAGTGATCTTCTTGGATGGACAATTGGACTTCCATTTAAAACAGTGGGTGCTGTATTAAGTTCTGCAACAGGATTACTTGTTGGAACCACAACAGGGCTAGTTCGTGGTGCAGTAAAAGGCACTAAAGCTGTCGCAGATGCACTCGGTGATGAAAAAGGAGCAGGTGAAACACTTGCTGGTATATTAATCGGAGCAGCTCCAGGCGCAGCTGTTCATGGAACAGTAGGCGGATTACTTTGGAGTGCAAAAGGTTTTGTAAAAGGTTGGGAAAAACCTTTTTCATGTGAATCTTTACACTCTGCATTAGAAGGTATTCCTGATGCTATTGAATGGACTGCAGAAGGTGCTTCAAAAGCTTTCTCAAGCTAAGAATCATTACTTCTAAAGATATAATAAAAGCCGGCATCTCAAGTGCTGGCTTTTTGTTTTTGAACCAATGAACAATAAATATGTTTTTATTGTAGCGTTTTTAATTGGTGTTGGTCTTGGTAGCTACTTGGCCTTACCTTCAGTAAATAGGTTCTTAGGCTTACCATCAATCAGTAATTTAACAGAATATGAACCCATCAGCTCAATAGAAATATATGACTACAGGGACAACTTTGTAGGCTTTCTACAAGGGGTTGAAGACAGACAGGTTGTCCCACTAAGCGAAATCTCACCTTTTTTAAAAAGAGCTGTCTTAGCCATAGAGGACAAAGACTTTTATGAACATTTTGGTATTGATCCACTTGCAATATTCAGAGCTTTCTTCGTAAATCTTCAGGCTGGAAGAATTGTTGAAGGCGGAAGTACAATTACACAACAACTTGTTAAAAATCTTTTAATTCCTGAGAGAGAAAGAGGAAGAACGTTTACAAGAAAAATTAAGGAACTTTTACTTGCCCTGGAAATGGAAAGAAAAGTTAATAAAGATAAAATCCTGGAATTATATTTAAATCAGGTTTTTTGGGGAAATCGAGCTTATGGTATTCAAAGAGCTGCTCAAAGATATTTTAATAAAGATGCTTCAGGCTTGACTTTAGCTGAATCAGCTTATCTTGCCGGACTCCTAAAAGCACCAAGTCAACTCTCAATGGATCACAGACCAGCACAAAAGAGAAAAGAACTAGTCTTGCAAAAAATGCTGGAGTTTGGATACATAACACAAAAGCAATATAAAGCTGCATTAAAAGAAAGTTTAAATTTTAGTTCTTCACCAGGTCAGTTCGAATTATATCCTTATTACTTTTCTTATATCTTAGAACAGCTTAAAGAAAGATTTAACGTAGAACAATTAAAAGAAAAAGGCTATAAAGTTTTTACAAGCCTTGATACACAAGCTCAGGAAAAAGCAGAAAAAATATTAAATGAAGAAATTAAAAGTGCTCCTTACGGTATAAATCAATATGCATTGTGTGCAATTGATGTTAAAACCGGGCAGGTCCGGGTACTTGTAGGTGGCGTCGGGGATTTCTGGAAGCACCAGTGGAACAGAGCCACAAACCCTCACACAATTGGCTCTGCCTTTAAGCCTTTTATATATCTAACTGCTTTTGAGCTTGGACTTATAGATCCAGACACAAAAATCAAAGATTCAAAAATTGAAATCGAAGATGGTATAGATATGGTCTGGATACCAAAAAACTTTGATGGGAAATTCTGGGGAAATATTACTATAAGGGAAGCATTAACTTTTTCCAGGAATCTTCCAGCTGTAAAAGTAGCAAAAGAGGTTGGTATTGAAAAGGTTATTGAAACTGCAAAAGCCTGTGGGATTGAAAGCAATCTTGAGCCTAACTTATCCCTTGCTCTTGGAAGCGATGCGATTACACCTCTGGAAGCAGCAAGTGCTTACTCTACGTTTGCTCGTAGCGGGATTTATATAAAACCAATTTTAATAAGAAGGATAGAAGATCCAAAAAAAAGAATCATTGAAAATAATGCTCCTGTTCCTCAAAGAGCAGCTTCAAATTATGCAACAGCAACTCTTGTAAGCATTTTGCAGGATGTTGTAAAAAGAGGGACAGGAACACTTGCACGTTTAAATGACAGACCTGTTGCAGGTAAAACTGGTACATCAGATAAATCAAGGGATGTGTGGTTTATTGGTTTTACACCAGATCTTTCTGTTGCTATATGGGGTGGCAATGACAATAACAAGCCGATTTTTGGTAAAAGTGTAACAGGTGGTGCAATTGTAGCAAAAGTCTGGAAAAGGTTTTGTGAAACCTACTACGAAGATAAAGATATTCCCCCTGGTTCTTTTGCCGGTGAACCTAAAATAAAAGAACTTTTAATTGATCCTCTCACTGGATTACTTGCAACTCCTTACACTGTACATCCTGTCAAAAAACGATTTTTTCCAGGTACAGAGCCGACAGAATACGCTCCAATTCCACCAGGTGCAAAAAGATTTTTACCGTTTATAAGGTTTTTATCTAGTCCGTTTTCACAAAACAAAAATAAATTCATAGAACAAAATGAATCTGAGCCTAAAGAACAAGACGAAAGCAAAGCAGAAATAATAAACGAACATGAAAATGAGTTAATAGAGCAAGCGAAAAAACGATTAAACATCATTGAAGACGAATTAAAATCCAAATCACTGCAAGAATCAGAAGATCCTCTAACAAACAAAGAATCAGAAAATAAAAAAGAGAGGAGCTTTAATAAACCACCTACACCTGAAGAAGAGAATGAAGCACAGGAGACAGGAGACAGAAATCAAGAACAAGAGAACGAACAAGACATCATAGAAAAAGATAAAAATTCAGGGCCTTGAGGACTTTCATGAACAAGTTTAATTCAAAACCCAATAATAAAAACCTTGAGATGGTTTTTGGCAAGAATCCTGCTCTTGAAGTCATTGAAAGCAGCACAGTTGAGGTAAATAAAATATACCTGAGTGAAGGCTTATCTGACAGAAACATAAGACAAAGAATTATCTCTTATGCTAAAGAAAACAAAATTCCATATCATCTTGTTCCAGAAAAAAAATTAAGCACCTTGACAAATAATCAAAATCATCAGGGAATAGTTTTAAGTATTTCTCCAATTAAGTACAAGCCTGTCAATGAACTTATTACTAGCACCTTGGAAAACAATTCTCCCAGAATAATTTTAATCGCACATGAAATCGAAGATACGCATAATTTAGGTGCAATGATAAGGACATTTGCAGCTTCTGGTGGAAATGGGATTATTTTAACCGGAAGAAGTAACGTAGGTATAAATGCCACCATAATTAAAACCAGTGCTGGAACACTTTTCCAGACTAATTTTTCCAGAGCTACCAATTGCGTAAATGTTTTAAATGAATTAAAAGAAAGTGGCTTCTGGGTAGTAGGAGCTGACAATTCTACTCCCAGTGAACTAATATATAAGATTAACTACCCTGATCAAGTTGCAATTGTAGTAGGGAATGAGCATGAAGGGCTTGGACCACTTGTGAAAAAAAATTGTGACTTCCTTGTAAAAATCCCTATTAGTGATAAAGTGGATTCTCTTAATGTTTCTGTTGCTTTTGGCATAATTTTATTTGAGATTTTAAGACAAAAAAAATATTGCAAATAACCTAATCATCAAAACTATAGCCAAGTTCTTTCATCATCGGCTCAATCATTGGATAAGTATTTTGTATGAGATCAATGTTTTTCTTCCATTTGTTTTTATGTGGCTTAGTAACATAATTTACTAAGGGCAGGTTTTTGGATATTTGTCTTAGGTTTTTAGAAAAGGGGATTTCAATATAATCACATAGCTTTTTTACTGTCGAATAAGTATCTTCCGTAAGCTCTTCATAGTTTATGGTATATTTTCTTTCATCTTCAATAGATTTAAGCCCATCCAATGCAAATCTATTTGAGCTAACCCATTGAAATGCGCATACTTCTTCAAGTGGTTTATTTATATAGTCTTGCCAGGAAGGTGGTAAAGCAAACTTCCAGTATTTCCCACTTTCTTCAGTACTATAACCTTTTATATTTAAAGGTATATTTGGTGCTTGACCACTAACATATCTAGCAGGAGACTTCCAGCCTTCTATTAATGAGTTTATATTTGATCTCCCATCACGTTTTAAATAAATAAACTTACAGTCACTAAACAATTTATTTATAAATGGTATTCTAAAACAATTTTTAGGTGTTTTTTCAACTATTCTATATTTTTTAAGAAAAATATTTTTATACAAAAGATTTGTTTTACCTAACAAATCCAAGGCTCCTTTTAAAGCATCTTTTTTCAAAAAATATTCTCTTGCTACATACCCCAAATAAAAATTGTTTAAAGTATATTTATGAAACTCATTTAAAATAAAACTTCGCGATGCTTCATCTAAATCTGACTCTGTTAAAAGATCATCTTTTAGTTCTTTTCCCGCCATCCTATAGAACTTATTCCAAATATCATGGCTTTCTCTATAAAGAGACCATAAATGCCTGCTTGTGCTTAAAGTTCTAAATAATAAACTGGTTCCAGAACGAGGGGCACCAATTATAACCACTGGTCTTTTTATACTAGGCTCATCCATTCTATTTTCCCTGCCCATGTTCCTTCTTAAACATCAGATAACCTGATTAAAGCCTTCAATATATTAAAAACATTTAATTATATTCTACGTTATTTACGAAAAGTAGTAAAAAGTCACTATCAAAATATACGATATTTCTTCGTTTCTATATTTAGAAAGGCTACTAAAATATGGAAAAAGAACAGTCACTACAGAAAAATACATTAGAGATAGACTCATTAGAGCTCCTAATCAGGTTTTTAATTAAATGCAAGAGCGATGCTCAAAAAAACGAGTCTAAATCAAAGACCATTACCTCATGTAGTGATATCGTAGCTGCTGTTTATTACTATCGTAAGTATCCTAATGTCAATGATTTTATACAGAAATATATGAAGAAAAAAGAAGATTACTTTCAACTACAGTGGACAAGAGCAACATGGGCAACTTTAAGCAAGATGTCAGAACCTGAGCTTAGTGATCTTGTTATGTATCAAATTCAGTTGGTTGATAATTCACAAGAAGACTAATAATATAAAAGAGCTAAGAGATAAGATCTCACAGCTCTTATGAATAAAAAAGAACCTTTATCAAGAAAGTTAACTTTTGGTATTTTTTATCTGTTATCAAGTTCACTTGCAACGGTTGGTATAAATATAATAACCGTAGGTTTTATTGCAAGAAAGCTTGGAGTTGAAAATTTTGGGCTTTATTCCACAATACTTTCTTTTGTTCAATTATTTCAGTTTCTCAGTGATTTTGGGTTAAATAAAACTCTTCTTAAATTTGGTTCAACAGATTTCAAAAAAACACAAATAAGTTTTGGAAATGCATTATTTGTAAAAAGTATTTTAATTATCCCGACTCTTATCCTGGTAACTTTTTTAGGATTTCTAGCAGGCTACAGAAATGAAGGAATCATCATTCTTGAACTATTTGCAATTGGCTTAATACTTGAGAGCTACTCTACCGTTTTCAGCAGCATAAGAAGAATTTTAGGCAACTTTAAATTAATTTCTTTCTTCAGGATATTAAAAACAGTAATAAATCTCATAATTATAGTTATTGCTCTTTCTATGAAAAATTCTGTTTTATCACTTGCATTTGCAAATATGCTTCTCTGCCTTGTAGTTTTTGTAATTTCTTTACTAAACACAGTTCTTCTTTTAAAACCAAAGCTAAGACTAAATCTAATTCCTGATTTTTTTAAAGACTCAATAATATTTAGCTTAAATGATTTTTTCTTAAATATTTATGGAAGGATTAGCACAGTACTTCTTTCTTTCTTCAATGACTTACATTCAGTGGGTATTTATAGTGCTGCCGTTAGATCTACCAGAATTGCAAACCTTTTACCAAACCAAGTCAAGTTTGCCCTCCTACCTACAATGTACAGAATACTAGAAGACAGAGACCTTCAGGCCTCCAGTCCTTATGACCTTAAACCCTCTATACACAAAGAAAAAAGAGTTTTTGGAATACTTTTAAAGTATATGGTTATTTTTGCAACACCTAGTACAATAGCAATTTATTTTTTCTCAGATTCAATTATTAATTTGATATTCAGCAACAAATATAATTTAGCTATTCCGCTTGTAAAACTATTTAGTTTATTTATTTATCTGCGTTTTATTGAAACACCGTTTAGTTTATTTTACATAGCTATGAACAAGCATAAAAATATGGTTTACTTCCAAGGATTTACAAGCATCTTAAATGTAATTTTGAATTTAATTTTAATTCCTTTTTACTCAGCCAGTGGGGCATGTGTTGCAACTTTGATTAGTGAAGTAGTATTTGCACTTATGTTAATTTTTGCAGGCAGCAAATATTTAGTCTGGCATTTTAAAGATGTTTTTACAATTCTACTAAAACCAACGCTTTCAGGTTTTATAAGTTTAATACCTATAACTATTTTCTTACACAAAACAAATATATTCATCCAAATGTTTTTTCTATTTTTATGTTATCTATTAATTCTCTTTGTAATAAAATCATTTAATAAAGAAGACAAAGAGTTGTTTAAGAAGATTTTTAGAAAAAATAATGTTATTGTAAGTGATTAATTACCGGTGATACGATATTTAAGACAATGATAATTGCTGAGACAGAAATTAAAAAACCACAAAGACTGCCAGAATGGCTTCGGAAAGATGTTTTATTAAATGGTAACTCAAGAAAAGTTCATGCACTAATAAAAGAATTTAACTTAAATACTGTCTGTCAAAGCGCACGCTGTCCAAATAAAAATGAATGCTTTTCTAATAGCACTGCTACATTTATGATAAATGGAAATACCTGCACAAGAGGCTGTACTTTTTGCAGTGTCCCAAAAGGAAAACCACCTGAGTTACCACAAGCAGACGAACCAGGAAACATTGCAAATGCTGCAAAAATTCTTAAGTTAAAACACATAGTAATCACTTCTGTAAATAGAGACGAGCTTTTTGATCAAGGCTCAAATCAATTTGCAAAAACGATAAAAGAACTAAGAAAACAAATTTCATATGCAACTATTGAAGTGTTAACACCTGACTTTAAGGGAGATAAAAGCTGTATAAAAACTGTTATTGATGCTCACCCTGATATTTATAATCACAATTTAGAAACAGTGCCAAGACTATACAGAGAAGTAAGACCCGGTGCTACTTATAAAAGATCTCTTGAGCTTATACAGTTTGTAAAAGAAACAAATCCAGCTATTATTACTAAGTCTGGAATAATGCTTGGATTAGGGGAAAAGTTAGAAGAGGTTATTCAAGTAATGCAAGACTTATTTTTACATGCGTGTGATTATTTGACCCTTGGTCAATATATGCAACCCACAAAAGACAGTTATCCTGTTTTTAGATATCTTACACCATATGAGTTTGAATCTCTTAAAGAAGTTGCTTTCAAAATCGGTTTTAAAAAAGTTTTTAGTGGTCCATTGGTGAGAAGCTCTTATCATGCCAGAGAATTTCACAAAGGAGAGACATGAAATCAAAAAGATTTTTACTCCTCATACCAGTTTTATTAATCTCTTTTCTCAGCCTTGGCATAACCATAACTCAAAGAGCTATAGACAAAGAACCCGAAGTTAAAGCGAACAACGTTAAAAAAGACGAACAAGATGTAAAAGAAACTTATTGTCTCGGACAGGTAATAAAAATAATTTCAGACAATGAAGAAGAACTTCCAGGCGGCAACAAACAAAGATCGCAACAACTTCTTATAAAAATCTTCTCAGGTTCTGACAAAGGTAAAAAAAGAGCAACCTTGAACTTAATCCCTGACAATCCTGCTTTTGCAATTGTTGGAGAAGTTGGTAAAAAATATCTTATTACAAAAGTAGAAAATCTTGAGACAGGAAATGAAGAATATTTTTTAATTGACTATTACCGCGAACCATTTATCTGGTCATTGTTTGGGTTATTTTTAATCATATTAATCATCATTGGTGGTAAAAAAGGAATAAGAACAATAATTTCTTTATTTACAACTATTGCATTTATTGCTTTTTTATTAATCCCCCTTATAGTAAGGGGGGCTAATCCTCTACTTGCTGCTGTTTTGGTTTCTTTTTTGTCTACAGCTTTTACAATGGTTCTTGTAGCAGGAGTAAATGCCAAGTCCTTAGCCAGTACATTAGGAACTGTTATTGGCATATGCTTAAGTGGATTTATTGCAACTTATGTAATTAAAGCTGCCTCACTTTCAGGACTTGCAAGCAGTGAAGCAATGATTCTCTGGGGAAACCAGCTCTATAAGATAAATTTTAAAGGGCTACTTGCAGCTGGCATGATTGTTTCTTGTTTAGGTGCCATTATGGATGTAGCAATTTCAGTTTCAAGCTCAATTCAGGAAATAAAAATTGCAAACCCAAAGTATTCTACTAGTGAGCTTTTTAAGTCTGGCATGAATGTAGGAAAAGATATTATGGGTACAATGACCACTACACTCGTTCTTGCTTACACAGGTATGGCATTACCGTTGCTTTTATTAATTAGTCACGAACAAAATCCATCAAAGTTTTTAAATCTTGAGCTGGTTATGTCAGAGATTACTGCTGCAATTGCTGGAAGTATTGGGCTTATAATTTCTATACCAGCTACAGCAATAATTATGAGCTATCTTACAAATAAGAAAAAATAATGGATACCCTAGATTACAAAGAACCAATTACAAAGATCTACTTTGTCCGTCATGGACAAACTAAAGCAAACAAGCTTCAACTTTTATTTGGACATTTGGATTGGGACTTAACAAAAGAAGGCATAAAACAAGCAAACAATTCTGCAATAAGGTTAGCTAAAATCACTAGGAAAGAAAGGATTGATTATATAATTTCAAGTCCACTAAAGCGAGCAGAGCACACAGCTAAAATAATTGCAAAAAAACTAAACATAAAAAAGATTCTTAGAGATAAAAATCTAATGGAAAAATCAGAAGGACTGTGGGAAGGTAAAAGTTTTTGGGAGGTCAGGAAAAAAGATTTAAAAAATTATTACAAATGGTTAAAAAATCCTTTTAAAATAAAGCCTCCGAAAGGTGAATCCGTAATGGGTTTAAATAAAAGAGTAGAGAAATTTTATAAAACTGTTTCAAAAAAATATACAGGTAAAAATATTATCGTGGTTACACACTCTGGTCCAATTAGGCTTTTTATATTAAATCTTTTAAAAGCAACCATTGATAAGTTCTGGTATTTAAAAGTAGAATGTGGGTCAATAACAGAAATACATCTAAGTAAAAGACATTCGATGGTATGGTCTATGAATAAATAATTTTAAATCAACGAAGGTAGTTAAGCGGATTTTGCGGCCTTCCACTTTTCCTTACTTCAAAGTGAAGGTGTGGACCTGTTGAATAGCCGGTTTGGCCCTCATAACCGACTATTTCTCCCTGTTCTATATTTCTTCCGCGTGACACAGATGTTCTGCTCAAATGAGCATAAAGAGTTGAATAATTCATTCCATGATCTACAATTACAACTTTGCCATAACCTCCATACCAGCCATTAAAAATAACTCTTCCACTGTCTGAAGCTTTAATTGGACTTCCAAAAGGTGCTGCAAGATCTACGCCACTATGAAAACTTACTACTTTAAAAATAGGATGCCTGCGCATACCAAATGGAGATGTTAAACGCCCTCTAATAGGGTATGCAAAAACTCCTTTACCTGGTAATGAAGGACCTGAAAACGACTCACCACCCACCAGCCTGTTAATATCTGAAATTAGTTGCTGAGATTCTCTTTCTATTTGTCTTTCAGCCTGCTCATAAGATGCTCTCTCTGTGCGGAGTTTACTAACTAAATTTGCCTGAGATGCATGCTCCTTTGCAATTTCTTCTTTCTGCTCTTCAATTTCGCCAACAATACCTGCCATCTTAATTTTTTGAATAGCTAACCGATCTTTAAAGCTTTGTATTTCTTTTGATTCTGTAACTAATTTTTCAAGTAAGTTTTTATCCTGTGCAACAAGAAGTTTTTGATAGTACAGGATATCCAGCAAATCTGTCAGGTTTGGTGTCTTTAAAAGTATTTCTAAAATCCTTAGTCTTTGCCCTTGATATATTTGTTTTATTCTATTTTCTGCATCAGATCTTAAACTTGAATAATCTTTTTTTAAATCAACGAGTTTTCCTTCTGTAAGCTGTAAATCATTTTGTGTTGAGAAAAGTTTAGACTTATTTCTTTTTAAAACTTCTTGTGTATTATAAAGCCTGCGTTGTATTTCTGTTAATTTTACAATAGCAACTTTTTCTTTTTCTTTAGTCTCTTCGATTTTTCTCTTCAGGTATTCACTCTTTGCTTCAATTTCCCTTAAAGTTCGATTTTTAGTAGTATTCTTTTTACTTGAGGAAGTTTTTGCCTGGACACCAAAGCTCATAAAAGAAAGCAAAGCCAAAAGAGCTAATAACAATTTAACAATCCTTGATTTCATAATATTTAGTTAGGGCTTTTTAACAGTAAAAACATAAAGAATTGGTACAACAGAAACAAACAAAAAAGCAATTAGCATAATGATTACAAATAAACGTGAGTGTTTTCGAAAGAATTCCATATGACTAATTATTTTATCATGCTTAATTGTCATTGCGAGGAGTCCGCCTAGGCGGACGACGTGGCAATCTCCTAACGTTTGTGAGATTGCTTCGTCACTGCGTTCCTCGCAATGACGTTCGCGATTATTTTTTTTGCTTTTTTGCAACCTCTCTCAATGCGTATAACTCATCACGCAGTTTTGCTGCTCTTTCAAAGTCCAATAGCAAAGCTGCTGATTTCATCTGACCTTCAATTTTCTTTAAGACTTTGGGAAGTTCTTTTAAATCAAGTTTTTCATATGCCAACTGCTCAGCTGCAATTTCCTCTATACCTTTATTAGCTCGGAGCGCTTCAAGTAGAGGATTTGCATGCCCTTTGATAATTGTCTTTGGAGTAATATTATGTTTTTTATTAAATTCTATCTGTAAATTTCTTCTACGATTTGTTTCATCAATTGCTTTTTTCATTGAGTTTGTAGTTTTGTCAGCATATAAGATCACTGTTCCTGCAACATTTCTGGCTGCACGGCCTATCATCTGGATAAGTGATCTCTCAGCTCTGAGAAACCCTTCCTTATCAGCATCCATAACACATACAAGAGTAACTTCAGGTAAGTCAATTCCCTCACGCAGTAGATTTACACCCACCAGAACATCAAATTCCCCAAGCCTAAGGTCTCGCAAAATTTCAATTCTATCCAGAGCCACAATTTCACTGTGCAGCCATCGGACTTTTAAATTTGAGCCGGTTAAATATGCAGTCAAGTCTTCAGCCATTCTTTTTGTAAGAGTCGAGATTAGGATCCTTTCTTTTTTTTCTACTCTAATTCTTATTTCATGGATTAAATCATCAATCTGACCCTTAGTAGGTCTAACTTCAATTTGCGGATCAACCAGTCCAGTCGGTCTAACAATTTGTTCAACAATCTGCTCGGATATTTTTAGTTCATAATCTCCAGGCGTAGCACTTACAAAAATGACCTGCCCTACCTGCGACCAGAATTCATCAGGCTTTAAAGGTCTATTGTCTTTTGCACATGGTAATCTAAAACCATAGTCTACTAATGTGTTTTTTCTAGATTGATCGCCATGATACATACTGCCAATTTGTGGAACTGTTACATGGGACTCATCAATAATACAGAGCCATCCGTCTTTCCCAAACTTTCTATTAAAATAATCAATTAAAACTTTTGGCGGCTCTCCAGTCTTTCTTCCTTCTAAAATCCTTGAATAATTCTCAACCCCTGTACAGTAACCTACTTCACGCAACATTTCAATATCGAATTTTGTTCTTTGCCAAAGCCTTGCTGCCTCCAGCTCTTTACCATGTGACTTTAATTCATCATATCTTTCCTTTAACTCTTTATTTATTTGTTCACATGCGATTTCAATCATATCCTCATCTGCCACGTAATGTTTTGCAGGATAAACACTAGACTCCTCAAGCAATGACTTCACTTCACCAGTAACAGGATCTATCATTGAAAGATTTTCAATTTTGTCGTCAAAAAACTCAACTTTTAAAATATCTTCCTCATAAATAGGGAAAATATCTAATATCTCCCCGCGTACACGAAATTTTCCTCTTCTAAAATCAATATCATTTCTTTCATAATAAATATCCACCAGGTTATGAACAAGCTCATCACGATCTATATGCTGTCCTTTTTTAATTTTTATAGCTGACTCATAGTAAAGCTCAGGAACTCCAAGTCCATAAATACAACTGACAGATGCTACTACTACTACATCATCTCGTTCAAAAAGAGATCTGGTGGTGGAGTGGCGAAGTCTGTCTATTTCATCATTGACACTGGCAACTTTCTCTATATATGTATCAGTCTGTGGAATGTAAGACTCTGGTTGATAGTAATCATAATAACTAATAAAATATTCAACGGAATTGTCAGGTAAGAACTCACGAAACTCATTACAGAGCTGTGCTGCAAGAGTCTTATTATGAGCAATCACTAATGCAGGCTTCTGAAGTTCAGCAATAACATTTGCAATTGTAAATGTTTTACCAGAACCTGTTACACCTAAAAGTGTTTGTATGGGCAAACCTTTTTGAATACCATCTTTCAATTGTTTAATTGCTTTTGGCTGATCACCAGCTGGTTGAAATGGAGCTTTAATCTGAAATTTTGTAAGTGTAGGCATATAATTCTGTAGGGACCTAGTGTGCTTTGTCCCTACATTGTAATATATTACATATGTCTGCCGAAAAAGAAACATTTATCGAAGTAAAGCATAGGGAAGATCTTAAAAAAGTTTGTAATATGGCCTATGAAAAAGGCTTATTGTCTGGCACAGAAGGTAATCTTAGTCTAAAAATTAACAGCAATTTAATTTTAGTAACACCAAGAAACAGCCATAAAGGTTCAGTTGAAATAAATGATTTTGTAATTGTTGATATAGATGGAAACACTATTTCAAATGGAAAAAGAGAACCTACCAGCGAGTTAGCATTACACCTTGAAGCATATAAAAAAAGACCAGACATAAGAGCAGTTGTTCATGTCCATCCGCCAACAGCAGTAGCATTTAGTGTTTCCGGGCTAAACTTTAACCAGCCAGCTATACCTGAAATAATAGTTCTCCTTGGTGAAGTTCCAACTGTACCTTACAGAGAGCCTGGAACCGTTTCTCTTGCAGAACTTGCAGGAACATATCTTGTAAAAAATGATGCAATAATTCTAGACCATCACGGAGCAGTTACTCTTGGAAAAGATATATTTGATGCTTATTTTAAAATGGAATCTCTTGAACATGCAGCAAAAATTATGCACAATGCTTATACTTTAGGTGAAATCAAATCACTGGATGAAGCAGCCATAGATGAGCTTGTAAAACAAAGACATAAAATCTACGGAAAAGAAGTTGAATTGAGAGAAGGTTCAAAACTTTTTCAATCTACGACTCAAACATTAAAATTAAAAAATATCTTTAAAAAAATCACAGAAAGCAATTCACCGATATTTCAAAGAATCTTAAATCTTATAAACGAATTGGTACTTACAACGATACAAAACACATCTTATTCCCAAAAATTATCTAGCGAAGAGCAAGAACAATTCTCAAGAGAACTTACAGCATCATTCTTAAGTATGACTTTAGGAAGATTTACTCGAAAGTAGAGATATAGCGTGCTAAATCCTTAAACAGGGCATAACAACTATTTTGTCCATCAAATGCCAAATTTGATAAAATCTCTTCAGGCATTATGGTGATAAATTATAAAAAAGAAAATGTTTTGCAGAGTGAATTTGATTTGCTAAGCACAAAAAGTAAAGAGGTTGTTTTTCCTAAAGTCCACGATCTTTACTTATTTACAGTAAATTACAAAACAGCTCCTGTTGCAATTCGAGAAAAATTTTCAATTCCAGAATATTCTTTAACTGAAGCAAACCAAAATCTAAAAAAATATAATTCATTAAAATCATTTCTTTTGCTTAGCACCTGTAACAGAACTGAGATTTACTTTAGAACAGACAATTTAGAAATCTCTACTAAAGAAATCCATGACTTCTTTACAAAGAATTCTGGCATTGAGCAAAAAATAACTAAAGAGTACACTACTATCGTTAAAGAAAATGAAGTGATAGAACATGCATTTAAGCTTGCCTGTGGGCTTGATAGTCTGGTTTTAGGTGAAAGCCAGGTTTTGTCTCAGCTAAAAAGTGCTTACTCAATTGCACAAAAAGAACAAACCCTGGATAGTACTTTAGAGCTGTTATTTCAAGGAGCGATAAAATGCGCCAAAGAAGCACATAAAAAAACCAGTTTATCAAAAAACTGTCAGTCAATAAGTTCAGCTGCCATTGATTTAGCTAATAAAGTCTGTGGCCCTCTTAAAACAAAGTCAATAATGGTTCTTGGTGCTGGAAAGATGGCAAAACTTGCACTAGAACACGTTATAAAAATCGGTGGATCAAAAGAAACTGTTGTATTAAACAGATCGCCTCATAGAGTCATTGAGTTCTCTGACAAATATCAGGCTGACAGATCTATTCCATTTGAAAGTGTTTATGAAGGAATGAACGATGTGGATATTGTCATTGCTGCAACAGGAGCGCCACATTTTATTATTTTTGCTGAGCAGTTTAATCAGGTTAGAAAAGATTTCGATAAATCATTGTTTATTTTTGATATTTCAATGCCAAGAAACATTGATTCTGAGTTTAGCAAACTTCCAAATGTAAAGCTCATGGACATTGATAGTCTGCAGATTATTTACAGCCAGACTACAGATACTAACAGCGAGGATTTAAAATTATCAAACGAAATAATCCTTGAAGGAATTAAAAAGTTCTATAAGCAAATCGAGGAGAAAAACATAATTCCTGTAATAAAAACCTTAAAAGAAAAAGTTGAAAAAATTCGTACCGAGAAATTATCCACCATAAAGACCAATGGATCTACTGTTACACTTGAAGAACTTGATTACATTACTAAAAACATTGTCAACACAATTTTTCACAAGCCAATTAAAAATCTAAAAGAATCTAAGCTTTATGGTTCTCAAGAGGAAAAATCTCAGCTACTAAAAGATTTGTTTGAATTATAACCATTGTGCCAATGTGCACAGAGAGAAATGAAAACCAAAATCACAATTGGCACGCGCTCAAGTAAACTGGCTCTCTGGCAAACAAACTATATAAAAGAAGAACTTAAAAAGTTTTATCCCAACTTAGAAATTAGCTTAAAAGAAATAAAAACAAAAGGCGATCACATAACTGACATAGCTCTTTCAAAGATTGGAGGAAAAGGGCTATTTACAAAAGAAATTGAAGATGCACTTTTAAATGGTGAGATTGATCTAGCTGTTCATAGTTTAAAAGATTTACCGACCAGACTCCCAGATGGATTAAAAATTGGAGCAGTATTAAAAAGAGAAGAACCAAATGACATATTGATTTCAAGAAATAAAAATGTTTTTAAAAAATTACCGCCTAATTCAAAAATCGGCACCTCAAGCCTAAGAAGAACCTCTCAGCTAAAAGCATTAAGACAAGACCTAGAGTATTTAGATCTCAGAGGAAACCTTGATACAAGAATTAGAAAACTAGAAGATGGAGAATATGATGCCATAGTGCTTGCTTATGCTGGTGTTAAAAGGCTTGGATTTGAAGAAAAAATCACAGAACATTTTAGTCCATTTGATATTTTGCCAGCTGTTGGTCAGGGAGCTTTAGCAATTGAAATCAGAGAAAATAATTTAGAGATTGAAAAAATAATTTCAAAATTGAATCATAGAGAAACACACTTGATTTCAATTTGTGAAAGAACATTTTTAGAAACACTTCAAGGTGGCTGCCAAGTACCTATTGGTGCTTATTCTGAAATCAAAGAGAATAAAATTACCTTACAAGGAATAATTGCAAGCCTTGATGGGAAGAGGATCGTAAAAGACAAAGCAACTGGTGACTTAGAAGTTAATAGCTGTAGAAACATTGGCATAAATCTTGGAAAAACGTTATTACAGATGGGTGGAAAAGAAATTCTTAAAGAGATCATAGAAACGCACCGATAATCACGCCTTTATAGGCATGTAATAATGTTTCTTATGCTTGGTAACACTCAAAATAATTCAATTGTTTATATAACCGGTGCAGGTCCCGGTGCTCCAGGGCTTCTAACACTTAAGGCCAAAGAAATTATAAAAAAAGCAGATGTTATTGCATACGATAACCTTGTTTCAAAAGAGATTTTAGAACTTGCATTATTTGAAAATCAAAAAGTTAAGCTTATTTATGTAGGCAAGCTTGGTGGAGAACCTGGTAGATCATTTACCCAAGACCAAGTAAATAATTTACTCTTGGAATTATCCAAGGATTACAAAATCATCTGTCGTTTAAAAGGTGGCGATCCAAATGTTTTTGGTAGAGGTGGTGAAGAAGCTATCTTTCTCAAAGAAAACAATATAAATTTTGAAATTATTCCAGGTGTTTCAAGTATTACAGCAGTACCAGCTTATGCAGGCATACCTCTTACTCACAGAGAAGTCAGCAGTTCCTTTACAGTGCTAACTGCTCATGAAGATCCAGGCGATGAAACAAGCAGTATACAGTGGGAAAACTTTGATGCTAAAAAAAGTACGCTTGTACTTTTAATGGGAGTAAAATATTTACCTAAAATAATTGAAAAGCTAATTAACCTGAGAAGAGCCAAAGATACGCCTTTAGCAGTTATTTACTGGGGAACCACAAGTAAGCAAACCACAATAATTACAAAGTTAAGCACAGCAATAAGAGATATAGAAAAACACAGCATTAAAGCACCATCAGTAATTATAATCGGTGAAGTTGTAAATTATAGAGAGATTTTAAACTGGTTTGAAACAAAAACATTGTTTGGCAAAAAGATTTTAATAACAAGGGCTAAAGAACAATCATTTTCATTTGCACTAAAGCTTATTGAGCTAGGTGCAAGTCCTGTTAACTGCCCAATTATAAGCTATCAAATAAATGAAAAAGAAATTTACAATAAAAATATCATTAACAATTTTTCAAGCTTTGACTGGGTTTTCTTTACCAGTCAGAATGCAGTAAAGTTTTTCTTTGAAATTATAGAGAAAAATTGCTATGATTCCAGAGTACTATTTAAATCTCAGGTTGCAGCAGTTGGTTATAAGACAAAGCTTGAGCTAGAAAAATATAATATTAAAGCAGATTTTATACCGAAAAGATTTTCATTTAAAGACTTAATAGAAGAATTAGGTGAAAGAACAAGTCTAAAAGATAAAAAAATTTTATATCCAACCCAAACAGAGATAATTAATATACTGCCTTTACAAGGGATGACTACATGGCCGATTTACAAACCGATATTCACAAATGAATTAGATAAAGAAATAATAAATCAAATTAAAGAAGGTATTGATGTAATCACATTATTTAGCTCAAATACAGCAAGCCATTTTGCAAAATTAGCTGAAAAACATAATTTAAATGAATATTTGAAAAAATCGTTAATAGCAACAATAGGAGATGAGACATCAAAAATTGCAAAAGAGCTTTTTGGTAGAGTTGATATTCTGGCAGAGCCATTTACTGAAGAAGGTTTAATTAATAGTATAGAGGGATATTTTAGTGACGTAGAGCAGGCAGTATCATTATAAGATAATCAACTATGGCAAATACAAATTTAAAATCCCGCCCTCGTAGACTTCGCAAAAATGAAGTAATAAGAAGTCTTGTCCAGGAAACAGTTTTATCTCCATTACAATTCATTGCACCAATTTTTATTCATGAAGGCAGTGAAAAAGAAATTCAAATAGATTCCATGCCTGGTATTTATCAGTTTTCACTTGATCGGGCACTTAAACATATAGAAGAGCTTCAAAAAAGCAAAATAAATTCGATTATTTTATTTGGAATACCAGGTTCAAAAGATAATCAGGCAACTTCAGCATGGGATGAACATGGAATTATTCAAAAAGCAAATAAATTAATTAAGCAAAACTTTACTGATGTCTTATTAATAAATGACACCTGCCTTTGTGAATATATGTCCCACGGTCATTGTGGCATTGTGCTTGAAAAAGATATCTTAAACGATCCTACTCTTGCTCTTTTACAAAAAACTGCTGTATCCCAGGCTGCAAGCGGTGCTGATATTATTGCACCATCAGGAATGATGGATGGAATGGTAGCCAGCATACGTGAAGACCTAGACAGAAATAGTTTTCAAGACGTAGCCATAATGAGCTACTCGGTTAAATATGCAAGTGCTTTTTACGGTCCATTTCGTGAAGCTGCAGAATCAACACCACAATTTGGAGACAGAAAATCTTATCAAATGAATCCAGCAAATAAACGTGAAGCAATTCGCGAAGCTTTGACAGATGAAAAAGAAGGTGCTGACATTATTATCGTAAAGCCAGCATTGCCTTACCTTGATATAATTTCAGCAGTAAAAGAAAAAGTAAATCTGCCAATTGCTGCATATAATGTTTCGGGAGAATATTCTATGATAAAAGCAGCAGCAGAAAACGGTTGGATGGATGAAAGTAAGGCAATTATTGAAATGCTTACAAGTATTAAAAGAGCTGGAGCAGATATTATTATTAGTTATTTTGCAAAAGATATTTATAAACTGCTCAGTATTGATTAATTGTAGAAAAGTTTAATTATTCATGTAACCTTTGGTTACAGGTTTTATAAACAACCTGTTATAGAATAATTTTATGGTTTCTGAAGTACAAAAGTATAGAGCTCAATTTTTTCAGGTTCTAGGTTTTTCATTTATGACACCAATTGGAAAAATAGTTTTAGATGCTATTGATATGGAACAATCTGACTTAACCTTTAAATTATTGATTTATACAGGAGTCGCTCTTATACTTGCTTCTTTAGGTATAATATTAAATCTAAAAGGTATGGAAGTTCTGGAAGAAAGAGAATAAAAATGGATCCAGTAATAGTTTTTATCTTATTTCTTTTTATTTCAGTATTGTCATTAGCATCATATGCATGCTTCAAAATGGGTGAATCAAAACAAAAATTAAAATAAAATGTGTCCAAATTGTGTATTAAATCAGGCAGGGCTAGGAGCAGGTTATTATGGAGCAGTTGTAATTTGTATTATATTTGCAGTTGTTGCACTGGCATTATATATTTGGGGCAGGAAAACAGGCGAGTTTACAGGTGATGAAGAAGAAGCAAAATATTCAGTTTTTGAAGAAAAACATTAAATTGTTTTTACTCTGTTTAATTTTTACAATAGCCTGTATAGCTGCAAATTCCCAAAACACAAATCCATTTATTAACAGCAATAAACCAAAAGGTAATCCTTATGCATCTGATAAAAGAACAATTTTAATTGTTTTTGATGCTTCAGGCAGCATGGAAGATAAAATTCAAGGCGAGACAAAGATTCACATAGCAAAAAGAGTACTGGAAGATGTTCTTGAAAAAGCTGACTCAGATTTAAATTTAGGACTTAGAGTTTACGGTGCAAGCAACCCTACTGGAAATCCATATTATGACTGCAGTGATTCTAAGCTTGTTATCATACCAGCCATAAATAATCGAAGATCAATAATTTCAGAAATATATAAAATTCTTCCGAGAGGCTTCACACCGATTACCTATTCGCTTTCACAGGCCGTTGAAGATTTACAGTCATATAAAGGGGAAAAATCCATCCTGCTCATCAGTGACGGGCTTGAAACCTGTGGAGGAGAGCCATGTCTACTAGCCAAAAACTTAAGTGCTTCAAATATTGATTTAAAAATAGATGTTGTAGGATTCGGTGTAAAAGATGACTGGGAAGCCAAGCAACAGTTAATGTGCATTGCTTTAAATACAAAGGGTAGGTATTTTTCGGCAGAAAATGATGACGAATTAACAAGAAGTATTTCTGAAAGCATAAACAAAAGTGTTACGGGAAGAATAATTACCATGGTAAGCACACCCATTGAAGTACAAACAAAAGAAACTGAAGGATATGAAAACTTGCCTGTGTTACAGCCTGAAAAATTAATTTTAAAGAGAAAAAAATGAAATTCTGATTCTAAGAATCTTTAATTTCAAAAAGAACAATAGTATTGCCAGCACCATCAAGCGACCTAGTGATTTCTACACTTTTACTTGTCCGATTTCCAATAAGTTCACGAGATCTTTCAGAGTCTAAATCAGCAACATCTTCCTGTGCCTGTCTAGCTGCTTTAGTGTACCGAAAGATATTAACAGCCTTTTCATTTCCACAATTAACCTCTATTACACGATAATGTTCATTTACTAGACCAACAATATGACCTAAAACGAATTGAGATGCTGCAGATTTTAATCCTTTAGCTCTTCTAAACTCAGGCAAATCAATAAAAGTTTTATAGTTTTCAGGATCTGTTTTAACTCCTGGAATTACAGGTTGCTTACCTAACTTCACACTTGTTGTTTCATATATACTCATAAATTTAACCCTCAATTTAATACTACTTATTTATATCCTAGCAAAAATTACATCAATATAAGCAAACATTAAAAAAATTTAATCTGCCATTTTAATCAATAAACACAACAAATCTAGTTTAAAGTTAAATATTTTTACTGTCTAGGTTCAAAAATCGCATAAACATGGAGAGCATGGTCAGGACCCATTCTTTCACAGGTGTACATATGATCTGACTTCTCTCGCACAATATCATAAATTTCATGGTTATCAATTTTATCTAAAAGCTCTTTAGGAGTAGTAATGCCTATATCCCAGTCAACAGATACGGTTTGATCATCTTTAAGAAACTTAGCAATTAAGGTCGTAAGAAGAACTTCATATACATTAGTAAATTTGCCATTTAAGTCAATCTTAATTTCATTATCTGATGAAGGTTCTTTTTTAATTAATAAGCCATGAAAGTCATATTTATCATTTAAAACTTCAATGGTATTGTTTCGTTCAAGAAAGTAATCAATTAAAGTATAAAAAAATATTGCATAAGGTTCATCATATTGCCCATTCAAATTAATAACAATATTGTTCATTACACTTTTTCGAACTACTAATCCATACTCATCTTCTTCTTTGTTTAATATTTCCACATACTTATCCTGATGTATCAAATCATCAATTTCATTTAAGTCACCAAGCTCATAATTTTCTAATACTTTAACAACAGTACTTTTATCTCTACTTGGTTTACTTCCTGAAGAATAAGGCTTCTTTACTGGACTTTCTAGTGGTATTTCATAAAACCTATCTGTATAATCAAAAACTGGTTCATTTGATATTATTTTAAGATCATCACCATCTTCTTCTTTTTTAATCATAATAAATAGCTGTGGATTCCCAAACGTAAAAATATTAGACCAACTGTCCCAAGAGCGTACAGTATTTTCTTTAGCAGTAAATTTTTGTTCATGTTTATCAGTAATTTCTTTATTTCTATATTTAGTCAATTCTTCAGCATAATATTTAGATTTTTTGTCTTTCTTCCCAAGATCAATTTCTACAGTCCTGGCAATCTTTATATAACCATTAACATATGCAAGAAAATCTTCATTTTCAACAAACTTTGGATCATTTAATTTAATAACTACTTTCTTTATACTGTTGCCGATTTTAAACAATTCAACTTTTCCAAGAAGATTGCCTTCTAGATCACATAGTGATTCTTCACTTTTACTTGGCAAAAAGCTTGGAATAGCCGATGATTTAAAATTAAAGGGAGTTAGTTCTGCACGATCCATAATAGATATTCTTTATTTCTGAGGCTTGCCTTATATACTAACAGGAGTAATACTCATCTGTAAAACCAATACTAAATTCATTTAATTTCAATTAAATAGTCTTCAATAACAGGGTTTGCAAGTAATTTCTCACACATTTCTTTAACCTGAGATTTTGCTTTTAATTCAGAATCTGCAGAAACCTTAAAAACTATTTCCTTGCCAATTTTTAAATCTCTTACATCTTTATATCCAAGTGAAATCAATGCCTTTTCTACTGCTTGGCCTTGGGGATCTAAAATATCTTTTTTTGGAAGGACTTGGACTTTTATATTAAAGTGCTTGTGTGCTGATGTGCTTGTGTGCTGATGTGCTTGTGTGCTTGTGTGCTGGGGTTTAGCAGAATCTTGAATGCCACTTTTTACTCGCTTTAGTATTTCTTGGTATGCACCTTCTACATTTCCTAAGTCTTGCCTGAAGCGATCTTTGTCTAATTTTTCATTTGTTTTTGCATCCCAAAATCTAAAGTTATCGGGCGAAAGCTCATCGGCTAAAAGCAAATTACCATCTTTATCTGTTCCATATTCCAGTTTAAAATCAACAACTTTTATTTCATTTTTCAAGAAAAAATCTTTAAATATTTCATTTGCTTTTAAAGTTACTTCTGTAATGTAATCCAATGTTTTATCATCAGCAATTTCAAGTGCATTTTTAATATAAGCTCTTGTTAAAAGTGGATCGCCAAGCTCATCATTCTTATAGCTAAACTCTACGATAGGAGTTTTTAAAACTTTTCCTTCTTTTATACCAAGCCTTTTACAAAGACTGCCAGCTGCAATATTTCTAACAATTACTTCTAAAGGAATAATTTGTACTCTTTTGACTAAAAGTTCATTGTCAGAAATTTGTTTTATAAAATGAGTTTTAATCCCATTCTTTTCAACCAAAGTAAATAAAAGAGCTGAGATGGTTGCATTGACTTTTCCCTTGCCGTGAATTTCACCTTTTTTTTGTGCATTAAAAGCAGTTGCACTGTCTCTAAAATAGGCCCGAAGAACATCTGAGTCATCCGTTTCAAAGATATCCTTGGCTTTGCCGCTATAGATTGGTTTTGTAGCAGTTGGCATGTGATTATTTTAACGTGAAATCAACGATCCACATCCGGTAATATCACATCAAGACTGCTAAAAATCGCAACCGTATCTGCTACTGGATGACCTTTAACAAGCTCTGGAAGAATTGAAACATTGTTAAAAGAAGGCGAACGCCATTTAATTCTATATGGAACTGAAGTACCATCTGCTATTAAATGAACTCCTAACTGCCCTCGTGGGGATTCAACTGCTGCATATGCTTCACCTGGACCACACTTAAAAGAAGGTGGTACATTTTTACCTTTTGCTAGCACCATTAAGTCTTCAGCTTTATAAATCGGATTTGCACCACTTGTCAGTTCAGTTTTATTTTTTTCAAGATCTTCTGTATCTCCACCGGGTAATTTATCAATTGCCTGAGCTATAATTTTTGCTGACTCTCTAAACTCCTGCATCCTGCATGCATAACGGGCATTAGTATCTCCCACTGTTGAAGTGGGTACATTAAAATTGAACTCTTCATAAACAGAATAAGGTTTGTATTTTCTTAAATCAATATTTATTCCTGAAGCTCTAAGATTTGGTCCTGTTACACCTCTGCTTAATGCTACCTCTGGCGACATATAGCCAACATTTTGTGTCCTGACCAAAAATATTGGGTTTTTTGTGGCAATCGCTTCATACTCATCTACATATTTTAAAAAATCAGTTGTAATCCATTTTTTTACTTTTTTTGTCCAGCCTTTAGGTAGATCTTTAAAAACCCCACCAATTCTAATATAGTTAAACATCATACGTTGACCTGAAACTTCTTCAAGAAAGGAAAGAATTGTTTCCCTGTCCCGAAAAGTATAAAAAGGAAATCCCATCATTGCACCTAAATCAAGCATAAAAATCCCAAGCCAAAGCAAATGAGAAATAATTCTGTTTAATTCAGAACAAATAACCCTTATGTATTCTGCTCTAAGTGGAACTTTAATCCCGGCAATTTTTTCAGCTGCCATAATATATGCATGGCTATCAGACATGCCAGCCAGGTAGTCCACACGATCTACAAGTGCCTGATACTGAACATAGGTTCTGTTTTGTCCAAGCCATTCCATCCCTCTGTGAAGGTAACCAATTACAGGCTCACAATTTCTAACTATTTCCCCATCCAGCGTCAAAATAAGCCTAAGTACACCGTGAGTCGATGGGTGCTGCGGACCCATATTTATAATCATTTCATCAGTTTTAAATGCTTTTTCTAACTGGTTTGTATCTTTAACAATTGACAATGTCTTCCACCTTTAATTCTTACAGCCTTATTACCAAGTATCAAAAACATTTTAACAATTTTTCGGGGGAATTAAAGGAGCAGAGTCTAAAAAGTTAATTTAGCTTACCCTGGATTCTATGGCATACCCTTTAATATAAAGATTACTTTAATTTATGGTAGACTTTACTCTAAATTTAATAAATAATACTTAAATACACTTCGATCTTATGAGAGCCAACAGAACAAACTTTAGCAATTCTAGTTTTTTGCGAGGCTATTACCATGGTCATAAAGCAAAAAGGAAAAATAGTTTAACAGAAGCAAAACCTAAACATCAATTCCAAGGAGTTAATGGTAATTCCAGTTCAGTCCATAGTACTTTAAACAACAGTTCAATAAATGTTGTTAATGGTAGTCAAGTTTTAAACCTCTTAGATGCTTCTCGAAACTTAATTTTCTCTCAATCTGAAACCAGCAGTTTTATTTCAAATCTTGAAGATAGAAACACGATCTTAAAAGGCATTGACCTGGTTTGGCGAAGTGGAAGCTTATTTTCTAACCTAGATAATCCAAACAACGATTTTTATACTCAATACATAAAAGTTCTGTTACATATTTTAAAAGCAAATTCTAATTACTTTTCAAATCTTATGTTTTCAAGGCATACAATGTACGAAAATACTGATAATAATTTTCAAGATGAGTTTATTAGCTTAGCAAACAAAACAGATTTAAGTGGACTAAGTAAATCACTTCATCTAACTCAAGCGCTAGAACTTGGTTTACTAGGGATTAACCCAACCCCTGTTTTGGCACATATAAATAAACATACCAGCTATAATTCGCAAGGATATAGATATGAATTGCTAGCAGCGTGGTATCTCGCCAAGTTTATATATAAGCCAGATCCTGAAGTACTAAATCAAATCAAACTTTCAGAAATCCTTCCTAGATATAAAAGAGATATAAATAATCATAAAATTTCAAAATGGCGATACAGAAATGAGGTGGATATCGTTACAGGTGATGCATTAGTTTCTGTAAAGTCTGGCAAGTCTTCTTTAAGCTGCCAAGTTCGTGATTTGTTTTTTGCTGTAATAGATGATAAAGATAAAAACTTAAAAGAAAAAGTTCAGAAATTGATTCTCATAAACGGTTCAAAATCCAATGTAGATCTTGAAAAACAGATACATGAGGCAAGAAAGATGATTAAAAAATTCGAGTGTCCTTCCTGGTGTGATAATACTAAGTTTGAAAGTTACTTAAATAGATTGGTTTCAAAAGAAGGTATTGTTCTTTATTCAATGCCATCTTTGTATAATTTTGCTGGTTTAAAAAATTGGATAGAGAACAATTATTGTGGTAAACTATAAGAAAATTATTAAGCTAAGAATTTCTTTGTAAGATTATGCAGACAAATAATATAGTGCCTGCTTTGAGTACTTCTACGGTACCTACTTTAAGGCTAATAAGAACTGAGAGTCCAAAAACCTTTGGAAGTCAAGATACACTCTTTTTGTTTACTGATACTAGAGAAGAAGTACTGGAAAAAATAGAAGAACTTTGGAAGTTAGAAAATTTATTTTCGCTTAGTGTAGAAGGTAGGAATAAACTTATTGCAAATATTGTAAGCTATATAACTTACAGTCATGGCAGATTCTTACCGATCGTTGAGGGTGATAAGCATGGATTTGTAAACAAATTACTTTTATTAAGTAATCATGCTCACTTAAATGATGAAGTTAAATTATTTTCTTTGACAATTGCATTAGAACTCGGCTTATTTGGCATAAATGTAACCCCCATACTAGGACACATTAATAGTCAGGGAATTACCTTAACTGCAGAAGGTAATGAAAAAGACAATCCCAGAGGACCCTTACAAGAATTACTTGCTTGTTGGTTCCTTGCAAAATTTGTGTACAAGCAAGACTTGAATTTAATTAAAAACTTTGAAGTTGATAAGATGATTAAAGTTACTGATAAAAAGGAAAAGGCATTAGAGCATCAACCCACTAGACATAAAGGAAAGGAAGTTGATGTTGCTACACCAGATGCATTTGTAGAGGTAAAAGATGCATATGTAGACACAACTTGGAGTAAACATGCTTTTCAAGTTTTTTCTATTTTATCTAGAGTTGTTGATGAGTCATTTAAGGAGAAAATAAAAAAAGTAATTCTTATAAAAGGCTCATTAGAACCTACAGAATTTTCACCAGGAAGTAAAGAAAGCAATGGTTCTGTTACAAGAAAAAATAGAATTGTCGGCAACATACTTTCATCTCTAGAGACTAATGATGGTTTTTCGCTAAGCGAAAAAGAATACTTAAAAAAATTAGAAATCGATATTTACTTGATACCTTTAGTTAAAAACCAACATCATATAAGACAATGGATTAAGGCATGCTATGAGGCTTTGTTAGAGTCTCCTCAGCAAATTTAGTTTCAGTAAGCGGATGAGGTCCATTTAAAGCATCAGCTGGTGGTATGTAATCTTTCCTGAGAGGATAGCCTTCCCAATTTTCAGGATTTAAAATTCTTTTTAAGTTCGGATGTCCAGTATAAATAATGCCCATCATGTCAAATGCTTCTCTTTCATACCAGTCTGCAGTAGACCAGATATGACTTACAGTAGGTACGATTGGATTATTTTTTGGCATTGTAATTTTTATGCGAAGTGATTTTTTTGTCTTTGTGGAATGAAGAGTGTAAATAGACTGATATCCTTTTTTCATATCAGTTGAGGTTATTAAAACTAAAAAATCAAATTTTGTTTCAGGACTTTCTTTTAAAAGATTACATGCAGTTACAAGGTCTTTAGTTTCAAGTTCAAGCATTTCTACTCCATCGGCATCCTTCCCTAATGGCTCAGATTTAATTCCTTTGCTCTTTAGGAAATCGCCAAACTCACCAGGTGTAACAGGTGGTGGTGCAGGTGCTTGAGGTGGTGGTGTAATTTCTGTTGACATTTTCAGGCAACCTTTGTTTTATTTTGTTCTTGTTTTTCTTCTTCAAAAGGGTAAGGCAAGCCCGTAAGCTCGTCTACATACACCACTGGATGATGGTCCTTTGCATACATTCTTCGTGAAGCCAAAGACTCATTTCTAATTTTTCTCTGTAAAATCATAAGACCATTTAACAAACCTTCTGGCCTTGGCGGACATCCAGGCACATAGACATCTACCGGGATAATTCTGTCTACTCCCTGTACTACACAGTAAGAATCATGAAACATTCCACCTGTTACAGTACATGCTCCCATGGCAATTACATATTTTGGTTCAGGCATTTGTTCGTATAGTCTGATCAGTGCAGGTGCCATTTTTCTGGTTATAGTACCTGCAGTAATAATTAAATCGGCTTGCCTTGGTGTAGCACGAAAAACTTCAGATCCAAACCTTGAAATGTCAAACTTGCTCATGCCAACAGACATCATTTCAATGGCACAACATGATGTTCCAAAAGTAAGTGGCCAAACAGAATTAGACCTTGCCCAGTTATAAATTAGATCTAAGAAGCCCGATAAAGCAGTAACAATTATATTTCCCTTTAAATCATCAGGAACTGGTTTGCTTGGAAGTTTTATTTGTGGTTCTGGCATTTTTATCCTTGGTAAGTAAATTATACCCATATTTGATAAATCAGAAAATTTGACATATTACATCTGCTTTTAATCAAACTCTAAAACACCTTTAGTCCAGGCATAGTAGAGCCCAAGCACAAGGATAAATACAAAAATAAAAGCTTCAACAATTAAAAAAGTTTTATTTGTAGCAATATCAAAAATCACTGCCCATGGCACAAGAAAAACAAACTCTACATCAAACACAATAAATATCAATGCAAAAAGATAATATTTAATATCGTATTGAATCTTTGTATCATGAAAAACTTTCATGCCACATTCATATGGTTCGGTTTTAACTTTTGTAGGATTATAGATTCCAAAAATTCTCTGTATAGTAGCAGAAAGCAAAAGCAAAGTTAACCCAAGCGCAAAGCCTACTACTGTAAAAATTCCAATTTGCAAAAGTTGAGATGACATCTGTCATATTTATAACACATTTTTTATAATTGTTCGTAAGGACATAGCTACGCCTCTACGTCTTTGTATCTAATCTCCACCAAAGACTTTTCCAACATCACCTAATAAACCTTTACTGCCGTTACCACCTGATATCACATTCACAAGCCTTGACCATGGCATAGACTGAAGGATTACTCTACCCGGGCCTGTAAGTGTAGATAAAAACAATCCTTCACCACCAAAAATCGCTGTCTTTATGCTTCTTATTCTTTTTACATCATAAGTAACAGTATTTTCAAAAGCTACAATACACCCAGTGTCGACCTGGATAGTTTCATTTTCAGCAAGTGCTTTTTCAACTGCCATACCACCACAGTTTATAAAAACTTTTCCAAGCCCAGTAAACTTTTCCAGGATAAAACCTTCTCCACCAAAAAAACCAACTTTAAATTTTCTTATAAAACTAACATTTATCGAGATACTTCCATATGCAAATAAAAAACTGTTCTTTTGTGCCTGCCATGTTTTATTGGCATTCACATCCAGCTCCAGTATTTTCCCCGGATATGGCGGAGCAAAAGCAACTTTGCATGTACTTGACTTGGCTTTAAATATAGGAAGCATAAACGATTCACCAACAAACATTCTTTTTAATCCGCCAACCCAACCGCCAGGCATTCTAAGATCTAGGTCAACATCACCCTCCATAAAAAACATGCTTCCAGCTTCAGCCTGAATAAATTCCCCAAGGTCCAATTCAACAATTGCTACCTGCATGTCACTACCAATAATTTCATGTTTCATTTATTACTATACTCTTTTACGAACTCATCATTCAAAAAAATCTTAGCATTTATAAGATTACCAGTATCAACTGGATTCCTGCATGTGACTTCTATAGTTTGTTCAAGATCACCCTCTGTAACTGGTGCCTCATAAGTATCCAGCTCACTCTTGCTTCCATCAAAGAAAATAACCTTATATTTTTTTAACGAAATATCTGAAACTGGTTTTATCTTAAATACTATAGACGGATAAAAGAAATCGCCGACCATTGTCAACTTAAAATTATCATTTGTAATTTTGTATTTTGCATTCAAATACATTATCTTATTTAAAATACTTGCTTTTCTAGGATCTTCTTGTCCATCTACAAGCAGAAGTTTTATCTTAGAAAGGTATTCTGTTCTTTTATCTTGTTCATGAGTTTTAATTGCAGCATTTTTAAGAGCATTTGCATAAGCAATTTTATAATTATCATTATCCGGTTCAATTTGCAAAGCTTCTTCGAAGTTTTTTTGAGACAAATTGATTTTCCCAAGCTCACTGTAAATCAATGCTTCCTGATAATTTACCTCAGCATTTTTACCAAGTATTTTTGCCTTTTGTAGTATGTTTAATGCTTCATCAAAGCTTTTAATTGACTTTAAGTCTTGTGCAAGTTGAAGATATTTAGGCATAAGCAAAGCTTTTACACTCTCTTTTAGCTCAGAATTCTTTAGTGCAGAGGCTACATTATATGCTCTTTCCCAAAGCTCAACTGATCTTTCAGGAAATACTTGCCCAATACAAATATAATTTTTAACAACTCTTTTTGATACTTCATTTGGATTTTCATTACTTAAATATTTTTCACCAAACAATCTTGCATATTTGTTATTGCCTAGCCTATGATTTGCTTCAGAAAGCTCAACAAAAAAATCTTGAAGTGTTTTGCTGGTTTTAAATTTTTCAGTTTTATATTTTGTAAGCATTGTTTTATTTGCTTGTTCAGTCTCACCAAGCAACAGGTAAGCCTTTGCAAGTGAATAAACGATTTTGGAATTGTCTGGATATTTTTTTAAACCACTTTCAAGCAGAGTAACAGCTCTGGCTACTTTCCCATTTGTTAAATAAGCATTACTCTCAAGAAGATACCTTGAAGGAGTATTTAATAAAAATACTGAGCCACCCAAGACAAACAGTAAAAAACCAAAAATTAAAGCATCTTTTTTCAAAAAAACCCAAACCTACTTCTAAACTACTAAGGAGATCTATACAACCATAATATTTTTTTTATTATTTCACATCCAAAATCTATGATAGATATTGTACACTCATTTAAGATATAAGCCTCAATATCTGACCTGCAAGCTGAGAATTTAGGCATTTTAATATAGGTCTCATCTTACAACTCAAAGCTCTTTAAATTATGGCAAATACAAAGGGAAAAGTTTTTGTTATTACCGGCCCATCAGGGGTCGGAAAAGGAACAATCGTTGAACAAGTCTTAAAAAAAATTGACAATATATATCTGTCTGTTTCAGCAACTACAAGACAAAGAAGAGAAGGGGAAAAAGAAGGTGTAAATTATTTTTATAAAACAAAGGAAGAGTTTCAGAAAATGATTAGTTCTAACGAATTTCTTGAATGGGCTGAATTTGCAGGAGACTACTATGGCTCACCAAAATTCTCAATAAATAATTATCTGTCATGCGGTAAAGATGTTTTGTTAGAAATCGAGGTCCAGGGGGCAAAACAAATTAAAGAAAAATGTCCGGAATCTATACTTATATTTTTAGCTCCGCCTTCATTTGAAGCACTGGAAGAAAGACTAATTAAAAGACAAACAGAATTAATTGAAAAAGTTAAAGTAAGACTTAAAAAAGCCAGGGAAGAAATGAAAGAAACAAAACTTTTCCATTATCTTGTAGTCAATGACAGGCTAAATGAGGCAATTGATAATGTAATTAGCATAATACGGGCTGAACGTTGTAGAATTAAGTAAAAAGTAAGTTAACAAGGGGTGAGGTAAAAATGTCAATGAATAAATTATTAAGCGATCTTCTGGAAGAAGCAGAAAATAGATATGAACTTATCTTAAGAGTTGGTCAATTAGCCAAACAAATAAAAGAAGAAACCAAAGAACTTGAAGGCACAACAAATCCAGTTATTCAGGCACTGCAAGAAATTGCAGCTCAAAGAGACGGCACATTACTAGTGAATAGTAAATAGCACTACTTACTCTCTTCACCGATGTCAAATCAATCCAAAAATATAATATTAGGTATAAGTGCAGGGATTGCTGCATATAAAATGTATGATTTAGTTTCTGAGCTAAAAAAACTTGGACATAATGTCACTGCTGTTATAACAAAAGATGCCAGGCATTTTATAAGCGAACTACCTCTCAAAGTTTTATCTTCAAATCCTGTTTACTGTGAGATGTTCTTACCTGAATTACAGACAAGGCCAGTTCACATAGACTTAGCTGATAATGCGGATCTCATCCTAGTAGCTCCAGCAACTGCAGATATTATTGCAAAGATGGCAAACGGTATTTGTGATGAACTAATAACAAATATTCTGCTGGCAACAAAAGCACAAGTATATATTGCTCCTGCTATGAATACAAATATGTGGGAGCATTTTACTACCCAAAAAAACATAGAGACTTTAGTTACAAAACTTGGTTATAAAATCATTCCACCTGAAGATGGTGATTTAGCCTGTGGATATTCAGGAGTAGGACATATAGCATCTAATGAAAAGATATTAAAGACTATATTATACGGAGAAATAGAAGCAAAACCACTTTACGGTAAAAAGATCTTGGTAACTGCTGGAGGAACTCGTGAAGCAGTCGATCCTGTAAGATTTATTGGAAACAAAAGCTCTGGAAAAATGGGCATTGCTGTAGCTGATGCCGCACATAGTATGGGTGCAGATGTAGTTCTCATTTCAACAGTGCCTTGTGATAGAAGCTATCAGGTAATTGAGGTTGAATCAGCTCAGGAAATGCAGGAGGTTATTGAGTCTGAGTTTGACAAGTTAGATGCACTAATTATGGCTGCCGCTGTAAGTGACTTTAGGCCCATTACAACATCAAAGCAAAAAATTAAAAAGAAAAATGAGGACATAACCATAGAGTTAACTAGGAATCCTGACATTTTAGAAATCCTTGGAAGAACAAAGCGTGAAAAACAAGTTATTGTTGGTTTCTCTGCAGAATCTGAAAACATAGAAAAGAATGCTCTGGAAAAACTGGAAAAGAAAAAAATCGACATGATTATAGCTAACGATATTACGATTCCAGATATTGGATTTGGATCCGATGAAAATGCAGTTATCATATTAACAAGAGATAAAAAGAAAGAAATCTTACAAAGACAATCAAAAATTCAGATAGCAAAGCACATTTGCAATAAATTGGTTGGTATCTTTGAGGAGATGAAAGAAGCAAAAAAAATATGAAGAGAACTTATAGTTTAATTTTATTTTTCTTTGTGCTTCTCTGCATTTTATTTCTTACTCCTAATTCACAGGCTGTCACTAAAGTATCCATCAAACAGTCAAAGCAAAATACAGATAAAAAAATTGACGAAGAAAATTCAAAAGAGAAAAAGAAAAAAGAACCTAAAGAACCTATAAATGAAAGTGAATATAATCCAGTTCTTTTAGGAGCACTCCTTGAGAGCCCAGGCAGCTATTTAGATAAAAAAATAAAGATTAGGGGAAGATTTAGCTCATTTACGACCCTGGCACTGGACTATAAGCCTGCTATGAGAAAATCCAAGGATTATATATCCCTTTGCTTATTTAGAGCTGATGGAAAGATTCCTCTTTCTGAGCTTAAGCTAGCATATCCAGTTAAAGAAGCCAAAGAAGATCCAGTTATACGTGAGCTGGAAGAAGGAGATCTGGTAGAAATGTATGGAAAAGTATTTAGCACAGCACTGGATGAGCCTTGGGTAGATATCATTTCTATTAAAAAAATTGAGAGTGCAAATAAAAATTCAAGCAATAAAATAGCTGAAGAAAAAGATAAAAAATCAAACGACTCAACAAAGAAAATCAAAAAAAATGATATAAAACAACAAGCAGAATAAAAATAACTATGGATGAGGATCAAAACAAATTTTTTGATGAAATCATTGCTAAGATTCAGAACATTCAAGGTACTGATTATATTTACTTTTTAGGAAATGACTATCAAATAATCAAAGAACAAAAAGTCAATGGAAGTAATAACTATTTAGAACAAATATTAAACATAGTAAAATCAGAGCCCAGGTTTGAAGAAATTGGGACTAATCTTTACTCAAAACCATTTCATACTTATACACTCTTAAACGAAACAGGGCTTATAGTAATTTCAAAGCTTCAAGCTAAAGAGAATTTATACCTGGTGATAATTGCTGGTGAAAACAAATCTGTAGATCTTATTAACTTATTAAAAACATGTAAAGAAAGCAGGTTAGGGTATCAAGCACTTTTAAATACAAATGTGTGATTTGTAAAAAATGTAATATAATCAACTCTTAGGAATTAAAGAAAACAAGGGGTAAGCTATGAAAACTACATTTAAGAAAACAATGAACAAATTAAAACTGTTGCTGCTGAGTTTTATATTTTTGTGTTCCAGTATTCCAGCTTTAGCTCAGGGATACCAAGACCCAGTAGAACCAGATGATTCATACGATCAGGTTATTCAGGGTAATCGTGGAGCTGGTGTAGGTACTACAAACCGTCCATTACGTGGAAAAGTTGTCGTAGCACCTGCAGGCTCAAGATTTGATGCAAGTTTAATCTCAACACTAAGTTCAGGAATTAATAGAATTGGAGATGTAGTAACTGCAACGGTTTCATCACCTCTTGTCATTGGTTCTGATGTAGTTATTCCAAATGGTAGCCAGCTAATTGGCCAAGTAGTAAATGTCATACCAGCAAAAAGATTTAGAGCAGGAGCAGGTGGAGTTTTAGAAATAAGATTTACTGCTTTACAAGCACCAGATGGTCAGCGTTACCCACTCAGTGCTTCAGTTGATACAAATCAATTTAAGCTTCAGGCTGAAACAGGCGGATCCAGAACTGGTAAAACTGTTGGAAAAACTGCAATCGGTGCTGGAGCTGGAGCTCTGCTTGGTACTGCAATTGGTGCAATAGCTGGTGGAATGCCAGGACGTGGTGCCTGGTCAGGTGCTGCAATCGGCGGAGGAACTGGACTACTTACTGCTCTTGCTTCCAAAGGATCAGAGCTTGTAATACAAAGTGGTTCACAAATTCCTGTTCTATTGGATCAATCTTTGCAAGTCGTTGTACCGCAGAGAAATTAAAACTATTTGACTTTATTCTTTATCTCTTAGTTTTTGATAGTAAGTTTTTCTTAAATTAACTTAATGCTAACATCATAATTAATCTTGTAGGTTAAAACCCTAAGAACTTAAGCTAATAGACTTAAAATGTTGTATATTATTAAACTAATATGTTTACGGGAACACTAAGAGCTAGTTTCTTAAGAGGAACAGCCTTAGTCTTAGATAAAAGTGCAAAACAACTCAACCCTTTAATAAACAATAAAGGCTATGAGTTTATATTGCATATGGCAGTAGACGACAGGGTAGAAAAAGAAGTTGTACAAAAAATACCTAATAGTTCTTTTTATGCCCCCGGGTTGTCTTGTTTAACCACTCAGCAAAATGACCATTACCAAAAAGAGACTACCCCACGGAGTGAAGAAAGGGATGCATATAAAAAGAAATACCGTCAATTAAATCCAGGAAATATTAACTTAAGTAATAAATTACCTGATGACATTACAAAAATAGTCCAAGATAAATCGAACAAATATATAAAATCAAAGATAAAAAAACTAGATAAGGATCCATCTCTTGTTGAGTTTTATAAGAAATTCAGATCTGTGCCTGATCTGGTACAAATCATCTTAGATGTTTTTTCTCAAAAGCAGGAAAATGTTATTGAGAATCTTGGGCTTTCTCCTGATGAGTTAAACACTCTTAGTGAAATATTTTCAGTATTTGCAGGACTTGCTTTAAAAGAATATGCTCTTTCTACCCGTACATATTATTTTATATTTGAAGAAGATAACTCTATATTAGCCATTACACCTGAGCAAGTCACCAGTTATAAAAATATTTCAAACTTCTTTAGAAAGCTAGTAGAAAAAAACCAATCTTCAACAAACCCTAAAAATATACCCACAGCTAAAGTTGTGGATAAATCACTATTGAATTTTAAGTAATTAAAAAAGTAATTAAAACCCTAACAATTTAGTTATCTCTTTCAAATCAGGAGCTACTTCTAATTTTTCCTGCTCACTGGACTTAATAGCAGTATCAGGATCCTTTAATCCATTACCAGTTAAGACACAAACTACTGTCGATTCGGGCTGGATTTTTTTTAATTTTGCACTTTTTAAAAGCCCGGCTACTGAAGCAGCACTTGCAGGTTCACATGCAATACCTTCCTTCTGGTGAAGAAGTTTATACGCCTCAATTATTTCATCATCAGTTACACAGTCTATAAATCCACTTGATTCACCAGCTGCATTTACTGCTTGCTTCCAGCTGGCTGGATTTCCTATTCTAATTGCTGTTGCAACTGTTTCTGGCTTTTCAATAATTTTATTTTGTACAATAGGAGCAGCACCGCTGGCTTCAAAACCAATCATTTTGGGTCTGGTATCTCTAGTATATTCACAAAAGCCCTTCCAGTATGCAGTTATATTTCCAGCATTGCCAACAGGAATTGCTAAAACATCAGGCACTCTGCCAAGCTGCTCACAGACTTCAAATGCTGCAGTCTTTTGTCCTTCAATACGAAACGGATTAACGGAGTTCACCAGTGTTACAGGATACTTTTCAACTATTTCTTTTACAAGTTTCAGGGCTTCATCAAAGTTTCCTTTTACTTGTATAACCTTAGCACCATAAATCATTGCTTGAGATAACTTTCCAAGCGCAACATATCCCTTAGGAACAAGTACAAAACAATCCATCTTAAAACCATTTGCCCTGGCACGTGCCGCATAAGCAGCAGCGCTTGCACTGGTATTTCCAGTACTTGCACAAATTATTGCCTTGGATTTCATTTCGACGGCTTTACTTACAGCAACTGTCATTCCACGATCTTTAAAACTACCTGTTGGGTTCGCTCCTTCAACTTTTAAATAAACCGCTAAGCCAGGCATGTTACAAAGCTTTGTTATATGTGGAGCATAAACAAGTGGTGTGTTACCTTCATTCAAAGTAACAACGGGTGTTTTATTACTTACAGGTAAATATGTACGATAGCAATCAATGATTCCATTCCAGGGACGAGTAAAGATAGTAGACTTGCTTATCATAACCACATTATTGTACCAAAGCGTAAGGGCAGGTTTTAAATTTGCCCTTACAAACATACCTATCATAAGATAAAATTAAACCGTTATGAAATTTGCTGTCATTATTTTCCCTGGCTCAAACTGTGATAAGGATTGTGTTTATGTTTTAAGAGATCTTCTAAAACAGGATGTAGTAGAAGTGTTTCATGAAGTACCTCAGCTTCCAAAAGGAATAGACTGTGTAATCTTGCCTGGTGGATTTAGTTATGGTGATTATTTAAGATCAGGAGCAATTGCCAGGTTTTCTAAAATAATAAATCCAATTATTGGCTTTGCAAATAAAGGCGGTCTGGTGATTGGCATTTGTAATGGCTTTCAGATTTTATGCGAGATTGGGTTATTGCCGGGCGCACTAACAAGAAATAAATCTCTTTCTTTTATTTGTGATGATGTTTATTTAAAGGTAGGGAGTAATAAACCTCTACAAAATCCATTTACGAATTTATACAAACCAGGTGAGGTTATAAAAATCCCCATTGCACACGGTGACGGAAGGTATGTATCAAAAAACATAAATAAAAATCAAATTGTCTTTCAATACTGTGATAAAAATGGAAACATCACTCAGGAAAGTAATCCAAATGGCTCTATGGAAAACATAGCAGGAATTATAAATGAAAAAGGTAATGTCTTAGGCATGATGCCTCACCCAGAGAGAGCTTGTGAAAATATTTTAGGCAGTGAAGATGGGAAGAAATTATTTGAAAGTGTTATATCAAGTATTGCTCTTTCAGCATAATCTAAAGGGTTAATATGCGGTTCGATTTGCTTGTCTTGTCTTTGCAATTTCAACGGCAGCTTCTGTATTTAAAAGTCCATAGCCATATACAGGATCTTTTCCTGCTTCACCCAGATCAATTGCAGATTTAATTAAGATATCTCTTACTTCACTGCTGTTTAAGTTAGGCGCTACTGACCATATAAGTGCAGCAGCCCCTGCCACCTGTGGTGCTGCAAACGATGTCCCACTAACTGCTGCATAACCAGAGCTCAGCGACGTTGTATAAATGGATGAGCCTGGCGCTACAAGAGCTACATGTTCGCCTGTTGTACTGTATGATTCTATTTCTCTGGACTGATTAACTGCGCCCACACCAATTACACCATCAAAAGCAGCCGGGTACCTCAATTCATTGGCTCCAGAATTACCACTTGTTGAAACTACTAAAATACCTCTTGCCTGCGCCTGAGCAACTGCATCTTTTAAAACTTGTGAAAATTGATTTGTACTTAAGCTAATCTGTACAATTTTTACCCCTTTGCTGTAAGCCTTATCTAAAGCAGAAACTACTGTTGAAACCCTTGCTTGTCCACTTTCATCAGTTACTCTTACTGGAAATATCATTGTATTCCAGGATATACCAGCTATCCCTTGATTGTTATTGGTGTTTGCTGCAATTATTCCAGAAACTTCTGTTCCATGCCCGATCTGATCTGTCAAATCATCACTGGATGAATCAGAATCATTTACTACTTTTCCTACTAAGTCCGGATGATTTTCATCTACACCTGTATCCAGAACACCAACCAATAATGAACTTCCAACTGTTGTGCTCCAAGCTTTTGTAGCATTTGTCTCTCTTAAATAATATTGAGCATTAAATCCTTTGTCATTTGGTGTGATTTCTTTTGCTTCTACACTTGGTGCAGGCTGAATATTATTTGTGTTTGATTCTGGAGGGTTCTGTTCACTGCTATGAATTATTATTTTTGTATATTTTTTTTCATTGACTTGATCTAATGAAAATTTGTAATCAGGTTCTACTAAATCAAATAAACCACTTGCTTTTAGTTCAGCAACTTTTGCTGTGCCATTCCCGGCTTCTAAAGGTATGACATAAATATTTTCTTTAACTTTTTTATACCTTAAGATGCCACGGCTGTGCATTGTTCTATCCAGCCTGTTAATCTTTACTTTAGGAATTACAATTACTGAATCATAGTCAGCTGTAGTTTCACTTGCAATTGCTGAGTCAATGAGCAATGAAGCAAATAAAATTGCACAAACAAAACTAAAAACAAAGCCAGTTTTATTGAAGGGTGCCATATTTGATTCGGTAACCCAGCTGCCCTTTTAGCCATCGGTTCTGCGGTGACATTGCTCCCTGAACCAGCTTTGTCTACGGGCCTGTGGTTTTGCGTCCCACAATTTCTTGTGGTTTGCCTTTTCGTCAAACTGCTCAAAAAAAACATTTTTAAGTTCTAATGAACAGAAAACTTAGAAGTAGTAATCGGCTTAAATAATTATTAACTTGACCAGTCACAAAGCCTATATTTTTTAAATCAATGAATTACTGCATAGTGGATAACCCTTCAAAAAGAAGAACCTAGAAATCAAATGTAGGGATATCGCTTAAAAATCTCTACGTATATCGTCAAAATAAATCTTTTCAATATAGAACAAAAAGATGAGGTAAACTAACTAATGATTACTGTAGATATTAAAAAAAATTGGAGGCTTTATGTTAGAACTAGAGAAAGATCCTGAAGCTAAATTAAAAGAATTAGGGCTTACCCTTCCCCAAGCTACAAAGCCGCTTGCAAGTTATATCCCTACTCTAGTTGTTTCTGATTTATTATTTACTTCCGGCACGCTGCCAATAAAAGATGGAAAAGTAGTCTACCTTGGTAAAATGGGCGAAAAAAATAACACTATAGAAATTGGTTATGAGGCAAGTAAATTAACTACTTTAAATTCCTTAAGTGCTGTTAAAGAAACCCTTGGATCATTATCAAAAATAAAACGCATAGTTAAAGTTACTGGTTTTGTTAACAGTAGTGCAGGATTTACTGATCAGCCAAAAGTAATTAATGGTGCATCTGATTTGCTTGTTAGTATATTTGGTGAGTCAGGCAAACACGTAAGATCAGCGCTTGGGGTAGCTGAGTTACCACTAAATGCTTTAGTAGAGATTGAGTTTATTTATCAAATTAAGTCTTAAGGTTTTATAATTATTGTATGAAAGTTACAAAAAATAAACTTGCAATAATATTGGCTCCAATTTTAATTTTTGGAATATTTACATATGGCTACACTCAGTATTTAAAAAAAGGGCTTGCTTCTATTGTTCTTCTCCATGAGATTAATTTACAAAATCCACCTGAGTCTATCTTTGCAATTTCTACCTTTGATCAAAGCCTGCCAGATGGTAAAAACATACCAAAAGGTACAAGATTTATAGGCATGCTTATAAAGGAAAATAGTAATTATGTGATTTATTTTAATGAGATCCAGTCTATAAATGGTACAAAAATGGGATTTTTAGCCAAGTCAAATCTGAATATAAAAGAATCAGGACAAAATGGAGGTGTATCTGCAAAAATCAGCAAAACATTATATAAGCAAACAAAAACAAATGTCTTAGGAGCAATTTTTAATACCTCAAACGAAAATCAATCATCTCCAGGTTTAGTTTTGCCAAGAGGCTCATCTTTGAAAATTGAGATTAATTAACTTGTAGTTAAAATAATTCTAAAATAGAAATCTCGTGGAATGTGGAATAGTGTATATTGAAAAGAGGCAAGGTTCGGTATGACGAGCATTTTATTTGATCAAAAGTCTAAATCAAAAAGAATAGAACCATTTCTTATTGCACTATATTCCATTATTCCTGGGATCGGTCAATTATATAATGGAAAAACTACAAAAGGAATTTTATTTTTAGTTGCAACATCGATAAGTCTGTTAATGCTTTTTGGCTCAATACATCCTGCTTCTACTTTAGAATTTGCACTTGCACTGCTTACAATACTTAAATTTATTCTTGGTTTTATTTTTAAATTTGATTTTCAACCATCACCTGCAGCTGAATTTTTAATGAACTCCATTAAATTTGGTGGCTCGTTCTCAATACTCTTAGTTTTAACAATTATAAGTTTTGTCATTTACAGTATGGTGGATGCATACCTTGATGCAAACAAAGCTCTTCAGGAATACGATTATAAAATTATCAGCACTGATTCAACGATGTTTCGTTTTTCCGAATCAACAGCAAGCTCATATATTCTTCATTCGGTTTTCTTTGCTCTTTTATTTTTAATAAGCTTATTTCTTGTTATTCCTTCAAAGAACAAAGAACAGATTACTGAAATTGAATTTATTTTGCCTCAAGTAGAATCCAAGAAGCCACCGCCAGAAGAAACAAAGAGAAGATCAACAGTCCAATCCATTGATCAGGGGAAACACATTCCAAATAAACCAATTACTCCTGCTAGCCCGACAAGGCCACTAAGCCCACCACAAGCTGTACCCAGGGTAGTACAACAGATGCTTGCACCACCAAAACCAATTGCTCCTCCTGAACCTAAAGTTATTCCAAGACCAGTACCAAAAATTGTTGAGCGTCCAGCTTTAACACAATCACAGCCAGCTCCAATACAAAATTCTACTACACAGACTGAAGAAAAACTTCCACAGCCAGCTGCCCCGGCTCCAGATACAGCTAATTCAGAGTCCAGCTCTCCAGGAACTGTAAGCGCAGTTGCAGTAATACCAAAAGTCCCAAGTGCTCCTGGTACAGGCGGATTTGGAAACATCGGCAATCCTCCACCAAACTCAAGAAATCTCGCATCAACAAGCTTAGCTGCAAAAAAAGATATCGATTTTGGTCCATATATGAATGAGCTACAAAGAAGAATTAAGCGCTCATGGAGACCGCCTCGTGGCAATGAATCAAAAAGAGTAATAGTAACATTTAAGATAAATAAATCAGGCGAGCTTTCTGATCTTACATTAAAAGCTGCTAGTGGCTTTGAACCTTCTGATAAAGCAGCTTTAATTGCAGTCCAAGGTGCAGCACCATTTGCAAGATTACCTGAAGGTGCTCCTAATATAGTTGATATTGAATTTACGTTTGACTATAACGTGTTTGGGTCAAGCAGTTCATATAGGCAATATTAAAAGTCAAGTGGTAAGAAAGAGAAAAAAGTTTGATGTTTGTAGGGGCAGGATAAATCCTACCCTATATAGGATCAAGAAAAAGTTGGACTAAGTGACAGAATAAATCGTAATATGATACAGTCATCAAGAAAGGATAATTAGAAATAAAATTATGGACGCTACAACAGTACATGGCAATAAGTTTTTTGAATATTTTTTTGCATTTATGGTTGGGGATTGGTTTGCTTTTTGGCCAATTACAATATGTTCTGTGCTTACCATTGCTGTTGTCATTGAAAGATCTCTTTACTATACGCGAAATAAAAGAGACGTAACTACATTTATCCAAAGATTACAAAGAGAATTAGAACGTGGAAACCTGGAAGGTGCTCAGTCTCTGTCAAACCAGCTTGGCGGTGTTGTAGGGGAAGTTGCTGAAGAAGGTACTAGACTTATAGCTGTTGAAAAAGAAGATTTTTCCAGAGCGTTTGATATAACAGTAAACATTGTGTCAAGAAAACTGGAAAAATATTTATCTATTCTTGGAACCATTGGTGCTACTGCACCATTTTTAGGATTATTTGGAACTGTCGTTGGTGTCATTGTCACATTACAGATCTTAGGAGAAGCTGGTGGTCAAACCCAGGAAGTAGTTATTGGCATTGCAAAAGCATTAATTGCAACAGGATATGGATTGCTTGTAGCTATCATTGCTGTAATTATGAATAACTACTATAACAACACCGTTAGAAGGTTTGAAGAAGATTTTCAGCTATTAAAATTATTATTTTTAAGTTTTTCCACATTAGTAAACCACACTCCACAAGGTGGTTCGCAGCCTGGTTACAGGAGATAAAGAGCAATGGCATTTTCAAGCGGTAGCGGTTCAGGTGGAAGACAGACCTTTTCTGAAATAAATATTACTCCATTAACAGACGTGTTTTTAGTTTTACTTATAATTATGATTTTAATTGCACCTCTAATTAATCAAAGCTCTCTTAAGGTAGAGCCACCTGTAGCCCAGCATGGAAAAGCAGAACAGCAAAACAAAACTATAACTGTAGAAGTAAGTAAAGATGGAATCATTGCTATAAACGGCGTAAAAATTTCAGATGAAAGAACACCTGTAGAAAGAATTCAGGGATTAGTAAGCAATGCAATGAAAAGTGAGTTTCAAAAGTTTGGCACAAAAGATGTCCCTGTAGCAGTAAAAGCAGATCAAGAAGCCAGGCAAAAATACGTTGTAGCTGTGCTTGATGCTGCTGCCGGTGTTGGTGTTAAAAAACTTAGAATTGTTACTTTGCAGAATGCTACAAATTAGTTTTTTTCTTAACCCTATTTGCTATCTAGAAAAATTTATTCTTTATTCTTTACCTTAGGTAGTTCTTCAAATATAAATGCATCTGGTGAAAGAACTCTAAGATTATATTCATTTAATTTCCCATTCTTAAGGACAAGAACAACATTCATACTACTCCAGTCAAACTTATATTTTTTATCAACGTAATCTTGTTTCATGACATATACTTTTTCCATGTCATCCCTTTTTATATCAATCATCTTAATAGGACCCTTCTCTTTACTTCTTGCAACTGGATCATTTGCAATCCTGTTTGACTCATTTACTGCTTGACTAATACCGTAACCAGCACCACCACCAACTCCTAAAGATAAAACAGAAGCTGCAGCAATTTTTTGTAATGTATTCATGAGGTTCTCCTTTTTAAAATTATTTTTCTTGTCTTTCTATTTGTTTTCTGCCAATTTCGCTTAAAGCATAAAAGATATTTTGGCTTGCATCCTTAAAACCAAGTTCTCCCATTCTCTTTGCTTGCTGACTTATGTCTCTTACTTTATTACTTGAGATAAATCTATCTTTATTAACGCCATATTCGTTATAAATAACCTCTGTAGCTTCTTCTACTGAGAGTCTGCCATCTTTGTTTTTATCACTCCTGCTAATTAATTCTGTTATTTCTTGTCTTTCACTCATCTTTTGAGTAGATGATATGAAAGCTAGTCCTCCTAGACCAAGTAAAGCTGCTAAAACTCCTATACCTAAACTTGTTTTTTCTGAAGCTGGGCTAATGTACATGTCTCCTCCTTTTTATTTTTTATTTCTCAAGCTTAACCAATTTTTCAATGTTTCATTGGTTTGGTTTCAGTTGCTGTAGCTTTTGGATTATTGGAGCTTGGTATTGGTGCTCCTGCTATGAGCCAAAACAAAGTAGCACCTACAAGAACTATTCCAGCTCCAGCAGCAACCACTTCAACTGTTTCCTTGGGGGGCCTCACCAGGTCTTCTTTTTTTTAATCCAGTAAGGACACCTGTCTTAGCAACTTGTATTCTGGGATCATTTGTTATTTTCATAATTTACTCCTTTTACTTATTTTCTATTTCTTTAATTTTACCTTTTTCTTTTTGATCTAATTTTATAAAGTCATCAGTAGAGTTTTTTTGTAATGAAGCAGGATTAGCAGGGAAAAATCTATCATATATGCCAGTTCCTCCCCAGGCAAGTACTACCAATGCAACAAGCCAGTCTCTAACATCTCTCAAGACCTGTGATTTATTTAAACTATGGACAGTAGCAGTGGGTTTACTTAATTCACTACTCTTGGTTTCTGGTAGTAGGTTATTTATCTCAAGCGAAACTGGAGATTTGGGTGTATTAATTGAGCCTCTAACTTCCATAATTTCTCCCAGTTTTTCTTTCTTTCAATTTCTCCCAACTCATTAAAAAGTCAAGGTAACTAACTATAAATTTCTAAATAAGAGACAATATACATTAAGTCATTTAAAATAAAAAGGTAAAGCACATTGCTAAATATATTTAACTGTTTTTAAAATCAACAAAGTCTTAAAAAGTTATGGATAAAACTAATTCAAAATCTGAAAAAATAACAATAAAAATTGGTACTACAACATTAAGCTCGCTTAATTCTGAAGCTGGCATTAACACAGACATTATAGGAAAGCTTTCAGATGTAATTGCTAAATTAAAAACCAGTGGACACCATATAGTCCTTGTAACATCTGGAGCAGTAGCTCTTGGTGTAAAAAAGTTAAACCTCTCTAAAAAGCCTACAACAATACTTGGCAAGCAAGCTACCGCTGCAGTTGGGCAGGCACAGCTTATGCAAGTTTATGAAAAATGCTTTTCAAAATATAATATTCCTATCGCTCAGATTCTTCTTACAAGAGATGGTTTTGCACAAAGAGAAATTTATATTAATGCGCGAGAAACAATTCTTGAGCTGCTAAATATGAATGTACTGCCTGTCATAAATGAAAACGATGCTGTGGCTAGTGAAGAAATAAGGTTCGGTGATAATGACATGCTAAGTGCAATGGTAAGCGATCTGATTTCAGCAAACAGATTAATAATCCTAACCGATGAAGAAGGTTTCTATGACAGCAATCCAAAAACAAATAAAACTGCCAAGCTCATACCAATCATTGAAAAAATTACTCCTGAAATAGAAAAAATGGCATGTGGAACAGGAAGTGAGTTTAGCTCAGGCGGAATGACATCAAAAGTTCAGGCTGCAAAACTAGCTACATCTCTTGGAATAAAGACCCATATAATTCATGGGAAACAACCAGAAAAGATTTTTGATCTTTTGGAAAATAAAAATATCGGTACTACGTTTTTACCACAAACAAACTCAACTGAAAAAAGAAAAAGCTGGATTGCCCATACACTGATTACAAACGGAAAGATTTATGTTGATTCAGGGGCGCAAACAGCAATTTTAAATAATGGAAAAAGCTTACTTCCTGCAGGGATAAAAAAAATCTCAGGCAAGTTTGAAAGAGGCTCAGCAATTGAAATATGCATATTAAATTCTGAAAAATCTTTTGCTAAAGGTATTACGAACTACAGCAAAGCTGAGCTTGAAAAAATAATGGGTCTAAAAAGTACTGATATTGAAAAAACGTTGGGTTATACTTACGGAGAGACAGTTATACATAGAGACGATCTGGTTATTTTAAAATGAAGCCCATATCCACAAAAGAATTAGATCTTTACAACAAAAAAAATGGAAGTGAGCCTGATGTCAGTCCTCTAATGCCGCTTTCAGCACATTTAACTGAGCTTAGAAATAAAGTCATTATTTCACTCATTGTGCTTTGCATTACGACTTTAATTGGATTTTCAACAAGCAGAGAGATTATAAAATTATTAACTAACATAGCTCCTATTGATACAGCTTTCTTACAGATAAAGCCAGGGGAATTTTTCTTTACCAGTTTACGAGTAGCATTATTCTTTGGCTTAGGAATCGCTTCACCTATCATTATCTGGCAGTTAGCGAGCTTTATTGTACCGGGTTTAAGTTCAAAAGAAAAAAAAGTCGCTGTTCCAATACTAGCCGGGGCACCAGTTTTATTTTGTATTGGATCGGTTTTTGCATATTACTTTGTAGCTCCTTCTATGCTTAATTTTTTATTTGGTTTTGGAAAGGATGTTATCTCTACAAGTATAAGTATTGAAAATTTCGTTTCGTTTACTCTTATGATAATGGCAATATGCGGTTGTACGTTTTTACTGCCAATAATAATTTTTACATTAGCGAATGCAGGAATAGTAAACTCCAAAATGTTGATTAACAAATGGAGGTATGCGCTTTTAGCCAGTGTAATTTCAGGTGCAGTGCTTACACCTACTCCAGATCCTTTTAATATGAGCATTGTAAGTGGGATATTAATTGCATTATATTTTATAAGCTGGGGAATCTTAAAGATGGTTCAAAAGTAAACACTAAGCAATCTTTTTGTAGCTTCTTCAATATCTTTCTTTGCTATTAAGCTTTCTCCTACTAAAAACACATAAACATCATCTTCAATTAATGACTTAATATCTTTGTTCGTAAATATTCCTGATTCACTTACAATTATTTTTCCATCAAAATCTCGTCTATATTTTTTTACAAGAGTTTTTGTAGTGTTGAGATTGGTTTTAAATGTTTTAAGATCGCGGTTGTTTATGCCCAGCAACTGGGGTCGCGCGACCCCAGTTACAAGATCTAACGCAATCTCCATCTCTATTTCATCGTGCACCTCAATTAACGTATCGATTTCATTCTCACAAGCAATCTCATACAAGTCACCCAGCAAAGGTATTTCACAAAATGCGCCTACAATTAATAAAATACAATCTGATTGATTATAAACAGATTCATAGATTTGATATGGATCGACAATGAAATCTTTTCTTAGGATTGGAAGATCAACCACTGTTTTAATTTCTTTTATATAGCTTAAATTCCCATGAAAGTATTTTTCATCAGTCAGGACTGATAAGCATGTTGCCCCACCAGCTTTGTATGCTTTTGCTATTTCAATGTGGTTAAAATCAGCTCTTATTATGCCTTTTGAAGGTGATGCTTTTTTAATTTCAGCAATTAACCCAACTTCTTTTTTTTTAATCTTTTCTTTTAATGCTTCACTAAAAGAACCTCTTTTATATTCATGTCGCTTAATTTCTTTTTTTAACTTATCGAGAGGCAGGTTTTCCTTAGACTTTGCGACCTCGTTTTTTTTATGTCTGATTATTTCTTCAAGAATATTCATTTTGTGTTCACGTCATTGCGAGCCGAACAAAGTGAGGCGTGGCAATCTCTAAAACGTTTTTGAGATTGCTTTGTCGCTAACGCTCCTCGCAATGACGCCCATAGCTATCTAACCTCTACTGCTTTCTTCATACTCTCGATCAAAATCTTTGCAATTTCTGGTCTTGTAAATTCTATCGGTGGCATTTCACCAGCTCTTAGCATTTCTCTTACTTTAGTACCACTTAAAGTCACATGACTAGATACATCATGTGGACAAGTTTTATAAGATGCCATACCATCACAAGATTTACAGTAAAAACTATGCTCAAAAAACATTGGTGTTATTTCTAGTTCACCAGCTTTAAACTCATCAAATATTTTCTGAGCATCATACGTACCATAGTAATTTCCAACTCCTGCATGATCTCTTCCTACTATGAAGTGAGTACAGCCATAGTTTTTCCTGATTATTGCATGCAGTATAGCTTCTTTAGGACCAGCATATCTCATGCTGGCAGGCATAACACATAAAAGAGTTCTGTTAAGAGGAAAATATTTTTCTAATATTGTTTTGTAGCACTTCATCCTAATATCTGCAGGTATATCGTCACCTTTTGTCTCACCCATTGTCGGGTGAAGCATTAAACCATCAACTGTCTCCAGAGCTACTTTTAATAAGTATTCATGAGCCCTGTGGACAGGGTTTCTTGTCTGAAATGCAACTATTCTTTTCCACCCTTTCTGGACAAATAATTCTCTTGTTTTCTCACATCCAAGATTATATTCAGGAAACTCATCATAAGTATGCTTTAAAACTTTTATGTCCCCAGACAAGCAATAATTCCCAGCTTCAAAGAGATATCGAACAGCCGGGTGTTTTTCATCCTCTGTTTTAAAAACCAGATTAGCTTCTTTTTTTAAATCAGGTTCATAGATCTCTTTTAAGTTCAATATGGCTACAACTTCATTTAATTCATTTTTTAAAGCTACTTTTTTTTGACCTTTTACTTTTTCATATACATCTTTATTTATCTGCAGTGTAACTGGAATAGGCCAAATTAAACCATTTGAAAGCCTCATATTTTCCACTATGGATTCATAATCCTTTTTTTCTACAAATCCACTGAGAGGGCTAAATGCACCTATTGCAAGCATTTCAAGATCACATAAAACTCTTTTGGATACTTCTATACTTTGTAAACTGCCTGCTTCTCTTTCAAGAGCAGGTAACTCTTCTTTCTTAGCCAGGCAGTTGTTGACCAGATGTCCACCGTGGGGTTTTATTATTTCTTTATTACTTAGTGTCATTTTGTTATTTGTATTTTTTTTAAAAGACCAGTTAATTTTATCGCATTTCTGCTATCTTTAAAAGCAGACAGGTTAATGTCCTAAGGCGGAACTAAGAATATAAAATATTGGTCCAACGTAATTGCTTATGTCAAAACAAGAGGATCTCACTAAAGTTACCATAATCACTCTTTTAGGATTAGCAATCTTTGTCTCTAGTTTATTTTGGCTAAAAGGTTACAAATTACATAACCAACAAAAAATAAAAGTTTATTTTGAAGATGTAAGCGGGCTGGAAGAAGGTGCAATAGTCAGATGGAGCGGCTTAAGGGTTGGTGTAGTAGAAAGCATATGTCCTGTCCTTAAAAGCACTAAAAACAAAGAAAACAAAAATTACAATGAATTAATTGAACTTGGTCAAAATGAGTTAAAAGAAGCTGAAAAATTAGAAGCAAGGTTTAAAGACATAAAAGATAAAAAAGAGTTAAAGAGTTTAAAAATTAAATTTGAATTACTAAAAGACAAATCACAGGTACACATACAGCAAGGGCTCGCAGACAAACAACAAAAACAAAAAGAAAGTAAAAATCATGTAGAAGTAACCTTAGTAATAACAAAAAAAGATGTGCCATTTGGTCCTCTATCTTCGGTAAATATTGTGCCTTCAGGGCTTATTGGAGAGCAGTATGTAGAAATTAATCCCATTATAAATAGAAAATCCGGCTCTGTTCAGTTTAATCCTATTTTCATCTCGCAGGAGCCGCTAAGATTTGAACGCTTTTTAAGAGCCAATATTGAATCCTCTGAAGCTTTTAGAGATGCAATTACAAAAATAAATAAACTTTTGCAGGACGAAGATGTCAATTTACTTATAGCAACTATTCAAGATGCAAGAGAAGTAGTAAAAAATGTTAATAAGCTAATCGATAATGCAGGTGTGCTTTTAAGTACCACAAGTGAAAAACTAGAACAACTAGCAACAAGCTCTAATCTCCTCTCTACAAGCGTTGTTCAAGTCGGAGACAATATTAATAAGATCATTGGCGATGAACAGATAATAAAGGATTTAAAAACCACCACTACATCGCTTGGCATAATAACTACACAGGTAGCAAAATTACTTGACGAGCAGGGACTTGCAAAAGATATTTTGCAGATAAGTATGACTGCAAATGAAACTTCAACTGAGCTGTCAAGCTTTATAAAAGATTTAAGACAAACACAGGAAGAATTAGAGCTGCCAAAAACTGTTTCAAATTTAAACTCGCTCTCAGAAAAGCTGGACAAATTAACCGGGGAATTAAATAGCATAGTAGCTGATAAAGAGTTTAAAGAAGATATAAAAGTAACAGCTAAAAAAGCCCGGGAAACCAGTGAAAACTTGCAAAAGATATCTAAGAAATTTAATAAAAGATTTTTGTTTTTTAGATTATTGTTTTAGCAATCTTTGTATAACTAGTCTCTATCTATAAGTCTGGTTGACTTTTGAGCTGAAAGGGGATCATATGGTCCATATAGCTCTGAATATTGTCTTTGTAATTCACATATAATATCACCACATATATATCGCGCTGAAGAAGTCGGTATATTTAATACTCTTCCTACACCTCTTTCTTTTAGCAGGTATTCATATTTTTCTGCTGCAAAAGCATCTATTACCTTTCTAAAGTCTCTTGGTGTAACTTGTCCTTTATTATCTCTTTCTAATTTTATCTTAGTTCTTGTTTCATAAAATTTAAGTGCTTCTTTTACATCAATACTTCCATTTTTATCTTCATCAAACTCAGCCAATATTCTAGGAAGTGGAGTAAGAATAGAGTCTCTGTTTTTCATGTATTCATAAAGCCTTGCAGCAACATCCAGAAAAACCTCTTTTTCTTCAGGGCTTGTACCCTTTGAGTTACCGACATTAATAAACCAATCAGCAACTTTTTTTACTTCTTCTCTTGTCTTTTCGTAAGGTGTATTAAAGCAGGTATACAATACAGCATGATCATGGGTTGCTCTGTCCGAATGGAATTCAAGTGCTTCTTCAGGAACATCAATTTTCCCATTTCCATTAAAGTCATGGAGTTTAAATAATTCTGGCAGTGAACCTTTATTGCTTTTAACTCTATCAGCATTGATAAGAACTAGAACTTTTTTTAAATCTTCTTTTGTAATATCTTCAGCTGGCTTAGTTACAACTGGAGCACTTTTCGCATCTTCTTTTTTAACATCTTGAGCTGGTTTAGTTATAGCTGGGGTATTTTTGGAATCTTCTTTTTCTTCAATACATCCGGTACTTGCAAATGGAAGTACTAATGCTGTTGCAATGGTTGGTAATAATCTCATTTAATTTTCTCCTTCAATATGTTTCTAATCTTATAAGATTATATTTTTGATAATTGTCAAATGCAATACGTCAATCCGACTTTACTTGGTAATATTCTTAATCAAATTGCAATTTGATTTTTAACTTTTTCTTTTAATCGAGTATAAACATTAAAAATATTAGGCACACTTACATTTTTTTCTTTAGCCTTTCTTATGACAACTCCAACAATTTCCTCAAGCTCAATTGGTTTGCCTCTTTCAAAGTCCTGCAGCATTGATGTTTTAAAACCTTTAAAGTCTTGTGACAGAGTAGCATTTGGAGTTATATTTTTTGATCTGTTGATATTAAACTCTACCGTGTCTGGTCTAATACCTATTCCATGCGCAAGTGCTACGTTTTTTACTTCAAGCATAATATTTTTTATAAGCTCAAAGGTTTCTTTATCACTCAGCATTTTATCTACAGTTTTTTCAGTCAAAACACTAACAGGATTAAATGAAGCATTCCAAACAAGCTTATTCCATAAATCACCTAATATATCTTTTGAGAGAACACATACTATTCCACTAGATTCAAGAATACTTTTTAATTCTGACACTCTCTTTGATTCACTTTTGTCTAACTCTCCAAACATAACTGCATTATAGCCAAATTGATCAATTACTCCAGGCGCTACTTGCTTTGAGGTTACATATACACTAGAACCAATAACCTTATCAATCCCAATTACTTCTCCAATAATTTCTTCATTATCCACTCCGTTTTGAAAAGAAAGGACATTTGTATGGTAACCCACATTATTTTTTATTTTAAGTGCTGCATCTTTTGTATCCATTGATTTAACACAAATAAATATGTAATCAAATGTTTTTTTTAGAGACGTTGCATGCAACGTCTCTAAGACATTAATAGGGAAATTCTCTTTCTTACCATTTATAATTAACGTCAAACCATTGTTCTTTAATGCTTCAAGATTTTTTCCTCGGGCTATAAAAGTTATATCAAAGCCAGCTTTTACAAGCATTCCACCATAGTAACCACCGACAGCTCCTGTGCCAAAGATTAGAAGTTTTTTAGTTTTTAGATTATTCATTATATTTCTAAGAATTGTATAATAATATATGAGGTTTTAATGACAAATCCCTAGAAGTAAGCTTAAAATACAAAATTTTATAAAAATTTAATCTTTAGGTCTTTGAAAAATCTTTACTTTTAAATGTCAAATTTAATATACTTACTTTAATAATAGATTTTTTGCGTATTTAAAAATCTTTTTCAAGAATGATTTTAATGAAACAAATAGCTAATGTCACGAATAGCCCATTACCTCTTAATAGAGGAACTTTCCAACAAGTTACCACTAGATTTAATTCTACTGGGCGAAAAGAAATGATTCCGGTTCAGCCAATTAATGCTGAATTAGTAGAAAGGGCTGGATATGGTGAATTTATAAGAACCCTTGTTGCTACAGCTACTGTAAGAAGTGAAGATATATTTGGCTCGGGTTTTGTTATAAGCCCTGATGGAGGAATGTTAACGGCTTCACATGTTTTAGACTTTATCGATACAGGGAAGATAAAGATTTGCCTCAACATGATTTACAAAAATCTTCCCGATGATCAAGTAACAGCAAAAGTTATCCACCGTTCAAAAAAATATGATTTAGCACTATTAGCATTACCTGAAATACAAGATCCATACCACCGTATACAATTTGCAAACACTGAACCATCTTTAGGAGAATCTGTTTACACGTTGGGAAGCAATGGTCTAACTATAGGTCAAGTTTTATTTAACAAAGGGTTCTTGAACTTTGGTAAATTAGATGAAACTTCTAAAGAAGTTGACTACTTGTCAACAAACACAGCTAGTTCAGGTGATTCAGGAGCAGTACTATGTAATGAATTAGGACATGCATATGGATTAGCTACAGGAGTTATTCCAAGTAGTAATGGAAATCTATTTAAAAGATTAGGTGGTTCTTTAATACTAGGACTAGCAGAGTTACATTCAAGGTTTATTGGAAATTTAATTAAAATACCTAACTCTCCTCCTATTAATAAATTGACTGTATCTGCCGGATTAGAAAAAATCAGAGGATTTTTAAGACAAGTTGGTGTAAATCTCGACGATCTTATGTCTAGTAAAAATATTAGAAGTTCAAATAAAGTTTATCTGAAAAGTAAAAAATAACAAGCTCCTAGATTTCTTATCAGTCTTCTAATCAGGGCTAGTCGATTTTAAGTAAGGCAGTTTATTTATCCTCAAAAGCAAAAAACACATGCTTAGTAATACATTTATCGCAGTAGCCCTTCTCTTTTAAGTTATCAAGTGCATCATATAATGTTTTAAATCTTTCAGGTTCTATTTCAGCGAGTTTATGTGTTTTCATATCCCCTCCTCTTTCATAATATGTTCTTAAGTCCTGCAAAAAGAATTTAACTTTTTCTTCGCTGGATTGTAT
>JACQBQ010000021.1 GCA_016201905.1 Candidatus Melainabacteria bacterium | reverse complement strand
GATGAAATGATACAGGAATATATTAAAGGTCAAGAGGGAGAAAGTATAGATGGGGATATAACGGTTGAGGAGGATTAACGCAAGCACTTCAGTGCGAGCGTGTTCCAAAGCCCCCAACTTTTAGTTGAGGGTTGTTTACTTTTTACAGTATCTACTGGTAGCCAATTATAGAATTGAGTGCTAAGAAGATGTTGTAATGTTAGGGGATCATTATGTCTTGTAACACTAAATTCATCATATCCTGCAAGACTCTTGCGTACCTCCAGTAATTCTTGTGGTTGTAGTCTGGTAAAGTCCGGCTTAAGTAACTGCCTGAATATACCTACAGGTAAAACTTTGTTTGTCATAGTTAGCTATTTTACACTAAATAACAAAAAGAATCTTATTTAGTACAACAATGATAAAGCGAATCTGCCCCTGTGAGATACAGTGAGTAGTGCTGTAGGGTAACTTTTTAAGCAGCTAAAGCCAGCTCAGTAATATAAATCTGTCCTTTATGGTTTTTTGTCGTACTAAGTACACGATTCCACCCGAGTTTTAAAACAAAGTGTTCAAACCACAATATTTATAAGCATCTTTTGGTTCTAACCTAACTCTAGAAACAATAGCTATAATAAAGTTTATGGATTTTTCATCTATAGACTTTAGGTTACATGCTGTTCAAAGAATGTATGAACGTGGAATAACAACAGTAGATGTTAAAGAGGTAATGAAAAATGGAAAAATTATTGAACAATATTTGGATGATAAACCATTTCCAAGTTATCTCATTTCCGGTTTTATTAATGAAAAATCACTACACATAGTAGTTGCTATTGACAATAAAACTAAAAAAGCGATTATAATTACAGTATATGAACCAGATCCAAAGTTATGGCAAGCAGGATTTGAAAAGAGAAGATAAAAATGAAATGTACAATCTGTAAAAATGGTGAAACTAAAGAAGGGCATACCACAGCAACCCTAGCTAAGGGAAGTACAACAATTGTTTTCCAAGATGTACCTGCACAGGTTTGTCAAAACTGTAGTGAAGCATTTTTCTCAGAAGAGACTACAACACAACTCCTCAAGCTAGCAGAGTCAGCAGCACGATCCGGTGTTCAGGTAGAAGTAAGAGAATTTTTAGCAGCTTAGAAGAAAAAATGTCATCCTAATTTTGGTTAACACTCTTAGTTATCAAAACTTGTAAATGCTAAAAACTACAGTTCAAGCTTTTATACCTATATATTTTGAACTAAAGCAACTGTTCTGATAGTATAGTTTTAAGCTTACTTTAAAAAATCAATGTCACAAACAATGAATGAAATGGCTTCTCAAGAAATCTCCAAAAATAATGGGAGAGATGGATTTATGGAAAGAAAACCATCTGAAGAGGTTGAAGCACTTAAGCATGCATTCTCAGACTCAGATCAAAAGCAAAATATACAACCAACAATAGTAAAAAGTGTTCTTGGTGGATGTGTTCCACTTAATTTAATCCAAGGAATAAATAAAAATCTTTTAGATAATCAAAAAGTTTTTGTAGAAGCTTATAAGAAATTGGTTAGAATTGTGCTTAGACCTAAGCTCTCAACTTTAGAACACCATTTAATAGCAATGTACGGGATAAAAAACTCAGATTTAAGTCCAGGAAGTGGTGCTTATAACTGGTATGAAAATGAAAAGAAAAAATGGGAAATGGATGAGAAAAATGCTCAAGAGTTTCTTAGAAATCCACTGTCTGATCTTGAGCCAGTTCTTAAAAGGCTTAAACTTTCAAAAGATGATTTAAAAAAATTATTCATAGAGTCTGAAGTAGATAAATTTGAAATTGATGAGACCAGAAATATTCCTCCTGCAGTTTTAAGAGCTATGGAGAAGCTTGGGCTTTTTAGAATGAAGTTTCCAATTGAACACAATGGTCTTGGTTTTTCTCAAATGATGTATGCCCCAATTATCCAAGAAGTAATAAGCGCATCTGAAAGTTTAGGAATTATTACAAGCGTTGAAAATTCTCTTTCTCAAGGATGCATTGGATTTGGTACTAAAGAGCAACAGAATTTTCTGCTTAGTGAGGTTGGGAGCGGTAAGCTAGTAGCCTTTGGCTTAACAGAACCACATTCTGGTACAGATGCTTTAAGGGGTATGAAAACTACGGCACATCAAAGAGCAGATGGTAAGTGGATTTTAAATGGTCAAAAAGTTTATATAACATGTACTCATATTGCAAGTTATGCATTTGTAATGGCAAAAGTAGACATAAAAGGGAAATTAAAACCAACTGGCTTTATATTAAAATTACCATTTAGTATAAATGACTCGGTTAGTGACAGGGAAAAGAAATCAAGCGAGCTAAGAAAAGAAGGACTTGATATTTCAATTCCACTATATTTATCTACAGTGAAAGGAAGCTATCAAGCAAGAATTGATTTTAATAACTATGTTTTACCTTCTCTACCAATAGATATTGTGCTTGGTGGGAAAGAAAGACTTGGAAAAGCAGCAGAACTAATTGTTGCAGGCCTTAGTCTTGGGAGAGTTGGTTTTGGACCAATATGCACTCAGCTTGCAAGAGAAAGTAGAGATGAAAATTTAAATTACCAAATCTCAAGAAATGTTTTCCCTCAATATGGAGGAACACTAGCTGATGTTCCTATAGTAAGAACACACGATGCAGAAATTGAATCTGAGTATGCGCAGTCAAAAGCAGCCTCTGATTTAATTACAGCTTTTATTGACAAATATGGAACTGGTGGGAATGGCATTGCAGAAGCCGCACTTCTAAAGATACTTGCTTCAGAGGCAAATCAAAAAATTGCTAGGAGAGTAAAAACTTTAATGGGTGGTGCTGGTAATGCAGTTGGTCATATAAGTGGGACAGAGCTAAGAGAAAGAAATTCAGAAGTATGGGTTATTGGAGAAGGTACAGTTGATGTGCTTAGACAACTTGTGGTTGGTGCAGCCTTAAAAGATTTTGAAAAAGATGGTAAAGCAGTGCTTAATTTTTTTAACAGGAAAGATAGGGTAAGCTTTTGGGCTGATGTAATTCCAGCAGTAATAAGATTTACAAAAAGAATGTTTAGTTTTCAAAAAGGCTCACTTAGTTTATCTGATGCATTATGGCTTCAATTTCAGTCAAAATGTTTAGCTTTAAAGGTATCCTTGCTTGGGCTTAAATATGGGGACGATCTTGAGCTTAGACAAAGAGAGTTAGTTAGGATGCATGGAGCAATTGAAGGAATTGTTGCCATTGCAATAGCTCAGGATAAATTAAATACTAGCAAAGTCTCTGAAAGAACAAGGCTTGCACTTACAAAAGCAATTATAAATTCAAAAGAAAAAGTAAAAGAAAACTTAAGCAAACTTACACTAAGACAGCATAAAGAAGATGAGCTAGACGATAAGCTTGTAAAAGCTGCTATTGAAGAAGTTAGAAAATAGGCAGTATTAAAATTGGTGCCCTGATGCTTTTTGAATTTTTGTGCAAGTCTATGATTAAGCGAAGCCAAAGGAAATCGGCTTATTAACACATGATTTTATATAATCTGCTAAACTTTTTAACTAATCAATTTAATAAATTATGAAAACTCATTCTGTTTCTATCAAGGACTTATATAGCCAATTTAATATTCCTCCTGGAAAGAAAGTAAAACTTTCGAATTATGATCCTGATTATACAGCTGGCTTGACAGACAGAGACTCTGCCAATGAAATTTTAGAAGATAATATAAAAAAACTTAGTGAGTTGCAGAAACTTCTTTATGCAGAAAATAAAAATGCACTTCTTGTTGTACTTCAAGGAATGGATACCTCTGGAAAAGATGGAACTATAAGTCACGTTATGCATGGCGTTAATCCCCAAGGCTGTCAGGTGACCTCATTTAAAGCTCCTTCTGAAGAAGAGCTTGATCATGACTTCTTATGGCGTATTCATAAAAATATTCCTAACAAAGGTAATATTGGTATTTTTAATAGATCTCATTATGAAGATGTCTTAGTGGTGAGGGTTAAAGATTTAGTTCCAAGATCAGTTTGGAAAGCTAGATATGAGCAAATAAATAAGTTTGAAGAAATTCTTTCAGACAATGATGTAAAAATCCTAAAGTTTTTTCTGCATATAAGTAAAGAAGAACAAAAAAAACGCCTAGAAGCACGCCTTAATGACCCAACTAAAAATTGGAAGTTTAGTCTATCAGATATAAAAGAACGAGAATTATGGGACAAATATACAAAAGCTTATGAGGAAATGTTAAGCCGTTGTAGCACTGAATATGCTCCCTGGTTTGTTATACCAGCAAATCACAAATGGTTTAGAAATTTTGCCGTTTCACAAATTATTGTAGAAGAGTTAGGAAGCTTAAAGATGAAATTCCCTAAATCTTCTCTAGATTTATCTAAGATTAAAATAAGATGATTAATTGTACTTTTGTCCATGTTTCAGAATTTTACTTTCTGTCGGTATTAATGCTGTGCTCATATACTAACTTCCACACTTCTAAGTTTTTTACATAGCTAACCTTAAAATAATTTCTATCATTTGTGAATCAGGCAAAATCTCTACTTTAATTAAGGACTAATAATCAAAAGCCAATTGCTAAAAACTAAATCTTAAAAGATTATAAAAGTTTATAAAAGTTTTTTGCTTACTTGTTTAAGAGCTTTATTTAAGGACTTTTCAGCATAATTACAGAAACATTAAATAGATTTAATGTATTTTTTTTTGCATAGAGTATTATTTATTCACATAAACTTATTAGATATTTTTATTTAAAAAATGAAAGGACTATATAAATGGTTAAGTTATCTCCAGCAAGTCACGGATTGCTTTCCTACCCAAGAAATCTAATTGCAGCATCACTTCTTGGACTAACAACTCTTCAAGGCTGCAACAAAAAGGACAATGCAGAAATTCAAACTGCTCCTCAAACACAAGTAAATAATGAAGTTATAAAAGATGACATCCCCGATAAAGATGGTTTATTTCTAAGTACAGTTGATCAAGTTTTAGCAAAAGCAAAGCTAGGAAAAATCACCAAAGCACAGTTATGGATAAGTACTGATGAAAGGCAAACCACTACAGCATATTATGAATTTATTTTAAAAAACAAAAGCAGTGTATATCTTACTATGCCAACTGATACAAAAGAAGTAGAAAAACTAGAACAGGGATTACGAACACTTAGCCCTGAACCAGTACTTATTACTAAAGGTGAAAAAAGTAGAATCACGGCAATCATGGATAGAGTAACACCGGTAGCTCCTTCATTAGTTGCCGTTATATTAATCTTGATCTTATATAGATATTTTAAACATTTATCGAGTGGTGGAAAAGATGGTTTCAAGCCAGTAAAATCTGATACCAGATTTAAAGATGTTAGAGGATACCCAAATATTATAAAAAGGCTTGAGAAGATTGTTAAATATATTAAAGATGCTGATGAAAACAAGGTGGAAGCACAATTACCAAAGGGGATACTTCTTATAGGAGGGCCAGGAATTGGAAAAACCTTATTAGCAAGAGCTGTTGCAGGAGAATCCGGCGTTCCTTTTATACCGGTCAGTGCTTCAAAGTTTATAAAAATGTTTGCCGGTCTGGGAGCTGTCCAGATAGACAACTTATTTGATGAAGCTGACAAGGTAGCTAAAAAGGAAGGTCATTGCATAATTTTCATTGATGAAATAGATGCTATAGGAGGTAAGCGCTCAAATAGTGCCAGTGGTTCTACTGACTCTAGTAGGGAATATACTCAAGCTATAAATCAGTTACTGAACCGAATGGATGGTTTTAAACCGAACGATCGCATCACTGTTATGGCAGCTACAAACCGACCTGACACACTGGATGATGCTCTTACAAGACCTGGGCGTTTTGATATGATAATTGAAATCCCTCCTCTTATTTCATCAAGTCAAAGAGAAGATGTCTTAGATAAGTACTTAAGTAGAAAACAAGAAAAAGGTTTACTTGCAGAAGATGTAGATATTAAATGGCTTGCTGATAACACCGAAGGATTTAGCGGTGCACAGCTTGAAAACCTGATTAAACAGGCAGCTATTATTGCATTTGAAAATAATCAGTCCCTGATAACAAAAGAAAACTTTAAGTCAGCAATTACAGAGATAAGCATAGGAATGGAAAGCGGGGCACAGGTAAAAGATAGAGACTTAAAAGTAATTGCCAGGCATGAACCAGCTGGACATGGAATACTTGCTTTAGCCTGTAAAAGGAACATAGAAACCATATCTAATATTCCGCGAGGAAGATCATTAGGACATGTAATGATCTCAGGTGGATTATACAGTAAGATTTTACCTGCAAAAGCTGAACTTCTTGAAAGTCTTCTTATTCTTATGGGTGGAAGAGCTGCAGAACTAGAGCTTCTACCACGAAATAGTGAAACTACCGGAGCTAAAGGAGATTACAAAGAAGCAAGAGACATTATACGCTTACTGTTAAGTAGCGCAATGTTTGAAGGGCACATTTCCTCTGATTACACTGATCCACAGGTAGAACTTTCAGATAAAGATAGTGAGTTTATGAATCAAATTCTTGATAGAGCATTATTAACTAGCAGACAAATCATAAAGCAGGTACCAAAGGATAAACTTGAAGATTTGGTTAAAGAATATCTTGGACTTAAAGGGGAACTAAAAGGGGAAGAAGCACAAGCCCTTTATGATAAGCATCTACAGAACGTTGACCGGGAAAATATTTATCAACTCGTACAGGGGTTTATAGATAATCCTGGAGGTATAATTAGATAAAGCTGAGTGTTTTGTAAATCCTTAAGGATGGTAAAAGATATCAAACTGCCAACTCTAACTCAGGAATATAAACATCTCCTTTATAGGTTAGAATCCTTTTGTCTAACTAAGTCCACGACATCCCATTTCTTAGAGAAAAAATTATTCTAGTCCTAAGACAAAAGTAAGCGAATGGTTAACCTGTTTCATAATATTTTCACTAACTTTCCCGATTTTTTTTTTGAATCTTGTTATATCTGCTGCCTTGACTTGATTAAGCATAACTTGAGATTCTTTCATTAAGTCACCCTCTCCCTTTTTCAAAATTATCCCGATCGGATACCATTCTTCTCTTACTTTTGATGTAATCGGGGAAATAATAAAAGTAGGTAACTTTTTATTTAAAACATCTGATTGAATCACAAGGCAATATCTGGTTTTTTGCATTTCATGACCACGCGTTGGATCTAATTCAACTATCCAAACCTCACCTCTTTTTGGCCTATGTAATAGAAGTGGCTTAGTCATTTTCTAAACCATCTTTTAAAAGAGAATCCCAATCTTTAAATTCTTTTAGATAATCAGGATCTTTAGCCATGCTACTTGCTGCATTTTCAAACATGGCTTGTTTAATCAACTTATCTACAAAATCTGATTCATTATCAACTGATTTAAGATATTTTGCTGATTGATCTGATATTGAGAAATTTTTTCTAATCTTACTCATATGCTTACCTTAACACAACTCTACTACACACATATTATACACATATTAAGATGTATAAAATTAGTACTAACACTGTTTTCTAGTGTTATTTCCATTAGTTACTTAATCCAAACATTTTTATAGGCCACAAGGCAAGCTTATAACTTCCATTGATCAAACCATTTGCAGGATTGCATCTGTCGTTTTTTATATTATTTTGGGACAGATGCTTTAAATGAAAGAAAGATTAAAAAAATATAAATATTGGTTTAAAATGTCCTTGACTAAAGCGTTTTCACTTTCTTTTTGTGTGAACCTTAAATAGATTTAATATATATTTTTGCAGATGATAAAATTAAATAATATGAAAACTTGCTATATAACTTCAAGTGGGAACTGGAGACCAACAAAGCATTTCTTTTTTCAAAGCGACCGTGCAAGTCAGATAAGAAATTTATGTATTCAGGTAATGCAACGAGTTAATGCTCTATTTACTAATCCAGCTATACAAAACGATGATAAAAGAAAAGTAGAAATATACTGTCAGCTAGAAGCTTTAAATGGGAGACTAATTGCTTTAGGTATTATATCGAATATGCATCAAGAAAAGCCAGAAGAGGAACGAGGAAGAAAAATGAAAAATGACCCTAACATGCTGGCAGAATTTTTGGCGAGTCAATTAATTACTTACACTGGAAGTGAAATCTCCCGTGAATCAGACTTAACTTGCATTGCACAAGAGTTTAGTGAAAAAAAAATTACTGATGATAACGGAATTACTAGTCATTTTATACTTAACAAATCACCTAAACCACAAATGTATATGAAGACATTGCAAATTCGCGGCATAATAAATTGGATTGATATCATGATGGATACTGAAGGGAAAGTATTCGAAGATATTACTTAATATAAAGAAGATTCATCCCTGTAAAATACAGTTCAAACCCCTATGACAATCGCTACATTATAAATGAGTTATTTTAATGTAAAATAATTACAAGGAGAAAAGTCTATGAATTTAATACGAAATGCTCTGTTCGAGTTGCGCTATTTTTTCTCACCATTTTCTAGAGAAGCTTGGCACAATTATGATCTTAGAAAAAAGGTGGAAAGAGAGCTTAAAAAACCAGAGCAATTAAAAGATAAAAATGCTTAACTAAGGACAAGAAATATTTAAGTAAGGAGAAAAAGTTATAGTTACATCACTAGGGCAAGTTGGAGCAGCACAGAAATTGGAATCTGGACTTTATATCCGAGAAGAAATTTGCACTAAGCCAGTAGCATTTTTGGATAACTTTTACTTTGCAAGTGATATTTGGGAATATAAAATCCCTCTATGTTTTAGTTTTTAGCTGTTAAATCTTTTACCTTGAATTCTCTACCCATAAAGATGCCGAAATTTGTCTTGGTTTTTCCGACAATTTTCATCTCTGGAAACTTTTTAAGCAGGTATGCCATACACAACGTATCCCAAGTAAGGGCTTCAAGGGCAAATGTTTCACCTATGCAACCTCTTACACCAGTAGCAAACTGCCATTTACCTATTGCAGTTATCTTGTCAAAATTTTTAGGATCAAATACAGCTTCACTGTTAAGATTTCCATCTTCTTTTATAAAACCATTTTCTTCAAGACCTTTCCTGCAGTAACCAGCCAGCGGGTAAAAAACTTCTTGGTTCTGTCTTATGCTTAACAGAGGGTGTTCAAAGCAATATTTTTCAATTAATTGTCTCAGTTCGGTATCACTTAGTTCAATAGTTTTATTGTCATCTAGTAATTCCCGAAACACAATCTTTGAATTCCTTAGAAGCAAAAAGTACAGTTGGATTATATGCTAATGCAGCACATGCAGCAGCATAAAAAGGCTCCAATAATTTTTCATTGTTAAGTGCTCCTTGTATTATTCCATTGAGATCTGGAGAATTAAATTGGTCCAATGCTCTAACTAGCCTTTGCCGAAAATCATTATCAGTAAGAGCCAAATAATCGAAATTGCTTCTTGAGGCTGTTCGTGTAAAAACTCCGGCTCCCATCATCTCAAGAAATGTTTTAGATGCATCTAGTACAACCTCTTCAGGGTCTTTGTTTTGTGATTCTTCTCTTATTGTGTTTACTACTGAAAGTGTAAGCCAATCAATAAGGGTTTCAGGATTTCTGTTCTCAAGTTCTCTGAGACGTTCGCTACATATTTCAAGTCCCATAATATCGAGTTCTTTAAGTGCTCTTTCACCTTCTTGATTTGCATTGCTGAAAATTGTTATTTTTGGAATAGGACTTATTGCCTTAGTTCTTATTAAATAGTTCAGTGCTATTTCAGCGTTACGAATAATATCTTCCTGACGTTCCTCAGAAACATTTCCAATTAAACACCTGAACAATGTTTCTGAAATTGATCTTTTCCATTCTTCTTTAAGATTAACTTCAGCTCCTGATCCTATTAAAGCTTCTATTCTGCCTGCATTTCCCCCGATGATTTCTGAAATTTCTTTTCTTTTATTTCTAACGGCATCACTAAGAAAATAACTTTTAGCATCAATCATAGACATGGCTTTCTGATGTTTATTATGGTCTATGGCACCAAGAGGTCCATGACTTCCAAATAAACGATGAAAGATCTCATAACGTTTGTTGTTTTTGTCTGTAACCCAATATAGCTCTCCTATTTTTCCATTATGTTCAACTGTAATAGGAACAGCATTATGTTTTAATTTCATACCGTGGGAAGAATCTCCCTTTGCAAAACAGTTATTACTTCTTGGATCAAATTGTTCATAGGGAATTAAACATACAGTACCTCTTGGACCTCGTTTATATATCGGTGTTTTTACAGGAGTATTTTTAACTAACCACTCCTGCAAATTATGCTCTCCTCCTAAAAGTAAATAAAGTGCCTTTCTAGCCCCGGAAGGATTTTTGAAAGCCTGATATGCAATAGCCCATAACCCCGAACAACATTTTTTAAACTCGGCAAAAGTTTGACGAGCTATTGGTTTTTCAGATGTAGGCGAGAGTATTTCTGTGAATAGATTGTATTTTGTTGGAAGAGACTTTGATGCAATTTTAGATTTTTTTGACTCAGCAAGCTTTATTACTCCTTGAATTTCCTGTCTAGGAAAGCCATCCCTAGCAACTAATGTAACATGCATAAAATATGAGCCTCATGTACTTTTGTACTAATACAACATCAAAACTAGTAGTATTATACAGTTTTCCTGAATCTAAAAATCTAAAATTATTAAGAGTCAGGTGTAGGAGAAAATCTATCTCATACCACCAGAGAACAAATTTTAGCTTTAAGAACTGCTGTTAGATAAAAATTGCTTTGTAGTCTTACTTTCTTCCAGAAATACACTTTGTGCAGGTCTTACATATTTAATTTATATTTCTCTTAGTGTACTATTGGTGTAATTTTAGGTTCTCTTTTTTATGAAAATATTAAACATACTTCGTACAACACTTATGGGAACAGCTTTATTACCATTTGCTGGAGGGTTGAATAATACTGATAAAAATAAACCAGCTCAAAATATAACAAAGCCTGCCCCTTTTAATTTTCAAAACTTTGAGTTTAATTTAGATAAATTATTAAACGATCCAATTTTACTTAGAGAATATTTAAGAGATGATCCAGACTCGCACTTTGTCAATGACCTTATTTACCATCCTAAATTTAAAATTACACAAGCAGATATTAAGTTTATAAGGGAAAATCCAGAAACCAGCTATGCAATAGCTCTAATAACCAGAGAAGATTATGAGATTAAAAAAGAAGATATAGATGTAGCAAGAAAAAACCCAGATACTTATTTTGCAAGGCTTGTAATAAGCAATTCCACACTTCCAATTCAAAAACAAGATATAGAAATAGCAAGAAATAATCCTGATTCAACTTTTGCTAGTGCTCTAGTCGAAAAGAAAGATTATAAAGTAGAAAAGATTGACAAAGAAATAGCTCTTAAAAACCCTGAAAGTAGTTTTGCATTTGCATTAATTACAAGAGAAGATTATGTAATAGATAGTAATGATAAAAAGTTTGTTAGAGAAAATCCAGAAAAAAGACTAGCAGAGATTTTAATTTCAAATCCGACATATAAGCTAGAAGAAGCAGATAATGAAATTGCTCGAAAACACCCAGATAGTTTGGTTACGTTACGCTTATTGTCAAGCCCAGGCTATAAAATATTGAAAAGTGATAGAGAGTTTGCATGGGGAAATCCTGGAACACTATTTACAAAATATCTTTTTTTAAGAGATGATTACACCATTGAAGCTGGTGATAAAAACTTTGTTAGAAATAATACTGAAAATCCACTTACTGAGATTTTGCTTAAAAAGAAAGATTATGTAGTAGAAAAAAAAGATATAGATTCAGTAGCTAAAAGCCCAAACTCTTATTTAGCTTATTTTATAGGTAAAAACCTAAACCACAAATTACAACCACAAGATTTAGATATAGCAAAAACAAATCCAGATAGTATATTTGCAGGAGTAACTGCAAGCAGATCGGATTATATTATAAGTGCTTCTGATCTTATGCATTCTGTCAAAAGCCCTGATTCAATGCTTGTTAGAGCATTATTAGGTAATCCTAATCTGGGCAATTTAAAAGTTAATTTAGACAATGAGTTGAAAACACTGCTTAGAAAAGAACCATATTCAAAACTTTCGGGTGAGCTTGCAAAATATATAGTTAGCAAAAAAGATTATAAAATAGAAGAAGAAGATAGACAAGCTGCAAGGGCAAATACGGATACTGAGTTTACAAAAGCTCTTTTAAGTAGAAAAGATTTTATACCAAATGCTTCTGATATAGAGCTTGCAAGACAGCTTATTAACAATAAAGTGTACACCCCATTTTTGGTAGCAAATCTAAACTATAAAATTCAAAAAGAAGATATAAAAATAGCCAGAGAAAATTTTAACACTTACTTTGCAGGAGCACTATTAAGAAGAAAAGACTACAAAATAGAGGAAGAAGATATAAAAATAGCCAGAAAAAATCCAGATTCATGGTTTTCTCATGGATTATATATGAATCCTAATTATGAGCTACAACCTGAGGATATAGAAGGCTATGATCATGCAGGAAAAAAATCTCAATCATTTAATTCAATGGTTTCAATTATAAGCTATAGATTTGCTGTTTTAGGTTATCCAATAAATAAAAACGAGAAAGAATATCTAAGAAAAAATATTGATATGAATTGGATGAATGATATCTTAAGTAACTCCAGGTATGTCATTGAACCTAAAGATATAGAAATAGCCAGAAAAAATCCTCGTTCAATGTTTACAAGAGGATTAATGCAAAACCCAAATTATGTAATTGAAAAAGAAGATAAAGAAATACTTAGAAGAGAGCCTTACTCTGAATTTGTTTATCTTCTTAAAAGACCTGACTATGGAATAGAAGCAGAAGATAAAAAAGCCATATGGGAAAACTTAGATTCCTGGCGGCTTGCACAGTATGCACTTTCTAATCCTAATTACATAGTAGAGCCTGGAGATCTTAAAGTAAGAAAAGAAAATCCTCATTCAGATTTTGCAAGATATTTATTTGAAGAAAATAAGAGCTATAAAATTACTCAAGAAGACAAAAACTTTATGCGAAACAATCCTTATCTGTTTTGTCCTGAAAGTATAGGTTTAACTGAAGAGAATTATCAAAAAAATTACTACTACCATTATTACACTTTAATAGCTCTTTTAAATAGAGAAGATCTTCTTGTAGAAGAAAATGATAGATTAACTGCTTATAATCATCCTGATTCTGTTTTTGCACAGCGTGTAACGTGGCATAGAAGTTGGAAAGTTACACAGGAAGATAAAGAGTTTGCCAGAAATAATCCTGACTCACTGTTTGCAATAGGGCTTGCTCATAATCCAAACTATGTCATAGATTCAGAGGATATTCTTTTTATGATGACATCAGTTGATGAGTTTAATGGAGACCCAACACGCTTTGCACAGTTGCTTAGAGATAGAATTATAAAAAGATGAGTATAAATAACTTGGGCAGTAGTAGATAGTCTTTTAGTCCTAAACTCTTTAAATTACTTATTAATTAAAATTAATATAAATTATTGCATGGAGTTAACGATTTCATATTCAATTTTTTCTAGAATATCTTCAATATTTAATGCTTGCAAAAGAATAGAACATTTTTACTAGGCTTAAAACTCATGGGTAATATAGAAAACAATAAAAACTCCTCAGTAAGTAACTCAAGTGACTTAAAAGCAGCGATTAAAAGTAAAATAAAACAAGTAGAGAGCATATTAGCTGAGCTAATTGCAAGTCGAGGCGAAGATATTAATTTTAGCTTGCCAAGTATTCAGTACAGTATTCCTGATACTAAAGATAGTGGAGAAATCAGGGCAGCCATTGCTCATCTAAAGACAGTTTGCCAATTAGCAAAAGAATATATTCGCTACAGAGAAAATGACAATGATATATCAAAACCAAAAAAAAGAAAGCTAGATGGTGATCTCAATGAAGATGGCAGAGTAGACTGGCACGATGTGATCTTTTTAGAAATGGCTATAAATGGTGATGTTAAGTTAACTGATGAACAAATGAGACAGTTAGATTTAAATCATGATGGAGTAGTCGATGCAAAAGATGTAATCATTGAAGAAGTAAAACTATTACCCCCAATTATTGTTAATAACCTGCCAAAGCCTAGTACGAATAATAAAAAAGTCCAGGTAAAATCTTCAGGAGAAATATTGCATCAGAAAGCACTAAAAAAAATATTAAAAGATAAGTTAATTAAATACCTTGATAAGCTCTTTCGGTCTTAGCCTTAACTATTTTTACAAATCCCATTCATTAACAATACAGTGCTCATTCATTTGACATGTAATTAGCCGATTGATACAGTTTTCTTAAGTTCATATTACAGAAACAAAACAAAGGGAAATAAGCTCATGATAAGAGTTTCACATCCACAAGTCTTCCGTTTTTTTGTTTCTGCAAATCCACGACAGGTAAATTTTCCTGAAAACAAAAAAGAAGATGGAAGAACAAATTTAAACAACCATTATGAAGCACCTCAAGTACAAGAATCTATACCTAGTTTTTTAAGTTCGTCCAACGTGCCTTTAAGTACAAACAATTTACTTCAGGAAAAGCTCGAAGAATTTAAAGAGCTTGCAAAAGAAATGAGGGCAATTTTATCTATAGAAAATATTTTAGATTGGGATTTGCAAACCCACATGCCACCCAAAGCAAGTGAAGAAAGAGGGTGGCTGATGACATATACCACAAGGTATTACCATGAAATTCTAATCTCAGAAAAAATGAGTAGCTTACTTAAGTTCTTAAGAGAAGAATCTAACTTTAAAGAGCTAAATGATGTTGATAGAGCCTTGGTAAAACTAATTAGCAAAGAACATGATAAGTTGAAAAATATTCCTGTAAGGCTTATGGAAGAATATACTGAAGTGACAACTAAAGCCCATCATGTTTGGGCAAGTGCTCGTGATGAAAATAATTTTGAGAAGTTTGCACCATATTTTGAAAAGATAATTTCAATTCAGCGTCAGATGGTAGAGTTTATGGGCTATAAAGGATCTCCTTATAATGCTTTATTAGATAGGTTTGAAGAAGGGTTGACTATAGAAGAGTTAGACAAAATTTTTCTTAAGCTTAAAGCTGGTTTAATCCCAATTATAAAAGCAATCAAAAATTCTCCTGTTCAAATAGACACTAGTTTTTTAAATAAACAATATAGTGAAAGTGAATTAAAAGAATTAAATTTAGAACTCCTGAAACTTGTTGACTGTGAGATGGATAGAGGACGCTTAGATGATTCAGCACATCCGTTTACTACGACCATTGCAGAGCATGATATACGCCTCACGTCTCGTTATGAAAAACTATGGGATTCCATAAGTACTCTCCTCCATGAAGCTGGGCATACTCTTTATGAACAAGGAGTTGATCCGAAATTAGCCAAATCACTTTTAGCAGAAGGTACCTCTCTTGGTATTCATGAATCTCAGTCCAGATTATATGAACTTATGGTTGGGCAGAGTTTATCTTTTTGGGAATATTTTTTTCCAAAACTCCAACAACGTTTTCCAGATAAGCTCAGTAATGTAACCGTAGATGAGTTTTATAAAGCTATAAATAAAGTCCAGCCTATATTTATTCGAAATGAATCAGATGAGGTTACATATAACCTCCATGTTCCTGTACGATATGAGATTGAAAGAGATCTTATAGAGGGAAAACTATCCGTTAAAGATGTTCCAAAAGCTTGGAATGAAAAGATGCAAGAATATGTTGGACTCTGTCCTACAAGCGATTCGGTAGGAGCATTACAGGATATGCACTGGTCTTCTGGAGATATTGGATATTTCCCTACCTATACTTTAGGCACATTGTATGCAGCGCAGTTTTACAACACAGCAAAAAAAGAAATCCCAGGCCTTGAAGAAGAATTTAAAAAAGGAAACTTTATTCCATTAAAAGAATGGCTGAAAGATAAGATTCACAAGTATGGAAGAATGGAAACAGCAAATGAAATTGCTAAAAGGGTTACAGGTGAATCATTGAATCCTGATCATTTTCTTAATTACATTAGAGAAAAGTATAGGAAGATTTATAACGTAGATTTATAAATAATAAGCGTAGAATATTACCACTAAAGAAATTTGTAAGTTAGATTGTAAGATATATGTTTTCCCTTGATTACAAACTTAAGTCATTGCTATCATTTACGTAATTAAGAAATTGAAAACCCGAAAAAATTTGATCAAGGCTGAACAAACATGAAAATATTTAAAGTCTCTTCACATTTAGGTGCAGTAGGCACTGTAGCTCTAGGATTAGCTTCAATTATTAAATCTGCTAGTGCAGATGATCAAAAAAAAGTAGAACTGCCAAATCTACCTAAACAAGTGCAATTAGGTCCTTTAGATGTTCCAAAGTTAGTAGAGAAGAAAATACCTTTATCTGACAATTTAATAGACCAGTTCATAGACATATTTAAAGATTTAACGGAATGGAATACTCCTCAATATGAATTACAAATAAAAACATTGCATGGTCTGCCTCAAGAAATAAAAGTTCAAATTGCAAAGAGAGCTTTTAGTCAAGCAACTAAAGCATTAAAAGATAATGTTGCGGATTTAAAAGATATAGAAAATAAAGCTAATGGTTTTGTTCAAGCTCTTTCTATGAAAGAGCCTTTATTAAAAAATGTTCTTGCAAATACAAAAAATGAATATCAAGAATTAATCGGAGCATATCTGCAGGCACTTTCAGACAAAGGAAATAAACGTGAACAAACCAGTGAGGAAAGTGCTAGCTGGAATTCATGGATTTTAGAACGCAACTTATTAAAACCTAATGTATTAGACTCTGCACCACCTGGTTTGTTTAACAAAAAATGGTATCCGCAAATAGAAAAAATACTAGAACGAACTGATAATGAATTTACTGCAGGTGGGACTACAATAACGTCTTCTTTAAATTCAGTTATACGATTAGCTATATTAGAAAGCAGGAAAGATAGTGGAATTAAAGAACCAAAGGTATATAAAAATTTGCCTAGAGCTAAGTTTATAGGGCAACAAGGTGTAAATATAAATGAAATATTAGTAGCATGTCCTGAAAAAGTAAGAGCTGAAATTGTAGGAAAAATTTTTACAGAGACTTCTACGGCACTGAAAAATAATGATCCTGACTTGAGAGGTAAAGAAGCTGGCCTATATAATTTTTTGCAGTCAATTTCTTCTACGTCTTGGCTATTAAAAAGTACTCTTGAAGGTGCAAAGAATGAATATCAAGAATTAATCGGAGCATATCTGCAGGCACTTTCAGACAAAGAAAATAAGCGTGAAAAAACTAGTGAGCAAAGTGCTTATTGGAATTCATTGATTTTAGGAAATTATTTGTTAAGATCCGAAATAATAAGTTCTGCACCACCTAGTTTATTTAGTAAGAAGTGGTATCCACAAATAGAAAAAATACTAGAAAGAATTGATAAAGAGTTTACTTCTACACCACCTTTTTATACTAAGGCTTCTTTAGTACAGACAATTGCAAAAATAGCAACATTAGAGCATAGAAAAGATAGTGGTGTAAAAGAGCCCAGATTATATAATGATTTGATTAAATTAACAAATAAAAATCTTGAGGACAATTTCCCTTTATTTTCTAATTCACTTGAAGAGTTTATAAAAAATGAAGCTATAGTAAATGATAGAGATGCACATACTGGGTCACTAATCCAACCCTATGAAAAAATAATTCAGCAAATATTAGCTAACCCACCATCTGATGATGCTACTGAAAAGCAAAGATCATTACATATTTCAGCTTATCTTAGAGCTCAAATGTTAACAGTCCTATTTAACCGTTTTGATTGTCTTGAAGTAGGGCATGATTTAATGCTTAGAAAACTTGCTGAAACAATTTCTAAAGCAAATATTGAAAATATTCCAGAGCTTGTGAATAGATTTGGATCTAACTTTGAACCCTCTAATTTTCTTAATCAAGAGCTTTATGAAAAGATTGCTAATTCTACTAAGAAACACTTAACGCCACTCTTAGATACTGAGTTTAAAAATTTATTGGATGAGAATTGTACAAAGCATGAAGCTGCTGCACAAACAATTCTTGCTATAAGGGATTTGTATCCTAGAAGTAAAACTTTTTATTTCAGAAGGAATGAATACTTAAGTAAAAAGGCAGATTTGATTTTAGAGCATTTTCAAAACAATGAGCTTAAAGATAAAGGAGCTGTAAGGTCTTATGTTGATCTTTTGAAAGTTATTTTAGAAGAAGATAATAAAAGTGCCAGTACCTTGAAGTGCTTTAATCACGGATTACATACCCAGATTGACTTTTCACAAAAAGCAATGCAAAAAGCACAAAATCTACAAGAGGTTAGAGATCACAGGGGAGGCAGTTAATAATTTTAGAAGGTGCAAACTTATTTACAGAACAACTAGGGATTTATAATCGTGCAAGTGCTGAGTACATGAAGCCTTTATTTAAACAAGTAAGTGAAAAAATTGTTAAAGGAAATTCAAATCATGATATTTTAAATTCAGGGTTTGATCTCTTAATGAAAGTAGCATATTATCCTACTTCTGATGCTGAAGAAAACTTCCAAGCTAGTAGAAAACCACTGGAAGAAGAAGCAACATCACTTTTTGAATCAATATTAGCAAGCTCAAAGAATCTTACTGAATCTGAAAGACTTTCGTTTCAAGAACGAGTTTGTAATAATATGAATTCTTTTAATTCATTTAACCTTGATCGTACTTTAAGAACTATATCTGAAAACTTTTTTGATTCAAAGAAGGATACAGGATTAAAACAGTTTACTAATTTTATTAATATGACTTTTAGTGTGAGTCCCTCTACTGACTGGCGAGGTAGTAACTGGCGAGCTACTAATTGGCGAGGACCAATGATGTTAAAGATGCTCCACATCCAAAATGGTTATTTAAACACTGTTCTTAAAAAAGCTAATGCCTCACTAGATTCTACTGAGTTCAAAGCACAGGTTGAAGCCTTAGAACAATTAGCTAGCTATAGGCAGTTTTTAAAACTATTTGAACCAGGTATAAAAATTGCTTCTGAAAAGGAGCTTTGTCCAAAAGAAGAAATAAGGACTGTTGAAAATCTTACCAAGATACACCTTAAAAATTTAGATAGTACATTTGTTAATTATTTAGAAAAAGCTACAGTTTTACGAAAACTTTCTTCTACATTTAATCATTACATTGATGAGAGAGCTTTTGAAGTAACTCTTTCAGTCCTTAAAGATATTAGTGATCCACAACTTAAAATAAAATCTCTTGAAATAATTGATTCTAGGTTAAAAACAGAAGAAGATCCTAGAACTCGCGGACAATTGTATAAAGCTATGGGTTTGCTATCTACTGATATAGTTTCTTTGCTAGATCGTTTTACTAATGCTCTTGTAAAAGAAGAAACACCTCTATCTACTCAGGAGCTTGGAAAGTTTCTAGCTCAGCTTTATTTAAAAGAAGCAGGGTATGAGATTATTTTTGGCTCTATGGGTGTTGTGGGTTCAAATAATAATGGGGGAGACAAAGCTAGAGAATTTAATAAAAGACTTGAGCTGGCTATAAAAAAGGATGAGATTAATCTAAATAAAGAAACACCAGTATCAAATGCTATTCTCTTAATGGTCAGATATAGCTATGGAAGAGACATAGAACCACTATTAAGAAAAAATTTAGATGAAGATACAATGCTCAAGTTAAAATCAGGCGATGTTAATCCAAATGTTTTAAAAGCATTTCATAGGCTACTTAGTAATTCAAATATTGTCTTAAATGCCTTTGACAAAGAGATCTTAAATATGCTTAAAAGACTTGAAAATGAGAGAGGAATCAACCTCTCTTATAATTATGATCAGCTATTAGAAATCACCAGTAAAATAACAGCCTCACTAGAAAACAAAGTTAGGGTAACTGCTACCCCATTGAATAATTTTCCTCATATAGCAGCAGGATTAGTGACACTTTACAGGGATGACTTAGAAACCCATGATAAAAAAGTAAAAGAATTAAATCAAAAACTTTTTAAAGGTACTAATAATAGATTAGGTATTTTTGAATTATATGAAAGTAGTCTATATAGCAACTTCGTCAGGACATATTTAGAAAATTATAAAAATGCCAATAGAGATTATGCTGATGTAGAAAATGATTGCAAGCACTTACTGAGACTCATAGAAAATATTGATAAAATAAACGATTCACAAGCAAGAAGAAAAAATAGGCAAGACCTTGTTCTTAATAAGCTTAGTACATTAGAGCCAAAATTATTTTCAACTATGGTTCATACTCCTCTTCATACAGTTAGATTAAGATTTATAGAAGAGTTTATTGCACTTGCTCCTAATGAACGTAGGCGTGAATATTTAGAGATAGTGTTAGGTAGATTTGGTTTAGGAGATTATATAGATCAAACTGAACGTAGACGTATAGTAGAAGAAGAAAAAGAATAGTTGGTTTGTTTTAGCTAAGAAGTATGTCACAAAATATAAGAAACAATAAAACTTTTCTTGCAGATCTAGGGTTACTTTATGCAAGTGCGGTGTGGGGTACTACTTTTTTTATTGTAAAAGGTGTTGTAAAACATATTGATCCTGTAATTTTATGTGCTTATAGGTTTTTACTTGCTGCAATTATAGTTTCTATTTTTCTTTTGATTACTAAACGGCAATTATTTTCTAATTTAAAAGAGGGATTCGTTTTAGGATTTTTCTTATGGGCAATCTATATTTCTCAAACTATCGGACTGGTTTTTACAAGTGCTGCAAATGCTGCATTTATAACAGGTTTATTCGTAGCATTTATTCCAATATTTTCTTTTGTTTTTTTTAGAATTATGCCATCGCTTATTCAAATAATTGCAATTTTCATTGCCTTAATTGGACTGTGGCTTCTAACAGGTGGTTTAAATAGTATAAATAAAGGTGACTTAATAACAATAATTACTGCAATTGCTTATGCATTGCATGTGCTATTCGGTGATAAATTCGTGAAAAATAATATTGATCCTTTTGTTCTATGCTTTCAGCAATTTTTATTTGTTTCTATTTTTAGCTTTATCACTGCTTTCTTTTTTAAACTTGATTTTGCATTTAGTACTGAAAATGTTTTTTGGATAATTATTTATTTAACGCTTTTTCCAACGGTCTTAGCATTTTTAATTCAGCTTATAGCTCAGAAAATTACTTCGCCAATTAAAGTCTCATTAATTTTTGCTCTGGAACCACTTTTTGGGGCAGTTTTTGCATGGACTTTTGGTAAAGAAGCTTTCATTCTTAACTCAGCATTTGGTGGATTGTTAATACTTTTAGCAATTGTAATATCTGATTTGGAAATAGATTTAAGAAAACTGTTTTTGAAAGTTACAACTATGTAAGTGCTTTGTAAGATCAAGTACTTTTCTAAGTAAGATATTTAAAATATTGCTTAAGGAATTACTTACAAATGTCACTTGCTTTAGCTGGAGCATCTAAAAGCCTTATTGGTGGAGTTTCCTCATCTGCAAAACATATTACAAGTGGAAACAAGGGAAAAATCCTTGAAGTTTTTAAAAATGATGATACAAAGAAAGTAATAAATTATTGTGCAAATGGATTTTCATCACTAGTTAGTCTAATTACCTTCTTAAATGGGAATTTTGACATTGCTAATTCAATACAGGAAAAATTAGAATCTATCAGTGAAAAATTATCAAAAGCTGCATTTAGTGTAGCTCATGTTATTGGGGCAATTGATTTATGGCAGAAGAAAAATTTCCTCCCATTTTTAGGATATGCAATAGCATCCCCAATTGCTTTGCTTAGTACAGGTTATAACATGTGGGTTGCAGTAGGTTTTGCTGAAGGCCTTATTAATTTTGCGGTTATAACCGATCAACGTGAAATAGTAGATGATAATGGGGAACCAATTTTAGATAAAAATAAAAATCCTCAAGTAATTAATGGTGATTTTAAAAGCAGAGGATGGTGGAGTAGCATTACTACTACTCTTAGTGAAAGCAAGAAAATGTTAATTGAATTATATAAAAAACCATCGAGGATAAAAAAAATGACTCACTCTTTATTTGCAAGCAACTTATTTATGTTAATTGCCCCAGTTTTTGGTATTTTAAATCTTAAAAAATTAGAGGCAGTAATTAGAAACTGTTCTACAGTAGCAATTGAGTCGTCTATGCTGTTCCATAAAAATATTACCAATGAACAAAGTTTAGAAACTCACCAAAGACAAGGATCAAAATCAAGTGAAGGAATAAATTTGCGCTCTCCAATTGCACAATCTGGCTTATTGTGGATTTGTGCAGCAGCTAGCGATTTATTAAAAAGATTTGATTACTTTTCAGAAAAGATAAAAAACCTTACTCACCTATCTATGCTATTTGACAGGGTGGCCAGTACAAGATTTACTCAGGGTATTTTGAATATTAAAGAATAAACTTGGCTAGCATACGCAATTACAGGTTATAATATTATGAAATTAGAAAAGGTAAATCAAAATGTCAAGCATTGAACTAAAAGAATCTACAAATCACATTGAAAAACCATTGAATAAAAAGGTTAAGTGTACTGCTATAAATGTTCACAATATTCCTTGTTACTGCTCAATAGGAATTCATAGTGAAGAAAAAAAGCTTGGACAAAAGTTATTTATTGATGTTCATGTGGATGTTGCTTCAGATAAGCTTACTAATTCAGACGATATAAATGATACTTTTAGTTATGTAGATATTTATAAAACAGTTCAAAGAATTGCCCAGTCTAAGCCACACTCGCTTATAGAGACTCTTGCTGAGGACTTAGCCTTATCTTTTTTACAACATTCTTTTGTTTTGAAAGCCAGAGTTATAGTACGTAAACCACATATTCCTTTCCCAGAATTTCAAGGAGATGTATCGGTTGAAGTTGAAAGAACAAAATAACTGTAGGGATGTTCCAAGAGAACACTCAACAGGCAAAGAAAGTTTTTTAGATTCTTTGAAAGAAAGTCCAATATCTTTCTGGATCGATAGCTCTGGTGGACCAAGTGAGCACTGTAATCTTTCATTTTATGGTACTAATCTAAAATATTACTTATATGGATTTCTGAATGAAGTTAATCTATATGAGTGTGATAGCGGAGCAATTACATTTGTAAATGGAAATTGTTTTGATTTTTTAGAAGAAAAGCTTAATGAAGAGAAAAAAAATAAAAATGGAATATTTGTAGGATATTTTTCTTATGATTTATTTCAAAGAGGTAAAAAAAACAATTACCCAGATTTTTTCTTTGCGTATTTTGATGATGTACAAGATATGGGTCAAAATGTCATTGCGAGGAGCAAAGAGACGTTGCATGCAACGTCTCCACAGCAATCTCGATCTGGCTATGTAGACGCTATGGAGATTGCTTCGCCTTTGGCTCGCAATGACGTATCATGTAAGCATCTCACTTCTAATATTACAGACTCTGAATATTTAGAAAAAGTCAGACTCATAAAGGATGAAATTAAAGCAGGAAATGTTTACCAGGTAAACCTGACGCGTGAATACTCTATAGAACAGTCTGATATCGATGAGCTGGCTATATATTTAAAACTAAGAGATGCTTCACCAAATCCATATGGATGTTTTTTTAAGACACCTTTTGTAAGTATTCTTTCTAGTTCGCCGGAAGAGTTTTTATTTGTTAAAGATGGCTATATAAGAACAAGACCAATAAAAGGCACCTTGCCCAAATATGAATTAAACATTGATTTAAAAAATCAAGCTGAAAATATAATGATTGTGGATTTAGAAAGAAATGATTTAGGAAGGGTTTGTGAATATGGTTCTATAATCGCTAAAAAGCTCTTGGATATTGAATCTTACAAGCATTTAAATCATGTAGTTTCTACGATTGAAGGAAAGCTTAGAGCTAATATAAACTTAAAAGAAATATTCATGGCATTATTTCCAAGTGGTTCTATTACAGGTGCACCGAAAATTGCAGCAATGAAAATAATAGATAAAATTGAACCTACAAAGCGAGGAGCATATACAGGCTCATTTGGTTATATAAGGACTGATGGAACCATGAACTTTAATATTTTAATTAGAACAATGTTCATTCACAATAACAAAATCACTTTTAACGTAGGTGGTGGAATTGTTGCTGATTCAGAGCCAGAAAGTGAATTAGAAGAGATAAGATTGAAAGCTAAAGGTATAATGAGTACCCTTGGAATAAAAGCACCATGCTAGTTTTCTTAAATGGTCAAATCCTAAAAGAAGAAGATGCAAAGATAAGCATAAATGATCTTTCTTATCAATTTGGCTATGGGCTTTTTGAAACTATAAGGTGTGAACAAGGCATACCACTTTTTTTTGAATATCATTATAAAAGGCTCACTCATAGTGCAAAAGAGCTGGAAATGTCATTTCCAGTAGAAGAGAAAGAAGTAAAAAAATGGATACAGGATATTTTGCATGCAAACAAATTAACCTCAGGAAGAGTAAAAATCATCATTTCAAAACGCATTGAAGATAAATTTAATGTTTTAATTTTAACCTCACCACTTGAAAAGCTCCCAGGTGCTTATTCTTTGCTTTCATATACTTTAAGCAGGGATTCTAAGTCTGTTTCCTTCAGGCATAAAACTACAAGCAGGGCAGACAGTTATGTGGCATATAAAAAAGCTATAGAAAGTGATTTCAATGATGCACTGTATGTAAATGAGAGGAATGAACTCATAGAATGCACAAGAGCAAATATCTTTTTAGTAATAGAAGATAAAATAATCACACCACTTCTAGAAAGCGGAATTCTTTCTGGTGTAACTAGAGCTAAAATAATTGAAATTGCAAAAAAAGAAGGAACGGTAATTGAAGAAAAAAACGTTCATAGTCTTTATCTGGGTAAAGCAGCTGATGCTTTTATAACCAATGCAATAATAGGCATTATGCCGGTTTCCAGAATTAAGTTTGAGGATAAAGAGTATAATTTTTCAAGAGATTCAAAAACAATTCGTCTAAAAAATGCTTACGATGGAGAAGTTCAGGAATATCTGAATGCCAGCTTGTCTAAACACCCTTCTTACTCTTAAGCTCTTCTTTCTGAGCAAGAATTTTTTCACCCCTGTTAATTGCATCGATTAATTTATTCAGTGCATTTAAGTATGCTTTTGCACTAGCAATCGTGATGTCAGTATTTGCAGCATGACCATTGTAAATTAAACTATCCTGTTGAATACGAATAGTTACTTCACCCAAGGCATCGATTCCTTCTGTTACAGACTGAACTGAAAATTCTATTAACTCATTTGGTATCTGAACAATTTTATTTATAGTCTTATATATAGCATCAACTGGTCCTGTTCCAAGTGCTGAGTCTTTTAAAAATACATTGTCACTTGTTCTACGTAAGCATACAGATGCTGTCGGCAAACCTGTTCCACAGGCTATTTGTAGGTTTTCAAGCTCATAGTGTGATGTAGTTTCTGCAATTCTTTGCTCGTCACGGATTATGGATTCTAAATCACGATCTACCACCTGTTTTTTCTTATCAGCGATTTCTTTAAATCTTATGAATGCCTTATCAAGCTGCTCTTCATTTAGATGATAACCGAGCTCTGAAAGTTTTTCTTTTAATGCATGACGCCCCGAGCGTGGACCAAGTGGAAGTTTGGATGTAAGTAACCCAACATCTTCCGGATTCATGATTTCATAAGTTCTTTTATATTTTAAAAATCCATCCTGATGAATACCTGATTCATGTGCAAATGCATTTGCTCCGACAATTGCTTTATTTGGCTGGACAAGCATATTTGTAAGTGTGCTGACAAGCCTGCTTGATCTGTAAATCTGTGTAGAGTCAATATCTGTATGTAAACCAAGAGTTGGTCTTGTTTTTAAAATCATTACTATTTCTTCAAGTGAACAATTCCCTGCCCGCTCACCAATTCCATTTATGGTACATTCCACTTGACGGGCACCATTTACTACAGCACTGAGCGAGTTTGCAACAGCTAAACCCAAATCATTGTGACAGTGAACTGAGATTACTGCCTTGTTTATATTTGGTACATTTTCTTTTATAGCTTTAATTAACCCACCAAACTCACTTGGCACAGTATATCCAACTGTATCAGGAATATTTACTGTAGTTGCACCAACTTCAATCGTCGCCTCTAATATTTCAAATAAAAACTTTGGATCAGATCTTCCTGCATCTTCAGGTGAAAACTCAACGTTGTCTGTAAAACTTTTTGCATAGCGGACCATCTCAACAGCAGTTTTTAAAACTTTTTCACGTGTAGTTTTTAATTTATGCTCGATATGAATATCGCTTGTTGCTATAAAAGTGTGAATTCTTTTTTTCTTTGCAGATTCTAAGGCACCTGCTGCTTTATCAATGTCTTCTTTTCTTGCCCTTGCTAAAGCACAAATAACTGGTCCCTGAACTTCTTTACCGATGAGCTTTACTGCCTCATAGTCTCCGGGGCTTGAAAACGGAAACCCTGCTTCAATAATATCTACACCAAGCTTTGCAAGCTGTTTTGCAATTTCTAGTTTTTCCTGAATGTTTAAAGTGGCCCCAGGAGATTGTTCACCATCCCTTAGTGTAGTATCAAAAATAAATACTTTTTCTTTATCACTTGCCATTTTTGTCCTGCTTAATATATATTGTACAAAACATTTCAGTCACAAGTGTTAATTATCGTTTAAAATGTGTACATGTTTGCAAAAAGATTATCAAAGGAGATATGAAAATGCCACAGATTACACAACTTAATCCAAAAGAAATTTTTAATGCTATTAAAACCAGTACAAGTAATGCAAAGGTAGACTATTACAATCCGCCTGATTACTTTAGTGGTGTTGGTTTTAAAGCCTCTGACATTATAAATATTGATTTAAACAAAAATTTTGGCTTAATTGACCCAGTGACCGGAGAATTATTCAAAAATATCCCCGGGAAATATAATCACAATACTTACCTTAGGCGTAGAAGTGATATTGCAGAAAAACCATGTTCAGTTGAACGTATAAAAGAAAAAGAAAACAAAGCAAGGAAAACCTTTGGCAGCTCAGCACCTTATCAATCTCTTGCTTTAATTAATGGTATACCTGCTCTTCTTGAAACAAACTCACCACACATGTTTAATTTCTGGTCTAGAAACTGGTTTGTACTTGGAATTTGTGTTTTAGGTGAAGAGTTTGGAGACTATAGAAAAAAATTAGATTATATAGAAAAAAACAAATTGCCGTTTGTCAGAATGATTAATGCAATTGATCCCATCTTCAAAGAAAGGTTTGAAAAAGAGAGCTGTAAAACAGGTGAACAGTTTGTTGGTGAACCAAAACTAAAAGAACTCATTGAAGTGCTTTATAAAGAAAGTCCGGATTTTGAAAAGCCCGGCGCTTATTACAATCCTGACACTCATACAATTGTTGCACTGAACACTGACTATTACGGGCAGCTAAAGAGCTGGGCGCTTGGTGCTGTTTCAGATGTTGGAGAGAGCTTACCTTATAGTATGCAGTTCCATTCTCTTCATGCAGCAGCAGCAGTAGTAAATGGAAAAGCCATTGCATTTGTAGCCCCAACAGGAACAGGGAAATCTACACAGGAAGCTATGCTTGGCACAATGAATGAGTGGGTACCACAATTATTAGAATCCATGACTGATCCAAAATTAATTCAGGAAGCAAAAAGCATAAGGTCTCAATACCATTCTGATGACTGGTTATACATTGACAGAAAACATATAGCCACAATTTCTGAGCGACATATTTACCCGCGAACAAACTTTGTTGATGACAGAATACCAGAAAATAAAATGCCTGCGCTGATGAAAGAAGCCAGGGATGGAATATTTGCAAAGGCACTAAAGGAGAACGTAAAAGTCTCTCCTGATAAAAAGTTTCTTTTGCATGATTCAATCGGTATGCCAAACTCTCGTGTCATTGCAAATCCAGGAGATGCTGTTTCTAATCCGGCTAGTGGCCTTTCATTTTCAGCTCCACTTACAGCGGTAAATATTTTACTTAAGTTTGACGATGACTCTGGAATAGAAGCTGTAAATAAAGAAATAAAGGGAGCAGGTTTTACAGATGAAGACTGCAAGCTGCCTTATACAATGGAAACATTTTTTAAGGAAGGAGAATGTAGTTTTGTTGTACCTTTAAAAGGAGCTAAACGTGCCTGGGAAGTGTTTCGTTTTGTGCCGACAAAGTTTGGACCAGGAGCCAGTGGTCCTGAAAAATGGGGACAGCCAACTTTTGAAATAGTAGGTACGAAATATCTGGCAAAGCCAGACAAAGTTTTAGCTTATGATAAGTTTCAAAGAGAGTTTTATGAAAGCTATGGTGAAAAATTAAACTGCTCAGCTATTAATATAGGCAAGCCATGCTGGATAGGTCTTGGTATAAAAGATGCTAAAAATAGAGACTGGAATTCCCTTACTACTGATGAGCAAGAGCTTGCAATAAAAGGAACTGCAATCTTAATGGCAAAGAGAGCTGGAGCTATTTCAAAAGAACTGGCAGAAGTTTTAATTAAAATATTACAGAAGAAAGCCGGTGCTAACTAATTTTTTTGAGATTCTTTAAGAATTAAATAAACGTTGTAAAACGTTGTATATCTTGTGGAGGAATTACACCAATTACTTCTTTAATTATTCTGGTTTTAGGTTCTTTACCATATGAATCAGGTAAATGTTTTAATGCATCTTCTGAAGTTCCGGTAACTTTGATGCAATAGTTATTTTCATCATCTATGACTACAGTGCAACTATTTGTCCCATTTTGTGTATAGGTTCCACCAGCAAGTATTTTAAACTTTTCTACAAATTTATCTTTGTCTGTTAAAGCTTTATCAAATGCTGGATCTTCATTTTTCCCACCAGTAAATGGTACAGGTTTATAACTACCAACTCTTAAAATCATTATGAATCCTCCTAATAATTGCTAATTATACCAGTACCTGTTCAGAATTTAGTGAGAGCTTTAGCTTTTTTTTTCTTTTTTTTGTTCTTTATTAAGTTCATACCACATATATCCAATTGCACCTATTATGCCAATAATGAAAATCCAAAAGGCTAATTCACCTTGCTCAATGTGCATTATTTTTCTCCTTTAATACTATGAAACCACAAGCTAAACATACCACACCTAAAAAGAATATTAACACAGAATGTAAAAAGTGATTCCAAAAGGCGCCGTTTTGAAGAACCAGCCATTGAAATATTATAGAGCCAACTGGTGTGAGAAGTGCAAAGCCAACACTTCTTAAAATCACAGATAAATATTTCTGTCGCTCAGTAATCATAAAATCAAGTATACAAAAACCAAGTCCAAAAACATGTAACCAAAGGTTACACAAAACATTAAAAATTATTTAAATAATGATTTTATTAATTTAATTTCTTACAGATGTGTACTATAGATCAAGTCCCATAAATAGAGCTGATTTAATCATGTCATTCTAATCACCTCATTAGCAAACAGTCTTATAGCTAAGTAAGGTTTTTCACTTAGAGTTAAAAGTGATGTTTAATTGCAGTGCCTCTACTATTTTGATATCATTTTAATTATGCCAATATTAGTTCAAAAATTTGGTGGGACATCGGTTCGTGATGCCATTTGTATAAAACGTGTAGCAAAAATTGCAACCGATGCACAAAAAAATGGATACCAAGTTGTAGTAGTAGTTTCTGCAATGGGCGATACTACTGATAATTTAATTGACCTTGCTCGTGAAGTAACACATAAACCTGATCCCCGTGAATATGATCTTTTGCTTTCAACAGGTGAGCAAATAAGCATTCCTCTTGTTGCAATGGCTATTCATGATTTAGGATTTAAAGCTATTTCACAGACAGGGCTTCAAGTAGGTATTCTTACAGAAGATAAGCATGCCAAGGCACGCATTACTGAAATAAAAACAGAAAAAATAAAAAACTATTTAAAGGAAGGAAATATTGTAGTAGTAGCAGGATTTCAAGGAATCAGTTCAGCTACTGGTGAAATAACTACACTTGGTCGTGGTGGATCAGATACTACAGCTGTAGCACTGGCTGTAGCACTTGGTGCTGAGCGTTGTGATATTTATACAGATGTCGATGCTGTGTTTACCACAGACCCTGATATTGTAAGGGATGCTTCTAGGTTAAAAACTATTTCTTATGAAGAGATGCTTGAGCTGGCTAGTCTTGGGGCTCAGGTATTACATCCCCGCTCTGTTGAAATTGCTAAAAATTATAATATGCCTATGCGGGTTCGCAGTAGCTTTAAACCCCAGGATGAAGGTACACTAGTACAAGGAGTAGGTAAGATGGAGTTAAATAATCCAGTGAGTGGCGTAGCATTAGATGAATCTCAGGCACGAATAGCAATTGTCGGTGTTCCAGATAAACCCGGCATTGCAGCAAAAGTTTTTGAATCACTTGCTAAAAAAAACATCAGTGTGGACATGATTGTTCAATCTACAAGTAAAGATGGAACAAATGAAATTGCTTTTACTGTGGATAAAGATACAGTAGAAGATGCCACGAAAGTTACAAAAGAAATTGCAAAAGATATTAGTGCAAGCGGAGTAACCACCGATGTGAATATTGTAAAGGTATCGATTGTAGGAGCAGGAATGATAGGGCGTCCTGGCATTGCAGCTGCAATGTTTAAAGCACTTGCAGATACAAGCATAAATATTCAAATGATTTCAACTAGTGAAATAAAAGTAAGTTGTGTTATAGATACCAAAGATGGTGAGAAAGCTGTAAAGGCCATTCATAAGGTGTTTGAGCTGGATAAAGTGTCAAAAGAAAAGCAAAAAGTTTAATTTCTACCATGAAAATATTTAATAATCTAGCTTTCAGAAACTTTTTTTTATTTAAAGTACTTGGGTGTGAACAAGAATTTGAAGAATTATTTGAAACCAGGCTATCTGTAGCTCAAAGAGCACTTGTTAATGCCAGTATTAATAAAAAATCCAATTCAAAAATAGCATCTCAGTACGAAGCTCATGCTATGTGGGCTTTAGATAATGCAGTTAATATGAAAGGTAAAAAAGAAACCATTCGTTTTGTAGAAGAATGTATTAAAAAAGGTAGAAGAGGAGCTCATTTACTCCTTGCCAAGTTAAAGACGTTGTAATTTTTTCTTTTTACTGTTTTTTTTAAACGGATGCTCATGTCTCCACTGAGCCGGTGTTTCAATTATATAATCATGCTTTTCCCAGACACCAAGCATGTTTTGTCTAGCAAACACTTGTGCTTTTTTTAATCTTAAAAGATATTTTATGTTTGGTGGAAAGTCATATAAAATTGCAAACCCATTTTTTACAAGTTCTTCGTTTATGAATGTCATTGCGAGCCGAACAGAGTGAGGCGTGGCAATCCCAGACGATTTGCGCAAGTTAGATCGGGATTGCTGTGGAGACGTTGCATGCAATGTCTCTTTGCTCCCCACAATGACATCTTGCTCAATGTTTACTGAATTAACAAACACATATCCCAGTGTTCTTCCATAAATATCATTTTCTTGTACATCAGTTTCCACACAAACATTTTTATTTAAAACAAGCATGGCTAAAAAATCTTTTGCTTTTGGTCCATATGGAATTTGTTCATGTTCAAATGCGTCAATTCCAAGCAATCTTATTTTAGTATCTTTTTTATCCCCTACAATTAAAATTGTGTCCCCATCAAAAACAGCTTTTACTGAGTATTGTTTCCTCTCTTTATTGCAGTCCTTTGCAAAATTAGTTTTTGGTTTATAATCTACTGAGGATTCGGCATTTAGAATTGAGAAAATAAATAATATGAAAAGTGTGCGAAATATTTTTTTAACCATATCCTTTGTTTTAGTCATCTTCTTTTTTGCAAATAGTGCCATTTCAATAATTATTACAGAAAAAAGTAAAAAAGGTATTTCTGGAGTTTCAAAAGAGCTTTCATTTGATTATGTAGAAGAAAAAACCACAAAAAAAACCGCAGATCTAGAGATAGAGCTAGGCAAAAAATTATTCTTTGATCCAATACTTTCAAAAACTGGCACAGTAAGTTGTGCCAGCTGCCACAAGCCGGATCATGGTTTTAGTGATGATAAGCCGGTTTCCATTGGCATTAATGATCAAAAAGGAGATAGAAACACACCAACCGTTTTTAATACTAGTCATCTAAAGTTTCTTTTTTGGGATGGACGAGCCAAGAGTTTAGAAGAGCAGGCGCTTGGTCCTATTCAAAATCCAAAAGAAATGGGAGAGACAATAGCTGGCGTTTTAACTAAACTAAATAAAGACCCAGTTTATGTTAAACAATTTCAAAATGCCTTTGGACGAAAATCAATCGCGGTATTACATCTTGCACTTGCAATAACTGCATTTGAAAGAACACTAATCTCAACTGACTCAGACTATGATCGATTTCTTAGTGGAGATAGCATGGCACTTTCTGAGAGTGCAAATCGCGGGCTTGCACTTTTTAATGGTAAAGCAATGTGCATTGCTTGTCATAAAGGACCTGATTTTACTGATGGCGACTTTCACAATATTGGTTTACCTATAACTGATGATGTAGGCCGTTCAAAAATCTCTGTAACATCAAAAGACACAAGAAAGTTTAAAACACCAACGCTTCGTGAAGTGGCTAACACTGCTCCTTATTTTCATAGCGGCCAGTTTGAAACTCTAGAGCAGGTTATTGCTTTTTATAATGCAGGTGGCGGAGTAGATACGTATAAAGATCCACTTAAAAAGCCTTTAAACCTGAATGAACAAGAACAAAAAGATTTAATAGAGTTTTTAAAAGCGCTTAGCGGAAGGCAAGTAGAAGCATTATAACCCGATGTTGAAAAGTAATAATAAGTCATATGGTCTAGAAACTAGTCTCAAAGCAGTCTTCAAAGCTTACAATAAATTTTGATTTTAACTAAGTTTTAACAGATATAGAACGAATCTACCATTAAAAAGCAGTATTCACTTGGCTTTTTATATATTGATAATAGCTGAATTATTTAAGAACTTTATTTTATGAGTAATTTATTAATCGGTGAAAATCCTAATATTAGTGCTAGTGAGAGACCACAGGCTCATAGACCTGGCCGAGTGTTACTTCCACAAAATGCAAATGAAGCAGATGAAGCTGATTCATTTGTTGGTTCAGATGGAAGCATAAGTTCTTCTAGAAACAGAGGATTTAGTTTTGGAAATGCAATTAAAAACTTCTTTAAAGGTGTTATAAGTCCAATAACGGCAATTTTTCAAAATCCACTTGCAGCGTTACCAATGATTATTGCTGGTGGTGCGCTTGCATTTTTCTGTCCAGCATCAATACCACTTATGCTGGTAGCAGGCATAGCATTTAGTGGATTTGAACTTGGGAAAGGCATAATAAATTTTGCATCAAGTAGTTCTAGAGGTGATTCAGAGGGAATGGAAAATTCTTTTAAAGATATGGGTGCTGGTACAATCGGTACTATTTTGTCAATCTTTGGAATACGAGGTTCAGCAGCAGTAGCAGCTGAAGCAAAAGCCGCAAGTACTGCACTTAGAGCAGGTGCTACAGAAGTAGAAGCAGTGCAAGTAGGTTTAAATGCAGCTAGGGAAGCTAAATCCATTGGATTACTTCAAGCTTTTAGAGAGAACTTATCGATGGTGAGCAAAAATGGGTTTAGCACTTTAAAAGACAGCATATGTTTTAAATGGAAACACATTACTAGCCTTTTTAAGAAACTAAACGATTCAAATATCTATAAGATTGATCCTAAACTTAAACCTCGTGCTATAGAGATCTATAATGAAGAAGTAAAGATGTTAGCTAAAAGACTTGGAATAAATGAAAGCGATCTAAAAGATATTGCACCAAAGTTAGAAATAATAAGTATAAACCGTCCTATTGGAGGAGCCTTTGTTCCACCACAACCCATCTGTCCTAAACCCAGGTTATTCTTAAACCAAAAATTTAGTTATCTTTCTAATATAACGGATTTTATTCCACATGAGTGTAGGCATCTAGAGCAATTTTTATACCCAGTTTTACATTTGCCTAGAAAAGTTTATATGGAAACTTACCTTAATGCATTTCGAAAAAACTGTGACTACTCATTACTTAGAAGAATTTTGCCTAATAAACTTTACGAAGGAATAGTTAATGCAATGGCGACCTTATCTGGTTCCATTAGTTATTTAACAAAAGGAAAAATGATAAGACAAGGAGTTAAAGTTATAAGTTCTCCGGGGCAAAGACAGAGAGCAATTCAACAGATTTTTCATAATTTAGAAGCAGTTGTATCAAGTCGAGAGGCTAGGTTAAACATTTCTGGTTACTTAAACTGTTTTGGAGAAGTAGATGCAAGAATGTATTCAATGTTAAGGAGGTTGGAATTTCTTCATAACTCTGCCACTAATTATAAAGAACCGATGCTCAACCTTGCTATGCGATTTGCAGGGATTAAAAAGGAACTTGCACATGAATCTAATGGGTTTAGGAATCCAATTGCTGAGGAATCAAGAGAGATGCTTAATAATATTAGGAGTCTGATGAATTCTTTAACTACTGAATTTCGAACTTTCTTCAGAGGCTGTGTTAAATCTTGATTACAATGGTTTATAATAAGTTGCTGTATGCAACAAAACAACAAACTAGCCATCATTGCTGGCAATGGTGAATTACCAGTACTCCTTGCAAAGTCAGCTTGTGAACAAGGTTTTAATACTTGTGCACTTGCAGTAACAGAAGAGGCAAACCGTAATTTAGAAGGACTTTGCGATAAAGTCTATAAAGTTTCACCTGTTCAAGTTACAAAAATGCTTGACCTCATGAAAACTGAAATGGTTAATCAGGCTGTTTTTATCGGTAAAGTACCCAAGCTTGATCTGCTTAGAAATATTCATAAGCTTGATTGGCTTGCACTAAAATACATGAGTACCCTGACAAACTTTAATGATGATTCTATCCACAAAGCTGTTATTAATTTATTGAAAAAATATGATGTTAAAGTTTTACCCCAGACAATGTTTTTAAAACATTTGTTTTTAGAAAAAGAAGTTCTAAGTAAAAGAAAGCCTACTTTAGAAGAAAGAATAGATATTGAATATGGCTATGATGTTGCTAAAAAAGTTTCATCACTTGATATAGGACAAACAGTTGTAGTAAAAAACAAAATGATACTGGCTATAGAAGCTATAGAAGGAACAGATGAAGCTATTAAAAGAGGTTGTTTGCTTTTTGGGAAAGAAGTAATAGTAGTAAAGGTTGCAAAGCCAAACCAAGATGAGCGTTTTGATATACCGACTATTGGAGAAAATACGATTGAGATTCTTGGAAAAAATGGTGGTGGCATCTTAGCTTTTGAAGCTAATAAAACAATTGTCACTAATAAAGAAGAAATAATTAAATCTGCAGACAAAATGAATATTTGTTTAATTGCTATTTAGTTGATTACTATTTTTTACCTCTTCTTAATCAAGTAGGACTTTTGAACCATAATTATCAACTTATAACTTTTAGGGTCTTTGTATATTTATGGATATATTAGAAACTACAGTAATTGATCAAGAAGCAGTTGAATCAGCATTAAAGCAGATTCATTACTATAACAACCTGCCAAAACATATAAAAGGAAGAGTAAGTGAATTAGGAAGCCCGCAGCCAAATAACTTAGTCGCTACTTCTCCTGCACATGTTATAGATGGAACAATGACAGTAATTAGAGGAAAAATGAACATTCCTACATTTAGCCAAACAGAGCAATTTTTAAAAAGAACATTGCATTAACTAACTTTTAACTGATATAAATAGTCCTAACTTAGATTTGTTTTAACTTTCTCATAAACAAAGTCATATATAAATCTCATACCCTCTTAAACAAGAGCGGTACTTTGAACATGTAAATAAAAAGTAAAAAGGAAAAAATATGAGTAATCAACCAAACAGCTTTGGCCCAACAATACAAGGAATGCTTCATAAATTAAAAATGATTCAGATCATTGCAGGCAATATCTCCAATGCTAGTAGCATTGGTTATCAAAGACAAATCCCGGAGTCTTTAAGTTTTAGATCGGTTTTGAATGAAGCAGCTATGCGAGATGCTTCACAAGGTGAACTTAAAAAAACAGGTGACAAATTTGATCTTGCAATTGAAGGAAATGCATATTTTCTCATTGATACTAAAGATGGTATTATCCCCACTAGAAATGGCAAGTTCCGCTTAAATGAAAAAGGGGAACTATCTACACAGGATGGACATGAAGTTGTAGTTATTGAAAAAACAGACAAGGATATTAGCCTAGCTAAGGATTTTGACATCCGTATAGATCAAAATGGAGAAATTCATGTAGGTACTGAACGATACGGCAGAATTGCAATGCAAATCCTTGACAATAAACCTGTAAAAGTTCATCAAGGATTTGTTGAAGGATCAAATGTAAGCATTGAAAATGAAATGGTTTCACTGGCAATGGCTTTTCGTTCTTTTGAAGCTAGTGAAAAATTGCTTGGCATGGAAGCTTCAGTCGATAGGGATTTAATAGAGAAGTACGGCAGAAACGTATAAAAGGAGAAATCATATCATGTATGGAAAAATGGGATATCAAGTATCTAAAGCAACTCAAAACAGTTTTGCTTTATTATCCAATGCCATTGAAAATATCTCAAACATAAATTCGATTGGTTATAAAAAAGGCAAATCAAGTTTTGTTGAAACATTAAATGGTGAAATTGCCAAATATGAAACCAGAGATTTCTCTCAAGGACCGCTCAGAAAAACTGGAGGGTTATTTGATATGGCTTTGGATGGTCCAGGGTTTTTTGAAGTAGAACTACCAAATGGACAAAGAGCTTACTCTAGGGTAGGTCGTTTTAAATTAACAGGTGAAGGTGAATTAGTAACTGATGAAGGATATCGTGTTATTCCTGAAGTTGAGCCAGCTAAACCTGTTATTGAAAGTAATAATTCTAAGAACAATGAACTTGGTTTAAATATTAAAGTTAATACAGCTAAGCTTACTATTCCAACTGAACTTGTGCCTGAAGTCCAGGAAGATGGAACAGTGAACGGTATTAATACAGTAACAGGAGAAAAAACAAAGATTGGAAAAATAAATGTTGTTGCATTTAACAATCCACAGGGACTAGAAGCAATTGGCAGAGGTTTTTATTTACCGACAGATGCATCTGGTTCTGCTCTTGAGACAGATGTTGGCCCAGATTCTGCTACAAATGTAAAACAAGGATATGTAGAGTTTGGAAATGTTGACATTGCTGCAGAATTTATAAACATAACTCAAATCAAAAATCTGCTTTCAGCTCAAATTAGGCTTTTGAAAACAATTGACAAGATTTATGAAAATGTTCACTACACAATTTCAAAATCTGTCTAATGACTGGTGAAATAAAGGAATGAGGATAAAGTAATAATTAAAAGGAGATAAAATGCTAAAAGAATTATTAGGAATCATAAAAAGTTCAGTAACAACAACAGCATATACTAATCCTGCTGGTTATGGAATAAACGTTCCTGCCGGGGCAACTTTTGGAAATATTTTTAATAATGTACTAAAGTCAGTTTCACCATATGGTGGTGCTGGTGGAATGCCCTCACTAGGCGGAGGTGGTTTTCCACAAGGCGTGGCACAGCAAGGTTATGGTGGCTTTCCACAAGGCCTAGTACAACAAGGTTATGGTGGTTTTCCACAAGGCATAGCACAGCAAGGTTATGGTGGTTATCCGCAAGCAGGTGGCTATGGTAGTGTTACACCAATGGCTGTACAGGCATTTCTGAATGCAAGAAATAATCATTCCATATCAACTACTACAAGAAATCAGGCTTTAGCTCCTGGCGCAGTTTTAATTAATTCAACTCTACAGGTGCCAGCACAGCCACCAAATCCAGCGTTTCAAGGATTTGCCGGGCAGGCTGGATTCCTAGGAGGAGGAGGCCTTGGTAGTCCTTCATTTGCACAGAATGGATTTGCACAAACCGGTTCTCAGCAAAGTGGCGGTGGCATGTTGCAGTTTTTACTGGTTCCTATCATTAGCCTTTTTGGTGTTGTTAAAGCATTCTTTGGTCTAAGAAAATCGTTAGCTGGAGTACGACCGGTAAATATAAATGAGACTGAAACTAGCTACAATGGCTTTCAGGATTATTTAAATAAGGCATATCAAGAAGGCAACTTTGACGAACCAAGCGATTCATATGAAGGTGCTGGTTTTGCTGAGAGTGAAGATGGCAATTCAAATTTAACCAATAATCTGAATAATTATTACTAAATAAGAATTCAATATTTAGGATTTGGTTTTAATTGGATCTTAAACTAATATTGTTTTGAGACAGATTTTTCTCGGGTTATTTCTAGCTTTATAGATTTTTTTTGTATAAAGTCCCAAATCACAACGAATCCTTAACCAAAATTATAAACAATACAACTTACTCACCGATATAAATTATAAATGAAAATATTTTTGGTGAAGAATAAAAGGTGAAAAATATGTTTGAGAATGAAGGATTTAAAACAGTAAGGGGCCTGACAGATGCAGTAATGCAACGTCAGGAAATCCTTTCTAGCAACTTAGCAAATATTGAAACTAAAGGCTATGTAAGGCAGGATGTTGATTTTAGCAGGGTTTTAAGTGATCTGAAAAATGATTCAGCTGCATCAGGTGAAGGAAATGAATCAATATTAGCCCGAAGCAGATACAGAGATTACTCAAAGCCAATGACATTGGAATCTGAATTGTCAAAGCTTTATGATAATCATTTACGTTACCTGCTTTTGGTTAAGTCTATCAATCATCACTTTGATCATATGAAAAAGGCTTTAGAAGTCAGAGCTAATTAAAGGAGAAAAGAATGACATTTTTTGATTTATTAAATACAGCATCAAATGGTCTTGAAGCTCAAAGAGAAAGAATGGAAATCATCTCTGAAAATGTTGCAAATGCTTCAACTCCAAACTACAAAAGAAAAATACCGGTTTTTTCACAGAAAACTGGAAGTGCTTTTGCCATCATAATGGCAAGACAGCTTGGTATTAAAGAAGATGATCTGCTTAGTTTTATAAATGGAAATCAGATCAGCAAAGGTGTTGAAGTGAGTCAGGTTTTAGTTGATCAAACACCAGGTCAAAAAGTTCATATGCCAGGACATCCAAAAGCAGATGCAAATGGTGATGTAGAAATGTCAAATGTTGACTCGCTGGTTGAAATGCTTGAAATGATGTATGCAACCAGAGGTTATAAAGCAAACCTGTCAATAGTTGAAATGGCAAAAGCTGCAGCTAGGGAAACTTTAAATATTGGGAAACAGGGAGGATAACTCTAGGGAGTGAATAGTTTAGATTTTATAAATCAGTCAGGATATAAATCAGCTCTAGGGAGAGTAGAAGAAATCTCTAAGTTGAAAAAATCTTTTGATGGTTTTGAAAACTCAGTTCAGTCAAAGACTAAGGAAGTTTTCTCGAATATTTTAAATAGCCTTTCAACCATTGTAATTAAACAAAAATTACAATGGTCAATTAATCAGATTGCAAAAGAAAATGGAGTAGATCCAAAACTTGTAAATGCTATTATAGAACGAGAATCAAATTTTAATCCAAGTGCAATTTCACAATCCGGGGCATTAGGACTAATGCAGCTTATGCCAGGGACAGCACAACAACTAGGCGTTAAAGATCCATTAAATCCGCTTGAAAACATAAGGGCAGGCACTAAATATTTAAGTTCTTTACTTAATCGTTACCAAGGCAATGTAGCTTTAGCACTGTCAGCCTACAATGCAGGACCAGGAAATGTAGATAAGTTTAAAGGAGTACCACCGTTTAAAGAAACAAGAAATTATGTGAGCGAAATCATGAGTAAACTTACATAATTACAATGGGCCAAAAACAAGGAGAAAATCAAGGAGAATAAAATGAAAGAATCACCAATGCAATTTAAAAATCTAATGCCAACATTACCAAGCATTCCACAAATACCTGTACTAAAGGGGCAAGTAAATCTTGGTGGTGGTGGCACATTTGGCAATGTTTTATCTGAAATGCTTGGTAAAGTAAATAAAATGATGAATAAGTCAGAACAATTAACTGAAGCAGCTGTTACTACTGGAAAGGTTAACCTGCATGAGGTAATGATTGCAATGGCTGAAGAAGAAATTGCTTTAGGTTTGACAACTCAGGTAGCAGGAAAGTTTATTAGTACTGTAGAAAAACTAACCCAAATGCAGGTTTAACTTTAAGGGTTGGTTAGTAGTTAATAAACCAGGGGTATGAAAAAAGATAAGGGGAAGTAGTTTAAGAAACAATGGCAACAGAACAAACACAATTAAGAACACCAGATGTACAAGAAACGCTTACTAATCTTGGTCAAAACAAAAGATTAGTCTTAATTGGAGCTGGTGTTATAACTCTCATTATTACACTTCTAATCGTAGCGTTTGCTTGGACACGAGGAGCCAGTAAAGGAAATGAAATTGATCTTGTAAAAAGAATTGATCAAGGCAGGGCCTTTGAAGTCATTTCAAAATTAAAAGCAAATGATCTAGAAGCTAAAATGTCAGATAGTGACTTACCCGGTAAAGTAAATGTAAAAGTTTATCAGAAGGATTTTGATAAAGCAGCTATTGCACTTTCAAGGAGTGATCTTTTGCAGGAAGATGGTTTTAATTTATTTGATAAAAGTGACTGGGCTGCTTCAGACTATGATAAAAGAATAAAAATGATGAGAGCAGTAAATGGAGATCTCTCACGAATAATCAGTAGAATGACAGGAATTAAGTGGTCAACAGTTCGTGTAAATATTCCTGAACCCCAGTTATTTAGCCAGTTTCAGGCAGCAACAACAGCGACAGTACAGGTAGAATTACCCGATGAAGCAGGTAAACTTAATAGATCACAAGTGAGAAGCATAATTAATCTTCTTGTCGGATATGTTCCAAATCTACAGAAAAACAATATTTCTATAATTGATACAAATGGAGAAACATACTCTACGGTTGAGACTGAAGAAATTGCAGCCAGTGAATTATTGGAAGAGTCCGAGAGAGTAAATAAAATGGTTCAGAAAAGGATTGAAGAATATCTGCAACCATTGCTTGGCGCAAGTAACTACATAGTAAGAGTCAGTTCAGACATAAGCAGAAATAAAATACAAGAAAGTGCGACGACTTTTGCAGATGGTGTTATAGGTCAAGAGCAAGTTGGTGATGAAAGATTAGGTGCTAATGGTGGTGCTGATCAAGCGGTAGGACCTGCATTGCCAGGTGTTGATGGTGGTAAAGGATATACAAGAACAAACAGAGTAACTCAAAAATATCCAAGCTATAAACAAAAAACAGTTACTATGCCTCCAGGAAGAATTACAAAAATTTCTGTAGCAGTAGCTTTAAACAGTGAACTCTTGCCAAGGATTTCCACTAGACAATTACGCGAGGGCATTGCTGCAATAACAAGTCCAAACACTACTGCTGATGATATAAAAATTACAGTTGCAGAGTTTGCTACGAACAAACCAAAAGCTGGTGTGCCAAAAACACCAATATTTAATATAGGGAATTTTCTCAGCCAGACAACTGATTATTTTAAGAAACTGCCACGCTGGGCAGGTATAACAATTGCAGTTATTGGCTTGCTAATAATCCTTGGTTCTTTTAGGAGACCAGCTGTACAAGAACCAAGTACTGTTTCACAGATTAATCAGTCGATGCAAAAACAATTTCAAAGACCTGAACAACAGCTCTCAGCACAAGCACAGGAACAGGTTCCTGGAATTACACAAGCACAACCTGATTTTACTGGCATTTTAACTGGCCTGAAAGAAGCAGCTGTTGAAAAACCTGAATTCTTAGCAAGCAAATTACAGATCTGGTTGGAAGAAGGTACTCCCGCAGGAAGAGTTTAATTAGGACTCAAAAGTCTCATTCATATTAATCAGAAGATAATATTTATATAAAACTTCAGTACAATTTACTTAGGGATAACCATTTAAATCAGGTTATTTCTTATTGATACACTAATTCTCTGATTTTTGATTCTCTGCTATGTGGCATAAGATTATAAATGGCAACACTATCTAAAGACATAAAATTATTAACGCTTTCCTTGATACTGCGTACAATGCCAAGGGATCAGCAATCTTTGCTTATGGCGCATTTTAGTCCTGAAGTTGCTAAAGTACTAGCCCAGATTGAGCAAGAAACAAAAGTTGATGTTGAAAAGCTTGACTGGACACCGTTTTATCAATCTTGGCCTGAGCTTCAAAAAATACTGAATGATTGTAAAAGAGAAATTAAATCACAAAAAGTATCCAGAATTGCTGATGAACAAAGAGCAAAACTCAAGGAATATATCTTAATTAAGTTAGGAATACAAAAAAAGGGTCCACCAGTATTTTTGTCTCAGGAAGTTACAAAGATTGTTGATAAATTCTTAACCGATATGGAGAAAATGAAATAGTACAATGCTAATAAAAAGCAAAAAACTTACAAAGATACAAAACCCTCATAAGACCACCTCATTGGATGTAAGTGAAGTTGCACATGCTGTGCAGCTTGAAATTCATAAAGCAAAGCAAGAGGCTAGGGCAATTAAACAGGAAGCAGAAAATATTTTAGCTGAGTCCCAAAAAAAGCTGAATGAAGCTGAGGTAAGAGTAAAAGAGATAATAAAAAAAGCAAATGTTGAAGCAAGAGAACTTAAGGAAAAAGTTTATAATGAAACACTGCGATTAGCAAATGAAGAAGCTGATCACTTGAAAAGTCAGGCAAGGCTATTATTAAAAGAACTCTTTGAAGTAAAGCGAGAAGCCCTGAATCAAGCTCACAAAGAAATTATAAAAGTTGCACTGGACCTTGCTGGTAAGATAATCAAATATCAGGCAGCAATTGATCCAAATATATTAAAAACACAGATTGTAGATTCAATTAAAAAAGCAACATCTGAAGCAGATCGTGTCCAGGTATTTGTAAACCCGGCAGACTTAAAAACACTTGAACAGAATATTCCTGAAATGGAGAAATTATTTCCAAGCGGTATAGATATAGTTCCACTAGCAAATGATTCAGTAGATCCTGGTAGTTGTTTAATTGAAACAAGGTCAGGACAGCTAGACGCAAGATTTTCCACACAGTTAAATGCATTGGTAAGTTTAGTCTCACATCTTGAGGTTAAAGAACCACAAATTGAAATTCCTGAACAAATAACAGAAGTTATATTACCAGCTGAACATGAAAATGCTGTTTTAATTCAAGAAGAATCAGATGAAGAACTTTTATCACCAATTGAACAGGAAAAAGATGCCATAATTCAGGACTATGAACTCCAAGTTACACAAGAACTTAAAAAAGATATATTAACTCCTGACGAAGAAATTTTAAAAGAAGAATTATTAAGTGAAAAATCATTAATTGACTTGCTTGAAGAAGAAGGAACGTTTCCATTTAGTGATTCTCATAAAGAGAATGACACAGAAGTAATCAAAGATCCAACACCAATACAAAGCACTTCACAAAAAGAAAATAAAAAAGAAGAACCAGAAGTACCAGATGAATCAACTGCTGCTCTATCAAAAAGAAAAAAACTTTTTACAGAAAACCTTTCAGAAAGAACAAGGGAAGAAACTGAGGAATTAGATGAATTAGATTATGAATTTGAGGACGATGAAGAAGAACTACATAAAGAAGAAATAAAGTCTTCTGGTATTTTAAAGCCAAAGAAGGTAAAGCCTATAACTGAAATTTCAAATATTGCTTCAGAATTAGAAAAAAGTCCTGAATGGAAAGATTTAGTTGAAGAAGAAGATAATTAGGGATAAACGGAAAGCCATATAGGGCTGTCCATGTGACAATTCGCACTAAACTGTACAAGTTATTTATATATAAATAACTTAGGTGCTTACTTTTATCTTACCGGAGGGTTTTTCAATGAGAAAATTATTTGTGCTATTTTGTTTATTGTCTTTGACAACTATAGCTGTACCAGTTTTTGCAATGGATACAAGTGGGGGGAGATGTATCAAGTAGTGAAGGAGATGTATCAATAGACACTATAATTAGTGATTTAGATTCTACCCATCAAGATATTCTTTCTGAGCTTCAAGATATTTCAAGTAAACCATTACAGATTGTAGGAAACAAAATAAATCGAGCAATTGATTTATTAAATGGTGCTTTACAAGCAAGTGATGAGAATGGTGATCTGGATAAATGCAATAGAAAATTATTAAGTGCTAATAAAATATTAAATAAAGCAATTGATCAATTAGAAAGCAGAGAATGCGACAGTCCAGACTCAAATCCAAGGCGTTGTATTCCCCAGGATATTGTTGAAACATACGATCCTGATCTTCAGGATTCAGCTGCCTCTCTTGATGAAGCAATATCAATTGATGATGATGGAGATGGTATTCCTGATGTTTGTGGTTTGTCTGATACAGTAGATACTTCTGACACATCAGACAGCGGAGACAAATAGTTTAGTTGAAATAATTTCCTAAGGCTTTTTCCCAAATGTCCTTTAACTCACTAATTTGCACATTTATATTTAGTGAATTAATGATTACATTACCGTCAGTGACTTCTCCAAGGGTTTGATAAGGACATTTTAATTTGTTTAAGTGTTTTTCTACTGCTTGTAAGTTGCTTTTATCAATGCTTATAATAATCCTGCTTTGTGTTTCACCAAAAAGTAATGAATCTAATCGTGACTGAGTGTTAGTAGGTAACGAAATAACAAATCCTAAATCGTTTTGAAATGCACTTTTGCATAGTGTTATAAGAAGTCCGCCGACTGAACAGTCATTGGCTGATTTTATAAGCTTCTTATTAATAAGCTCTCTTGTAGATAATTGAACAATTTTTTCTAGATTAAAATCAAGTTCAGGTACCCTGCCTTTTATTTGTTTTGTACGCAGATATAAATATTCAGAGGCACCAATTTCACTTTTTTGTTTTCCTAAGAGAAGAATCACATCTCCTGCTTTTTTAAACGAATGATCTATTCCTAGTGTCACATCGTTAATAAAGCCAACCATACCGATTACAGGAGTAGGCCATATATCTATTCCATTTGTTTCATTGTAAAGACTTACATTGCCTCCGGTTACAGGAGTATTAAATTCGATACAAGCTTCTTTTATTCCTTTTACTGATTCAGACATCTGCCAGTAAATCTCAGGCTTTTCCGGGTTTCCAAAATTTAAATTGTCTGTAATTGCAATTGGTTTTGCACCGATACAAGAAACATTTCTTGCTGCTTCAGCCACAGCAATTTTTGAACCTAGGTATGGATCCAGATAAACATAAGCAGAGTTACCATCACAAGAAACCGCCAAACCTTTTGTTGCTATGTCATTGCCCGTTCCGACGAGTCGGAGACGAGGCGAGCGAGGAGTGTTAGCGACGAAGCAATCCCGATCGCTTATGCGTGAATCATTTGGGATTGCCACGCACTTCTTAGAAGTGCTCGCAACTACGTCATGTAACGGTTTGATTCTTATTAATCCAGCACTGCTGCCTGGTTTTATAACTGTGTTTGTTTGTACATCATGATCGTATTTTGAATAAATCCACTTTTTTGAACAAATGTTTGGTGAAGCAAGAAGATCTTTTAACATTGGCAGAACTTCATCTTGCTTTAAGTCTGGAACTAAATTTTGATCAAAGGACTGATTTTCTTTATAGTAATCAGGGATTTTTACCTCTCTTTTATAAACAGGTGTATCGTTTACCAAAGCTTTTGCTGGAATATCAACAACAATTTTATTTTTATGTTTTACAGTTACATTATTACCCTTTGTAATTTCACCAATTTGAACAGAATCTAATCCCCACTTTTTAAATATTTCTGAAATCTCTTTTTCAAATCCAGCTTTAACTACAAAAAGCATTCTTTCCTGAGACTCTGAGAGCATATATTCTATCGGGGTAAGATTTTCAGTTCTAATTGGTACTTTATCTAAATCTATATTAATTCCTACTCCACCTTTAGCAGCCATCTCAGAGGTAGAACAGGTTAAACCAGCTGCACCCATATCCTGAGCTGATATTATGTGTCCAGTTTTAAATGCTTCTAAACAAGCCTCGATTAAAACCTTCTCAGTAAATGGATCACCGACTTGTACTGCAGGCCTGTCCTTATGACTTTTGTCAGTAAGTCCAGAGCTGGCGAAACTAGCTCCACCAAGCCCATCCCGACCGGTTTTTGAACCTACATATAAAACCGGATTTCCTAATCCGCTTGCATTTGATTTAACAATTTCATCTGTCTCAATTAATCCAACTGCCATTGCATTTACAAGAGGATTTTCATTATATGTCGGATAAAAATATGCTTCACCCCCAATATTTGGAATGCCGGTACAGTTTCCATAATGCGCGATTCCATTTACAGCACCAGAGAATAAAAATCTTGAACGTGATTTGTTTAAGTCTCCAAATCTTAAGCTGTCAAGGACAGCAATAGGCCTTGCACCCATTGTAAAGATGTCACGAAGAATCCCACCAACACCAGTTGTTGCACCTTGAAATGGTTCTACTGCTGTTGGCCTGTTATGAGATTCAATTTTAAAAGCAATTTTAATTCCAGCACCTAAGTCTATTACTCCGGCATTTTCACCTGGTCCAATAGCTACATATTTATTTTTTGTGGGAAATTCTTTTAACAGAACTTTTGAATTCTTGTAGCAACAGTGCTCAGACCACATAACAGAAAACATATGAAGCTCTATATCGTTTGGCTCTCTGCCAATAAGTTCAACTATCTTGAGATACTCATCTGTACTGAGTTTGAGCTTTCTGATGAGTTCTTTGTTTATACCTGATTTTTCTTTGATTATTGCAGTCACCTTTTAATTATAGTATGCATCTATCGCTTCAAAATATTTACATAATATTCCATGTATTCTTTTAATTCAAACAATCCTTCGGATTGATAAATGTTTACAAGGTTTTGCATCATTCTTGCAATAATTTGTTTATTTGTAGGACCGGATAAATAATCTTCCTGCCACATTAGTTTTAAAGCTTTGATTCTTTCCTGACAATCTGATTTTGTAATAATTTCTCCTTGATTAAATGGATCGATATAAATTGGTTCAAAAGCATCAAGATACTGAATGAGAAAATGTGCTGGCATATTAACACCGTTAAAAGGCAATCCTAGCCTTTTTGCGACAAGGAGATAGATTACAGAAAGTAAAATAGGGTTACCTTTTTTTTTGTCTATCACTTTATCTATAAAACTATTTTCAGGGTCATAATAATGTTCCTTATTTCCTTTAAAACCTAACTCCATAAATAAGAAATGATTCAGTTCATTTATTATTGATGTTGGATCATTACTTATTTTTAGTTTTTTTAAACTATTACTTAGAGTATTAGACCAATCGTTTAATAATTTTGAATAATATTCTGACTTTAATAGCGGGTTTGCAAATGAAGCCACTAAAAGTACACCTTTTTCAAGATCACTTGAATCTTTATTGGACCAATTTTTGAAATCTTCTTTAAGTTGTTCTCTTTTTATTTTTAAAACCAGATCGAGGTATTGTTTTCTTAAACTTATATCGTCTAATGGCAGCTCATCATTTATTTCTTTTAAAGTCTTCGTGTCAAATTTTTTTAACTGCTCTTCTAAAAGTTTTAAAGTATCCTCATCAGAGCTTTTTAATAATTTACCGATTGCTTTAATTTCAGATTGTGGAATGGAGGACATATGTTTAGAGTACCAGAAATTAAAGAATTAGAACAAAACCCTAGGATTCCATTCTAATTCTCCAATTTCTAATATCTAACTTCTATTTCTGTTCTGTCTGTTCGTTTTGAACCGGTTGACTTTGCTCTGCAGGCTTCTTACCACATGGGCAACCACAACCTGTTAAAAGAACAGCCAATTGAATTATTAAAAAACATTTCAACAACTTTTTCATTTTTTAATCCTTTCTTTGGCTTAATTACTGAGCCTTTGGTTCACCTTCAGCTGGCTTAGTAGCAGGGGCAGCTGGAGCAGCTTGCTTGACAGCAGGAGCAGCGGCTGGCTTAGTAGCAGGGGCGGCTGGAACAGCTTCTGCCATAGCTCCTGGAGCAGCTTCTGTCATAGCTTCAGTACCGGCTGCTTCTTTGCCTTTTTCAGCTTCTTCTTCATCAGGTGATTCAGTAGCTTCTTCTTCAGGTGTTCCTTCTTCTGCTTCTTCAGTAGACTCTTTCTGTGGTTCTTCAACTTCTTGTTGGGCTGGTTTTGGTGCCGCACAAGCAGTCATATACACCATTAACATGACTGAATAAAATAATAGTGTTAGTTTCTTTAACATCGTTTTTTATCTCCTTGCTTATTTCCTTTTATTTTTTAACTATCATTTGCTTTTGCAAAACATATTTATTGTAACTTATAGTTTAATTCAATAAGTAAAAAAATTATATTTATTTTGTATAACAAGATATAAAATATTTTTATTTTTTACTCAATTATCATGTTTGTCCAGCTAATTGGATCTACTGTTTTCCCAAGTACATACAGTCCCCAGTGTAAATGTGGACCACTTGCAATTCCTGTACTTCCAACTTTACCAATTATCTGTCCTTTTTTAACTATTTCATCTTCTTTTACTAGGACTTTACTTAAGTGCAAGTACCCTGTAATTACTCCATGACCATGATCTAAGAAAATACAATTCCCATTTACAACAAATCCTTTTGGCTCAAGGCCGACCAAGATTACTTTTCCATCTTCTGATGCTTTTATACTACTACCATAAGGTGCTGCAAAATCCAGTCCTTTGTGAAAGTAGTCTGGATTTATAATGCCGTTGACTCTTCTTTTTACACCATAGGTTGTAGATTGCGGGCTTGTGCTTGGAAAAATAAATTTCCCGCTCCAGAGTTTTGTATTGCTTAGTACAGCCAATGTTTTTGCCACCAATGCCTTTTCAGTTCTACTTGCTTTTAGTGCAGCAACCTCTTTTGTTAGTGTAAGTTCCTGGAGCGGATATTTTGTGGCCATCACATTCAAGTCAATTTTTTTTGCATGACCTTTATAATATATTTCAAGAATGTGTTTCCCTGGTTTAGAGTCAGCACTTAGCGGGATAAGACTTCTATACCAGTTATTTGAAAGTACAAAGACAGGTATTTTATCTGCATCAAAAAAAATCTTAGGTACACCATGTACATTTTCAATTTTTTTAACTTTAACTGAGAAAGTATCACCGACATTTACTGTTTCATTTGATATTACTTCTATTACCTCATTCTCTTTATGTAACGGCCGAAGCAGATGGTGGTTTGAACTGATTACCTGTTCCTGGCTATTAACAGCTGCTTTTGAAAGGTTAAAGGTAAACTGAAAGAGAAAAATTAAAATAATTAAAGAAACAAATACCCTTAGATTAGATTTATTTAATGTTGCTTTGATTGTACTATTAGAAAGCATTTTTGCCTAAGCCTTAATGGTAATATATTTAAAGTACCTTTTCCAAGAACAATTACAGAATTAAGAAATTATGGCAAATCAAGAAAAACTAAGCCGCGAAGAAATTTTAAAAGAACTCGATATTCCCGATGATACATTATCATTGTATGAACATGAATTAGAAATGGATACAGATCCAAATTCTTCTGGATTGGATAGTTTTACCTCAGAAGATTTACAATCAATTCGAATGTTTCACAAGCTTCGTGAATCCGGACTGACCTATAATGAAATTAAGCTACTAACTTCTTTTTCTGAACTTTTAAAAAGTGTAGATTTTGAAGGAAAAGATGAAGTAAAAAACCTGCTTAAGCTATCTCCTGTTTACCGTTTAAAACAATCGTTAAATCTTACAAGGCAAGAATTAAATATGCTAAAAACACGATTGCTTGAACTTGAAAAAGCCTTGGAAAAGGAAATCGAAAATAAATCACAATTTTCCGGTGATAGCTCTTCTGTTGTTCAGGCAGAGCTTACCTTAAAACAGAAAGCCATTAATAGTCTTGATAGGAAATTATCAGAGGTTCTTTTACAAAAAACCCAACTAGAATCAGAGTTGACTTTATATAAAGTAGGCCAGCCGCAGATTCAAATAAAAGGGAAAAAAGCAAAGGAACTTTATCAGACAATTATTGAAAAAGAAGCAGAGCTTCTAGAATTAAGAAAGAAAAATGAGGAGCTATTAATTAAATTAAATGAAGAAAAAGAAGAATCTGCCGAACTTATGGAAAGACTTGATCTGGCTGAAGATGAAATTTCTGAGATGGAACATGAAATAGAAGAACGCTATCAAGAACAAATTGATAGCTTGAGAGGACAAATTGAATCTTTAATAAATAAAAAGCAAAAAGAGTGGGAATCATTCTATACTCAGTCAAGTGATATGCATAGAAAAGAACTTTTAGCTTCAGAAAAAAGACGCGAGCAAGAGGTTCTAAGACTCAAACAAAAAATCAAAGAGCAAATACAGGAAATTGATCAATTGAAGACCTTTAAAAACCCATTATTGGACCTGCTAAGAATGGGCTCTGGACAAAGATAGTTAAACAGGTACTTTTTGAATTTTTCCTATAAGCTCAGCAAAGTCATTTATTAAATAATCCGGCTTTAAAACAGCTAATTGTTCTTTACTTCTAATACCACGCGAAACAGCAATTACTTTTCCGTATCTTGCAAGTTTGCCGGCATGAATATCTGTGTCCGAGTCTCCGACTAGCCAAGTGTCCTGAGGGTCTAACTGAAGTTTGTTTACTGCATTGACAAGTAAAATATATTTTTCTTGTATATCATTAGATATCTTATGTTCATCAGGCAGTGAGAAAAATCTATCATCGGTTAAATACTTTGTCATCTTAAACTGATTAATTGCCTGAAGTAACTGCCTGTTTCTTCGTAGTGTAACAACAAAGAAAAATATATTATTTGTTTTTAAGTAATCAAAAGTTTGAAAAACATCATTAAATACCTTATCCAGAGCAAAATATTCCTGCTTAAATGAAAGATCTCTTCTAAGATCAATTGTATCTTTTGCCTCGTTTATATTGAGCCCACTCATAATTCCAATTTCAAAGTCAGATACCCGGTTTTGTTTTAATTTCCAGAAATCCTCCTTGCTTAAAAATTGAATTTTTTTTGTTTCAAAGCCTTTTAAACTTTCTAAATATGCCCGATAATATCTGTCGGTGACATCTATGATTGGACCATCAAAATCAAAACATAAGTTCATTTTATTTAAAGCTTCAGACAAGCTGAAGCTTCCTTCTATCAATTCTCCCACAAGATCGGATTTGGTGGGTAAACCACACAAATCCTACAGTTGTAATTCCTTTTTATCTTCATTTCTAATTTTGGTTTGCTTTCTAAATATACTATTATTTAACCATGCTCTAGCTCATACAGAAAACAGAGGCATAACCAATATACTAATACCCAAAATACGCACAAAAATAAAACAATACCCAAGGCTTATTTGTGGTGTATACATAAAGCCAAGTTGGGCTACAAAGGGAAATAGCATAATAAACATTAATGGTGATGTAGCCTTTTCCGCAGCAAGTTTAATAAAAATACCAATTGCTGTTGTACTGCTTCAAAAAATTGACAAAGGACAAATTAATTGGAATAGAATTCTTGTTCTTCAAAGAAAACACTATGCAGCTGGTGCAGGTGTTTTAAGAACCAGAAGGCTAGGTACAAAAATAAAACTAAAAGAAGTTTTTAGATTAATGCTTACGATTAGTGACAATACTGCTACTAATATGATTATTGATCTTTTGGGTGGCATATATAAAACAAATCAAGAAATCACAAAACTTGGATTAAAAAATACAAAAGTAGTTAACTGGCTTGGTGATTTTAAAGGTACAAATAAAACTTCCCCAGGTGATCTTGTAAATATTTTAGAAAAATCATTAGAAGGTAATCTGCTCAGCAAAGGCTCAAGAAGTATTTTAAAAAGCACATTATTGTCTGTAAAAAATACTTCACTCATTAGAAAGGGTCTTGGCAGATACACAAGATTTGCCCACAAGACAGGAACAATTGGTATATGTGTGGGTGATGCAGGAATTGTTTATCTGCCTTTTGGAAAAAGGATTAGCATTTCAATAATAGTAAAAAGACCATTTAACAGCCTGCAAGGAAAAACAATAATCAGAGAGATTAGCAAGCTAGTCTATGTTAATTTGACGTAGAGCACTTTTATTTATTATGCTCTGTAGCATTTGATATGATTTATAAAACATGATTATGAAATCAATCTATTCAAAAGTTAATCCAATTATCTATCAAGAAAACAAATTGCTTGTTTTAGATCAAAGACTATTGCCTTATGAAAAGAAATATTTAGAAATTAATTCTTATAAACAGGTTGTAGAGGCTATAAAAGATATGACTGTACGTGGTGCACCATTGATTGGAATAGTTGCAGCATATGGAATGGCACTTGCAGCAAGAGAAACTGTAAGGGCGTTTCCTGAAACGCCCAAATTTATGGATAATTTGAAATTTATTGCTGAAGAAATAAAAAGATCAAGGCCAACAGCTATTAATTTAAAATGGGCAGTTGATTTAATTTTAAATGATATAAGTCAAATTAATGACACAAAAAAAATCATTGATGCCATTACAAAACGTGCTATCTGGATTCATGAAGATGATGCTATGCGTTGCCAAAAAATTGGTGAATATGGTGTAAAAATCGTAGATCACGTCATTGCGAGGAAGCACGAAGTGCTGACGAAGCAATCTCATAATCGTAATAACGTTGATGAGATTGCTTCGGGGCTAAAGCCCCTCGCAATGACGTGTAGCATTTTAACCATATGCAATACCGGTGCGCTTGCTACAGGTGGCATTGGCACGGCTTTTGGTGTAATTTTAACTGCTTATAAAAATGATTCTAAAATTAAAGTTTTTGTAGCTGAAACAAGACCTCGTCAGCAAGGAGCAAGACTGACAACATTTGAATGTATTGAAAATGGAATTGATTGTACTTTAATCTCAGATACTGCATGTGGACATTTAATGCATAGTGGAGAAATTGATTTAGTTATAACCGGGGCAGACAGGATAGCCAGTAATGGAGACACTGCAAATAAAATCGGTACTTATCAACTTGCGGTTCTTGCAAAAGAAAATAATCTTCCTTTTTATGTAGCAGCGCCACTTTCTACTTTTGATCTCAAATGTAAAAGTAGCTCTGATATTCCGATTGAAGAGAGATGTGCTGAAGAAATTACGAATATAAATGAAAAATTAATTTGTGTAAAAGGAATAAAAGTTCAAAATCCAGCATTTGATGTAACACCCTCAAAATATATAACTGGAATTATTACTGAAGCTGGAATATTAAAAAGTAATTACATGGATTCAATTCAAAAAATATTTAACAGATCTATTGTTGTATAGACTTTTAATATTTGTGTGATTAATTCATCAAATCCAGTCATGCGTAAGTAATTAACCTTAAAAACAAAGAAAGCCCTCAATTTTCTGAAAATTGTTTGCCCAGTTTTTATACCAGGTGGGTGTTCTCGTTTAATAGTATCCGTTTTCGATTACCTTTCGGTACGTCGATATACTTAACTACTAAAAATGCTGAACTCCCATAACTTTTATTCTTGTAGGACAAAAAATTATAAACAGAAAATCAAAGGCCAATTTGATAGTACCTGATGGACTTGAGAAAAGCAAGCAAAGATTTTCTGGGATTGAAACCACCTGAATATTGTAAGGTGAAGTAGGCCGGAAATCTCTGCAAAGCCTAGCGAGGAGCTATGTCACCGGAGGTTCGGCTATGAATGAAAAATTAAATCACAGTTATAAAAATCATTAACTTTAGGTTAAAAGTTCTAAGCTTTTCGATTGAAATTAAGTCTTTTATAGGGATAGGTATGAGCCCTAGCACTTACTTTGGCAGTAATTATGGGTATATTCTACATAGTCCTAAATAAGCTTAAAATAAAAACAAATGATGATATTTTTATATAAATTAGCAATTATTGCTCCACTAGCATGTTTCCTTGCTATCTTGCCCTTCCAGAGCGGTTTCTGTGAATGTGCAAACCTGGATGAGCCATGTAGCCAGAATAGTGATAATGCAAGTTCAATTCCAAAATGTTGCCCTACATACAGTAATGATCAAAACGAAACCAGGTATCTTAAATGTTCAACTGAGCCTACTACAGAAAATACCTGTGTCGATAATGGCCCAACTAAAAAAGAATAATAGATGCTCAAAATATTCTGATGAAGAATATTTTTCGCTTGTCTATATTTCAATAGAAGCGCCCTGACTAACTAGCCATTGCTGAAATTCTTCTAGATTCTTGACGATTAGATGCCCGGATGGCAGGTTACTTAAGAAGCCTTTGCCACGTAATCTCTCAAATGTTTTACTAACGACTCTATTTGGTACTTCAGCTGCATGAGCTAATTTATATATATTTAGCTCAGGACAAACTACCCCTTGTGGGGTAACTTTTCCTTCAGAATAAACTTTTAAATAAAGCGCCAGTGCTACCCTTGCTTCGTCAGTAAGATCTGCTTCTGCTTCACGAGGAATGTCTTGTTCAACTACTTTTCTTTCGCTTGTCATTTGATTTCCTTTGAGTGAGACTATATTAATCTATCAAATATTAACATTTAGGTTTATTTAGATTTTGTTAATTGTAGATTTATAATTAAATGTAACAAAATTAAGATAAGATATTTGTATATGCCAACCTACAATGATTATGGAATTGTTTTAAGTAGTTACAATCTAGCTGAGTCAGACAAGATATTAAATATATACACAAAAGATAATGGCTTAGTAAGGGCAATAGCTAAAGGTGTAAAGAAATCTAAAAGCAGATTTAGCGGGAAAGTTGAACAGCTTTCATGCTGCTATTTTCAATTTGCCAGAGGTAAAAATCTTGACATTATTAGTGACTGTTCACAGGTCAATGGCTTTGCTTTGCTTAAATCAGATTTAATCCGTTTGTCTTATGGCATTTTATTTATTGAAGTTGTAAGTAGTTTTGCACATGAGATGGAAAGTGAAAGTGTTCATGTATATGACTTGCTTTATTCTGGACTTGAAGAATTGCAAAAAGTAAACAATCCTGTTTTATTTTCAATCAGGTTTCTTATAAATTTTTTATCAATTCATGGACTTAGCCCGCAGCTTGAGACATGTGTGTCTTGTAGTAAAGAAGTGCAAAGGCTAGGAAATACAAAGATCAATGAAAAACCAGATGTTTATCCATATTCAAGTGCTCTTGGCGGGCTGCTTTGCAAAAAATGTTCAGACTTTATAGATCATAAATTAGTAACCCCGGAAATCCTGTTAATGCTCAAGCAACAAACTTATATGTTCGTGGAACAAGGATCAGATCTAAATTCACGCATTGCTTTAGATATTCTAAGAGAGCATCTTGATCTAAGAGCAAAAAATAAAATTAAAACTTTTGATTTAGTGTTTTCTTTATAACACCTAGTGCAAAAGGTCTGTCAGAAATTCAAGAACGAGATGTGAATAATTCACAAAAGGCCACTTTTCAATAAAAAAGCCTGTCAAAAGCTTTGAAAGTGAGCTAGACAGGCATATGATTTTAATTAACGAAAAAGACCTTTTAAGGGTCTTTCACAAGATAGAAGCTT
>JACQBQ010000024.1 GCA_016201905.1 Candidatus Melainabacteria bacterium | reverse complement strand
AGAAAATCATGACAGGTGGAGTAAACGGCAAGATGAAGTCTTAGATTCTATCGAACGACACAAAAGGGCAAATGTAAACTACCTAGAAACTGGCATAGGCCTATTAGATTATGCATTTAATGCATATGAAGAATATCAATTGCAGAAAGATAAGCAGCAAAGAAGAAAAGTTATAAATATTGTACTATCGAACTCCAAGCTATCTGGCTCAAACCTAGTCCCCAACTACAGAGAGCCATTTGCTATGTTTGCAAAAGGTGTGAAAACTGGGAACATTCGGGCATTAATGGAATCGAACCATTGGTCTCGTTTTGTATAACGCTCAAGACAAGCTTGAGCTTCTTGCATCATTATTTAGAGCTCGATCGGATTTGGTGAATAAATCACACAAATCCTTTGATCACTAGAGAGTGGACCCTGCTGGGATTGAACCAGCGCTCTCTTCCGTGTGAAGGAAATGTTTTACCACTAAACTAAGGGTCCAGACATAGCTAATTATAATCTTTACCCTTCCAATTTTTCTATCCATTTAGTTCCTTCTTTAGGGTCAATTGATAATAAGTTTACAGGTCCACCAACATTTCGCCTGCTGAAGTCATCAAGTACTTTTCCATTTACACTGGCAAAAGATGCTTTTCGTAAAAGCGTAGTTATGCCTATTAATTTTTTAAGAAGCTCAACAGCACTTTCTTCCGTAATATTTTTAAAATCTATTTTATATTTAAGTGGGTTTTTAAATTTGCTATTTGCATGCGGAGATGTTTCTTCTTCAATTAGTTCTCTTACTACTGCAGGAATTCCTGTATAAGTCATACCTTGTCTCATTCTTTCATATCTATTATTCAGCACAGGTTCAACATTTCCTGGAACACTAATTTGCCAGATTTCTGGAATTGGCTTACAAAACAAGAATGGCCAGAATGATCTATAAAATCCTGTCAAAAGAATTCTTGTCCCTGAAAAATATTCTTTAATTCCTTCTGTTATTTCTCCTTTCTCGTTTCTACAATTCACTGCTAACCATCCATATTCAAAAGCAGTGCTTGCAATTTTCTTCCCTTTTGCTTTTATTTTTTTAACTGTTTTTAGTTCAAATTTTTCAACTTGCTCTTTAACTTTCATCCTTTCATTAAAAAAGCTACTTAGCTTGTATGCAATCTTTTTTATACTCCAGCCTTCTGTACAGTATCTTTCTTTAAACTCATTAAAAATCAAAGGAAGGTTAGTAGGCTTTTTGTCTCTCAGCCACTGATATTTTCCAACTGCTGTTGCTGCAACAAATTGATTTATAGGATAAATCTTTACAGCATCAAAGCTATATCTATCTGATTCCCCTGGCTTTGGTGTTACTACTATTGAATCAGAAGCAAGATAGATTTTTTTTGGAGATAAAAGAGCGATAGTTAGTGACATAACTTTTTTTATTATTTAAGTTTAAAGTTTTATAGCATAATTTTTTATATCGTGTGTAAAAGTAGCATTCTATCTTAATTATAGGCTAAATTAAAGTCTCTTAATTTCGTATTTTCTTGTTGTTGACAATGCAACAAGCTATAGTTTATTTATTCAAATTTAAAAAAGTAGAGGTAATAAAAATGATATCTAGAAACGTTAGTCTTGGAATAGGAACTGGTCCTAGTGGAATAGAAAAACCAGCACAAAGCAACGAAGCAACAACTGATCAAGTAACTCCAGAAACTCCACAAGAGGTAAAGCTCGAGGTTGTATCAGCAAGTGTGACTCCACAAGTAGCACTAGTCAACAAAAATTATGATGGGTATGAGCTTGCACTTACTGAAGAAGAGCTATCTGACATGCTTGATAAGCTTACATTTAAAATTGTTTTTAATCCTGAAGAGCCATATAATGCGCTTTCTCCTGGTGATAAAAAAGCACTTAGTCATTTAGTAAAAGCTGCTGAAGTATTAAACTATGTATTCTTACAACAAGACCATGAAAAAAATATTCCATTAAAGATTGCTTTAGAAGAAGCAGCTAAGAATGGAGATGAGCACGCTAAGAAAGCACTAAAAATATTTAATATATTTAATGGTATAGAAGGGAAAAATGGACTTAATCCTGAACCGATTAGATTGTTTAAAGGTTTAAGTTTAAACCCAGGTAAAAACGTTTTCCCCTCTGATATAACAAAAGAAGAGCTAGTAAAATACTTAAAGAAAAACGTTCACAAAGCAAGCCAGATTTTAAGCAGTGACACTATAGTTAGGCGAGATGGAAATGAATTAGTAGGAATTCCTTATTCTATTTACTTTAGAAAAGAATATGAACTAGCTGCAAGGGAGTTATTACTAGCAGCAAGTGAAACTACACATCAAGGGCTTGCTAACTACTTAAGACTACAAGCACAAGCCTTGGTTACTCCTTCTGATCCAGAGTTTGCCTACAAAGCAGATGTTGCCTGGGCAAATCTAGAAGGAGCACCATTAGAATTTACAATCGGTAGAGAATGTTATGACGATGAGTTAACAGGACAAGCAGTAACCGATCCAGAGTTATCAAAATTATTTGAAGTAAATGGAATTACATCTAAAAAGAAAGACTCTATCGGAGTAAGGGTTGGAATTGATAACAAAGATGTTTCTATAAAATTAGCTAAATATAAAAGTTACTTGAAAGAATTAAGTCAACTTATGCCATTGAAAGAAAGATATAAACAATCTGTTGATATTTCAACAGAAATTAAACAATCTCTTTCAGATGTTCATATGGTTTATCTTACTGGTGATTATGCATCTTTAAGGCCAGGAATTGTAATAGCCCAAAACTTGCCAAACCCTGACAAGCTTTCTGTCCAGCTTGGGGAAGCACGAAAAAATGTTTTTCATAAGGAAGTTCGAGAAGGATATGATCGTAAGCTAAGTGTAAAATTATTAGAAAATTTAGTAGAGCCTGCTTATCACAAATGGTATACCGATGAGGCATCAGCATTATTTGTGCTTATGCATGAACTGTCACATAGCTTAGGTCCCATGAAAACTGAATCTGGTAAAGATAAAGAGGCAAGTTTAGGAGATTACGGTTCAATATTTGAAGAAAATAAGGCAGACCTAGGCTCTCTTATTTGTAATAAATATCTTAAAGAAATAGGTGAACATTCCGAAGAAAAGCTAAATCAAATTTATTTAACGTGGGCTGTTAAGTTACTTCCTCTTAGCAAGCCAACTTTAGATCAAACTCACAGGTTAGGTGAATTAATGCAGTTAAACTACTTTATGAAACATGGAGCTATTAAATTTGGAGATTCACATAAACTAAACATTGAGTTAGAAAAAATGGGAATCGTAGCAAGGCAGATGTTAGAAGAAGTAATTTCAATTCAGCTAGATGGAAATGAAGGCAGAGCAAAAGCATTTGTATATGAATATACGCAGTGGAATGATACTTTAGAATACATAATTCTAACAAAGAAAAGCTTATCTCCAAGACCATTAAAAGTTTTAGAAATGCCACTGGCAGAAAAACTATTGCACAAATAGGCTATCTCAAGTTACCACTCACTAACCAATGTCTGTCACTTATTATTTCTGCTTTTAGTTTTTGAAGCCCAGAACTTTTAAGCTGTTCTTTTACTTCGCCAAGTGTAAAAGCAGCTAGTAGTGAGTTATAGAAATCTTCTTTAAGTAGTGGATGCTCATCTTTTGCATTTGCTTCTACTATTTCTTTAGCCCTTTGAGGTGAATCCGGTCGAAGCAAATCCATTACACAAACTACTGCTCCACTTTTTCCAAGTTTCATAATTTCTTTCCAAAATAAAATCGGCTCAGGTAAATGATGCAAAATACTATTTGAAATTATTCCATCAAAACTATGTAGCTCAAAAGGAAGACCAGGTAAGTATGCCTGGACTAGTGAAATCTGATTATCAAAGTTAGCTTTTTTAACAGCTGCTTTGGCTGACTCAATCATATTTTTGGAAGCATCGACTGCAGTAACATGTGTCTTTGGCAAAGCACGAACCAGGCGAATCGGTATGTCAGCTGGGCCACAGCCAATATCTAAAACTTTATTTAAATAAGAAGAGTAATGCTTTACCAAACGATCTACAAACATTTGATTAACAGTTGAAAAATCGGCATGTGCATAAGCTTGCACATTTTCATGTTTATCCATAACTTCTGGTTCTAATACTCTGTTCATAACCTTAATTCTACAACTAAATATTTCCATGGTGTGTTAAGCAAGACGGGGTACGTCATTGGAGGTTATCTCAAAAGTCCTACTATAGGTTTTACTTATTTTTCTAGCAAAACTTCAAATGGGCTTACTTTTTTTTGCTTACCCATACCCTTCGCTCCACTTGTGCGAACAATGCACACGTTCCGCTTAAGGGTATGGGTTTCGCTTTTATGTAAGCCCATTTTGTCAGAAAAATAGTGGCTGTTTACCGCACACTTTAGTTATTTGTAATTGCTTATTGTAAGAAAAATCCTTAATTACATAGGTGAGTTTTGAGATAGTCTTAACCGAGCGGTCTATGCAAAGCCGGCGGATATAAAAATTGGTGGCATTTTGATCATAGAGATTGTGATCTCTATCAAATTCTAGATTTACCCTTTGAAAAGTTAAGGGGTTAACCATCAAATTTTAATTTTTCCCATATTGACTTAGAATAAAAAATGAAATAAAGTAGTAGACAATAATTCAAAGGCGAATTTATTAAAGGAGAATATATGCGACTTAAATCTATTTTTGCTTTTATTACAAGCTTGGGTTCTGCTCCTCAAGCAGTTAGTAAAAGAAGGACTTCTACATTAAGTCCATTAAATGATGCACCTACCTACCTCTCTAAGGCACATACAGGGAGATTTTCAGCTCATGACAGGGAAATGCTTAATAGGACTCGGCAAGCCGGTATGAAAAGAGTAAAACTAGTACATTAAATAAATTAATCAACTTTTACAATTACTGGATAACGATCACAAATCCAGTTTTCTATTTGCTTAGTAAGAACATAAACTATTTTTTTACTCAAATGTTCAATTAATATACCTTGTATTAATTGACATTCTTCTAGTTTAAATTCAGTGGATTTGTTTTTTGGATAACTTGGATCATTTTTATCTTTTTCAAAAAATGATTTAAACGGAATTAAAACTTTCTTGGGATTGTGCTTGGTCCAGTATGTTTTTTCTAAACTTTCAATTCTTGTCCAGCCACCAACAGGAAGATCTTTGATTAGATCTTTATCGGTTTCTCTTTGCCCCCACTGGCATATTTGATACATACCAGATTGATCTATGATAGGAATTAAAGCATTTGGTATTGGAAAAAAGACTTTAACTGTTTTCCCAGTTGTTATATCAAGATAAATTCCACCACAGCACATATAACATTAAATTATAATATATATCACTTAAAGGAGAAATACAATGAAAAAAATATTATCGTCAATAATCCTATTTTTAATCTCAACTGGTTTTGCATTTGCTACTTGTGGATATCATGCTCCTCAAGCCCAAGTACAAACCAGACAAAAAAGTTCAGTAACTGTTTCTGATGAAGTGAAGAATTTTAAAAAATTGGCAGTGGTTTCAAAAAAAGATGCGAAAAAATTTGCTACTTCTCAATACAATGGAAAAGTTAAAAAAGTAGAGTTATTAAAGGAAGATGGTACATTGGTTTGGAAATTAGAAATTAAAGGTGAAGAGGGACAAAAAGAACTTTTTATTGATCCTGCTAATGGAAATTTTCTCGGGTATGGGCTAACGAAATAAGCAAAATCATGCTATTTTTATACCAATGACATTACAAGCAGTAAAAATGAAATATAAAAAAAATATTTTGGAAACCGTTGGTCATACTCCATTAATTCAACTCACCAAATTAACCAAAGGATTAAAACCACTTGTCCTTGTAAAAGCAGAGTTTTTTAATCCAGGTGGATCAGTTAAAGATCGCCCTGCAGTAAAAATGATAGAAGAAGCTGAAAAGGCAGGCTTATTAAAGCCAGGCGGAACTATTATTGAACCAACAAGTGGAAATACCGGAGTAGGCCTTGCTCAGGCAGCGGCTGTAAAGGGATATCGCTGTATTTTGGTCATGCCTGATAAAATGAGTGAAGAAAAGTTTTCTTTATTAAAAGCTTACGGTGCTGAAGTTGTAAAAGTCCCCACTACAGCTACATCCAGTCCTGAAAGTTATAACAATGTAGCTCAAAGATTAGCTACTGAAATTCATGGGGCTTTTTTACCAAATCAGTTTGAAAATCTGTACAATCCAGAATCTCACTATATGACCACAGGGCCAGAAATCTGGGAAGATACCGACGGAAAAGTAACTCATTTTTTAGCAGGAGTCGGTACCGGTGGAACAATATCTGGAACTGCTAAGTATTTAAAAGAAAAAAATCCAAAGATACAGGTAGTTGGAATTGATCCAGAAGGTTCTATTTATTCTGGTTCTTACAGTAAGTCATATAAGATAGAAGGAATTGGAGAAGATTTCTTACCTAGAAATGTAAACTTATCTTTAATAGACTGCTTTGAAAGAGTCTCAGACAAAGATGCTTTTGAAACAGCAATAAAACTAGCTAAAGAAGAAGGTATTTTAGTGGGTGGCTCTGCTGGCGCTGCTGTTTTTGGTGCACTTAAGATTGCAAAAGGATTAAAAGAAAATGATGTTATTGTAGTAATTCTTCCTGATACAGGCAGAGCATACATAAGTAAAATCTTTTCAGAAAAATGGATGAAAGAAATGGGCTTTGCCGTTGGAAGTCCATATCGAATAACACTTAAAGAGCTTTTGTCCAAAAAAGAATTTGGAGATAAATTAATTTCTATTAATTTAAAAGCAACAGTAAAAGAAGCCATAGATCTCATGAGGAAAAACGGCATTTCTCAGCTCCCTATAACTAAAGCAGACAGCTACGTAGGAAGTTTAAGTGAAATTGCCCTGATGCAGGGAATATTTGACAGAACAATTCAGGTTTCTGACAATCTTGAAAAGATTATGAATAAAGCGTTTCCAGAGCTAGATGAAAATACTGAAGCAGAAAAAGCATTTCGTGAATTTGCGCTTGGAAGCTCTGCAATTATAGTAAAAAGAGCAGACAAATCCGTCGGTTTATTAACAAAAATAGATCTTTTAGATCAGTTTTTGCAGGAGTAAAACGACATGGAATTTGAAACAAAAGCAATTCATGTTGGACAAGAGCCAGACCCCACAACAGGTGCAACGATCACACCTATTTACCAGACCTCTACTTACACTCAAGAATCTCTTGGAAAACATAAAGGATATGAATATTCAAGGACTGGAAACCCTACAAGAACTGCATTAGAAGCTGCTCTGGCAGCTCTTGAAGGTGGGAAATATGGGCTTTGTTTTGCTTCAGGCTTAGCTGCTACAAGTACAGTGCTTTGTTTATTAAAAGCAGGCGATGAAATTGTAGCTGGAAATGATCTCTACGGTGGAACGATAAGATTATTTAACAGAGTATTCTCAAATTTCAATATAAAGACTACATATGTAGATGGCAGAGATTCAAAAAACTTTGAAGCACAAATTACATCAAAGACAAAATTAATCTGGCTTGAAACCCCGACAAATCCTATGCTCAGGCTCTCAGACATAAAAGAAGTAAGTCAGATTGCAAAAAAAAGGAACATACTTTTAGCTGTAGACAATACTTTTGCAAGCCCATTTTTTCAAAAGCCACTTGATCTTGGAACAGACATTGTAGTTCATAGCACCACAAAATATCTAGGAGGCCACAGCGATGTAATTGGTGGTGCTGTTATCGTAAATGATAAAAAACTCCATGAACAAATTAAGTTTTACCAAAATGCCGTAGGTGCCACACCAGGTGCTTTTGACTCATGGCTTGTACTGCGCGGAATTAAAACACTTGCAGTAAGGATGAGAAAACATGCAGAAAATGCACAAAAAATTGCTGAGTTTCTGGAAAAACATCCAAAAATAAAAAAAGTAAATTATCCTGGACTAAAATCCCACCCACAGCATGAACTTGCAAAAAAGCAAATGAGTGGTTTTGGTGGAATGATATCATTTGAAATTAATGGTGGAAAAGATCTTGCAAAAAAAATCGTTGAATCAACAAAACTTTTTGCACTGGCTGAAAGCCTGGGTGGAGTAGAGTCATTAATCGGGCATCCTGACACTATGACTCATGTAGGAGTACCAAAGGAACAAAAAGACAAGCTTGGAATAACAGACAATTTAATTAGAATATCTGTCGGTATTGAAGATGTAAATGATTTAATTAATGACTTAAAGCAGGCTCTGGGAAATTAATGATGAAAAGGCTCTTAAGTTCTATAATTTTTGTACTCATAATTTGTTTAACATTTTCATCAGCTACAATCTCACAAGCTGTAGATGCTTTACCGAAATCAGATTTTTATATCCTCCTTTCTAACGACGATGGATACAACGCACCAGGTCTTAAAGCCTTAGCTGAAGCACTAAGCCCTATAGCCATGGTAACTGTAGCTGCACCAGCCAAGCAGCAAAGCGGAGCTGGTCATGGGATTACATATCGTGAAGCGATTTTTGTAAGTCAAATTAAAAACCACAAGAAAATCCCCTGGTATGCAATTTCAGCAAGACCAGCTACATGCGTACATATTGGTATTGAAAATCTTATAAAAACAAAACCGGATTTAGTAATTTCAGGAATTAACAAAGGAGAAAATTTAGGTCCAGTTACATTTCGCTCTGGTACAGCAGGTGCAGCCAGAGAAGCTGCAATTCTTGGTTTTCCTGCAATAGCTACATCACTACAGGGTAATAATCGGGATGATTACAAAGCTAGCGCAATTTATGTTCGTAAGCTGGTTGAAAAACTTATTTCCAAAAAACTTTTACAACCAAAACTTTTGCTTAATATAAATTTTCCGGCTGGCATTTCAAAAGGAATTAAAGGTACAAAAGTTACTAAGCTTAGTTTAATTGACGAGACTAACACTTATCACAAGAAACATTTCCCATTTTTTGAAGCCTACAAAACAAATATAACGAAGCTAAACATTGACAATGATCCTGAAACAGATATTAATGCTTTTGCAAACGGATATGTAACTATTACACCGCTTAGCATTGACCAAACAAATTATCCTGAATTAAAAACTTTAAAAGGTATAGTTAATGATTAATTAAAACTTCTTAATCAAATCACCTATTTTACCTGATACACAAAAAACATCTTCTGTGGTTTAATACTTCTAAGCCAGTATTATAAGGAAGATTTTATGTTGTCATTTGTTATGGGACCTGTTGAGGGCTATGCTTTAGCTCATACTAAAAATGAAAGCCCTATTTTGCATGAGCTATATAAAGAAACATTTGCTAAAACAAAAATACCTCATATGCAGGTAGGACACCGGGTAGGGGCACTTCTTAGACTTTTAGTAAGGATTACAAACAGTAAAAGGGTTTTAGAAATCGGGACTTTTACCGGGTACAGCGCTCTTGTCATGGCAGAAGGACTTCCAGATGACGGAGAGCTTATAACATTAGACATAGACAAAGAGACTACTGATATAGCAATGTCCTACTGGGCTCGCAGTCCTCATGGAAATAAAATTAAACTTATTCTCGGTCCTGCACTGGAAACCTTAAATAATATTGATGGTTTATTTGATTTTGTTTTTATTGATGCTGACAAGGTAAACTACACAAACTACTGGGAAGCATGTCTTCCAAAAATTAGAAAAGGTGGGCTAATTGTAGCTGACAATGTTCTCTGGAGCGGTAGAGTTTTAAATCCAAAAGATGAAAACAGTATTGCACTGGATTCATTTAACAAACAGGTACTCAGTGATAGTAGAGTAGAAGCAGTTATGTTAATTATTAGAGACGGGCTTACTTTAGCAATGAAATTATGAGTTTGATATAAGACGCTATGTAAAGCTCTTTGCGGGATAAAAGTCTCCTATAATAGATCTAAAATTAGATAACTATGAACAAGCTATCCTTGCCACAATATGATTTAGAGACGACATTACTTGGCGGGCAGGCATTTAACTGGGATTTTGAAGATGGCTATTTTTATGGTTTTACAAGCACTAAGGCAATTAAATTAAAAATCAATGGGGAAGAATTATTCTGGCAAACATATCCTAGAAAAGATGATTTGCATTTTTTAAAAAAGTACTTGAAGCTGGATACAGATTATAAAAAGATTTTAAAAAAAATAGAGAAGGATCGCTATATTAAATCTGCTATTAAAAAATATCCAAATCTAAGACTATTAAACCAAGACTTTGAACAAACCCTACTATCATTTATGATCTCTTCAAACAATAACATAAGTTCAATTAGAAAAATAATACGAATGTTAAATGAAAAGTTCGGTAAATCTATTACTATAGATGGCAAAAAAATATTTCTATTTCCTAGGACTGAAGTCCTTGCAAATGCAAAACTGGATGACCTGTTAGGGTGCAAGTTAGGTTTCAGGGCTAAATATTTAAAAGGAGCAGCACAATACATTCTTAAAACAGAACTACAAAACAAAATAAAAAAGTTATCAGAGAGCACAGCAAGAAATACACTTAAAGAGATAAATGGAGTGGGAGATAAAATTACAGACTGTGTGTTAGTTTTTTCATTGGGTTTCGAGAATGTTACTCCGCTTGATATCTGGGGAAAAAGATTTTTAATTCAGTTTTACAAATTAAACCCAAAAATGAAATATGAAGAAATGCGAGCATGGACTCAAAGCTACTTTGGCGGCTATGCAGGCTGGGCTGGGCAGTTTTTATATGAGTATATTAGAAACTTATAAAATCTACTTGAAGGTTAAATATATATCTTGGTATAGTATTAAAACTTAGTTTTAAAAAAGGAATTAACCATGGGACTTTCAGGAGTTGGAAAAGTAAGCCCGAAACCAGAACCTTATATTAGTGCATGGAGCTCAAGTGAGGAATTCCTGCCTGAAGTTGAAAAATTAATTGAAAGATTAAAAAATAAAAAGTTAGAGGCCCGTGAAAATGCAGCAAGAGCCCTTGGAATGCTGGGAAGGCATGCAAAAGCAGCGATTCCTGCACTGACAGAAGCATTACTAAAAGATATACACTGGTATATTCGTGGAGTAGCAGCATGGGCTTTAGGATATGTAAGTGGTGAAGAAGTAGCCACTCCTTTAACTGAGGCAATACTAAAAGATGAAAATGAGTATGTCCGCTGGGCAGCAGTAGAAGCTCTAGGAAGAAGTGCAGGAGATGCAAAAGTAATAATTTCTGTACTAACAGAAGCATTAAAAGACAAAAACAAATATGTCCATGATGAGGCAAAAAACATTTTAAAGCTAAAATATAAAATTGATGAGAAGATATTATAAATAGTATGAAGATAGCAGACTTTGAGCTAGAGAGATTTTTTGCAAAGTATGAGTTTACTGCTCCGTACTTATTATGCTCCTCTGATCCAGAATCTTTTTCACTGGAAGAGTTACTTAGTTTTGAACCAGGCTCTATTGATGCTTTTAAAAAACAATGGCTTGGCTATACAGAAACACAGGGAAGTCTTAAACTAAGAAATGAAATTACAAAAACTTATAAAAATATTATGCCTGAAAATATCCTTGTACACTCTGGAGCTGAAGAAGGTATTTTTATTTTTATGAATGTGGCTCTAGAAAAGGGTGATCATGTAATTGTACAGTTTCCAGCTTACCAATCCCTCTACGAGGTCGCTTCTGCTATTGGCTGTGAAGTTACGAAGTGGACTTTAAAAGAAAAAGACAACTGGGAATTAGATATAGATTTTTTAAAGAAGAATATTAGAAAAGATACTAAGGCTATTATTTTAAATCTCCCGCATAATCCAACAGGTTACCTGCCCAGTAAAAATAAGCTTGAAGAAATTATAAAAATCGCAAGGGAGAACAATATAATTATTTTTTCTGATGAAGTATATAGATTTCTGGAATATAATGAATCAGATAGATTACCTGCTATTTGTGATCTATATGAAAATGGGGTTTCTGTAGGCGGTATGTCAAAAGCTTTTGCACTGCCTGGTTTACGAATATGCTGGAGTGCGACAAAAAACAAAGAAATCTTAAATAAAATGGCTGCTTTTAAAGACTACACCACTATCTGTAGCAGTGCACCAAGTGAGTTTTTATCTATCATAGCTTTAAAACATAAAGAAAAGATTTTTAAAAGAAATCTGGAAATAATTAAAACTAATTTAAAAACATTGGATGATTTTTTTAAAAGATACAAAGACACCTTTAACTTTCAAGCACCAAAAGCAGGAACGATAGCATTTCCAAGCATTAAGCTTGAAACTGATATTGAAAAGTTTTGCATAGATCTTATAGAGAAAAAAGGAGTCTTTCTCTTACCAAGCACTAAGTATGATTTCGGTAATAAAAACTTTAGAGTCGGTTTTGGCAGAAAAAATATGCCTCAATGTCTTAAAAAGTTTGAAGAGTATTTAAATGAAAGTCACAGCAAAAGAGTAATTTTATCGGGTTCTAAAAGCATAAAATAATATTTTCTTTATTTTTTTCTTTACCCATTTAACTCTTTTTTATTCTTAACATCATTTCTTTAAGTGTTTCCTGGATTTTCTCATCTTCGCCGCTTATAAACCTATCTAAAACATCCTGGAAAAATGAAAGTGCTTCGTGGGTAAAAGTATAAATATCTGGATGCGAACTTTCTGGAACCTCAATAGAACACTTTTCTTCACTTAACTCAACCTCACTATTAAACTGAGGAAGCGTAATTCTTCCTGTATTGTCTTCTAAATCTAGCTTGCATTCACTTACAATACCAATGGTGGATTTTGTTGAGCCATATATTTTTACACCATTAGCATTTGTAGGATATGCAAAAGTCATTCTAACTTCTTGCATTTCAGTTCCATGACCACTTTCTTTAGGAATATCAATTAAAAAATCAATTTTAGAATTAGGGGCAAGAAGTTCCCCATGCCCAGCAACAAAAGCTCTAAGCCCATGCCATAAAGAAGCATTAATAACTGGATTTACACTAGTTCCCATTGAGTACTTTCTAATTTTCTGAGATTGGGTATAGTTTACCACAATATTGTAAGTATGTTAACCAAAACGGGTACAAGGCTTAATTTCTACAATCTTATAGAACCATGAAAATTCTGTATACAATGGAGAGATTTCATGGTATAAATAAATTATGAAAATTATAGAAAGAGAGGATGAATTAACTAATCTTAAAAATAAATTATCTGTCACACCTATAGTAGCAATATTAGGGCCTAGACAATGTGGAAAAACAACTTTAGCACATCAGTTTGCAGATAAACAACATAAGGAAGAAGTTCACTTTTTTGATCTTGAAAATCCAGCTGACCTTGCAAAACTTGAAAACCCGACTCTTACTTTAGAAGAGCTTACAGGTTTTGTAATAATTGATGAGATTCAAAGAAAATCTGAGTTGTTTCCTGTATTAAGATATCTTGTTGATAAACAAAAGAAAAAAACAAAATACATTATTTTAGGAAGCGCTTCAAGAGAGCTTGTAAATAAAAGTTCTGAATCTCTTGCAGGAAGGATAAGTTTTTTAGAACTTGGTGGATTTTCCCTTGAGGAAGTTGGAGCAAAGTTGCATAAATTATTGTGGTTAAGAGGGGGATTCCCTGAATCATTTTTTTTAAGAACTGAAGAAATGTCTTATGAGTGGAGGCAGAATTTTATCACCACTTTTCTTGAAAGAGATATTCCAAACCTTGGGATTCAAATACCACCTCAAATGCTAAGAAGATTCTGGTTAATGTTATCCCATTACCATGGACAAATATTCAATGCTTCTGAAATAGGCAGAAGCCTTAATATAAGCGACACCACAGCAAAAAGATATTTAGATACACTTTCTGGGACTTTTGTTATCAGACAACTTCAGCCATGGTACTACAATACAAGTAAAAGGCTAGTTAAAAGACCTAAAATATATTTTAGAGATTCAGGTATATTTCATACTCTTCTTTCAATTAAAAACAGTAAAGATTTAGCAGCAAATCCTAAGCTTGGTGCATCATGGGAAGGGTTCGCACTAGAACAGGCAATAAAAGCTTTAAATCTTAGACAGGAAGAATCATTTTTCTGGGCAGTACATACAGGAGGAGAAATTGATCTTATATTCCAAAAAAAAGGCAAATTGTTTGGCATTGAATTTAAATACAATGAAGCTCCTAAAATGACCCCTTCAATGAAATCAGCACTTGATGAGCTTTCCCTTGAAAAAATCTATGTGATTTATCCAGGAAAAGAAAATTATGAGCTCCATAAAAAAATCACAGTTCTTTCTATTGAAAATATAGGAGCTCTTTCTAATCTTTCATAGATAAAAACTAATTCAAATGTCACTGTTCAGGGTTAGCAATGACATTCGAAAAGTTTTTACCTGCTACTTCTGCTAGTTTGATTAATCTCATTAACTGTTAAATAAACAATAATTAATTAATTAAAAATTAAACAGGTGCCATCTACAGCTACAGTATTATTAGCCTTACAAAAGGCAGAGCACTGACTCCCATCATACTTTGCGACAAAACAATCACTATCAACAGTACAACTAGACGAAAAGGCAAGGCTAGTTGTAATAGTTGTAGGTGTAGCACAAGTACAATTACACAATTTCAGGGTCAGGTCATCGGCTCTTGCCATGAAGAGTTGATTTAAATAATGTTTTTCTAAAGTCTGTAATCTTTGTTCAATATTTTTTCCTCTGCTGCTTGCAAAAGAAGGATTAGATGAGATAAATAAAACTGTAAACATAGTTAAAATTACAAAAAACTTTTTCATGATGCTCTCCTTTTTAATTTTTAAAACCTGGGGGTAGAGTAACAGAGCTAAGTTATAGGCTGGTTAAATATGGCTTGGATTTAAACCAATGGAGGACTTTCCCTGAATAAAAAAGAGAGAATGTCATTCCAGGCTATCTCAAAACGTTAGGAGATTGCCGCGCTCGCCTCGCTTCGCTAGCGAAGCGGGTCGGCTCTTTTAGAGCCTCCTCGCAATGACAGCTAGTCTTTTACAACAGCTCATCAGCAAAGTGTTTTAAATAACCTTCAAGGTGAATAGCAGCTAATTTACTAAAACCTAATACATAAGATGGGTTGTATTCTTTTTCTTTAATTACAGGTCTAATAACAATATTTCCGTTTTTTAAAATCCAGGCCCTGAGATTTTTTCTCGGAAAATCAATGCAACCAATTTTTTTTCTACAGTCATAAATAAATCTACTCTTTACACCATTAAAGACTGTAGAAGCTGCAACCATTTCAATCTCTTTATGGTTTCTTTTAATTGTGTAATTTAAAGGAACTTGTTTGTTCTGGATAGTTATAGTAATCGATTCATGATAGGGCAGCTTAGAATGAATTAGCTCTTCTATTGCCTTCCAGTTATAATTTTTTGGAACCTTTGAAATAATTGTTTTACAATGCCTTTCTTAAAATAAGTTAAAGGTAATACAGCACTTAGTTTCATGTGTTTAAGGCTAGGAGTTAATTGTATCAAAAAGCCATGTGTGTTTTAGATTAATTTTTTTAATCTAATCTGTTTTAAAAAGCGCTCCTGGTAAGCATTTTGTAGGGCTTGAAAACAAGCAAGCTTACCCTTCAAATTTAAAAGTCCCTTTGTCAACTTCTTCAATTACACCTATAAACTCTTCTTTATCTACTGCTTCTTTTTCAAGCAGCACCTGTGCAACGGCATCCAGATGTTTCCTTTTCTGCAAAAGTAAATCTTTTACTTCTTTATGCAACTCAGTGATGATCTTTTTCATTTCTGCATCAATTTTACTTGCAACACTTTCACTATAGTTTTTAGTATTATTGGCAAAATCACGTCCTAAAAACACCTGTTCATTAGAATCACCAAAAGTTAATAGTCCTAATTCATCACTCATTCCAAACTTAGTAATCATTTTATTTAAAAGTTCTGTTGCTCTTTTTAAATCATTTTCTGCACCGGTTGTTACATTTTCCTCGCCAAATATAATTTCTTCGGCCACTCTTCCACCAAGCATTACTTTTATTCTGGATAATAGTTGAGCTTTTGTATAGCTTAAGTGATCTTCTTCTGGTAAAGTCATCGTAAGGCCAAGTGCCATTCCACGTGGAATGATAGTGACTTTGTGAAGCGGATCTGAATTCTTTTCAAAATGTGCTACAAGTGCATGTCCACCTTCATGGTATGCAGTGAGCTTTTTATCTTCTGGGCTGATAATCCTGCTTTTCTTTTCTGGACCTGCAATTACTTTATCAATTGCTTCTTCTAATTCATCCATTGAAATCATTGATTTACTTTTTCGCCCTGCAAGTAATGCTGCTTCATTTAAAAGATTTGCAAGATCTGCACCGGTAAAACCAGCGGTTCTCTGGGCAATAATTTTTAAGTTAGCATCATCTGCAAATGGTTTTCCTTTTGCATGTACCGCTAAAATAGCTTCTCTGCCTTTAATATCCGGACGATCTACTACTATTTGCCTATCAAATCTTCCTGGCCTTAAAAGGGCAGTATCTAAGACATCTGGTCTATTAGTTGCTGCAATAACCACTATTCCTTCCCTTGAATCAAAGCCATCCATATTCACTAAAAGTTGGTTTAAAGTTTGTTCTCTTTCATCATGGCCACTGCCAAGCCCTGTACCACGCTGTCTTCCAACTGCATCTAATTCATCAATAAAAACTAAACATGGGGCATTTTTCTTTGCTTGACTAAATAAATCTCTAACCCTTGCAGCTCCAACGCCAACAAACATCTCCACAAAATCAGCTCCACTTAAGCCAAAAAATGGAACATTTGCTTCCCCTGCAATTGCTTTTGCACACAGGGTTTTACCTGTTCCCGGTGGACCAACAAGTAAAACCCCTTTGGGTACTTTTGCACCAAGTGAATCATATTTTTTAGAATCTTTTAAAAAGTCTACTACTTCTTTAAGTTCTTCCTTTACTTCATCTATTCCTGCTACATCCTTAAAAGTAATTTTAGAATTCTTTTCTTTTAAAGCATTAACTGAACTTATGCCAAATATTCTTTTAAATCCACCCTTGCCACCACGTGAAAGCATTAAATATAGAATTAACAAAGGTATTCCTGGAAATATTGCAAAAAATAATAATTCACTGACTATAGAAGAATCTTGACTTGTTATTTCTACTTGAATTGATTTTTCAGTTAATTTATCTGCCAATTGTTTTATAGCTGCATTATCCTGTGGAATTCTTACAGAATTAGTTGAACCATCCATAAAAACAGCTGTCAATTTATCAGATTTATTTTGTAGTATAACTTTTTTTATAAGAGGCTTTTCTTCTAAAAATGCATATCTATAGAAGTCACTATAATCTAACTCTTTATCTCTTTCTTGTTTATTAGGAGTTAGATTTTCTTCTTGATCAATATCTTTTCTGTTTATTCTTTCTCTAATAAGTACAAACTCAAGTCCTCGTTGTAGATTCCTTGCACTCTCCTGAGTGTTAACGTGCCGTGTGGCTTTTAAAGAACCGATTAAACTTTTTACTTCAGCAATTTTTTCTGGGCTTAAAGTTTTATTTCTATCTGGTTGAAGGAAGTCTTCACTTTCAATGGTCGACAAAACAGAATCTCTGGGTTTCTTATCAAAAGTATCCAGTTCTTTTGAAAAATTTTTCAGTGGTACAACTTCATTTGAGTTTTCAAAGAAGTAAGTTCTTCCTACAGAATAAGAAGCATATCCTACACCAAGAGCTAGCAAAACTTTATGTATCGTTTTCATGATTTGATATTTATTAGTATTTAAATAGAAGATTATAACAAAATAGTTTTTCTATAGAAATAAGTACTATGCATTTAGAAAGTTAATAAGAAAGATTTTGAGGTGTTTTTTAACCATACTAGAAAATTTTATCGAGTAGATACTAGATTAAATAGATTATGGATAAGCAAATTGGTTAAATAAAGGATTTCCTATGATACTATTTTCGGACTTCAGAGAGAAACTTGGATTAGTATATTTCTCAATCTTAGTTATTTGATGTAAACCTCAAATGCTAGCACACCATTAAGAACAATCTTATTTGCACCTTTTCTTTTATCATCTCTATATATGTTTATTCCTTCTAGTTCATTAAATCCACAGGCATTAAGCTTACTTTCTACATCCCAATTGTAAAATGTCCCTTTTGAAATTTTAGATAGCTTACATAGCTTTGCTTCTCTTTCTGTTGCTGGAGAAGGATCATGAATAATAAATCTTGGAACTCCATTACTAATAAATCCACTTAGTGTTACATGATGTAATTCTATAAGTTCATATTTTGCCAACTCAAGATCAAATTTACAAAAAGCAACGCTTAAAATAGCATTAGAAGCTCCCACTATATGAGGCATGATTTTTAACGGATCTGATATTAATTCAGGAGTAAAACCTTTTTGTCCTTCATAGCATTCTTCTAATTTTATCAAAGTTTTATATCCCCGTTCTCTTATATATTTCTTAAGTCCCTCTATAAGATCAGAGGAAGAAGTACCATCATCCACATTCATATATTCTGTTAACTTATCTATTAATTTAAATTGAGCCTCTGTTTCGCTTAACTTCCCAAGACTCGGAACAATAAACGGAAAATGCTTTTTTGCAAGATGAATTAAGATATTCGATATAGAAACGGGACTACAAAGAGTCAATTTATCTTCATGTAAGATTTTAGATCTTCTATCTGTTTGACAAAGATTTGGCATTGAAGATTTATATACATACGGTGGTAGGGAGGCGATTCTCATTTCCTAATCTCTTGTTATAACTTTTTATTTGGCTATTGATAAGATTGTAACTCAATAAGTGATTTTTTTCAATTTTATTTTAATTATCCCGATTTAATCTATCTCATAAAAAATAGGCTGTGGCGGTTGTCTCCTAGGATGAATTGGCGGAAGTGGTTTTGATAGTGGTGAGCTTACATTTTTAAAAACTTTTATTAAATCTCTATAATCAAGTTTTCCATCACCATCCTTATCAAATACTTTGCCAAGTTCATCATTAGTAACATTATGGTGAGTATGAATATATTTAGCAATGTCACTAAAAAACTTATTTATTGCAATTTCTCTAGATCTGCTATCTTTAAGCCCTGTAATATCAACTAATGCATTAATAAAATTCTTTCTATCTTTTAAATTGTCAGCAAACATAGCACCACGATCATGTAAAAGTTGCTTATGAAGATAGTCCTCAATTATTTTTATATCATTTTTTTTTGATTTATTAAATGGCTCTGGTGTCGGTTCTGGCATTATTTCAACTCTTATATTTTCCATCTTTCCTCCTTTCTCTTTTTATATGTATATGTATTTAAAACGATTGAATTAATTTAAACTAACCAGGTTAAAATTTAGTTAATTGCTTTTCATATGAAAGCTAAAATAAGTTTAATAATATAAAAACTGAGATTTGAACTCACCAAAAAGCACTACGAAGGAAAAGCAAGTTAGCGTTCAGCTGTGCTGCTGAGTAAGCCTTGTCCTAAAAGGGCAGGAACTAAGTTGAGAGAGTATAGAGGTCATATTTATATACCGGATCTGGCGGCAGCTGCGTGATTTACCACTCTGCTCACAGAGACAGATTTCGTTTATCATGCAAAATTATAAGATATTGCAATCTTTCCAGGAAAGAACATTAATCCCACTTCGTTTTTGATTATTACTACCACCATATATTAAGTAAGAGTCACTATTGATTTTTCCTGAAATCTTTTTCCAATACTCTATATTTTTAAACATCTCACTATTTATAGTCTTTCCTGATTTGATTTCAATAGGGGTTAAACTGCCAGCAGACTCTACTATGCAATCTATCTCATGCCCTGTTTTATCCCTCCAAAAATACAGATTTGATTTTAGTCCTTTGTTAAACCTTTGTTTTAATAACTCAGACATAATAAAAGCCTCAAAAATATTTCCCCTTAATGGGTAAGTAGATAACTGTTCTTTATTTTCAATATTTAATAATGAGCAAACCAGCCCTGTATCATAAAAGTAAAGTTTTGGCATTTTAACTATTCTTTTATTAAAGTTTTTATGATGTGGTTGAAGAAGATATATTATAAAGCTTGCTTCTAGTATGCTTATCCACTCTCTAGCCGTAGTGTGTGTAATTCCACATTCAACTGCAAGAGACGATAAATTTAACAGCTGACCTACTCTTCCAGCACACAAACTTAAAAACTTTTTAAACATACTTAAATCCTTAATATTCATTATTTGTCTAACATCTCTTTCAAGATAAGCCTCTATATAATCAGCATACCAATCTACAGGATTTAAATTTTTATCATATATTCTTGGATACAACCCTTTAAAAACTACATCATCAATTGAACATTTAAATGACTTTGATAACTCTTTTAGACTGAATGGTAAAAGCTCAAGTATTGCAACTCTTCCTGCCAAGGATTGTGTAACTTTCTCTAGCAATAAGAAGTGCTGAGATCCTGTAAGAATAAACATTCCCGGCTTATCTTTTTCATCAATAATTCCTTGTAAATATGAGAACAATTCAGGTGCTCTTTGAACTTCATCAAATATTGCCCCTTTAGGATATTTCCCTAAGAAATCCCTAGGGTCATCTAAAGCATGATTTCTCACATCAGAATTTTCAAAAGAAATATAAGGTTTGTTTTTAAATAAAGATTTTACAAGCGTTGTTTTTCCTGATTGTCTTGGCCCTACAATAGCTATTATAGGCATCTTCTTGGCTAATGATTTTACTTTTTTTGAAAGTTCTCTTTCTATCATCATAGATAGATATTATACACTGCATTGGACAATTTGAAACTTCAACTTTCAATTTGTCCATATCATATTTGAATCAAAATTTATAAGATTTGGCTGATGAAACATGCATATATTTAATTTTCGGACCTCAGAGACAAAGTCGGGCGCTTTATATGCCGGATTTAGCTCCAGCTACATAGTTATTTCACTGAGCTTATTGACTTATATTTCCATAGTAAAAACATTATATGGGCGACCATGAAAATCAGGTTGTTCAAGCTCTAATTGAAATCCGCATTTTGTATAAAAATCTCCTAATCCATATTCTAGAAACGATTCAACAATTAATCTATGTTTTGCTTCATCTCTTGCAATTAATGCAGCTTGATTTATAAGTTCTCTACCATATCCTTTCCCGTGCAAATCTTCTCTTGTTGCAATGGTTTCAATATATGCATCTGTAGAAGGTAAATTATCTAATGCTGTTTGAATGCAAACTGCTCCATAAGCAGATCCTCCCTCTTTTAATAAATAAAATGTCCCCTTATCAATTTGATCTATAACCCAAGTTTCTGTATCCCATCTAAAATCTGGAATATCTAAATGAAACTGTTTGTTGAGTGCAACAATAGGTTTTACATCTGCTTGTGTAGCTCTAACTATTTGCATTTTTTAATTAAATATATTTTAGCATTTAGAGTAATACTAATAAAGCTAAAGCCAAGCTTTTTGTGTGATTCCTTGTTTGCCTCAGGTGGAATTTACCAAAAAGCACCGTTCAGGAAAAGCGAGTTGAGCATTCGTGCGAAACGAGCGATTAAAAAGAAATCGGACCTCAGGTACAAAGTGAGCCGCTCAGTAAAGCTGAGCAAGCCTCGCCCTGAAAGGACGGGAACTAAGTTAAGAGAGTATAGAGGTCATATTTTTATACCGGATTTAGAAGAAGTTACTTAATTTAGTACTATTTAGGTTAGATAGCTTATTTAATTAGATTTTAATTATAACTGGGTATATTTATGATGACATCATATTTGATGTCACATTTTAAGGTACAATATCCATGTGACTTCCATTGAAAAGCTTGTAAAAAAGATTTTAAACAATCAAAATGATGTAAAAATCAATGAGCTTATAAGATTTATGGAATATCATGGGTTTGCCTACAGAGTTGGTTCAAAAAGACACTATATATTTCGTAAAGGAGAAAAAAGAATTGGAGTTGCAGTAGATCATCCAAGCAAAAGAGTCAAATCTTTTTATGTAAAAGATTGTATAAAAATGATACAAGAAAAGTGAGGACAATATTATGAAGAAAAACAAAAAGCAAAATATAGAAGAATATCTAAATCTACCTTATTCATTTATTGTTACCCCAGAGGAAGACGGTAATAAGACTTATTATGTTTGTAGAATTGCTGAATTACCGGGTTGTTTGTCACATGGAAAAACACCTATTGAAGCTCAAAAGAATATACAACAGGCTATGTATGATTGGATAGAAACAGCGTTAATGGATGGATATGAGATTTCTAAGCCATTAACTGAAAGCGAGAAGAGAATTACACTTAGAATTCCAGGAACACTTGAAACTAAAATAAAATTACAGGCAAAAAATGAAAATAAAAGTTTGAACCAGTTTATTGTGGATAAGTTGAGATATGCATAAAAAATGCAACTGGAAGAAATAATTATTAAAGAAGTTTCTGAAAATCAATTTGATCAGATATGGCCAATTTTTCATGAAGTTATTCAAGATGCAGATACTTATCCTTACCTTCCATGCACAACTAAAGAAGAGGCAAAAAAGCTTTGGTTTACAAAGGATGCTCATGTTTACATTGCATACTTGGATGGAAAGCCAGTTGCTACGAGGTATATAGTGCCAAACAAAGCTGGTCTTGGAAGCCATGTTGCAAATACTGGAGTAATGATAGATAAAGAATATAGAGGAAAAGGGCTTGGTAAACAGATGATGGAATTTGCAATTAATAAAACAAGAGAACTTGGATTTAAAGCAATTCAAGTCAATCTTGTAGTATGCACAAACACAGCCTCAATAAAAATCTGCCAGAAGTATGGTTTCGAAATTATCGGCACATTACCAAAAGCTTTTTATTATAAACAAAAAGAATATGTTGATGCTTATGTGATGTATAAACTCTTATAAAAATCGGACCGGCGAGATTTGAACTCGCGACCCCTACCACCCCAAGGTAGTGCTCTACCAAGCTGAGCCACGGCCCGATTAAGGATATGATATTAAATTTTCAGTAACCAACAATACCTAATTATAGCTTGCTTGACGTAATAACATTGAAATTTGTTTTTTGATCAAGTATTATTTATTTAAATTATAAATTTTATTGGAGGTTAATTTAATGAATATTCCTAAGTTAATACTTGCATCTGCTTTATCTCTTCCACTTGTTGGTAATAGTTTTGGAGGTGATGCAAAAAAATCTGATCCAGGAAAAAAAATTGGTCCAGATATTGGTGTTGTTAAGTCTAAAGATGCAAAAACCAAAGAAGTAATAGACCAAAAAAGAAAAGTTATTCAAGAAAATGAAATTAAGCTTATTAATAAACTAGATAATCTTACATTGGAAGCGCATATGGCTTCATATCATGTGCAGTTAGGTATAGATAACCTGGAAGAGAGAAAGAAAATAGCAGATATAGAGAAAGAGCTTACTATTACCAGACAAAATTTTATACTTGAAGTTCAAAAAAAGAATAACCTTCCAAAACAATTGGAAGCTTTTCGAAATTGTATGAGTGTCGCAGACAAAGCAGCTATGTTAATTTTGCCTCATGTTAAAGATGTATCTTTAAATGACTTTGGTAACAAAGTTGAAAAGAATTATAGAGAAGCATTAAAAAAAGCAAATAAGCCAGTTGATGAGGATGGTGTAAAAGGAGCAGTCCTTTCAATTAAACTATTTAAAGAAACTGTAAGAGCTTTACCTGTGGAAGGTAAACAATTTATTAGTGATTTAGAAATCTTTAATAAAAATGCACAAGCAGCAAATCAACCAGTTTTTAAATCCAAATTACTTGATTTAGATTTCTTAAAATCCTTGAAATCAATCAAATAACTTCTGGGTTTATTACAACTTCAGGTCTATTCAGATTATCTTTATCATAGTAAGTCCCCATTCCAATATCATTAAACTGAACAAATGCTTTACCATTTTTACTGGGAAGAATTAATGGTCTATTAGTCGGATAATCATTTGGTAAATCAAAATCAGGTATCCTTGTATGACCGACTATTTGATAAACTCCATCTGGGATTTCATCATTTATTTTACTTATGATTTTAAGATTCTCATTTAAACCAGTTACTCTCATAAAGAAGGCATCAACCCTTTGATCTTTATCTCTATAAAAAATATTAAACAATGGTTCATTAAAAAGAGGCTCTGCTATTTCTTTCCAGTCAAATTTTTCTCTACTTTTAGAATCCATGAATCTTTTATAAGATTCTACACCTAAAGATTTAAATTTTTCATTGGCACCCTGTACAAAACTTATGATTTCTTCTTCACTGACACCTAATCTCTTTTCGTCTTCAGTGGTTACAAAAGTATGAGCATAAAGAATAGGAATATTATTTTTAATATCAAGCGCAGTATATGCAGCTAAAAGATTTCCATCTTTTATACTTTTCAATAATTCTTCTGTAATCTGGTAGTTATTAGCTATGTCATTTTTTACATCATTGGATGTTATCGGGAATTCTTTTCCATCTCTAGGATCACGAAGTTTAAATCTTAGATTCCCATTTTCATCCCTTGCCAAGAAAAATAGTTCATGATTTCCTGATATCCGATAAACATTGATTTTATTTCCTATTTGCTTATTTAACCAATAGTCAACCACATCTGCATCTTTACCACGATTGTAAAAATCTCCCAGAAAACTATAATTAAAATCTTTCTTTAAATCAAGCTCACAATTTAAAAGTCCATGCCTGTGTAGAGTAATAATTAGATGAGTAAAATCCCCATGAATATCAGGTATCGGTACAATGTCATTGGCTTGAAAAAATAAGTTTGGAGCAGGTCTTATATTTCTTAGATGATATGCAATCTGTGCAAGTAATGTTTCTGCTCTGTCTGCTATTTCTATATTATTTGCATAAGGCATTGGAGAAGCTGTTTGGAACTGGGGCTTTTTCTCATATTGTTGCAATGTTCTTTGAGAAACATGGTTTTTAAGTTGTGAAGTTGCAGCACTATAACCAAGTTTTACTTGCATGACATGTTCTTTCTAAATTTAAATTTAGCAATTATTCAATTATACAATCAGTAAAGCATATTGAACTAAATATTTGACTATGATACTTTGAATTCAGTTTATAAACAGGGGAGTTATGGTTGTTGGAAAAGTAATTTCTTATCTTTTTGGAAGCAGTTCTCAGGCTACATTAGCAAATAGAAAATTTGATGAGCCTCTTAGTACTCTTAATAAAAACTTATATAGAGCTCCATTAATAGATACCCCGATCAATCTTGTTCCAACAAATAGAGAAGGAATTAAATTATTATCTCACTTAACCTCTGATTCAATTAAAGATTTAAAGTCAAAAGCTAAGTCACCAACTGAATATATAAGCAACATTAGAGATCAACTGTCAGAAATTAGAAAATTAACCTTTAATAATGATATTGGGGTAATGTGTAGAAGGTTCATAGACCTTAGAGCTTACATGGGTATTAAAGTATGGAATGAGCTAGCAAACTCTAAATCGAAATTATACCTTTCTAACACTTTTAAATTGGGCGACATTCATATTATTTATTTATTAGATAAGTTAAACGAGATAGATAAAATCGATCTGATTCCAGCAGGCTCAGGGTTATTATTTATTTTACAAGCTGATCAAAACAAAAAAAATGATGACCTTATTAAAAAAGCTAATAGGGAATTATATGGTGCATTTACCAGAGCATTAAACTTTTTAGAAGTACAGTCTTTATCCCCACTTGTATATCCAGGAAATGTAAGGCCTGGCTTAGTTATAGTAGGTAAAAGCGATGACAGGTTTTACATGAATGCAAATTCATTTCTTGGAATTGAATTAAATTATGAAGTTGTAGAAGATCTTATCCATGCATTAAGTCAAAATTCTTACAAGGATTTAGCAAGAATTAGAATGATTTTAGAAACTAGACTTGTACATGAAATTGTCCACCAACTTCAGGGTGATATAAAAGATTTAAAAGAAGAAGATTCTGTTAACCAAGCAGAAATTGCTCCTTTTGCAGTTCAATTCATTCATAATAGCTTACGACAAGAAGAAGGTGAACTTGATGAAAATTTTATTCTTCCATTTGATTTCTCATTTAATAATTCTAAATACGAAAAAAGTGTTATTGCTGCACTAAAAGTTTTATATAAAGAACTTTGCAGTGTCAAGAAGTGGGGGTTTGTTATAAAAACAAAACCAAAGAATTTTAAACCAACTGAATTAAAGAAAGCAATGAATGTTTCACTGGGAAGATATTTTTACAGAGATGTGGAAGAAATAATACACAATATCAAGCAAAAAATTATAGATTCCTCATTCCAAGAACTTTTAGAATCAGCGAATAAAATACCTGATCTACAACAAAGACTTATTGAAAAATTTAGTTTCGAGGGACAAGAAATAGAAATTATTTGTGATGAGCTTATGGTTAGTCCAGCAATAGTAACTCTTACTAAGGATAGTACCTCAGGAAATGTTATAAGAAACATAAGGATAAATAGTGATATTGCAGAAGCTTTAACAAATGAACAAGACCCTAATAATGCAAGTGCAAAAGAAGTTTTAGAAAGTGCTTTAACTACAGCAAAAAGGAAATTTATAAGCCCATATAATGAAAGAGGGGAAAAACTAGATTCATTTGAATATGCAGCAAAAAGAATAGAAGACAAATTAGATACTCAACTAGGCTCTCCACAGAAAAAAGATGATATTAGTCTAAAAGAATTGAGATCTAGTATTGATGCCTTGATTAAAGAAGGTAAATTCCAAGAAATATATTTCTTAGCAAGAGACAAAGAAAATATTAGTATACTTGATGACACTCTATTATGTTGGGATTATAGAAGTGACACGCCAATACAAAGAACATATGTTACATAAAAGATTTTCTAAGAAGAAATATAAATGAAAATAACAAATAAATTAAGAATAATAGCAGCGAGTACAGTACTATCAGTACCAATTGGAGTTTATTCCTGCAATAAGTTAACTGAAAAACCTGCAGTCGTAAACCCTGCTAATGAAGCTATTGAGTCAGAAAGGAAATCTCTGCAAATGAAAGAAGGTGAGCTTGTTAAGGTGCTCAACAATTGGTTATCATGGCTAAATACAACTGGCTCTCATTTGAGAGAGGAAAAAATAGATGACCCAATGACAGAGTTTAATTTTGTACTTCAAGAATTTGGAGTTACACGGGTAGGTGATGGGTGCGATGCTATAGTTCCACCAGAAACTGATCTTGACAAAATAGTTGATGATGTAAAAAAAATAGCTAGATCTGTTGTGCCACCTAAGAAACAAAAAAACGATTTTCGTTTAGATCCAAGCAAAGATCAAGTAGAAGCATTTATTAAAGCTGTTAAGATGGGTGTTAAAGTAGCTCCACAAATAGTATTAGATGACATATATAAAAGTATTGAAAAAAGAGGGAAGAAGTTCAACAGATCAATAGAAGGTATTAAAGAATCTAAAGAAATTGCTTTAGAAGGTTTTGAAATTTATCAAAGATTTTCGAACAAATTGATCTTAGAAACACCAAAATTCATAGAATCAATCGAAAAGTTTAACAAAGACGCAAAAGCTGCTGGTCAAACATCTTATGAAGCAAGATGGGGACTGAGTTTAGAGCTATTGAAGTCTTTAAAATCAATTAAATAAAGGAGTAAGATAACCATGAAAATAGCAAGGGCTTTGGTAACAGGACTAGCACTATCAATTCCATTTGCAGCCACTGCTTGTAACAAGACAAATGAAAAACCTAAAATTGAGGAAGTAAAACCAGCTGACATAAATTCTAAAAAAGAGATCGACGAGAAAAGAAAAGTCATTGAGAAAAAAGAGCGTGAGTTTGCTAGTGAGCTTGAGGCATTGGCTTCTTGTGATCTCCCAAATGTACTTTTTCATTTAAATATGGTTTCTGAAAATAAGGAAGAGTGCTTAGCTGCAAGAGATATAGCTAAAAAATTAATTAACCGAAGTGAGGAACTTATAGAACTTACTGGTAATGATTTTTCAATTAAAAAACCAAATGAAGAACAATCAGAAGCTTTTAATAGACTTATTAGCATGGTACAAAAAGGAGTTGCATGTACATGGATTTATAGCACAATGAAACCTGAAGAGATTTCTAAAAAGATTAAGGCAGAACATATTCGAGAATATTTTACGGATTATCAACAATCCCTAAGAAAGATACGTACACACAGAGATAATCTATCTAAATCAATATATGATTTCAATAAAAAAGCCAAGGAGATAAATGAACCTCCTTATAACCCAGTATGGGGATTAGATCTAAAAAAAGTAGAGAATATTACGATTTTTGTTGATGTTCCTCTGGTAGAGCCAAATGAAATTGTAAAATCAAAAAAAGTTCTTGCCACTGAACGCAAAGAGTTAAAAGCTAAAGAAGTAAAACTTGCTAATGGTTTTATTGATTGGTCAACTAATCTTAGTGGGGTTCTTTTTTATACTACACCATTCATATCACCTATAGAAAAACGTAATGAAACGTTTGGTGTAATATGCAAATTATCAGACTGTAGCCAAGATTTTAATAGAGAACTGCATTCTACACCAAAAGAAAAGGTACCGAATGATGAATTAATTGAACTTTTCCTAAGGCGAATTAAAGCTACAGATAAGGCGACTCCATTTGTGGAAGAATATTTAAAGTTATCCATTGAAGAGTTTACTGACAAAGTTGATAAAGGTTACAGAAATGTTTTTAAAGATTTTAAAGAAGAAGAGGCGAAAGATTGGGTAAAAAAAGCTGTTAATGGGTTTGTTAAATACAAAAAATCAATTGAAGATTTAAAGCAAGAAATATCAAGCCTAATTCAATCAATTGAAAAATTTAATCAGGACACAAAATTAGCAAATGAACTTGCATATGAATCAAGATGGGGACTAAGTTTAGAAAGGTTGGAGTCTTTAAATTTAAAATCGATTAAGTAGAAGGAGTAAATTGTGAAAATATTTTTTAGAACAGCAACTTTGCTTAGTGCTCTATCAGTTCCATTTATAGCCAGTGGTTGTAATGCGCGAGATAAAGTCAATAATGTTCAGGTAATAAAAACTAAAGATATTCTGGATAAAGAAAGAAATAAGATAGAAAAAGGCGAGCGTGAATTAGCATCCAATTTACATAAGTGGGCAAGCAGTTTATCTGACATATTGTGGGAATCATATTTAGTAGTTGATCCAAAACAAGGAGAAGCAAATGGAGTTACATGTGGTCGTCAATTAACTAAAGCTAATGATAGATTTTTAGGCTGTGACTTTTTAACTGTTCTTACAAACAAGGAGACAATTGAAGAATTTGATCAAGTTCTAGAATGGTCTATTAGGGGGGCTAATTATATGAAAAAGTATATTGATTTATCTGAAGATGCTCTTACTAAAAGACTTGAAAACGGAATAAGACAAAGAAACGATCTACAAAATCTAACATATAGTGAAAAGGAGATTAAAGATGCAGTACAAAGACGAATAAAAGATTATTCAACATACAAAAAAAGCCTGCCCAATGTTATCAATCAAAGTACAAAATTATTAGATTCAATAGAAGCTTTTAACAAAGATGCTTCACTGGCTAAACAGCCAGTATATGAACCTGCCTGGGGCTTAAGTATAGAAAGATTGAAGTCTTTAAAATCTCTAAAGCTTTTGAATTAATTTTTGCCTGACAAGAAAAGTTATTTGACTATTATAATGACTTACTGCCAGATTGAAATCAGTAACAGTCTCACCGCTTTGATTAATAACACAATTGCCGCCAGGATTAATTACACCTTTAATTCTTGTTTTCTTATCCAAAAACGTACCGGATTTATTGACTGGATCTAGAGAAATCTCACAATTACTATTTTCTATTTTAAGTTTATTCGTCGTATACAGAGTTGACCAATTAATTTTATATGGAGTGGAATACTGAGCTGAAAGAAAATACATGAGCTTTCTTCCTCACCTAATTTAAAATTTCAATCCTCTAAACTTATTACAAGATATTATACAGCTAAAGCATTTAGTCCATGCTATTAATATTTATTTTTACATGCAATAACATTAGATTTTTCTTTTGGCTTACAAATCTATTGATTAGTTCTTTCCATTTTGCTCTTTTGAAAACTTGTTCACAAGCTCCATAATTTCAATCGGTACAGCCAGCAGCACCGTATTTGATGCTGTGGGTCCAAGGCCATCAATAGTCTGTAGTGTTCTAAGCTGCATTGCACCAGGGCTTGAGTGCATAGTTCTAGCTGCCTCTGATAAATTAAATGCTGCCATTTTATCGCCTTCTGCTTTTGTAATAGTGGCTCTTTTTTCTCGCTCAGCTGATGCTTGGCGCGACATCATTTTCTTTAAATCTTCAGGCACATCAATGTCCTGAATTTTTATTCCTTTTACTTCAAGTCCCCATTCTTTTGATTCTTTTTCTACATTTGCTTCAATTGACTTTCCAATCTGCTCCCGTTCAGCAAGAATCTCATCAAATGTCATACCACCCATTACATCGCGAAGTGCTGCTTGTGCATATTGTGAAATTGCATATGAATAGTTCTGAACTTTTACCACCGCAGATTCAGGATCTGAAACCAGAAAATATAAAACACCGTTTATGGAAACAGGTACATTGTCTTTAGTAATCACCTGCTGCTTTGGAATATCCATAGTAAGTATCCTTGTGTCTATCATACGAAGTTCATCAATCATTGGAATTATAAAAAACATTCCAGGTCCTTGAATAGAATTGTATTTCCCAAGCCTGAATACCACTGCTTTTTCCCACTGAGCTGCAATTTTTATTCCGGATGAAACAAAAATTGCAATAGCAACTACAAGACCATATAACAATGTTCCAAATATGCTCTGTGTAAACATAAGCGGTGATAAAAAAACGAAACCTAAACCAGCAATTACAAAGAAAATAATCATTGAGATATAGTTTGTGATAAGTGGCATTGACATTCTCCTTTATAGTTATAAAACCATTGCTAATTATATCTTTTAAACAGAAAAATAATTTTTTGTAATACCAAAAAGGTATTATAGTGAATAAACATGGAATCAGAGATTAATTCACATCCTTTCAAGCTCGATCCCTTCCAGGAAGAAGCAATTACTGCTTTAAAATCCGGTGTAAGTGTTGTAGTAAGTGCACCTACTGGAGCCGGAAAAACAGCTATTGCAGAGTTTGTCATAGAAGAAGCTCTTAAAAATAATGAGAGAGTTTTTTATACCACACCTCTTAAAGCCCTGAGCAATCAAAAGTTTCATGACTTCCAAAAAAAGTATGGAGAAGAAAATGTTGGCATAGTAACAGGCGATGCTGCAGCCAATAGAGATGCACAAATCCTGGTTATGACTACTGAGATCTACAGAAACATGCTCTATGGAACAGCTTTAGGCTCAGTCGATGAAAACTTAAAGCATCTTAGATATTTAGTGCTTGATGAGTGTCACTATATGAATGACCCTGAGCGTGGTACTGTCTGGGAAGAAAGCATTATTTATTCTCCACTAAATGTTCAGATACTTGCACTATCTGCTACCATTGCAAACGCTAAAGAGCTAACAGAGTGGATTTCAAATGTCCACAGTAAAACTAATCTTATAGAAACGTTTCACAGACCTGTGCCTCTTAGATTTTATTATTTTGATGAAACTAATTTGTCTCCGCTTCTTACTACAAACAAACAATTAAATCCACAGCTAAAACAACACAAAGATTCTTTTAAAGCACACAGACAGAAATTTCGTGATCTAAGAAGACACAATAAAAGTCAAAGTAGAAGCCTAAGAATCCCAGATATAATTTCTGAACTTCACAAAAGAGGTTTTTTGCCGGCAATTTATTTTGTTTTTTCAAGAAAAGGTTGTGAACTTGCTCTAAAAGACTGCCAGGGACTTGGATTCAGCCTGCTTACAATGGAAGAGAGAAAATTACTGAACAAATTAATCCAGGAAAAAACACATGGGAATGAATATTTATTCAAACACAACCATCTTGGATTTTTATATCAGGGGCTAGCTGTTCACCATGCTGGTCTTTTGCCGTCCTGGAAAGCACTAATAGAAGATCTTTTTAGCAAAGGACTTATAAAAGCAGTTTTTGCCACTGAAACTCTAGCTGCCGGAATAAACATGCCTGCAAAAACCACAGTGATAAGTAATCTAAGCAAGCGCGGCGATATCGGTCATAAAAACCTGTCAAGTAACCAGTTTTTGCAGATGTCGGGTCGCGCTGGTAGACGTGGAATGGATAAAGTAGGAAATGTTGTAATTAAAGAAACCACTGATCACACTCCAGCATTTGCAGCAAAATTAGCTACAAGTCAGCCAGATCCACTGGTCAGTCAATTTACTCCAAACTATTCTATGGCTTTAAATCTTCTACAAAATCATTCTATGGATCAAATTAAAGATCTGCTTAATAAAAGCTTTGGTCAGTATCTTATAAACAGGGATATAAAAGTTTACCTCGATGAAAAAATTGACATTGAGGAAGGATTAAAAAAATTAACTGTTTACCCTTGTCCTGATCCAAAAAATCCGGGAGATATAAAAGTCTTCAGAAAGCAAGATGAAAAAATAAATGAGGTCAAAAGAATGATTTCTGTTCTAGAAAAACAAAAAAATCCAGAATTAAAACATTATCAAGCTGAATATAAATCACTTATTAGGGAGCATGAGCTCTTCCCGTGTTTTCCATGTCTAAATAAAAACATCTGTTACAAAATGGAAAAAGAAGCTAGAAGGCTTGAAAGCAAATTAAAAATTATAAACAAATATTCCAAACAACAGGAGCATTTTTATTGGAACCAGTTTTTAAAACTTACAGGTATATTGACTGATTTTCAGTGCTTAAAAGACAATGTACCTACTGAAAAAGGCATTATGGCAGCTAGTCTACGTGGGGAAAATATTTTACTTATAGCAGAGGTATTATCAAATTGTAATTTTTTAGAGATTTATCATGGTAAGTCTCTACAGCCTAGTGAATTTGCTGCCTCTATATCATGCATTGCACTTGATGAATCAAGACCCAGAATTTTTACAAAGGCAAGACCATCACATAATTTTGACAATATTTTTGCCTCTATGCAAAAGGTTACAAGAAATTTGATAAAGGTTCAAAGAGATTATGGAGTAGAAATCTCTGTAAACTTAAGTCCTATTCTTTCAGGGCTTATTGAACTGTGGTGTAAAGAAGAAACGAAATGGGAAGATCTTCTCAGACTTACAAATCTCGATGAAGGAGATATAGTCAGAGCATCTAGAAGAACAATGGATCTCTCGCTATCCCTGGGGCAAGCCCGCAGGGTATTTCGCGAAGTTAATGACTTCGTCACCAGTCGTCGGAAAAGTCGGTTTGTTATTCGTCGCTTATATCTCTCGTGGCAAGCCACGGAGTATTACGCTCCTTCATAATAAAAGAGAACTATTAATTCAAAGATTCTGGAAACTCAAGCCAGCTAAGTAAAATCGGGAGAGTTTCTCTTAATTTACGTGCATGTTTTAATGCTTCAGTACTTTCATCAATTTCTTTTATCCTGTTTTTTGGTTTATCTAGACTTTTACCTGGGCTTGAACGAAATGGATGAAATCCAAATTCATGAGTTTGAATCTCATTTCTCATTCCAATACCTTCTAACTTATCAATTAATTTAACCATTTCAATGAATCCCATTACTACCTGAACATTTTGATAAGTCGGTATATTGTTTAAAACACCAACTAAATTCTTTGCTGTCTTTTTTATAAAAAGATCACTTTGATCAGGTTTTGCTTTTGAGTTCTGATTAAAGCCAAAGTTATCTTTTTCTTCCCGACTATCTGAAATCCTTTCTAAATTTCTTGTCAAGCTTCCAAGTACTTTTCTTACTTGTAAAAATTGGATTGCAGATGTAACTGTGCTTTTTCTATTATTTTCAAGTAATTCTCTTTTCACTTCAAAAGGCGACAATTTCTTTTTTGGTTTTTCAGGGACACTCAAACCATTTGGGGATACTTTTTTCGCTTCAATTGTACTGATACTAGGCTGAGCACTTTCTTCAAGTACTTTTGTCTTTTTAAATGAAAAGCCTGTCTTGTAACTTTCAGAATTCAATGCATTTAGCAAATCGAACTGTTTCCCTAGAGTTAATGGAAATACCTTATCTATTCCAATTGGCATAGTAGCTGGAACTCCTTTTAATTAGCAGGTTTAGCAGTATAGACTTATTGTAACAGACGATTGTTAAGACAGAAGGTTCTTTGTAAATTAATTTTTCAGAACAGGAAAGTGTAAGATAATCGTAAGCAATTTGCTCACTTGATTAAGATTAAAAAGAGGAAAAAATGCAAACACTGACTGAAAAAAAATCAAACTTAGTAAAAGTAGAGTTTGTTAAGGTCCATTCAAAAGCTCAGTTACCATCATACGCTACAGAAGGTGCTGCTGGAATGGATTTGACCAATGTGCTCGATAAGCCTTTGATTTTAAAACCTGGTGAGCGTGCAAAGGTACCCACAGGATTAATTATGGTTTTACCGGAAGGTTATGAAGGGCAAGTAAGACCAAGATCTGGACTTGCAGCAAAGCATGGCATCACACTTACAAATTGTGTTGGAACAGTTGATAGTGATTATCGTGGAGAAATTTGCTGTCTTATGATTAATCTTGGAAATGAACCTTACACTATAAATCCAGGCGAGAGAATTGCTCAGCTTGTAATTTCACCAATAGTCCAAGCAAGCACAAAGTTTATTGAAAAAATCCCAGAAGAAACAAAACGTGGTGCTGGTGGATTCGGAAGCACCGGGAAATAGTATCTTTCTAAATAATTTTTATTAAGCATGTAACCAATGGTTACATGAAATTTAATATTACTACTGTAGGATTGGTTTTGATGATTGAAAGGCATTATCCACCAACTGAACAATTACTAGGATTGCATAAACTATTAATGTTCTTAAACCAATGCTAAAATTTACTGGCATAAGATATGGGTAAGTGGAGAGACAGTTAAGATAAAAACTGAACCGCCTAAAGGTGAAATAGAGCTAAGAGTTTTTTATGTCTACAAAGATGGGGAGGTAGATGACGATGGATTCAGAGATTGATTATTCTAAATTAACAATAAGTGAACTTAAGATCTTAATTGCTGCTGATGACTTTTGTGCACTAGAAGAATTTAATAAAAGGGTAAAGCTAGGGGAAATAGAACCAAAACATTACACAACGGATCAAGCAGGAGAAATAGTTTCAAAACACATAAAATCCCAGATAAGTTCAGAAATTGATTATAAAAAATTGACTGCTAGAGAACTAAGGCATTTAATGGGAATCAATGATACTAAAGCAGATGAGGAACATCATAGACGCGTTATGTCAGGAGAAATAAAACTTAGAAGGGTTACTTTCGAAGATATAAAAGAGATGTACTCAAGAAGCGAAGATAAAGCTTCATGACATCAGATCACAAACTAGGCAAAGAAGGTGAAAAGTTAGCTTGTGAGTATTTAAAAAAAATTGATTTCTCAATCTTAAAGCAAAACTGGCACTCTGGCAAATATGGCGAGATTGATATTATTGCAAAAGACATCGCTACAAAGGAACTTGTTTTTATAGAAGTTAAGTCTCGTGCTACAAATACCAATGATGCTAAGGAACTAGTAACAAAGAAAAAGCAACAACAACTCTATAAATTGGCTAAAAGCTTCATTTTCTTAAATAACTCAGAAAATTGCGCTTGCAGGTTTGATGTAATTGCTATTAGAATTAATAAAGAAGGAAAAGCAATTGAACATATTAAAAATGCATTTTATTTATAAGCCAAACTGCACTCTAACTTCTAATTTAATGACCCTATGAAAGAAATTATTGAACAATTTATAAATCAAATTGAAGAAGATCAAAACTTCTCTCAAAATACAAAATCTTCTTACAAAAGTGATTTAAATGAACTTGCAGATTATATGGTGACCACAAACACACAAATCTCTGACATAAATCAAGACTGGGTAAGAAATTATTTAAAACATCTTGAGTCAGTTAACAAAGAAAGAAATTCTTACAATAGAAGAGCTTCAACATTTCGGATATTCCTCAGATTTTTATATAAAAATAACATGGCACCTACAAATTACTCACTCATCGTGAGCAATCTAACCACTTTCTCAAAAACCCAGGAAGAAGGCGAAGACCTTAAGAGTTCAGACGTAAAAAAAATAATAGAAGAAACAAAATTGAGATTAGATCAAAAACTTATTTTACTCATGATAGGGAGGCTAGGTCTTACAGCTACACAAATTGTCTCTTTAAACACATTCCAAATTGATTTTGAAAACAAATCAATTGCCTTATCTGATACTGAAAAAATTGAGCTTCCATATGAAATATTTATAAACATTAGAGAGTACTTGCTTGATGTAAGACCTGGGCTTCCAGGTACAAATGAACACTTGAATCTGTTTTTAAACGATAAAGGTAACCCAATTACAGAAATTGACATTTATAAACTAATTAAAAAGCTAAGCCAGGATTTAAATCTGGAAGGAAAGTTTACAACAAGAAATTTAAAAAAGATGTCAGAAGATAAAATAGATATTTTGTCCATGCAAAGAGAAGTCTTCAGCGTGGTAGCCCCAAATCAATAATTTTTGCTATAATCAGACCACATGCCAAAAGACATTAAAGTACTCGTTTGTGGAGCAGCCGGAAAAATGGGACAGGCTGTCGTAAGAGCTGTTGATTCTGAAGCTGGTTTTAAACTTGCAGGTGCTGTTGACAGAGTTGGAAACCCAAATATAGGAAAAGATATTGGTTTACTCTGCGGAATAAATGAAATCGGTGTAAAACTAAGCGGTGATTTAAAAGAAACTATTTCAAAATCACAGGCAGATGTAATGGTCGATTTTACTATGCCGGAAATTGTTATTGTAAATGCACAGATGGCTTTAAAAGCTGGTATCTGCACAGTCATTGGAACTACCGGAATGACAAAAAGCGACATAGCAGAACTTTCAAAACTTTCAAAACAAAACTCAACCGGTGCAATTGTTGCACCAAACTTTGCAATTGGGGCAGTACTTATGATGAAATTTGCAAAAGAAGCAAGTAAATATTTTGCAAGTGCTGAAATCATCGAGTACCACCATGATAAAAAACTTGATGCACCAAGCGGTACAGCCATAAAATCAGCTGAGCTTATGGTTGAAAACAGAAAGCTTTTTGGGAGAGACACAGTAAGCGGAAAAGAAACTATAAAAGGCGCACGGGGTGCTATTGGAGACGGGAATATTCATATTCATAGTGTCCGTTTGCCGGGATTGATTGCTCATCAGGAAATAATTCTGGGCGGCACTGGTCAGACAATAAATATTAGGCATGATGCTTACGATCGGACTGCTTTTATGCCTGGTGTTTTAATGGCAGTAAAGAAAGTTATGGAATTAGATTGTTTGGTTTATGGGCTAGAAAATATAATTTAATACTATTGCACTGCTACAAACATTCCGTTTTTTACCTGGTAAATTAAAAATGCAGGGTTAACTAAATCTCCTTTTGGATCAAAAGTTATTTTTCCTGTTAAGCCAGGATAGTTTTTGGTTTCTTTAATTGCTTGTGCAATCTTAGCAGAGTCTTTCTCTTTTACTTTTTCAATTGCTGAGATTAAAATATTTGCAGCATCAAAAGAGTTTGCAGAGTATGCTCCAAGTTCTTTGCCGAATTTTTTCTTGTAGTTTTGAATAAAGTTTTGATCCATGGCTCCCGGCAATGAAATTACCAGCGCCCCTTCAGAGGTGTTGCCTGCAGAAGTAATAAACTCTGGATCAAATACAGCTTCACTTCCTAAGAATGCTGTTTTTAAGCCAGAACTTCTCAACTGTTTTAAAAATTTTCCAGCATCACTATATTCACCTGCAAAAAATACAAGATCGGGGGATTTTTCTTTAATGGTACTTATCCCATTTGAAAAATCATTATTACCTACTTTGTACATTTCATAGTAAACAATATCTGCATCTTTAGATGCTGAGGTTATCTTTTTTACAAACTCCGAGGAAAGGCTTAAGCCATAACTTCTATTGTTATAAAGAACAGCTATTTTTTTAAAACCTTTTTTAAGTGCAAACTTTGCAGCAATTTCTCCCTGCTGATCATCTCTACCTACTGTCCTAAAAACATAATTCATAACAGGTGGTCTTTCAGTAAAAAATGGACTTGTTGACCCTGGTGAAATTTCAGCAATCATTGCTTTTGAATATATTTCTGAAGCTGGAATTGAAATGTCTGAATTTAAGTGCCCAATAACTCCAAGCACCATTTCACTTACAAGACTTCGTGCTCTCCATGTACCCTCACCAGCTAGTCCGCCATCATCAACTTTAATTAGATTTATTTTTTTACCACCGACTCCACCGCTTTGATTTTTTAAATCAACAGCTAATTCTGCCCCATTTATTATGGACAGACCAAGCTCTTCATAAGGGCCAAACTGTGGTGCAGCAACAGCAATTTTATATCCATCTTCACTGCTTTCTGACTGGCTTACAGATTGTGGTTGTGATTTTGTACAACCTGAGAGTAAAACAAGCAAAAAGGCAGAGAAACAAAGAATCAATGTGCTTGCATTTTTCTTAAAATCATCCGTTATCATCTTGAATCACCTTAAACTTTCTGTTTACTACCCTACTCAATACAAAACCTGGTGAGATTAGATCACCATTTTCATTAAACGTAATTGAGCCGGTTACACCTTTAAAATCTTTTGTAATTGCAACTTCTCTTGCAATCTTCTCTGAATCTTTCTCTTTTACTTTTTTTATTGCATTAATCAAAATATTTGTTGCATCGTAAGAATTTGCGGCATAACCTGTCGGCCCTTCATGAAAGCATTTTTTATACTTTGCAATAAAACTTTTATCTACAATAGGCGGAGGAGAAACTACAATAGCACCTTCTGTATTTTTACCCCCTATTTTTATAAACTCAGTATTATCAATGCCATCCCCGCCCACAAACTGTGTCATTGTTAGTCCATACCTAGGAAAATCCTTTACAAGATTTCCAGCATCATCATGTTCTCCAGCAAGAAAAACCACATCAGGTTTTCTTGAAGAAAGTTGTGCAAGAAGCGAGCCATAGTCTGATTTTCCGACTTCAATCATGTCATAAAAAACAATTGATGGTTTTAAATTAGCCGGAGCATCAACTTTTATTGACCTTGCAAATTCGCCTGCCAGAGTTTTTCCATAAGCTCTGTCATTGTATAAGATGGCTACTCTTTTAAAACCATTCTTTATAACATAATCTGCAAGCATCTTACCCTGTACATCATCCCTTCCAATTGTTCTAAATACATAGCCTTTTGTAGCTTCTCTTTCTGTAAAGTAAGGACTGGTACTGCCAGGGCTTATCTGTGGAACCTTTGCACGTACATAAAACTCAGATGCTGGAATTGAAATGTCTGAGTTCAAATGTCCAATAACCCCAAGTATCATTTCAGTATTTGTTAGCCTATATGCAAAAAATGCACCTTCTCCTTCTAATCCTCCATCATCTTCTTTTATTAGAACTATTTTTTTGCCGTCCACGCCGCCTTGAGCATTGACTTCTTTTACAGCAAGATCTGCACCGTTAATTATTGATTTTCCAAGTAATGAATAAGGTCCGCTCTGCGGTGCAACAACTGCAATTTTGTAATAATTTTCTTCTTGCGGTGTTCTGAGACAGCCGGTTAAAATCAGCGAGGTAAAAAGAAAAATATTTATAACAATTTTCATTTGAATTTAATCCTTAGCTCCTTTTAGGGAAATTACTTTTCTTAATTCTATCTAACTCTTCAACAGATGTAATTAACTTAATAGGTAAAAATCCCTCCTGAACAACGATATCCTGTCCCTCCGGGCTTAACACATAATAAATATATGCCAACTCTAATCCTTTTGAATCTTTTCTAATAGCATAGTAAAGATCTCTAAAAAGAGGATACTCACCTTTATAAGCTGCTGCATATGTTGGAGGAATATTATCAACAGAAAGGGCCTTTACTGTGTTGTCAAGATAACTAAAAGGGAGGTAACCTAAAGCATACTTAAAGTTTGCAATATTTGCTTTCATTTCAGAACTTGAGTTTGTAACAACAGACATTAATGTGATTGGCGTTCCGTTTATTTTTTTTGCTTTTGATTTTCCCATGACAAGCTCTTCAATTGCAGCTCGTGTACCATTTCCAGATGAATCATTGATTAGCTGTATTGGTTTAGAAAATGGTGCGCCAAGATCTTTCCAGTTTGTAATTTTTCCAGCCAAAATATCTTTCAGCTGGTTTAGTGAAATGTTATTTATCGGATTTGACGGGTGGACAACTATTGCAAGCACATCATGAGCAATTACAAATACTTTTAGATTTATTGATTCTTCTTTGGTTAGCACTCTTGAGCTTGCTGCTATTTGAGCAATGTTATTTAAAAGTGCAATTGGGCCTGCGCTTGATCCGCCACCCTGAACCAGAACATCAACACCAAGAGCTTTTTTATACTTTGTTGCAAGGTGTTCAGATAAAGGGAGCATTGTAGTTGAACCTACTACGATAAGGCGTGGTAACCTTGCATGCAATTCAGCTTTAAAAGGGAAAAAGCAAAATACTACAGACCATAGAACGATTAAAGCCTTTAGTTTTAACGTTTTTTTTCTCAATCCTTTATCCTCAATGCTCAATCCTATTATAATAGATACAAATGCTCACACAGCTTAGAATTACTAACTTTGCCATAATAGATGAGTTAGATATTTTTTTTAAGAATGGTCTTACTGTTTTAACAGGTGAAACTGGTGCCGGTAAATCAATTATTGCAGATGCACTGGATTTTTTGTTTGGTTCAAGAGGAAGTACAGACCTAATAAAAACCGGGACAAATAAAGCACAAATAGAAGGAAGCTTTTTGGTTAATGATAACGTATTTTTTGAAAGTGTAAAACCATGGCTTGAAAAAAACGGATTTGATGCTTGTGAAAACAATAACATTAGTATTTCACGCGAGCTAAGTACTCAGGGATCAAAAGCAAGAATAAATGGCTCGCTTGCTAATGTCTCACATCTTTTATACCTTAGAGAATTTCTACTTGACATTCACGAGCAAAGTGAACATATAGGCTTATTAAAAATTGAAAAGCAGTTGGACATCCTGGATAACTATGGTGATAAGTCACATAAAAAATTAATCGGGGAATATAAAACATCTTTTGAGGAGTATCAGGTTTTAAAGAATAAACTTAATCACCACCTGGAGCACTCTGCAGACATCATAAGAGAGATTAACTCTCTTGAATTTGAAATAAATGAGATTAAGTCTGCAAGAATAAAAAACCTGCTTGAAGATGTCGATCTTCAGGCAAAAAGAGAGATTCTTTTAAACAAAAAAGAATTGACTGAAAACACAAATCTAATTTACGAGATTATAAATGGTGAAAATCAAAATAATTTACTGGCTTTATTAATCCAAATAAAAAAGTTAATAAGTAAATCCAGTGAGTATGATAAATCTTTTGAGCCTTATTTAGAAACCATTGAAAACACAGTACAGGAAATAAAAGACTTATCTGGTTTTGTAAATAATTATCGTGAAAAAATGGATGGGGGCGGTAATGCTTTACCTGAGGTTGAAGAAAGATTAGACATTTTATACAGTTTAAAGAAAAAGTACGGCAAATCACTGACTGATGTTAACCAATACTTAGAAAAAATTGAAAGTAATCTAAATGAGTTAAAAGATTCAAACATTTCTTATGAAGAACTGGAAAAATCATTCAAAGAAAAAGAACATAAGATAAACATTCTGGCAGATAAGTTAACAGCATCCCGGGAAAGTCTTACAAAAGATTTTGTAAATAAAGTCAATGAAGAGTTAAAAACTTTAGGATTTAAAGAGGTTATATTTGTGGTTGAATTTGTTGAATGTGAATTAGCACTAATTGGCAAAGAACAAATACAGTTTTTGTTTACAGCTAATCCTGACGAGCCGCCAAAACCGCTATTAAAGGTAGCCTCCGGTGGTGAGCTATCAAGAATTATGTTGGCAATCAAATCAATAGCTTGTAAGAGTATTGCATGCAATGCCCCAACAATGATCTTTGACGAGATAGATATTGGTGTTAGTGGTGAAGTTGCGTCAAGTGTTGCAAAAAAACTCTATACAATTTCAAGAGCTAATCAAGTCATTTCTATTACTCACCAACCAATTATTGCAGCAATGGCTGACAGTCACTTTGTAATTGAAAAATTTATAGTCAATAATATTACACAAGTGTCAATTAAAGAAATAACATTCCATGAAAGAAAAGATGCGCTGGCCACATTGCTTACACCAGATAAAAAACTAAAAGAAGGCATTACTGAGGATGCAAGACACTTTGCACAATCACTTCTAGAAAATGCTAAAAAAATCAAAGAAAAAGACTTAGTAAAAATTGAGCAACCTTAAGTGAATTGATTTAACAGGATAATAGCTGATTTTTCTTTGAGGAGCTCGTAAACCTCTTCAGGTTTTGCATCTTTTGCAAGTCCAAGTCCTTCTCTTAACTGTCTTTGAATACGCTTTTCATAACTGCAACCGTCTTTATTAATAAAATATTCTACACTTCCACCCCATAATTTAAACCAAAAACTTTTATAGTTAAGCTTTAAAAAATGTAGTAGAAATTTATCTTTCCTCGTAAGCTTAGGCTTATTTTCTTTTTGTTCTTGTCTTTGCATTATTCCATATGCAATGCAAACTTCTATGTCTGATGAATGACTTGGCAAATCAAACCACTTTCTATGTAACTCTATTCCTGCATCACATAAAGTAGGTATTTCAAGAGATGAACAAGCTATTTGTACTTTTTGAGGTGGTGCAGGTTCAATTTTTGGAATAGCAAACCTTGCATTTGGGCGAACTCCAGCTGTATTAAAAGCATCCGGTGGAGAAGTTCCTTTCAGTCCTATTTTAGCTGCCTGCAAGTTTATTTACTCCCTTTTAGTCATGAAGCATTTGACTTAATAATATTAAGCTAAAATCTCTTTAAGAGTCAATGATTAAGAACAAAAAAAAGTAGAGACCATATTTTAATTAAAGTCTCTACTAATATATGCACTTAAAAAATTTACTTTATGCAAATCCGAGGGTGGAAAGCCCACTAACACCATTAACTGCTGAAGTGCCTGTGAATGTACCTTTTGCAAGACTTGCAAGTCTTGGAAGTTGTCTTCCTGCTTGATTTGATGCCACACTAGCAATTTCACCAAGTTGTGCGATTTGTGGCGCCAATTTTGCTACGGGACCCATTATCGCTTCTAATGCCATAAGATCTCCTTTTCTAGATTTTTAATCCTATGGTTATATAAAGGATAGTCTGGATATTAATTGATCCTATGTTAAGGTAAAAATAGATTAAATATTTTTAATCTAAAGCCAATTTAAAATAATACTAGTACAAATTGGCAACTTTCTTAGCAAAGAATATATCTTTTTAACTTGAGCAATTCGAAACACAAAGAAAACATGAAAAAAGAAATAAATATAATTTTTTTTGGTGCACCTGGAGCAGGTAAAGGCACACAAGCAAAAAAAATATCTTCAAAACTAAATCTCCCACACATTGATACAGGAAATTTAATTCGAGAAGCCATTATAAATAAAACAGAGCTTGGTCAAAGAGCACAAAGTTTTGTTGAAAGTGGGAAACTTGTTACTGATCAGCTTGTTATTGATCTTATAAGAGAAAAACTAATTGTGCTTAAAGACAGACACTATAAAGGTTTCATTCTAGATGGCTATCCACGAACAATTCCACAGGCAAATGCTCTGGGCAGTTTATTTGGTGAGTTAAATCTTGAACTTACAAATGTAATAAATATACAAGCACCGGAAGATATGCTTGTAAAAAGATTAAGCTCAAGAAGAATATGTACAAATAAGAACTGCGGAGCAATTTATAACTTGATTACAAAAAAACCAATGACAGAAAATAAGTGTGATTTATGTGGATCAAACTTATATCAGCGCAAAGACGACACAGAAGAAGCTGCACATGAGAGGTTAAACGAATATAACAATAAAACCGCTCCACTGGAAAAATATTATAGGGAAAAAGATAAGTTAACTGATATTGATGGGACAAAGGATCCAAACAATGTTTATAATGAAATACTTAGATTAGTGGACAGCCACAAATGACAATTACAATTTACGAAAAAGAACAATATAAACCCATAAAAGAAGCAGGCAGACTTGCAGGTTTAGCTTTAGATCTTGTATGTAGGAGTGCTAAAGCAGGAATAAGCACATGGGATTTAGATAAAATTGCTGAAGAATGGATTCGATCTCAGGGTGCAATTCCTACATTTAAGGGTTACTTGGGGTTTCCTGCATCGCTCTGTACATCAGTAAATCACGAAGTTGTTCATGGTATACCAAGCAAACAAAAAATCCTAATGGATGGAGACATTATTAGTTTGGATATTGGTGTAACTGTGAGAGAAAAATTTAAAGGTAAAGACTGGGGTTACATCGGTGACACAGCAAGGACAGTTAAAATTGGTTCTGTTAATTCTAATGTTTCAAAACTATTAGATGATACTGAGCTTTCTCTTTATAAAGGTATTGAATGCTGTAAAGTCGGGAAAACTGTAAAAGATATTTCAGCTTCGGTAAACAACGTAGCACAAGAAAAAAAATATGGAGTGGTTAGAATGTTTGGCGGTCATGGAATAGGACCAGATTACCACAGTGAGCCTTTTATCCCAAACTGGCCTGAATATTTTTCCCAGAACAACAATACAGAAATAAAAGCAGGCATGCTCTTATGTATAGAACCAATGTTTAACCTTGGTTCAGATGATGTTAGAAAATTAAAAGATGACTGGACAATTGTAACCGCTGATCATAAGATTTCAGCTCATTTTGAACATACTATCCTGGTCACTGAAGATGGTTCTTACATAACAACTAAAATAAACTAAAATACCGTATATTCGATTACTACATAGAAGCAAGCACTATGATATAACCTGAGTAATTAAAAAATAACTGATGAATATTGTCTTCATAGCTCCAGAATGTTTTCCATTTGCTAAAGCAGGCTCTATAGCAGATCTGGTAAGTAAGCTCTCTAAAGAAATTGAAAAGTTTGGGCACAATGTAAAAGTTTTCATACCACGTTATGGATCTATAGACCCTGTTATTTCACACATTGAAAGGGTTCCAGTTGAGTTTAAAGTAAAAGCTAATGAATCACCCATAATAACCTCTGTTTTTAAAGGCATAATACCAGACTCACTAGTTAGTGTTTTTTTTATTGAGAGTCAAAACTATTTTAGTAACTCAAAAGAAATTTATCTGCCACAAGTTCAACATGAAGAAAGGTTTAAGTTCTTTTGTACAGCAGTACTTGATGTAATTGCTAAACTCAAAATGGAAGTTGATATATTTCATTTGTTTAGTTCCTGCACTACTTATACAGCAAAGCTGCTGCGGTCAAGAAATATTGAATATGCTTATTTAAATAAAACAGCCATAGTTTTTACTATTTGTGAGTCAAGTGATTTAAACAAGAACACATTAACCAATACATGCCATGGCATAAACAATTCTGACTATATAACTACAGTCTCAAAAACCTATGCCTATGAGCTTTTGTCAGATGGTCGACTATCAGAATCACTGCTTCAAAAAAAAGACTTGTTTTGCGGCATCTTAAGTGGTATTGATGAGAATATATACAATCCTGAATCTGACGGTGAAATTGCTCAGGCTTATTCAAAAAATTATTTCTCTTCAGGAAAAAGAAAATGCAAAGAAGATTTACTTGGGTTAGTTGGTCTTCACACAGACATGCAGATACCTTTGTTTGGCATTGAACTTACAATGGACGAATACAATAATAAAGCAGAGATGTTATTTAATTTTCTCCATGAAATTGCATGTTTAAACTTACAGATCGTACTTTTTGGAAAAGTAAGCTCAAAATTTGAGAATGAATTAATAAAAGCAATAGATAAATATAAAAATATAAAGGCGATTTTTAATCATGAGCCTATAAAAAAGTTTTATGCTGGCACTGATTTTTTTATCAATTTAAATAAATATGAACCCAGCGGCACATCTGTTCTAACTGCAATGAAGTATGGAAGCGTACCAGTAGCATATGCTACTGGTGGTATAAAAGATATAGTAATTGATGTTGAGCTCGGCGAAGAAGCGAATGGAATTATTTTTAAGAACTACAGCGTTGAAGATTTAATAGATACTATAGGTAAAGCTATAAAACTATATAAGAATAAGGAAAGATGGACAAAGCTTGTAAAACAAACTATGAGTTTTAACTTAGCTGAACTAGCTACAGCAAAGAAATATCTAACTTGTTATGAAAGAATCGTTAATCACGTACATGCAAATCTTTATCAATGAATAGATATTTATATGAGTGTCCTGGCAAAATAATACTAAGGAGAACAAAAAATGGAAAAATCAAATGAAAAGTTAATTAAAGCATTAAACAAAGATCTTGAAAAAGAGATGGCTGGAATAGTAAGGTACTTACATCACTCATTTATTGTTTTTGGGCCTAATCGTGGACCTCTGGTCCAAATGTTTCGTGCACAGGCAACTGAATCAATGACACATGCAATTCAGCTTGGAGAAAAGATTACCGCACTGGGAGGACATCCTACAGTAAAAGTAGATCAAGTTTTTGAACCTGGCTACCAATCCGTAGAAGACATGCTGGCAGAAGATTTAAAAGCTGAAAAGCAACAACTCCAGCTATATACAGAACAGCTCAAAGAGTTTGGAGATTATAACCTTACGATGAAACTTATGCTTGAACAAATTATTGTCAATGAGCAGACACATGTAGATGAAATGGAAAAATATCTTAGAACATCAAATGAAAGTCTTGTTGTATTAGATGGACATAGCAGAAAAGGGTAAGTATAAGTTGCTATTTCTTCTAAGCTCATAATGACTGGCTTAAGCTGTAAGTTTTAAGCACCTAAATATTGTATAACTTGATTAAGAATGAAATCAATAGAAAAGATTCGACTATAATTTGAGTAATGTTCTAGTAACTTTAATAGCTATTTAGTTAAAGGATTTTTTAATTGGACGGAATAAGCAACAACCTTCAGCAAAGAGTATCTCTGGTATTTGGTTTAAAAAATAACCAAGCACCAGAGTCACGAGTTTCTTCTTCTAAGCAAATTACAGAACCTGTATGTGATCCATCATCCAGCTCTACTCCTTTGGAATGTAATCCTCAGTTTTTATTATGCCAACAGCAAGTTCAATATTTAAATAGCCTTAAGAGAAGTGGTGTTACTGAAGACAAGTTAGAAGTTTATTTAGATGCTATTTCATACCATCTACAAAATGGATGGGGTATTGATAGACTTGCAACTAGTTTTAAAAAGATACTTGATAAAAACGATCCTACAAGTGATAAATGGTTACTTTTAGTAAGTGGAATTAACCATCACAAATCAATAGGAAAAGGATTAGGTGAATTAGTAGAAAATTACAATCATTTTTTTAACCAGAGTCAGGGACTTAAACATACTCACTGGCAAAGATACTTAGGTGCTTTTAAAAATACTTGTTCTGTTTACATGAGAAATAAATGGGAGTTACAGCCTTTAGTCTTAAAATTTGGTGAGTTAGTAAAAGCTGGGCTTGGAAACAAAGAGTTTAAAAACTTAGATTCTGCTATTCGTGGTATGGATTCGATTTCTTTTAAAAACAATAAAAACAAAATGCCAGCAGAAGCTCTAATGGCATTAGCAAAATCAGGGGTTTCAAGTAGAAGATTAGGGGCTAGCATAAAAACTTTTTATCCAATTTTAGACAGATTACAAGGAAGAGTCTGCTCTGGTCCATTGATTTCTTCTCTTACTTCAAGCTTTGTTAGCTTGTTATATATTACATCCTCTGAAAAAGAGTTAGAGATTTCTTTAAATAAAACCGTTGATCGTATATTAAATTTTTCTGAGAAGTTTTCTCCTTTTTCTCCTTTGGAGATTAACATTATTACTGAGCTGGTCAAATTAAATTTAAGCTCAGAAGAGTGGGAATCATTAGAAAAAATTCTGGATTATAATAATGTTTTAGAAACAAAGTCCGAAGATTTAGCTAAATCTTGCCTTGATTTTTTTAAAATCAAGCCGAAATTTAAAATATTAAATCTTTTAAATTTTATACTTGACCTAAATAAAGAAGATAAAACTCTGGATTTAAAGCGTTTATTACCTTTAGGTAACAGGTTAGAGGGATTAAATTTAGATAAAGAGCAAATAAAATGTTTAACTGAATTAATTAAATATGAAGCAAGTCAAAAATTTGAAATCTATGACTTAATAGATGATTTCATTGGTTTTATTGGTACAAAGCCAACAAATACTCAACTTGGATTTTTTAATGATTTACTCGATCACTATAAAAAACAAGGCTGGGAAATCAGTGTTTTAATTAAAATGTATACAAAGTTGCTTAGAGGAAAATCTAAATCTGATGATTCTTATTTATCTAATGGCATTTATTTAGGCACTTATTTGAAAGATATGAATGAATTTATTCTTACCAACTTTAGGAGTGATAAAGAAACTATGGAGAACTCCATGTACTTTTTCGCTACTTTCTCCGAAAGCCAAATCTCCTTTAAAGGAGACTTTCAAGAATTAAATCTTTGGAAAGAAAAGGTTGCAGCTCGATTTAAAAATGGTTTTAAAGGAGTTCCGGCTCCTGTAGGCTTTGAAAAGCTTTACAGATCCAGTCCAAAAGAAGAAGAGTGGAAAATTTACTACGATACAATAGAAAAATTATATAAGATTATAAGCCGATCTGAAGAAAGCAAAGATCTAAGAGCATTTTTTTCTTTTCAACGATTTCAACAGTTTAATGAGATATTTGCAGAATTAATTTCTAACAATGTTTCTATGTCAATTTTAGAGACATTTAAAAATATCTTTCTTAGTCGGGTGTCTGTAAATAGGGAGAATGAGCTACAGTACAGTGAAAGAAATGAGTCCAAGTTATTTAAATTTTTAGCTAAACATATTAAGTATCCTGCAACGTTAGAGGGCTATAAAGCAATCTCTCAAAAGGTTAGTAAAGGGGCACTTGTTTTATCAGATCTTATAAGAGAAGCTGCTATTCATAGTGCTATTTGTAGTTTAATTGATAAAAAATCAAGTGCTTTACTAGATGAAGCAAGAGGATTTTTACAAGACACTGTAAGAAATGATCATACTCCATATCCTCAAGTAGATTCATCAGGAAGACCACACCCTATGGCTACTAAATTGTATAAAGAAACTTTAGCTACCTATGCAAGGGCTTTTGATATTTACCATGGATTTGGTTCGCTCACATATGAAACTAAAAGGTTACCAAACGGTGAATTACCACTTTTATATAGGTTTGGCAAGGACAGTGCTGAATACACAGGACTTATAAATGCAGGTGATCCAAATGCTTTTCCTGGAAAAGGATTTTTTATTTCAGGTTTAAATCCAGTTAAAATATTTGCTTCAGATAAAGATGCTATAGATAAAGACCGAGATCCACTTGAAAAATACAAAAAAGCATGGCCATGGGCAAAAGATCAATTCGAAGATTTACTACTTACAGATTTTATTTTTACTAGGGGCTTTATAGCCGTTTCATGTAGAAACAGTAATAAATATAATCTTGATGGGGTTGATTATAGTTATGTAGTTTTTAATGATCATCATCATAACTATGGTTTAGAGAGTGCTTTTCTTGTTCCATCAAAGATTATTTATGAAAAATTAAAAGGCACGATTACTATTCCTGGTTCAAAGCATTCTATTGAAATTAAAGATATAAATCAATCAGGTCTCACTCCATTTGAAATAATCCAAGCAGCATTACAAATAAATACTAATATTTTAAATCTGGGGTGGGGTTCAAATATTGGCGGCAGTTTATCAAATGCTTACCCACCAAATAGTTTGCCTTATCATAAATGGGAAAAGGATTTAAAAGGACACCATACTCAAGACATTTACGGACACATTCACAAATCTCATATTCTTGGGAGATATATGACTGAAATGACGCCTGAACTTGAAAAAGCATTTGTCCCACTTAGACAAGCTCATGATGGTGTTTATAACGTTTCACACAGATATCAAAATCTTTTAGATCTATTTAGGCTTTCTCTTTCTTTATGGCATAAGGGTTTTACAATTGGAGAAGCAATCAACAACGGCAATAACAATATGGAAGAAGATGAGGAACAACCACAGGAATTGGAACTTATAAGACAAGAAGATGAAACTAGTTTAAGACAAAACACTAGATCAATTAAAATGCTAATTGAAGCTTATAAATGGCACAGGGCAAAAGACAAAGGAGCAACTGACCCAAAATTTTTCCCTGTTTGGACTGTTTGTGATGCACTTAAATATTCAGTAAAGCCTACTTCAAAAATTACTCTTGATACTTTTGATATGAAGCTAAATATTGATGGTAATGTAATTCAGTTACCCTTAGATTCAGATGGAACAGGTAGCTTTGAAACAAAGGTGTGGTTTAATAATGTAATGCCACACATTACAAGTTCAAGCAAAGATATTAGATTTTATAACAGAGAAGATTTAGGAAATTAAAATGATTATAAGAAATATATTGGCATTAAATAGATACTCAATTCATAGCTCTCCTGTTGCACCACCAGAGCCTACAACAGAGCCTGAAGTTGAACCTGAAACTCCTAGTCCTGCACCAAGTCCAGTCAGGCAGCCTGAGCCTGAACCTATAGAAGAGCCTGTCATAGAACCAGGACCAAATGAAGAACCTCTTCCTGGAGTATGTCCAGTAAGACGATAGATCTAGCTATTCCTTATCTAACACCCTATTTGCAGAATCAAGAACATAGTCAAGTGCAGTCTTAAAAGTATTATTTTCTTTAATCAGACCTATGACTTCTTTTTGCTCTTTAGCTTTACTGCTTAAGGCTTTAGCAAGGGTTGCTCTTATATCAAGCAAATTGCCAAGTTTAGTAAATTCATTTATGTCCCCAACTTTAAAGCTTATACACAGTTCATGATCTATGGTTTGCAAATCATCTTCTGTAACCTTTTCAGCAGCATTTTCTTCTGTAAATTCAACCTTCATGCCAGGAATTAAAAACGCTCTCATCTTCAGTGTTTTATCTATTTGCTCATCAAAAAAAACAAGCTCATGGCTCTCAACAAGTTCTTGTCCTTTTTCTTTAGCTTTTAAAAGCAGATCTACTTCATTGACAACTTGACCACTTTCTGCAAAGCTAAGAATAAAGTTTCTAATTTTATCTGAGATTAAATCAGATTCACTTTTAGCTTTTAAAATGTTTGGATTGTTATAATAAACGTCTTTAAAAATATTGACTAGATATTGTTCGATTTTCTTTTTTCTTTCTGGTGTCAGGTTTGAATACTTTAAGCTCGACATAATTAAAGATAAGACGTTCTTAATTTCACAAGTGTTTCATACTACTGCATAACACCGTATTAAAGCCTAAAACGCAAAGTTAAAACTATTAACTAGAATAACTAAAACTCAAAATAAAAAAATTGATCTTAAGCTACAAGATCTTCATTAAAAGTAAGTTTGTTTAATGAGGAAATATAAATATCACTTAGCTGTTTTGGTGTTAATTTATCAAACTGTTCCCAGATATATTTAACTTTATTTCGATCAGAATCTAAACTTGGAAATGCTTCAATGCACTCATCAACAGAAGGAAAGTATCTATAACATGAAATTGCTTGGATTAAATCAAATGCTTCTAAAGTTTCAGAATTATAATTTACTCTTTTTACTGATTTGCTTGCAGCATCAAAAAACTTTGCTAAGAGTTCTATGGTGTCTGGAGAAGCTATCTGGTTTAAAAATGGGTTCATCTGTTTATTCCTTAACTTCGAGGATTTCTTAACATTGCATGACGCTTTATAATTCAACTATATTCTCTTAACCATTTCTTTGTCAATGCTTAATCTTAATTTAAAATAAAAGTTTGATAAAATCTTTTTAAGCTAACAGTTTTTCTCTTAATAAAAGGCTCTTCCCATCCATATAGTCTGGTACATTTAACCCAAAAATATCCATAATTGAAGGAACCATATCAGTAATCATTGGGGAAGATAGGTCAAACTTACTAGCCCATTTCCCGCTTATAGCAACTATCCCTTCAGGGACATGATTTCCACAGGAAAGAGGATGTGCTTCATGGAACAATTCTTTTTCCTGCGTACCGCTAAAGAGATAAAAGTTAGTATGTGGAATAACGATTAAATCTGGAATCCTGCTTACAGAAGATCCAGAAAAAAGTTCTTCTTTTTTATAAACAGCTTTGATAAATGGTTCTCCGGACATTGGATCTTTTACATTGCTCAGTTTTTGAATGATTTCTGCTTTTAACATTTCTGCTTCACGCTCCGGTACAATGCCAGAAGCCTCACGCCCAATAAGGTTTAACTGAATAGTTCCATATACTGTACCTATGCCACTAAATGCTCTGCTTTCTTTATAGTCAATCGGATCATGAGCAGCTCTAGGCACTATTATTCTTTGATCTAAATCTTCTTCACTTTTTCTTTTAATTCTATTTTTTAATCTGGCTAGCGCATCAACCTTATTAACTACTTTTATTGCAGTGCTTTTTACTGTAGTTCTAATCTGTGTACCTATGTCCTGTTTCAATTTTAGGTAACCATTGTCCTTCAGCCAGACATTAACTGCCATGCGTCTTTTAACTGGTCCAAACCCATGATCACTTACAAGAAAAAATGTACCTTCACTTCCTAATCTATCTTTAATTTCTCCAAGATATTTATCTAAGTGCCTGTAAAACTCCCAGATTTTAACCATGGTTGGATCAGAAGATTTAAAATCAAATGTTGCAATCTGAGACCAAAAACTATGCTGAATAATGTCTGTAGTCTGAAAGTGAACCATAAAAAAATCTGTTTTTTCAGTTTCTAAAAGCCAGAGAGCAGCATCACCAACTTTTGTAGTTATGTCTATTAAGTTATTTAGAAAATCAATGTCCTTTGTGCCTTGTCTGTCAAAAGTTCTAAGGCATATTGGGTAATCTCCAAGTTTTTCTATTAATTTATTACCCAGCTCAGGTGGATAAGTAAAAACTTTTTTATTGCTTGGGCGCTCCCATCCGGAAATAATAAAGCCATTTACATCTGGTGGTGGATAATTAATCGGAACATCTATAACACCAACTCTTACTCCGCCATCTGAAAGGATTTTCCATAAAGTAGGGACCTGAATAGATTCACTAGTAGTAAGAAGTGGCTTATAAGAGCCTTCCTGGTACTGATAAAAATCAAATACTCCGCTTTTCCCAGGATTACAGCCTGTCATAAAAGCTGTCCAGGCTGGCGGAGTTACAGGTGGAATAGTGGATTCAAGATTTGCATGCGCTCCTTCATCCAAAAGCATCTTTAGGTTTGGCATAATGCCAGCTTTTGCAAGAGGTATGAGATTTGACCAGACACCACCATCAAAACTAACAACTAAAACTTTAGGGGATTGATTTGGCATAAGTAATTATGATAGCAAATTGCTGCTTTTTAAGTATTTGCACTAATATGGCTTACTAAGTGGCGTACTGTTTTATCGTCTATCTCATCAACTGAAATTTCAAGTCCATATTCATTTCCAAGTACAAGAGATAAATCATTTACATCAAGTGAATCTGCACCTAAATCATGTGAAAATCTTGTATACTCATGTATCTCTTTTGGATTGCAATCTTCATAGTAGTCAGAGAGCATTTGTGCAATTTCATTAATTATGCCTTCCCTTGTCAAAGCTTTAGTAAGTGGCATCTGTGAAGTTAAGCGTAGATTCTGCTGAACTCTCATGCATTTTTCCTTATTTATTAATTAGCTCTTAAAAAGAGAATACCATAAAATACAAATTAAAAAGTTAAGGCTGTTTTTTCTTTTTTTCTTGCTTCTTGTTTTTCTATCTCATTCTCTTTTCCTAAAACCCTCTTAAATACCGTGTCTACATGTTTAAGGTAGTTGCTTGGATTAAAGCAGTCATCAATTTCTTTACTAGACAGGTATTTTAAAACTTCTTTATCGCTTAAAAGATTTTTCCTAAAGTCACCATCTTTTTTATTCCACACGCTATGGGAAATTCTTTGAACAATTTTATATGCAGCTTCTCTTTCAAGCCTGGCATCAACAAGCTTTAGTAAAATATTTTGTGAAAAAACAACACCACCAAACTTAAACACATTTTCTTTCATATTCTCAGGATAAACATTTAAGTTAGAAATGATTTCATTTATTCTATCTAGCATAAAGTCTACAATAGTGGTCGAGTCAGGCAGAATGACCCTTTCAACAGAACTGTGACTTATATCTCTTTCATGCCAGAGTGGAATGTTTTCCATAGCACTAAGTGAATATGATCTAACCAGTCTTGAAAGGCCACAGAGGTTTTCAGATCGCCACGGATTTCTTTTATGCGGCATTGCTGAGCTGCCTTTTTGATTTATATAAAATGGTTCTTCCACTTCAAGGACTTCTGTTCTTTGCAAGTGCCTGATTTCAGTAGCAATTTTTTCAACTATAGTGGCTATTAAAGCAAGCTCAGTTAAGTAACACGCATGTCTATCGCGGCTGATTACCTGTGTAGTAATAGGGGCTGGTTTTAAGCCAAGTTTCTTTGCTGCTATTTCTTCTGCTTTTGGATCAATATTTGAGTAAGTACCGACAGCACCTGAAAACATACCTATACTGATTTCATTTATTGCATCTTCAAATCTTGTTTTTGCTCTATTTAATTCATCCCAAAAACCAAGCACCTTTAGCCCAAATGTCGTTGGTTCTGCATGAACGCCATGTGTTCTTCCAATACAAATTGTGTTTTTATGTTCAAGGGCTTTCTTTTTCAATGTGAGAAGAAATTTTTCAAGTCCTTCATTAATTTTTTCACCTGCCTGTCTTAAAAGAATTGCTGTTGATGTATCAATAAGATCTGAACTTGTCATCCCCAGATGTAAGAATCTTCCTTCAGGTCCTATTGATTCAGTGAGTGCTGTAAGAAAAGCTATTACATCATGATGAACTTCTTTATCTATTTCATAAATCCTTTTTATATCAAACTTTGCTTTTTCTTTTATCTTACTTAGAGCTTCCTTTGGTACTTGATTTAGCTCAGCTAATGCCTCAGTACATGCAAGCTCTACTTTAAGCCAAACATCATATTTATTTTCTTCTGACCAGATTTTAGCTAGTTCTGGCCGTGTATATCTATCTATCAAGTTGATTAGCTGCTTTCATTATTAAATTATGACTTACTACCAATGCACAAGCTTATATTCTACAATAGTGTAGTATGTCATTGCGAGGAGCGTTAGCGACGAAGCAATCTCAATAACGTTTTAGAGATTGCCACGTCGGTACATCGTACCTCCTCGCAATGACGTGTAAAGCCATGCCAGCTACAATAAAAGAAAACTTAATTAAAGTTACTAACCCTGCAACAGGTGAGGAAATCTTTACTGCTAAAGCTACAAGCGAAACTGAGATTAAAGAAATAATTCAAAGAGCAAAAGAGTCTTTTTTACTATGGAGTAGTATGACCGTAGATAAAAGGATTGATTACTTAAAAAAAATATATGAACTTATAATTAAAGACAAAGATAAGATAGCCGAAATAATTACAAAAAACACTGGTAAGCCACTCTCTGAGTCATATCTGACTGAAATTGCTTCATGTTTACAGATCATGGAATATTTTATTAAAAAAGGCCATGAGTTATTGAATGAAAAAAGTATTTCTCTTGGCAAACTTTATCCTACTAAGAAAAGTTTTCTTTCTTATGAGCCGTACGGTGTAATGGCTATTATAGAGCCATGGAACTATCCTTTTTATTTACCTATGTCAGCAATTACAAAAACATTGCTGGCTGGCAATACTTTTATTTTTAAACCGTCAAGCAAAGTATCGCTAGTTGGAAAATTAATTTATGAGATCTTGCTTGAAGCAGCCCTGCCACAAGGTGTTGCAAACATTGTATATGGTGGTAGTGAAGCTGCAGAGGTATTAATCAGCTCAGGAATTGACAAAGTTATTTTTACAGGGTCTGTAGAAATCGGCAAGAAAATTGCTGAATCTTGCGCAAAAAAACTACTGCCTGTAAGCCTTGAGCTTGGCGGAAAAGATCCTGCAATAGTTTTCAAAAACACAAACTTAGACTATGCATGTGAAGGAGTTTTATGGGGAGCAATATCAAATTGTGGCCAAGCCTGTGCATCTATTGAAAGGGTTTATGTGGAATCAGAAATCTATAATGATTTTATAGATAAAATTACAAGTCTTGTAAAAGAGTTAAAAATAGGCAATGGAATAGATGACGAAATTGATGTAGGGCCACTCATAGACAAGGAGCAAGTAGAAAAAATAGAAGAGCATATAAAAGATGCCTTAAATAAAGGTGCCAGACTCCATACGGGCGGCAAAAGAATTCCAGGCTCAGGCTTTTTCTTTGAGCCTACAGTTTTAAGCAATGTAAATCATTCAATGAAAATAATGACAGAAGAAACTTTTGGACCTGTTATTCCTATTATGAAGTTTGAGAGCATTGAAGAAGCAATAAGACTAGCTAATGACACAAGATATGGTCTTGCAAGTAGCATCTGGACAGGTGAAACAGGAAATGTAAAAAATATTGCAAATAAATTAAACTGCGGCACAGTCTGGGTTAATGATTCTTTGTTTTTACAGGCACATCCAGCCTGTCCATGGCAGGGTTATAAGGACAGTGGTTATGGTGGTTCTGCAATTTATGATTTTGTAAGAACCAAACACATAAGCATTGATCTTGGCTTTATTCCAAAGCTACACCCAAAAAGTTTCTGGTGGTATCCATATAAAGGCAAAGCAAGGTCATATTCGGATTTGATAGGAATAGTTTTTAAGTCCAGTATAAAAGAAAAAACAAAAGCCGCTTTTCATACAATGATAAACTTTTTAAAATAAACTGACTTCCTTAAAATTGGCTATCCCTACCGCAAGCAACAGGGTATTACACCAATTTTTGACTTCGTCACCAGTCGTCAGAATTAGGAAGTCAGTTTGAATTGGCTCGCTTATATCCCTTGAGGCAAGCCTCGGGGTTTTACGCTTCGCTCAATATAAAAAATTATACAGTGCCGTTGCTTTCATTATTACTTTCTGTTTGTATAAGAATATCAATATCCTTTATCTCACGATCAATATCATCAGCTTCGGTGTCAAACGTCATTCGTTTCCCTTCTAACTCGCTGATTTTGTTTTGTATCTCAGCTGATTTGGTGTTTAACAATTGGTCATCAACTGTACCCCCTGTAAGATTACTCCAGCTGGTTTTGAAAAAGTCCTCTGCGATTTTTATTAATGCTTGTTCATGCTCATTTACCGGAGTGTTAGGATCATCAGGGTGTACTTTGGAATATACACCTAGTGCTTTTTGATAATCTGCAGAACTATAATGTCCATCAGCATCGTCAGGGCCACGAAAAGTCTTAAAAAATTGTCGGAGAAAAGCCAGATCGAGCTTTTGTGATGAAATGACATCCTGATAAGCTCTAACTTCTTGTTGCTGACTTAAAAGTGCTTTTTTCTTAATACCATATAGCGGATTTGACATTTCAACCTCTGAATAATTTGTAAATAATCTTTCACCTTAACTAAGCTATGGACAGATTACATATGAATGGTTATGAAAAGTTTAAATTACCAAGGCTATTTCATTAAATAAAATTAAAGTTATAGCTTTCAATTTAGCATTTAAAGCTATATTTTAAGAGTTTGTTAACTTTAATAGCGCTATTACAAAAGATTTGGCTAAGCAAGCATAGTAACTACAGAGGATGAAAAAATATTTTCTTTTTCTTTATGTACTAAAAAGCCACCTGGCTCTCTTCAAAGTTTTTTATTACTTTTGTTTTAATTTCTTTTAGATCTGGGTATATCCACACCATAATCACAATGTTGCCCAGGCTAATTTTTGTTTTATTTACGATTGCATTTATGGCTCATACATGGCTACATACAGATAAAGCCAAGTCCTGTAACACTGTAAATAGCTATATAAAGGCACATAGTTCACAGTTATCAAAATAACTATGTGAATGGTTATTTCATAGGGAGGCTGGGTTGCACAACCCAGCCTCCCTATGTACTATTATTGATTAAGTAATACAGGACTGAGACTTTTACGACTACTCTCAAGCCCCCGTATTAGGATATAATCTCATAGCAGGAATAGCGGATCATAGAAGGAGAAATATAAATATGGCTACTAAGAAAAAAAGTTCAAGAAAACCAAATGCAGCATTCATGAAACCACTTCAGCCGGATGATGCATTAGCTCAAGTTGTTGGAGAAAAACCTCTTCCAAGAACTGAGATTACAAAGAGACTCTGGGCTTACATCAAAAAAAATAAACTTCAAAATGCAAAGAACAGAAGAAACATTGATGCTGATGAAGTTTTAAAACCAATTTTTAATGGCAAGAAACAGGTCAGCATGTTTGAGATGACTAAGTTAGTTGCTCAACACGTTAAATAAAACCCGATAAAAAGAAACTTTCAAAAGGCGAGAATGATCATTCTCGCCTTTTGTGTTTTTATAAGCTACAAACAGTAGATGTATCTAATAAAGCTTTATCTAGTGCTTCTTCAAAAATTTCTTTTCTTGTCTCACCGATAAAAGTATTTTCTGTTTTTGTTCCACCAGGACATAAAATACCTACTTTTGGAACTACTCCCTTATTTTCTTCGAAAAACTTGGTGATCCCGGCTTCTTCTGCGGTCTGCTTAGCTTCTTCAATTGAATCTTTAGATGATAAATCCAGAGTTACAAAGGTTATTCTTCCATCATATTCATTCTGTAACTCTTGAAGTGTTGGCTCAAACTTTTTACATGTAGAACATGACTCTCTAGCAGTAATAGTTACAAATAAAGGATTAGTGTCTGCAAAAGAACCTTGAACAAATCCAAAACCAAGAACAAGAATAATTCCTAGAGCAACTATCATTTTAAACTTTATTTCCATATGAACTGCTAATTATCCTTTCTTTACTACTGCATTAAAACCTTTTTCATTTCTTGTGGCATTTGGATCCCATGGTTTAAAAACAGGTCCTTGTACTGGTTGATTACTACCAGCATATGTATCTGTTTGATTGCTACATATTATTTGATTTGTACCTGAACATTTTGGCAAAGAGAGATATTGGTAGTATGCATAATATGGTATGGGCTGACCAATAGTCCAAAAAGTAAGTTCTGGTGGACGTCCTGAGGCTAAAGCTTCTTTGGGTCTATCTAAAAGAAGACTTGGCTCATCAGGTCTACCCACGATTACTTCTGTTTGCTTTGGTTCATTTGGTCTATCCTGACCACTATCTGCGGAAGAAGGTGGTCTTCCATCTATATTGCATATTTTATTTTGATTTAAAAGTAAGTCATCTAATATTCCTCTGTAGTTTTCTATCTTGTTTGCACCTAGTAAATTTTTAGTCGGGCTTAGGCCTCCAGGACAGTAAATTGCTACTCGTGGAAAAGCATTTCTATTATTGTTAAAAAATTCAGCTATACCATAGCTTTGAGCTATAAGCTGTGCTTGAGAAATTGACTGCTCTGAACTTGCATCAAGTTTTACAAATGTAATTTGTCCACCATACTCACGTTTTAATTCTTCAACAGTTGGTTCCAGATATTTACATGCGAAACACCAGTCAGTTGTAATGGTTACAAACAATGGCTTATCTCCATCATAGCCAGGATCCATTGCTTGTGAATTTAAAGGATGAAAAAATAAACAACAGACTAAAATTAAAGCTTTTACTAGAATATTTTTTATATTACTAATCTTCATAGAATCCTTATTTAAAAAGCATTGAGCTCAACTCGAACTCTTTTAAAGTTTTTACTATATTTATGTTAAGAGCATATTATGAAAGGTTAAGGGTTAATGCTAGAAGTGATGAATCAATATAGAATTAACCAGAAGAAAATCCGAAGGAATAAAATAGCAGGTTTTACGTTAGATTTTACAGTGGATATAAGATCAAAACTTTCTTACTGAACCAGTCACAACTCCGACGATCTTAAATTCAGTTTCAGGGTAAATATCTTTGTACTTTGGGTTTGCAGCTCTTAGATAATTTCTACTGCCTTTTTTGCGTAGATATTTAACTGTATATCCGCCATCTACAATTGCTACAACTATTACACCATGAGTAGGTTGGATTTTTGTGTCAACTACAATTAAATCTCCATCATAAATACCAGCATCAATCATAGAATCACCTGAAACGCGGAGCATGAAGGTTCTTTCATCATTAGCTCTCAGATAATTTTCAAAATCAAAGACTTCATAGCTGTCTTCTGCTGTTGCTGGCATTCCAGCTGGTATTCTTGAGTCATAGATTTTTAAACCAAAAAGTTTCTTATCCAGATACAAAAAGTCATCTATCTTTTTTACTAATCCGCTAAACATAAGTGTCTCCAAATAATGTTGAACTGAGTTATGATATTTAAACTTTAAATCAGTTGCCATTTGTCTAATTGATGGCAAAGGGTTTTTCCTATAATGCTTTTTTAGCATAAGGAGAAAATCGTTCTGATTTTCTGTAAGTTCTACTGCCATAATAAGGTGTCACTGCTTTGCTTACAGTGGCATGTAATTGTTAGACTTGTACAAACGTACAAATGTTCCTGGTGTCCACTAGGATTTTTAACATGGGTTATTTTATATTATGGATTAATTGTTTTGGTTTCGAGGTCTGCAGAAGCAGGAAGATGGGACTCCCATGTTGTCAAAAGTCTGTGCAGAACAGTCAGAATTAGGCGGACAATCTCCATCACATCGTGGAACCGTCTCAAAACATTGTTTAAGTATGCAGTGGCAAGTCATAGGAACTCCCATACTATCATAAGAATCTGGGGCACAAACCTCACTAGGATTAACGCAACTTCCATCACACTGCGGCTGTGTACCATTACATGCTGCTGCACTTGCTTTAGGTGTGTTTATTAACAAGCAAAACCCTAAAACTAAACACAAAAAACCTATTTTTTTTATCAAGATATTTTTCATATAGCCTCCTCTAGCTCAATATTATAAATATTTGTTTGAAAGTATTTTTTATTATAACAATCTTGTGGTCTTGCCGGTCGTTTTAGTCATAAACTTTTATATCTGTAATAACTTCTACTTGTTGTCCATACTCTTCATTTAATTTGTAAACATCTTGTTCTAATTCTCTTCCACTAACCGATATTTTATTTTCACCAATTTGACCTTTACCAGATAGGAAGTATTTAACAGCTCCATTTATAGCTCTGTCCTGACCAAATAACTCAAGCCCATAATTTAAATCACCAATCATGCCTTTTGTAGTTTTTAAAAATATTTCATAGTCTAAATTTTGATTCCCTAACTTATCTTTTATATGAATCTTTCTCTGTATACCTATAAGATCTTCTAATCCAAAAAGAAATGAAGGTTTAACAGAAGCACCCTTGCCCAAATCAAAAAAAGTCCCACCTTCAATTTTAAAAGGTATGATTTCTCTATTTTTATTTATGTTTCCTGCAAAAATAAATTTAGAGTTCTTAGTACCAATTGTTATAGTCTCTTCTATAGCTGGCTCATGTGGAAATTTAATGTGCCTATAAATTATTGCCTTCCTTAAAACTCTTGGTATATTACTGTGATTTAAGCATCTCATGACAGAGGGTGACGGAAAATAAAACAGCGCTGCTTTAAGAGGTGTATCAATTTTTATTGGGAGTTCATTTAGTGCTTTTACTTCAAGTGGCCTTAAAAAAAGCATTGATATAAAAAGTATATAAGGTAAAATCTTCATTCGTGTTTGTATTTCTTATTATACAATCTGCCTAAAAGTTACATCCACCTTTATAATTAAACATATGAAGATTGGCATTCCAAAAGAAATTCAAGAGAATGAAACAAGAGTTGCACTTATTCCTCAAAGTGTAAAAAAACTAACTCAAAAAGGTATTGAAGTTTTAGTAGAAGGTGGCGCAGGTATTGCTGCTCTTTTTTCAGATAAAGATTACACAGATGCTGGTGCCAAAATTATTAGAGATGCCAAGACTATATATTCTTCAAGTGATTTAATCGTCAAAATACATAAGCCAGAATTTAGTGAGGTTGATTTAATGAAAGAAGGTTTAGCATTAATATCATTTTTACAATCCTCAATAAACCTGGACACAATAAAAAAACTTGCACAAAGAAAAATATCAGCATTTTCTCTTGATTCAATTCCAAGAATTACAAGAGCTCAAAGCATGGATGTCTTAAGTTCAATGAGTACAGTAAGTGGCTATAAAGCTGTTTTAATCGCTAGTGATTCACTTCCAAAATTTTTCCCCATGCTTATGACTGCAGCAGGAACTATTCCACCTGCAAAGATTTTTGTAATCGGTGCAGGTGTTGCTGGTCTCCAGGCAATTGCAACAGCAAGAAGGCTTGGAGGAGTAGTTGAAGCATTTGACACAAGAAGAGCAGTAAAAGAACAAATTGAAAGTTTAGGGGCAAGGTTTGTAGCACTTGATCTGGGTAAAGAAGAAACTGAAGGTGAAGGCGGTTATGCAAAACAAGTTTCAAAAGAGTTACACGAAAGAGAACTTGAGTTAATCAGCAGGCACGTAAAAAAGACAGATGTAGTTATAACTACTGCTCAGGTTCCAGGTAAAAAAGCCCCAATTTTAATTACAGAACAAATGGTAAAAGAAATGCAGCCTGGATCTGTAATCGTAGATCTTGCAGCAGATCAGGGTGGAAATTGTGAGCTAACAGAGCCAGGGAAAAAGATTGTAGTAAATAATGTTACTATTTGCGGATATTTAAATCTTCCTGGTACTATGCCAAACCATGCAAGCCAGATGTTTTCAAAAAATATAGAGAGTATCATTGCTCACATAGTTAAAGAAAACCAGATAAACTTTGACATAAATGATGAAATAAATAAAGGTGCTTTAATTACACATCAAGGTGCAATACTACAGGAAAATATAAAACATTTAATGGTAGGAGTACATTAAGTTAAAAAAGGGGAAGAGAGGGAGAAATGTCATTTGGTGAACTTTTAATTACATTCTATATTTTTATTTTAGCGGTATTTGTAGGATTTGAGGTGATTTCAAAAGTGCCGCCGACCCTACATACACCACTTATGTCAGGATCAAATGCAATCTCAGGAATAACAATTGTTGGGGCATTAATTGCAACAGGAGATAGCAATACCTCGACTACATTAATTGGCTGTGCTGCAGTTATTTTTGCAATGATAAACGTAGTGGGCGGTTACGCTGTTACTGACAGGATGCTTAAGATGTTCAAGAAAAAATAAATATAAAAAATGCGTGAAAATATAATAAATCTTTCATACCTTATCTCAGCAATTTTGTTCATCATTGGTTTAAAAATGCTGAGCTCACCAAAAACTGCAAGACCAGGGAATTTTTATTCATCATTTGGAATGTTAATTGCAATTTGTGCAACACTGCTTGATAAACACATCGTTAGTTTTCACTTCATAATAATTGGATTAATTATTGGTTCAATAATTGGGGCATTTTTAGCTATTACTGTAAAGATGACTCAAATGCCACAGATGGTGGGGCTTTTAAATGGATACGGTGGATTGGCATCAGCACTTGTTGCAGTTTCTGAATACATGAGCCATTATCACAACCAAACCCTATACGGTATTACAACAACAACTATAACTCTAATCATTGGAGCAATAACTTTTACTGGCAGCGTAATGGCATATGCCAAACTAGAAGGACTTGTAAGCGGGCAGCCAATTACATATCCATTTCAAAAGACATTGAACCTACTTCAGTTTTTTGTAATAGTAGGGGGCAGCATATTTTTGTGCATTCACCCACAGAGCTTCATCTGGTTTATCGTGGTTGGTGTAATCTCATTTATTCTTGGATGTCTTCTTGTTTTACCAATTGGTGGAGCTGACATGCCAGTTGTAATTTGTTTATTAAACTCTTATTCTGGAATGGCAGGTTGTGCTGCTGGTTTTATTTTGTCAAATTATTGTTTGATAATTACAGGGGCTCTGGTCGGAGCTTCAGGCATAATACTTACACAAATTATGTGCAAAGCCATGAATCGTTCTATGACAAATGTCATGTTCGGAGCATTTGGAAAAGTAGACAGTTCAAGCATTGATAAAACAAAAGCAGTAACTGTACAGGGATATACACCTGATGATGCCCTTGTAATTTTAGAAAATGCAAGCCTGGTTATTATCGTACCTGGCTATGGCATGGCAGTATCACAGGCTCAACACAATGTAAGAGAGCTTGCTGATATTTTAGAAAAAAAAGGTGCTACTGTAAAATATGCAATTCACCCCGTTGCAGGAAGGATGCCTGGTCACATGAATATTTTGCTTGCTGAAGCAAATGTACCTTATGAAAAACTGTATGAAATGGATAACATAAATCCTGAGTTCGAAAGAGCAGATGCAGCACTTGTAATTGGTGCAAATGATGTTACAAACCCAGCTGCAAAAAATAATCCAAAAAGTCCGATTTATGGCATGCCTATATTAGAAGTAGAAAAGGCTAAGACCGTTATATTTTTAAAACGTTCAATGGCACCAGGTTTTGCAGGAATTGAAAACGAGCTTTTCCTTATGCCAAAGACTATGATGCTATTCGGGGACGCTAAAGACACAGTCGTTAAGCTGGTAAATCTTCTAAAATAAGACAGCAATTGATAATTGTTTCTACAAAGTTAAATGGTTATGTCACATGCTATTGACAATATCTATACCTTATAGGACAATCTTTCCTATTAGGGGAAAAGTATGGCTTCAGTTAATTCAATATTACCAACAGGATTTAGCCCAAGGTTATCTCGTCCTGTTAATGGTCCACAAAGGCCAGAGATTACTACTCAGTTAAGTCAACTACCTCCTACAAGTCCAGCTATTAGTTCAACGGACAGAATGCCAACTAATTTTAGAGAACAAATCCTAGCAATTTCTATGGCTTCACAGGCTCCATTTATAGCTATGCAGGTATTAAGAGAAGAAGAAAAATACAATACTAATGATAAAGATACGTAAGCTAGTAAAGTTTTGGTTTTAATTTTAAAAGGAGGCCAAAGAGGCCTCCTTTTTCATTTTTAGAGCAATTAAAAACAGCATAGTAAAATAGTTTCGAATGAAAAAACTAAAATTACTTTCCTGGAACGTAAATGGTATTCGAGCTGCTCAAAAAAAAGGATTTCTTGAATGGTTAGAAAAAGAAAGCCCTGATATTTTATGTGTTCAGGAAACAAAAGCACATATTGAACAATTAACAAAAGATCTAATAAATCCAAATGGTTATAAAACATTCTGGTCAAGTGGAGAGAAAAAAGGCTATAGCGGTGTTGCTACATTTACAAAACTTGAGCCTAAAAACACTGAAACTGGTTTTGGTATAAAAAAATATGATTCTGAAGGAAGAATTTTAATCTCAGATTACAATGATTTTATTCTTTTTAATATTTATTTCCCAAACGGTCAAAGAGATATTGAAAGATTAAAATACAAGCTTGGATTTTATAATGAGTTTTTAAAATATGCAGAAAAGTTAAAAGAAAAAGGCAAAAAAATAATTATTTGCGGAGATGTAAACACTGCCCACAAAGAAATAGATCTAGCCAGACCAAAAGAAAATACAAATACAAGTGGTTTTTTACCGATTGAAAGAGAGTGGATGGATAAGTTTGTAAACCATGGTTATATAGATACTTTCAGACATTTTGTTAAAGAGGGTGCTCACTACACATACTGGGATCCAATTACAAGAGCCCGTGAAAGAAATGTAGGCTGGAGAATTGACTATTTTTTTATCTCACCAAATCTTTTAAAAAATCTAAAAAAAGCATTTATTATGTCAGAAGTTATGGGTTCTGATCATTGTCCGCTTGGAATTGAGATTGAGGTTTAAATAAAATATGAAAATATTATTAGCTGGTGGCACTGGTTTTGTAGGTAAAGCACTTACAGAAGAATTAATTCAATCTGGTCATGAACTTTTTATTATAAGCCGTACAAAAAGAGAGAATGTAAAAAGCATAAACTACATAGAATGGGATTCAAAAGACTTAATGAATGCAGTAAACAATGCAGAAATTGTTATTAACCTAGCTGGTGAACCGATAGCAGCCAAAAGATGGACAAGTGAACAAAAAGACTTATTGTATAAAAGCAGAATTGAAACTACAAAACTACTGGTAAATGCCATAAATAGCTCAAACAAAAAGCCAAAAAAATTAATCAACGCTTCTGCTATTGGCATATATGGAAATAGAGATAGTGAAAAGCTAACTGAAGAATCAAGTAATGGCAGCGATTTTTTAGTAAAGCTGTGCAAAGACTGGGAAAGTGAAGCTAAAAATGCCAAGACCAACGTTGTAATTCTAAGAATCGGCATTGTACTTGGAATTGGCGGTGGTGCACTTCAGAAGATGCTTCCACCTTTTAAGATGTTTATTGGAGGTCCACTAGGTTCAGGCAGTCAATGGATGTCATGGATATCACTTCATGATGTAGTCGGCATAATTAAATATTCTATTGAAAATAATAATGTGACGGGTATTTTAAATGTAGCTTCTCCAAATCCAGTAACAAATAAAGAGTTTTCAAATATTTTAGGAAAGGTTTTAAATAGACCTTCATTTGCACCAGTACCAGCTTTTGCATTAAAATTACTTTTGGGGGAAATGTCAGATGTGTTGCTGGGTGGTCAAAAAGCAATGCCTGAAAGAGTTATACAACTTGGGTATAAGTTTAGACACACTGAATTAGAAGACACTTTGAGAAAAACAATCTCGTAAGAAGACTCTTACAACAAAATTACAAACACCAGTATTTCACTAATAAAACTGGCTGTTAAAATAACAACAAAGAAAGAAATTTGTAAGCAACTCTTTTTGCCTTGAACTGGGCAAAGAGCTTTTTTATTTACTAATGCCAAAAATAGAAAAAGTTACTATTCCATACTCAGGCACAAGAAGCATATCTTACATCATACCCATACAAAGGGCAATAGATGTACAAAAAACAAGGACAGAAGAAAATAATGTTATTCCTTTTAAATCAACCTACCCAAAGATTCAAGACATAATTCAAAGACTAAAGCATCTTGATGATGGATGGAAAAATCTATCCCCATTTTTTAATGCATACTTAAAAGTTTTTCCTGTAATTAACGACTCCTATGACGTTTGGTTTTTAATCTGGACTAAAGATGGAGAAGCACGCGAGCTTGGCAAACCTTATAAACCAATTCCAAATAATTCTTTACTATATAAACACCTGTCAAGCAGCGGTGTTAAAAACAATGTACTAGAAAAAGGAGAAAAAATACTTTGTGATTCTTTTTTAGCTGCAAAAGAATTTACTGGTAAAAACTGTGATGATTCCAGATTCGTATTTGTAATAAATATAATAGGTGAAAAGGGTTACGGGATGTGTGTAACAGGTGCTAACTCTATTGAGATTACACACTCTAACATTAATTCTGTTTTAAGTTCTATTGAAGACAATGATGAAACTACAACAAGTGATTTAAAAAATTACTTTAAAGGGGCATTTGCACATGAGATGACTCACCAGATACGTGGTGAGTTAGAAGTTAAAGTTGATACAGGGCAAGAAATTGCATCGCATGCAATAGAAATACTAGCTTGTGGCGGAGATAATCCATTTGCTGATAGAAAATTCAAGGTAGCAATTGATGAGCAAAGCACTTCATATCATAAGGATATGGTTACAAGTTTAAAAGTGGTACAAGAATTTTTAATTCAATCTGAGAGCTGCAAATACAAACCAAAAACTTATGAAACAAACGAACTAAATAAAGCGATGAAATCAATCTCAGAAAATTATAGAGAAAGAATTCTTAAGCGAATTGCACGTGAAATAATCGCTTCTTCTAATATTGAGTTATTAAGAATAGCAGCAGGCATAGGAATATCTCACGGGGAAAGACACAGCAAAGGAACAGATAGCAGAGGACCGGGATAACTTAAAACATAAAACATTTGTACTATCTTTCATTCTTCCATTTGATTTCTCGTTAAGCCTTGATTAATACAAGACTATTAAAAGATAGTATTAAAATTATTTAATTTTAGGCTCATAAAAATTGGTCTATTTTTATCTTTGTAGATTTTGAAAACACCAAAAAAGGACATAGTATGCCAGACATTGAAAAGCTTTTACTAAAATTTTTACTCGGCAAATTAGGCCAAATAACTCCTTTTAGATTAGATCCAAAAGAACTAGTAGAAAAAATAAAATCAGAGCTAGAAGTTAATAAACTAATGCAAGCCCAAATTAATGCACATGAAGCCTTGGCACTTTCACAAGGCAAGAATATCAACCTAAAATTAAAACAAACAATTGAGTCATTATTTACAACTGTCTCTAAACGTTGTGTTCCAATTGAGATAAACAATGAAGTATCAATTAAATACAAAAAACCTATACAAATAGGAGATAAACTTTGGATTTCAAGCTATAAAGATTTACCAGATTTATTAAAAGGCAAGCTTAATGAAGGCATAGGATTTTTTATTATTGACACAGCTGCTTGTACATCTAAAGAGTACCAAGGATTTAAAGGCTTGCGGGATGATGAAAAAGTAAAGCCTGGTGAGTTAATTAAAAATCGCTTTTATCCGGATTCAGTTTGTTGTGCTGAGAGACTTGAAGTAAAACGCAATGGAAAAGTTATAAGCATAACTCCGAATGTCGACTATGTCGACATATATGAACCACCTCAATCATCGCTTACAAGAAATGCATCGATTGCCAGGCTGCTTGCAGCAAGAGGACAAATCCACAAGCAACTATACAGTGGCGAACTAGAAAAATATTATGATGAACATTATATTATTCACACAAAGAAAAAATTAAAAGAAGTTAATGAAGAATTAGAAGCAAGGATTAGAAGGATAATAGTGCACTTGCCTATCTATAAACACATTGCTGAATCAGGAGAAATAAAAATACAAATTGTTTCAGGTAAAGATATTGAGGCACAAGTAGAAAAAAATGACAATAACAGAGAAATAACAATGAAAGTAGGAAAAGAACTCCTGCATGTTTTAGATCATAGAAGAAGCCATGGCTATATTGAGTTAAAAGATGGAATCAATCACGCTCTAACAAGCACACTTTAGAACTATCAAAACTTTTTATTAACATAAAACTTGCCGCGAGGCAGAATTGAACTGCCGACACAAGGATTTTCAGTCCTCTGCTGTATCTCTAACAGCTGGTTCTGCGGTGACGTTGCTCCTCGAACCAGCCTTGCAAATACCGCTCACCTTGTCCAAATAAATTGGAACAAGGTTCGCTTTATTAGCACACCATTAATCACTCACATTCTTGTGGAAGAATTTGCCGCGAGGCAGAATTGAACTGCCGACACAAGGATTTTCAGTCCTCTGCTCTACCATCTGAGCTATCGCGGCGAAGACATTCAATTTATAGCATCTTTTATATAAACAAAATCAATATTTACATTAGTACGTTATTAAGTAGGAAGAATTTTATCAGTCTCTGGGGCAAATAAACTAATCATTGCACCAATTAAAAAAATAAATGACATCAAAGTTCCAGCAGCTCCAATATTTCCATTAAATACCTGTACCAAATAACCACTATACAAAGCACCAAAAGCTGTAAAAACTCTTGCTGTACTATAACAAAACCCTTTTGCTGTAGATCTAATTTTTGTCGGGAAAAGTTCTGGGAAATAAATTGCAAAAGAGCCAGGAATGATACCAAAGAAAAAACCAAGCAAAGATGCAAAAATTAAAACTCCAGGTCCATATGCGTGAAAAAAAGAATACATAAATAAAGAGGTTATAAAAGTCAAAAGATAGCTAGAGAACAAAACGGTTTTTCTTTTATAAGTCATAAGCAATGGACCAGAAAGATAAGAACCAGCTATATGAGCTAAGAGTGAAACTAGCATGACCAGAGTTTTTTCATAAAGATTTCCACCTAATGTACGTTCAACCCAGATTGGAAACCAAAAAAGTATACAGGTCCATGAACCTATACTAAAAGTTACTCCTAGTAAAAATGCAATCCAAAGTTTATTATATGAATATTTCTTAGAAAAAATTCCAAACGGATTATTAATTCTTTTAGTAATTGAAAGCCAGGCTGTTGGCTCCTTAATATTTTTTCTTATATAAAAAACCAAAAGTGCAGGTAGAATCCCAAATAAAAAAACTATTCTCCATCCATATGGGCTGATTAAAAAGTTTGCAAGTACTGCCAGACAACATCCTACAGAAAATCCAGTAGCCAAAAATGCTGTAGACATAATTCTTTTTTCTGGTTTAATCGATTCAGCTAAAAGTGCAACTCCTAGGGCCCATTCCCCGCCAATACCAAGCCCACTTAAAAAACGAAAGATTGAAAGCTCTTGCCAGCTATGTGCAAGCCCAGAGAGCCCTGTAAACACTGCATAAGCAAGTACAGAAATTGAAAGAGCTTTAGCTCTTCCAATTTTGTCACCAAGATAACCAAATAAAAAGCCACCAGCTGACCAGCCAAGTAAAAATATTGCTAAGACTTTAGCAGCTATCCAGCCAAACTCAGGATTGGTTTTTCCAATGAGCTCACCAAGTGCCTGATTTGCAACAAATGGATACAAAGAAGAGTCCATACCATCAAAAACCCATCCAAGCCAGGTTGCAAGAAGAACTTTTTTATGGTCTTTATGCATAAGCTAAGTTTATAGCACAGCAAAGAACAGTAAACAATCAGGCAAAGTATTAGGATATTAGCTAAGTAGTTACTTTAATTTTGCCGTTTTTTAAGTTACTAAATATAAATTCTGGACTTAACAGTTTCATGCAGCTTAGATGAGAACACTCAACTTTTACATCACAAGGCTGACACGGTAATAACTGATTTAATCGGAGTGGAAAAACGCTTTTACCAAGCGGCAGCCAGCGCTCTGGTCTTGTAGGTCCATATAAAACATATGTTGGAATACCACTTGCTGCTGAAATATGAGCATTACCAGAATCAACACATACTGCTAGATCAAGTCCTTTATAAATCGAATAGCACTCTCTAATAGAAGTCAGCCCCAAGAGGTCAAGTATTTTAAATTTATTTTTATTTTCACACCACCCAAGTATTTTTTCATAAGCTTCTTTATCAATTTTTGCTCCAGTAAAAACGAATTGTGCTCCAAACTCATCATATAAATAATCCATAAGCTTTGCAAAGTATCTCTTTGGCCACATTTTATAAGGGTGCGCACTACTAGCATGAATTAAAACTTTTGGTTTAAAGCGATCAAGTCTGACTAAAAAACCATTGGCTTTTATTTCCTCTTTTTGTGTTGTATAAATTTTAGGCATGTGTCTTTGTGGAGTTATATCTAATAACGGTTTCAAACAATTTAAAAAATTATCTATCTCATGAATACTCTTATCATATTTAATTTTATGTGTTAATAAAAAAGATCTAAACTCTGTATTAAAACCAACTCTATATTTTGCCCTACTTAAAAAAGCTAAGAAAGCACTTGAAAATGAACGTTTTAAGACAAAAGCAAGCTCATAATTTTCTCTTTTAAGAACTTTTACACAACCTAAAAAGGAATTGCAATACAAGGAGGCTGGATCGTGCGATCCAGCCTCTTGAATATTTTCATATTTATGAAACTTTGAATTGTCAAAATAAATGATTTTATTTACATCTGGGTTCCCTTCAATTAGCTCTCCACTATTTGGCGAAACTAGTACATCAATTTGTGCATCTGGGAAATACTCTTTTACATTTTTAATAAAAGGAATGGTCAAGACTGTATCACCTATAAAACGGTAGCGAAAGATTATGATTTTTTTGATTTCTTTTCTGTTAATCATTACACATGAACTGCTTCTCCCAGACAGTCTTCCAATGCTTCAAGCACTACTTCAGAATATGTGGGGTGTGCATGAATAGACGATGTGATCTGGTCTACTGTTAAATTGTTCTGCATTGCAACTACCAATTCATGAATAAGATTTGATGCTTCAGGTCCAATTATATGTGCCCCTAAAACCTTTTTTGACACTTTATCCATAAGGATTTTGACAAGACCCTCGGTTAATCCACTGGCTTTAGCTTTGCCACTGGCTAAAAACAAAAACTTCCCAACTTTGTACTCGATATTTTTTAATTTTAGAGATTCCTCTGTAGCACCTACAAAAGCAATTTCAGGATATCCAAAAATACAGGATGGGATAAAATCACCTTGAAATGCTTTCTTTTTCCCTAAAATATTTTCAGCTACTACTCTTCCCTGAAAGCTTGCAGTATGAGCAAGTTGGGGATAATTTGTAACATCACCGATTGCCCAGATATTTTTAATATTTGTTTGCAGATATTGATTTACCTTTACAAACCCTTGTGGCTCTAACTCCACACCCACATTTTCAAGCCCTAAATTATCAGCATTTGGCTTTCTACCCACTGCTATTAAGACTTGATCATATTCCCCATTTTCTTTTTTTGATTCACTTGTACTTATAAACTCAATAAGAGCAGTTTTTTCTTTCTTTTCAAGAAGTTTTGAAGCAAAGTTTGGCTTTACTGTAATATTTCTTCGCTTTAGACTTCTAATTAAATTTTCAGATATTTCAAGATCTAGAATTGGACAGATTTTTTCCTGGATCTCAACAACTGTTACATTTGAACCTAATACATTAAATATTCGTGCAAACTCAATACCAATTGGCCCGGAGCCAATAACCAAGAGCTTTTGTGGCAGAGAAGGTACATTCCAGATATCATCACTGGATACAATAACTTTCTTATCAAATTGAAATCCTGGTATTGTTCTTGGCTTAGATCCTGTAGCTATTATTATTTCATCTGCTTCTATTATTTCTTTAGAGTTTATCTGAACTTTTTTCTCGGAGAGTAATTTTGCTTCGCCATGGATAAAATTTATTTTCTTTTTCTTAAATAATTTATTTAGTCCATCTTGAAGTTGTTTAATTACATCAGACTGAAATGTTCTTAAGTTTTCTAGATTTAACTTGGCATCAGAAACTGAGAATATTTTTTTCTTCGTGCTTGATTCAATAAAATGCTCATAGAGGCTTAGATGATCTAAAAGCACTTTGGTTGGAATACAGCCCACATTTAAACAAGTGCCACCTGCATATTGTTTATCTATTAATGTCACATCTAAACCAGCAGAAGCAAGACGCACTGCTGCGTAATACCCACCAGGACCACATCCTATAATTGCTACCTTCTTCATAATCCTATTTCAACAAGTAAAAACATTAACCAAGAAAAGAACAACCTTAATATTATGACAGACAAGTAAAGGTTAACAAAGTTCAAATATAAGATGTCAAAAACTTATTTCTTAACTGTTAGAAAAGGGAGGACACCAGTAGTAAAAAGAAATACATGTAAGTAAGTTAACAATTATTCAACAGATTTTAAACATATCAAGCAATTGATTTTCCTTGCTCTTCAAGGTTACTTTCAGGATATAAGGCACACTATTACCATTATAAATTTAAATTCTAAGAACAATAGAAATAAAAATAATGGAGTGTACTATCTATTTGCGGTGCAACGTTATAAAATATAAAGCAATAAATTATTGATGGTGAACAACCAGAAAAAAAGAGGAAATTATGGATATTGCAGTAAAAAAAGAATTATTTAAGAAAGTTGTCTCTTGTACTACACGAGCAACATCAAGTAAAGCAATTCAACCAATTTTAAATAATATATTACTGTCATGCGCAAATGGCTCAATGGTGGTTTCAGCTACAGATCTTGATCTTGCGATTGAATGTAAACTTCCCGCAAATATATCAAAACCTGGAAAGGTCACGCTTCCTGCAAAAAAATTAGATGAAATAGTTAGTAAAGCACCTGGCGAAGAAGTAAGTATTTCAATAGACAAAAATCAAAACGCAAAGATCTTAAGTGATAGATCAAAGTTCCAGATTAGCGGCACTTCCTCTGAAGAGTTTCCAGAGATCATAAAAAGAGGGGAAGAGGAAAAAGTATACAGCATTAAACAAGATGAACTACTCAGAGCAATTTTGCTGACTTCGTTTGCAACTTCTAAGTTTGAAACTACTAGTATTCTATCCGGTGCAAATTTTGAGATAAGTGGAAATAAATTTGAAATTGGTGCTACTGATGGAAGCAGGTTAGCTAGATACGTAGGGAGCATGGATGGAAGTACAAAGACAAAACAGTCAGTGGTTATTCCAGGTCGTGCTTTAGCAGAGCTTGAAAGATTATTAGTAAGTTTTAAAGATGGAAATGATATTGTCCAATTTTATTTTATGCCCGGGCAGATAATTTTCCAAAACAATGACTTTTCACTTAGCACAAGGCTTATCACAGGAACATTTCCTACATATGACAAATTGATCCCAAAAGAACAACCACACAAGGCTGTTTTTTCCAGAACACAGTTATTGAGTGCACTTGAAAGAGTTGCAATATTAGCTAATGAAAGAACAAATGTAATTAAATTGTCATTTACAAAAGGCTCAAAGACAGTTCAGCTCAATGCAAACTCCCCTGACCACGGAAATGCAACTGACGAAGTTGACGTTGAGTATAAAGGTAATGACCTTGAAGTAGCTTTTAATTATAAATATCTTTCAGAAGTACTTAGAAATCTTCAGCTTGAAAAGGTTTTACTTGAGCTTGATACATCATTATCACCAATACTTTTAAAGATAGGAGATGCTGATTACAGCTACACTTATCTAATCATGCCAGTTCAGCTTAGGTAATAATGCTATTACAAAAAACTAAGTTTAATGCTTGCTTTCAACTTAAAGAATTAGCAACTTTGTTTGATTTAAAGTTGCAAAGGGAAAAAACTGAGTTATCTTTTTCCCTTTGCACAGATTCACGCTCTATAAAACCAGAGCAAATTTTTCTTCCTTTAACAGGTGAGAAGTTCGATGGACATAATTTTATAAATCAGGTTTTAGATAGTGGAGTTAAATATTCTTTTTGTGAAAAGGATAAATTATTAAAAGTAAAAGAAAAATATAAGGAAAAGTTGGTAGTTGTAAAAAATACTCTAGATGCATATCACAGGATAGCAAATTACTACAGAAAGAAAATAAATCCGAAGGTAATTGCTATTACTGGAAGTTCTGGCAAGACCACTACAAAAGATCTAATCTCATCAGTTCTTAGCAAAAAGTATAAAACCCATAAAACAGAAGCAAACTTTAACAATGAGTTTGGTGTGCCAAAAACTATCTTAGAGATGCCAGAAGATACTGAGATGCTTGTTCTTGAGCTTGCTATGAGAGCACGCGGTGAAATTAAATATTTGTCTAAGACAGTAGAACCTGATGTTGCAGTAATTACAAATATTGGAGCTGCACATATAGGCAGACTTGGGAGTATTCAGGAAATAATAAAGTCAAAAACTGAAATGCTTGAACACCTAAAAAAGAATGGGGTTGCGTTCTTTCATAATGATCAAAACCTGCTTCAGTATTCAAAGACTTTATGGGATGGAAAGACTTTAGCTTTTGATATAAAGGAAGCAAGTGACATAAGCTTCAGTGATGGAAAATCTTTTTTTACTTTTGAAGGTGACAACTATTCTGTCAATGCTCAAGGATTAATTCACATCTTAAATTCAATTCTTGCAATTAAAATTGCAAAATATTTTTCTCTTGCCACGACTGAAATACAAAAAGGACTTTTAAATTTTAAAGTACCTAGTGGTCGTGGCAATGTTATTAAAATGAAGAAGGATAATGTTTTTTTAATTGATGAGTCTTATAATGCAAACCCTGATTCTGTAAAAGCTGCAGTTACAAATCTTATCAGCTCATGGGGTAATGATTATAAAAAGATCCTCATTTTAGGTGAGCTTGCTGAACTTGGAGAACATGAAAACAAGCTTATAGGAGAGCTTAATAGCTGGCTAAAAGAGAAACCTTTAGCTGCTGTAATTACAATAGGAGAGAAGTTAAAGCAGATAACTTCTTGTACCAATGTTAAAAATACTAGTGAGTGTTGTGATATCTTAAGTAAGTTAATGCTTGATAAAGCTGTTGTGCTTATAAAGGGCTCTCATGTTGCTAAATTAGACAAACTTGTGGAGATTTTAACTAAGTAGTAAAAAAGTGAAAAGGTAGAAAATGGATAAACAAAGAATAAAAATTGATCTTTCAAATTATCTTGGTATAGAAGTAAATGCAAATTTTAGAGTTTATCAGGATAGAGTATTTAGCATAATTTCTGGTCTTTATAATTCTAGGCAGGACATATCTAAGATGACAGGCTGGCTTGATTTACCACATGCCCAAGGAATGTATACAGAAGTAAATAATCTTGTACAAAAGATTCAGTCAGAGGATAAATATGAACATCTTTTGGTCCTTGGTATTGGGGGTTCAAGTCTTGGAGCACAGGCTTTAATTGAAGGTTTAAATTCTCCTATCTGGAACAGGCTTTCAAAAGGAAAAAGGAAAGGCTCTCTAACAGTTGATTTTATTGATAATCTTGACCCGGTAATTATAAGAACAATTTTAAGCAGACTAAAATTAGATCAGACTTTATTTGTGGTCATTTCAAAGACAGGCACTACTGTAGAAACCATTGTGCCAATGTTAATTGCCAGGGAGTGGGCTGGAGAAAACTTTTATAAACAATGTATCTTTATTACAAGTAATAAGGGAGTTTTGTTTGAATTAGCTCAAAAACACTCTGTGCCAGTTTTCCAGATCCCTGAAAATGTTGGTGGTAGATATTCTGTGTTTTCTTCAGTGGGTTTAGTCCCAGCTGGTTTATGTGGCATAGATTTAAGTGAAGTCAAAGCAGGCATACTTGAAGCAGAGCGCTTATGTCAGATGAATGACCTTAAAGCAAATATTGCAGCTACTATTGCACTGTGTGCATATTTTTCTTATGGTGCCGGTAAAAACATTTTTGTTTTAATGCCATACTCTACGTGCTTAAGACGTTTTGTGGATTGGTTTGTACAACTCTGGGCAGAATCTCTTGGAAAATCAAAAAAGGGCTCGACTCCTACAGTAGCAATTGGTGCGACAGACCAGCACTCTCAACTTCAGATGTTTAATGAAGGACCAAACGATAAGCTTGTCTGTTTTGTAAAAGTACAAAAACATAAAAGAGATTTAACTATACCGGATTATTCTAGTGAAAATCCAAGCTTTAGCTCTTATGCAGATCATAAGGTTGGTCAGATATTAAATATAGAGCTTGATGCCACAAGAAGAGCGCTTACAGAAAATCAAAGACCAAATTTTACCCTTACACTTCCTGAACTTGACGAATATTACCTCTCACAACTCATGTACATATTTGAAGTTGCAACAGCAGTTTGTGGAAATTTGCTTGGGGTTAATCCATTTGATCAACCAGGTGTGGAATTAGCTAAAAGATATACAAAAGAATTACTTATGAGCAAGTAGGTTCTTTGTAAGAAATATCTTACATTTATTTATTTTATTTTAAACAAATTTTCATTAAATTGTGGAATTTAAAATTTAAGTAAGGAATAAATTACCTATTTCATACTCAAATTAGTTTTTATTATCTGGATTACAAGAAACAGGTGTTATACCATGTTCCTCAAGTGTTAATTTTAAAAATCGATTGCCTGCCAACTAACAAAGTGACGGTATGTCAATAACTATGTTCTTACAATCAATATAAAGGAGAAAAAAATATGAAGGTGCAACCATCGAGCAATGTAGCTACTAAAACAGCAGCACCAGAGAAAAAAGAGGAAAAAGAACAACCAACACTTCGCTCCACAATTACAAGAAAATATATCGGAAAGTTATCAAGAGAAGTAGATGATTCACATGAAGCATTTAATAAAAAACGTACAGTTGACAACTTGCATGTAGATATAAAAGGGGAAAGTGCAAAAGTAATGCATCTAACAGAGCTGCGCTATGGGCATAAGGATGCAGATTTAAAATTTGCAGAAAGAGCTCTTTCCCACTTAGAATCACTTCCTCCAAAAGAAAGACCCGATGTGGTAGTAGTTTCAGGTCTCATATTTGGAAACTATCAAAACAGAGAAAAGAATAACCGTAGAGTAAAAACCATGAGTGTTAATAAACAATTTGGCAAAGCTAAAGAGTTTATTGAAAGATTACAAAAAATTGGAATGACTGTTATTTATAACAAGTCTGACGATGATCAAAAAATTATTGAGGACTATACCTATGATGCAGTAAAGATTTTAGAAGGTGAAGCCAGAAAAAATGGACAAGATTGGCCTACAAGCTGGGCAGCCTTTGATCAAGCAAAGCGGTCCCATCTTTGGGAAGGAGCTTATGAATTTGAATGGGATGTAGTATTTGAATATATGCTACGTTGTGGTCGTAGACTTTCTACGAAAGAAGAAGTTCAAAGAGATACAGAATTGCCTGAAAATGAGGTGGCTGAGGAATATCTACTACTACTAGATGCGCACAAAAAGCTTGAAAGAAGGGAAGAGTTAACTCCTCTACAAAGAGAAGTTCTTGAAGTTGAGAATATCCCTTATAAAGGAAGACCAGAAGATAAACTAATCGTGACTGATGACTATAATGTAGAACTTAAAACCAAAGGAAAGAAAACCAATATAAGCGGAAGACATGAGTTTAGGCAAACGCCAACTAGTATGGTGAAAGATCCTACTAAATCTGCAAGGGCAATAATATCTCAAATGGAGGCATCAGGGAAAGGAAGCAAAGACGCTTTATTTATTGAAAACGCACAGCAAAGTGTTGGAGTGATGCACGGAAATACACTTATTACATCCACACCTGGTATGACCACCTACAACCCTGACTCCAGTTCTTTTGCCAGGGTCCAGAGCGATAAAGCAGAGCGCATTGCTAAGTGCAGAGAAGAGTTAAACTTTGCTGGTATACAAGAAGTAGAATTTCATGATGATGGACGGATATCAGTTCATCTTATGAATGACACCTTAATGAACCTTGCAGCAAAAACTGAAGAACCACATGCTGCAATATTCTTTTCTGACTGGCAAACAGGATCAGTAACAGCCAGACCAGACCTTGCTGCTAAAGCTATGGACTATGTCCTGCATTCAGTTTTAATGAAGCAAAAGGGAATGTTATTTATGAATGGTGACATCATTCAAGGAAGAAACTATCCTGAGATGCCAAATGAAAATCCAAATATGGGGTTAATTACAATAGACAACCAACAAGAGTTTGTATACACCATGCTTAAAGAGATTTTAGAAAAGATGCCTGACAAAGCTAAAAATAACCTGCAAGGAGTACACATTACTCCGGGGAACCATGAATGGAACTCCGGACATGAACGCCACGGGTCAACACATTCTATGTTCTTAAAAGTAGCGTTTAATGAAGCTTCTAATAAGACTTTTAAAACCATTCTTCATTCTTATGACACCATGATGGCTGGGACAAATCACTGTAAGTCTTATACAGCCGTTGCAGAGTTAGCTGCACATAAAATTTTAGCTCAACACATCATGATGGAAAGGGGCGGCAAAGGAAGCGGAGGATTACCAATAAACCAATTTTTTGACATGGTTAGTTCTTCTACTGGGCCTCTTATGAAAGAACTTAACTTAATGGGTGCCGGGCACTATCACCAACCCTCATACATGATGACCAACAACAAAATAGGGCTTATCAATGGTTCTTTAGCTGGGCTTTCAGGTTATGAGTGGTGGAGAGGATATAATCCTGTCCTGGGAACTTCTATTGTTCATTTAGGAGGAAATAGACCTGCTGAGATAGAGTTTTTAACTCCAGAGTTCCTTTATAACTATCAGTGTAAAGGGGCATATTCAGATAGTAATCTTGAGAGAAAAGGATTTACAACTGATAGAAGCTTTGATCCAAATAAAAATGGGTTTGGTAAGATTTTTGTTCCTACAGGTCAACAGTTTGAAAGAATGCCACAAAGCGCTATTCAGAAAAGACTGTGGGATATAGTTGATCATATTTTATGGGACTCTTCTGTCTCATTGTATTGATGCTATGAATATAATTATTTAACTTCAGCCTAGCTTCATCTCAGATAGAGGAATAAATCCCAGCTTTTCTTTACCGATCTTCTCAGGTATTATTCCAATATCCATGCATCTAAGATTGGTAAATGTGTCAGCAGTTAATTCTAGTCCTGGCATTCTAGCAAGAGCCTCTGTCTCAAAGCTGGATGTAGCTTGCATACTTGGATGTTTAAGCTTGTTTTCTTGTAGATTTGCATCTCTTTGAAGACCTACAAAGAAAACTATAGAATATCTATCCTCGCCTATAGGAGAAACTACTCTATGAGGAGTAGACCTTAAGTATCCACCAGTAAGTATCTCAGCCATATCTGCTAGGTTCACAACATAGGCTCCAGGTGGAGCATCTAGCTGTACCCATCCAGAGTCTTCAGGGCGCTCTTCATTCTCATACCAAATTTGTAGACCTTCTTTAGTAGCTGCTGGCAAAACTGTAAAAAAGTTTAAGTCAGTATGGGCTTGAGAACAACCGTCAAAGTTAGTTGAGTCTGTAGCTTGTGCATTGCAATGAGTCTGTCTAAGCAAATTTAAATCACTGCGATTTCTATTTGTACATTCTATAAGCTTTGTGAAATAATCATCAGGCAATCTTCCACCACTAGGGGTTAAAAACCCTTTCTCGTGTAAACCAATAGCAATGTCATGCGCTAGTTCTAACCCTCTTTCGTAAAGCAAATCAACTAGTCTATTTGAACTTGAATTAAATTCTCTCCCGAGATTGTCATTAATAATAGTATTATCTTTAGGGTTTGAAGAGCTGTGTACCATTTCAAAAATATTTTTTTGTACTTTCCCATCTCCACGCCCTGAAACAGAAATCTCTTCTCCCGGCGGGATATAGCCAGAACAGTTTGTAGCACTTGGATGACCAAGCTGTTCTTTATACTCAATTTGGTTACTAAAAAACCTTCGGTTTACGCCATAAGCATTTGAAAAAACAGCTCTATCGATACTAGAATCTCTTACCACAGCAAAGCCATATTTTTGCCAAGCATCTATGAGCTTGGTTGGAAAGTTGGAATCGTTTTTGTCTAATAAAATTTCTTCAGCTACTATTTTTCTTAGCTCACGGGCAATAGGACTCATAGGTCTGGCTGCAAGACCTTTTAACCATAAGTGACTGGGTTGAGCAGTAGCAATTTCTATTCTTCTAGTTATCATTATTATTCAGGTGAATTTATAACATATTATAGTGAACAAAAGCAAATGTAATAAAGTTGTTAGTGTTAACATACAATTAATTTACTTAATTGATACACAAATAGAAGTCTTTAAATCATACAATAGGCTGTAAGAGTAAAAAGATTATAGATATTGGATGGTGTAATGACTAAGCCTATCTCAGGTGTAGTACAACATAAACCAACTGTTTTAGAACCAGTAATTAAATTATCTTCAGCTAAAATCCAAAATAAATTTACTGAAATCATACAGAATAAAAGAGTAAGACAAGCTGCTAACAACTGGTCAAATTGGAGTTCAGCAGGATTAAATCTTCTTACTTTTGCAAATGCTAATTTTCGTTTTTTTGCTCCACTTCAGGATGGATTGGAAAAGTTATCAGGACTAGTAACGAAAGCTACATATGTTATTGGTAGTCTTGCAGGCACTGTTGATTTGTGGGGGAAGAAAAACCCTCTTTCATTTCTAGGCTTTGCAAGTGGCATACCGCTTACGCTTTTGAGCTCAAGTTATAATTTATTTCTGGCTTACGGTATACCTTATGGACTAGGCAATTTCGTCATTATCACGGATCAAAGAGAAGTTGTAGATAAAAATGGTGAACCAATACCTGATAAAGACGGAAATGTTCAATTAGTAAATGGTGATTTCAGCAACAGGGGTTGGACAGAGGGGCTTAAAATAACATTTGCTGAGTCTATAAAGATTGTAAAAGAATTAATACAAAACCCTCAGAGAATAAAAAAAATGTCACATGCATTATTTTCCTCTTCTGTATTTGAAATGTTTGGTCCTATAGTAGGCTATTTAGGACTTGAAAAACTTGGTTCATTTATCAGGTCAAGCGGAACAATTGCAACACAAACAGCTTTTTTGCTTCACAATGATAGTAATAAAAAATCTTCAGTTGAAGAGCATGGGAAAGTAACATTAAAATCATCCATTGCATTGGGAGGAATCTTAGGAATCTTAGGCTCAGCAGTTGATTTTATAAAAAGAATAGGATTTGTTTCAGATAGAATTGACAATCTTACTAATTTGTCCCTTGCATTTGATAGAGGAATGGGTGCATTAGTTGTTTCAGGAATTATGGATATTGAGAAGCAAAAACAGGATAATAAATAAAAAAAGAAGCCCTAGCATAAGCCATTAGTCATTAATTAAAAATAGCTTGTTACATTAGTTTAGTCTTACAGAAACCAACTCTTCTTTTAATTTATTTTTTATTTCTTTTATTGAAATATCTTTAAAGTGGAGTATTGAAGCTAACAGTGCAGCATCACAGTTTGTTTTTTTAAATACATTAACTACATCATCAATTTTTCCAGCACCACCAGAAGCTATTACTGGAACATTTACAGCTTCAACGATTTTTTTTGTAAGCTCAATATCATAACCTGCTTTTGTACCATCTGCGTCCATGCTGGTAAGTAATATTTCACCAGCGCCTAAGGTAACAGCTTTTTTAGCCCATTCAATAGCATCTATATTAGTATTTTCTCTCCCACCTTTTATATAAACAGTCCATCGCTTTACGTCATTGCGAGCCTTCAAAGAAGGCGTGGCAATATCATAAGCGTTTTCGAGATTGCTTCGCTCGCCTCGCTTTGCGGGCGAAGCGGGTCGCTCCTCTCCTCGCAATGACGTGCTAACGTAGGACTCCTGTTTTGCATCGATAGCTAGGACAATACACTGTGAGCCAAATATTTTGGCTCCTTCTGTAATCAGTCTTGGATTTTTTATAGCAGCAGTATTAATAGTGATTTTATCTGCCCCAGCGCGTAAGATACTCTTCATTTGTTCAGTAGTGCTAATACCGCCACCGACAGTAAATGGTATAAAAACCTCACGAGCAACAGCTTCTACCATTTCAATAAGTGTTTTTCTTTCTTCGTGACTTGCTGTAATATCTAAAAAACAAAGCTCATCAGCTCCTTCTTTGTTATAGAACTTTGCAAGCTCTACAGGATCACCAGCATCTTTTAAATCTAGAAACTTTGTGCCTTTGACGACACGCCTATCTTTTACGTCTAAACAAGGAATAATTCTTTTAGCTAACATGATTTAAATACCCTTTTATTATTTCACAAATTACTGAGCTTATTTTAGGATGTTCGCCAATTGGTGGCAGAACTTCAATTTTTAATTTTGGTGATTTCTTTCTAGCTCTAGAAACAAGTTCCTTTATATCACGATTTATATGAGAGCCAGCTGCCATAAAAAGAGGTAATAATTTTATGTAGTTTGCACTTTTTTTATTAGATAAGTTCTTCATTACCTCACTAAGCGATGGCTTTAGTGACTCTATGTAAGCAATGGAAATGTAATCTCCTGGCAGCTCTCTTTTTAATTTACCGATGAGTCTTTCAAAAGGCCTGCGCCATTGGAGCTCTTTACTTCCATGCGCAATTAAGATGAGGCAATGTTTATATTTTTTGTATTTGTTTTTTTTCAATTTCCTAACGTGCCTTTGACACAATCAATTAAATCAAGTTGTATCATTGTTTTAATACCCTTACTTATGAATGTAACTCCTGTTGTTTATATTACAACTTATAAATCGTTAAATCCTTTTAAAATGGCACTTCTTAGCTGCTCTGAGATCGGACAATTTGCTTTTGATAAAGAAAAAGACAAAAACATACTCTCATTGCCCATACAGCCAGAGCAACAAGTAGACTTTGCAGTAAGAGAAATCATATACAATTTAAAACATACTGGAAATGATGTTGTGGTTGATGCAGATGCACTACAAAGTGCATTGGCTTTTTTCAATGTAATTCCCTATAGAAAAGCCTGGGGAATAACTGAAGACATGATGAAAAGGATTTATGAAATTGTCTATGATCCAAGAGCTCCTCACAGAGCAGAAATTGTGCAAGGTATAACTAATGCACTTAGATTACAGGATATATATTCTCGGACAGAGGAGCTCAAAGAACCAGGTATGGAAAATTAGTAAGAAAGATTTCATTTTGGTTCTACAATCCTGACATGAAGTTCTTTTAATTGTTTTTCAAAGACTTCGCTTGGTGCATCAGTAAGTGGGCATGTTGCGGTTTGAGTTTTTGGAAATGCAATTACATCACGAATGGATTTATTTCCTGTAAGAAGCATTACAAGCCTATCTAGTCCAAGAGCCAGTCCCCCATGCGGCGGTGCTCCCATGCTGAGCGCATCAAGTAAAAATCCAAACTTATCCCTAGTAGTTTTTTCATCCATTCCAAGTATTTTAAAGACCTTGCTCTGAAGTTCGGTATTATAAATCCTAAGACTGCCCCCGCCAATTTCAATGCCATTGTAGATTATGTCATAGGCTGCTGCTTTTGCTTTTAGCGGATCACTATCAAGTAAATGAATGTCTTCAGTTCTTGGTGAAGTGAAAGGATGATTTACTGAGTTTAGTCTTTTTTCAACAGGATCATATTCAAAAAGTGGAAAGTTTACAAGCCATGTAAGAGCATGTTTTTTAGTATCTATTAAGTTCAGTTTTTCTCCCAGATGTAATCTAAGCTTTCCAAGTGCCTGAGCTACTATAGCTGGTTTGTCTGCAATAAAAAGTAAAGTATCACCGGGTTTTACATTTGCTCTTTTTTTAATTTCATTTATTTCTTCGTCTTTGAAAAATTTTACAATTGGTGAGCTTACTCCACCATCAGCTTTAAAAGTAATCCATGCAAGTCCTTTAGCACCGAAGTCTTTTGACATGGTCAGAGCTTTTAAATCATCCATTTCTTTTCTGGAGTATTCGGAGATTCCAGAAACACATAGACATTTAACCCCTCCACCAGACTTGGCAATTTCACTAAATGCTTTAAACTCGCTTTTTGCCATTATGTCGGTCAGGTCAATAAACTCGAGTCCAAATCTTAGATCTGGTTTGTCTGAACCATACAGTGCCATTGCTTTATCGAAGTCCATTCTGGGAAATGGTCTTGAAACTTTTATACCTGCTGCACTAAAAGCACTTACTAAAACTTCTTCAACTGCATTAAGTACATCATCTACCTCATTAAAAGACATTTCAATATCTACCTGTGTAAACTCTGGCTGCCTGTCTGCTCTTAAGTCTTCATCCCTAAAGCATCTTGCTATCTGGTAGTATTTTGGGAATCCACTCATCATAAAAAGTTGTTTAAATATTTGAGGAGATTGCGGTAGTGCAAAAAACTTACCTGGCTGAACCCTGCTTGGAACGAGGTAATCCCGCGCTCCTTCAGGGGTTGCTTTAGTAAGAATCGGGGTTTCAAGTTCAAAAAATCCAAGCTCATCTAGTTTTCTTCTAATTGCCTGAGTGATTTTATGTCTTGTAACAAATATCTTCTGCATCTTTTCACGCCTGAGATCTAAAAAGCGGTATTTTAACCTGACATTTTCATCTACATCTTCTGCCTGATCGAGCATAAATGGCAGGGGCTTTGATTTGTTTAAAAGTTCTATTTCAGTTGGATACATTTCTACTGTGCCAGTAGGAAGATTTGAGTTTTCAGTGCCAGATGGTCTTTTAGTCACAGATCCTTTTGCAATTACCACAAACTCATTTCGAAGCATTTCAAATACTTTATGAACATCTTTGTTTTTTGCCGGGTCAGCTACGATTTGGAAACGCCCAGTATGATCTCTAAGCTCAATAAAAATGATTCCACCAAGGTCGCGCGCTGTGTCAACCCAGCCAGCTACTGTAACAGTTTTGCCTATGTCAGATTCTTTTAATTCGCCACAACAATTAGTGCGTTTTAGTCTGGTTTTAGTTATGGTTTCTGTGTTCATTAGATTTATTATTTATTTTACCGTATAACGTCATTGCGAGAAGTCCGCCTAGGCGGACGACGTGGCAATCTCACTCACGTTGTTGAGATTGCTTCGTCGCTAACGCTTCTCGCAATGACGTGTAAAGTTATCATTCTAATACCCTAATCACATTTTCTACTTGTTTCACAGCATTTGTTTTTTTTATTTCACTCAAAGCACCTTGTATTTTTTCTTCTTTAACCAGGTGTGTAAGCATGGTTATTGAAGCACTGCCATCGCGGTTTACACTTCTTTGGGTAAGAGCGTTTATGCTTACCTCATGTTTGCCAAATATTGTTCCAATCTGACCAACAACACCTGGCTTATCTTCTGTTTGTACTCTTAAAAAGTAGGAGTTGGTAGTATTTGCTATTGGCATAATTTTTGCATAGTTTGTGTGCTGACATACAAACTGTGGGTGAGCTTCATGAGAATACGATAGCTGTGCCACAAGCAGGTTTATATCACCTACTACAGAACTTGCTGTAGGCATTTGACCTGCACCTCGCCCGATAAGTGTCAGCTCTCCTACAAGATCCCCTTCTATAAGTACGCCATTGTTTACACCAAATACAGAAGCAAGAGTATTTGTTTTTTTAATAAAAGCCGGATGAACTCTTATATCAATCTTTTCATCAGGCTCTTTTTTAGCAAGTCCTATAAGTTTAATTCTATAACCAAGCTCTTCAGCCAGAGTAATATCCAGCGGAGTAATTTTTTCAATGCCCTCAGTGTATACTTCTTCAATTTTTATTCTTTCGTGAAATGCAATGCTTGCAAGTATTGCAAGTTTATAAGCTGCATCTTTCCCTGAAATGTCATTTGCTGAATTTGCTTCAGCATAACCTAATTTTTGTGCTTCTTTCAGACATGCATCAAAACTTAAATTTTTGTTTAGCATCTCAGTCAAAATATAGTTTGTAGTTCCGTTTAATATACCAACTATCTTTGAAAACTTGTTTGCACTTAGTGTTTGCTTTAGCGTGTTAATTATTGGAATGCCACCACATACACTTGCTTCAAACTGGATCTGAACATTCTTATCACGAGCTAGATCAAAAAGCTCAGCACCATAAGTTGCGATTAAATCTTTGTTTGCAGTAACAATATGTTTATTGTTCTTTATGGCACTTGTAACTAGATCTTTTGCTGTCTTTAACCCACCTAAAACTTCAACAACAATTTCAATCTCTGGATCGCTGACGATCTCATTTAAGTTTGCAGTCAGCAGATTAGAATAATTATTCCCGCCCCCGTTAAGATCCCGGCTTTTACTTAAATCCTTTACACCAATTTTTTTTATTTCAACATAGGGATGATTCTGCAGTGCCTTAACAATTCCAGAACCGACAACACCTGCCCCCAGAAGCCCTATTTTTGTCTTTTTTTTAGAGTTGCTCACAGTTAGAAATCATATCTTACTGGCCTTAAAAAAGAAAGCTAAATATTTATTTTTAACTGACTTGTGTCTTTTTCTTTTCTTTCAATATTTAAATACTTGTAAGCAGCTTCAGTAACTACTCTTCCTCTCGTTGTTCTGGCTAAAAACCCTGCTTGGAGTAGATAAGGCTCATAGCAGTCTTCAATTGTTTGTCTTTCTTCACCTAATGTAGCTGCTAGTGCTTCAATGCCGACAGGCCCACCGTCATAGCTTTCAATGATTATTCTAAGTAGTTGTTTGTCACTTTCTTCAAGGCCATTTGGATCTACTTTGAAAAGTTCTAGAGCTGCTATAGCATCTTCTTTTTTTGTAGGAGAAATATTTTCATGCTGTGAGTAATCCCTGACAAGTCTTGTAAGTCTATTTACAATTCTTGGTGTGCCGCGGGCTCTCTTTGCAATTTCAAGAGCTGCATCTTTTGTAATTTCAAATTTTAAAACTTTGCTTGTGTTTTCAATGATTTGAATTAGCTCATCAGTAGTGTAAAACTCCATCTTGTATATGTGTGTAAAACGGTCTCTAAGCGGACTTGATAAGCTGCCAAGCCTTGTTGTAGCCCCGACTAAAATAAATCTGTTTATGGGTAGTCTGGTTACTCTAGCTGTGTGTGATTTTCCTACTGTTAGATCAAGTACATAATCTTCCATTGCAGAGTAAAGCAGCTCTTCAGTTATTTTATTTAAGCGATGTATTTCATCGATAAATAAAACATCACCACTATTTAGTGAAAGTAAAACCCCAATTATGTCTTTTGGTTGTGCTAGAGCTGGTGCGCTAAAGACTTTTGCTTCTGTTCCAATTTCACGAGCTAGAATAATTGCACAGCTTGTTTTTCCAAGCCCTGGTGAGCCATAAAGCAAGAAATGTCCGGTACTTGTTAGGTCACCTCTTTTTTTTGCTGCGCCTGTACAAACTCGTAATAACTCTTTTAGCCTTGATTGGCCTACATATTGATTAAAATTTTGAGGTCTTAAACTTGGTTCAAATTGTTCATCTAATTGTGTTGGTTCTGATTTTAATGAAACTACCGGGGTTGCTTTTTGCCTGTTTTTATTTGCACCTTTTTCTGGCTTTGATGAAGAGTTATTGGAATCTGAAGTTGAAATTATTGCCATTTTTTTAAATCCAAGCAAGTTTATAATTTATGTTATCACAAATTAAAAAGTTAAAAGCAAGAAGGACTGGCTTGATTTTCACCTTTAGTGTTAAAGTATTATTCAGTATTTTCGGTACTTTGCAGGTAATAAGTAAACGAAAATCAGTTAGAATAGCTATTCTATAGGGATAAGAGAAAGGAAAAGTAAGAAAATGAATAAAGCAGAGTTAATTGAGTTAATTGCAAACAAAACAAATACAAGCAAAAGACAATCAGAAGAATGTCTTGATTTGGTTATTAATGCTATTACCAAGTCAGTAGCAAGAGGAGAAAAAGTGACCTTAGTTGGTTTTGGCACTTTCCAAAGAAGAGACCGTCGTGCCAGAAAAGGTCGCGATCCAAGAACTGGTGCTGAGATTAGTATCCCAGCAAAGAAGGTTCCTGCATTTACTGCTGGCAAACAATTTAAAACAGCAGTAAATAAAAAATAAAAGTATTTTTGTAAACATAGAAGCATTGCATGCAATGCTTCTATGGAAAAATATTATGAAAAACAATATTGCTCTTGCAGGCTGTGGGAGTTGGGGTAAAAACCTAGCAAGAAATTTATCCCAGATCAAAGTTCTGAACACCGTTTGTGATGCTGATCCAAAAGTCTTGGACTTAGTACGAAAAACATACAGTGTGAAAGTTACTATAAGCTATTCAGACCTGATTTCAGATCCAGATATAAAAGGTATTGTAATAGCTACACCAACACATACTCACTATTCACTTGCAAGACTAGCGCTCTTAGCTGGTAAGAATGTATATGTTGAAAAGCCTTTAGCAAGAGGTTATTTGCAGGCTCAAGAATTAAACCATTTAGCTGGTGTAAAAAACCTTATCTTAATGGTGGGACATCTTTTGGTTTATCATCCTGCTGTAAATTGTCTTAGAGAATTAATTTTTAAAGGTGAACTTGGCGAAGTCAGATTTTTAAACAGTGATAGAAGAAATTTTAATCAGCAAGCAAGAAGAGATAATAATGTCATTTGGGATCTGGCTCCCCATGATATTTCTATGATGAGCTATATATTAGGACTTGAACCAAGTGGCATTGTAAATGCCTGTGGATGGTCTACAAATAGCGATGGTGTAATTGATGTTGCTCACCTTGACTTAAACTTTCCGGGTGATGTTCCTGCACATATTCACAATAGCTGGATTGATCCGCAGAAGCAGGTTTTATTAACCGTAAATGGGAGCAAGAAAACAGCAGTATTAAACGACAGCAGGATTCAAAATAAGCTGGAGCTTTATTCAATAGAACAGGATGGCACTGTAAAAGTAGAATCTACAAGTTACAGTGAAGAAGAGCCTTTAAGATTAGAGTGTGAGCATTTTGTTCATTGTATAGAGTCGGGCGAAGCTCCACGCTCAGATGGTACAAGCGGCTATCAGGTAGTAAAAATCCTAGAAGAAGCTGAGCAGAAAATGCATGTGGAAAGTAAACCAGTCTTAGCAAGGTTTGTCTAGGCTGAGCTATTCTTTTCAATAATATCTACTAACTCATCCGCCTTTTCTTCTCCATACAGTTCTCTAAACTTATGGTTTGATTCAATGAGACTTAGCCAGTCATTTGATGAACCCGCAGTTTTTATTTCGTTAATCAAGGCTGATGCAATGGATGGAAGGGATTTTCTTATTGACCAGTATCGTACAAAATTAGATAAAAGTTCTGGCTCAATTCTTTTTACCCAGTCGGCGATGTTCTCTAAATCTTTAACTTGTTGTAAATTATGATTCATGTCGCTCACCTTCCCTCTAACCATATTGTCTATAACGTAGTTCTAAACTTCTGTAACACTCATCACTTATTTGTGCAGAGATTGTTAAAAAGCCATTCTAGAGTGAGTTTTTTAGCGTGACTCTTATCACTGGAGATACTATTTCAAGTAAATAGACAAATATAACAAACGATTATATTGATGATGATTCTTGTGTATATTTATTTGTAAATATGAAAACTTATAAGCTTAGATTTTCTCTTATCTTTTTGTTTGTGATCTTAATATTTTTCTTTCTACAGAATAAAATTATCTCTAAAGAATATTCTGATTTTGCAACACCAGATGAATTGATTGATAAGTACCAAGTCCTTTTAATGCCATGGCAGAAATTAAATGGTCCATTTGGTGGGCAAGGTTACACAATAAGGTTTAGTCCTAATGATTCCAATAAAATTATTGTTACTGATTCGTTTGCTGGTATTCATATTTCAGGTGATCGCGGATTAACGTGGGATGAAAGCACTCAAGGGATTGATTCGCGTGCAGGTGAATCAGGAGATGCAATCCCTGTTTTTGTTACTACTATTGATCCAAATAATCCACAGCGAATATGGTGTGGTGTAAAAAATGCAATGGGTGTTTTTCTGTCAACTGATGGCGGGGCAACATGGCAGCATAAAGACAATGGCTTACCAAGCGGTGAAGAGGTTGAAATTAGAGGGCTTGCAGTAAAGCCAGGAGATTCTAATACAGTTTTTGCATCGGGCGACTTAGAAGAAATTGGCCCTTTTATGGGGGCCTTTCAAAGAACACATGGAATCCTTTATAGAACAACTGATGGCGGGGAAAACTGGGCACAGGTTTTAAGTGGGGGGAATTTATTTAAGGATGTAATTATTGATCCAAATAATCCAAATACTACTTATGTAGCAAGCGGATTTTTTGATAGACAGCAGCTAGAAAAACTTGAAGGTGTGTATAAAAGTACAGATAGTGGTAGCACTTGGGCCCAGATAAATAATGGAATAAGAAATCTTTATGTTACAAATATAAAATTTGATCCAATGAATCCAAATACTATTTGGGGAACAACAGGAATGATTCCACAGTTTGATACTGATATAGAAAATCAGGATGGAGCAATTATTGTAACTCGTGATAGTGGAATGACATGGATTGAGGTAAAGAGACAGCGTAGCAATGGCTCCCCACAGCTATACTCAGCACTTGGCATAAGCCCTACAAATCCAAATGTAATTTATGCTGGTGCATTTGGAATATTTTTTAAATCAAAGGATGGAGGTATGACTTGGACAGAGACTGGGTTTGGACCACTTGGTTCTAATCCTGGCCATCCAATTGATATTGCAGTTGATCCAAATGATGAAAATACAGTATATGTAGACAGTTATATAGGCGGAGTTTTTAAAACTACAGATGGCGGGAAAACATGGGTTACAAATGCTTTCGGGTATTCTGGTTCTGAAACAAGAGATGTAGCTGTAAGCCCAGATGGTAATAAAGTTTTTGCTACTTCAAGATCAGGTGTCTTTTTAAGTGAAGACAAAGGAGTAAACTGGCTGCCTGTTGGTCTTGGAGATGTAGCATTAGATGAGCTTCAAGCAATTGTGCCACACCCTGCTGATAGTAGTAAAGTTCTTCTTGGTGATAGCCAAAATGCTATGAGTTCAATCTTTCTTAGCACTGATGGTGGCATGAGCTGGAGAACTGTTTTCATGCTTTTCCCTGAAGATTATGCACTTCATCCGTCAAGTACTGGCTTAGATGGTGAGATTGTTTTTACAGACATAAAATGGGCAAAATCAAACCCAAGTACTGCATTTGCTACATGTGTTAAAAAATCTCTTTTTCATGATGCTGTAGATTCAATTGGATGGGGAGTGTTTAAGTCTACAGATGGTGGCATGACGTGGATAAATAAGCAAACAGGAATATCAGGATTTAAAAATACTTGGTCTTGTGATGTTAGTCCAACAGATGAAAAAATTGTCTATGCTGCTACAAATGATTCAGGCATAATTAAAAGTACAGATGGTGGAGAAACATGGACACAAATAAACAATGGACTGGGTGATGTAAAATCCTTTCATTCAGTCTCAGTTTGTCCAGCAAACACTCAAGTTATTCTTGTAGGAAGTTCTGACGGGCGAATTTTTAGATCAAGTGATGCAGGTAGTACCTGGCAGCCTGTATTAAGTAATGAAAATCATCTCAATGACAATATTGTTTCAATTATTTTTAATCCGATATCTAGCACACATCAAGTTTATGCAGCTGGAAATGTTACTGGTTTTTATGTTTCAGGTGATGATGGCCAGACATGGCAATCATTTAGTAATGGACTTTTAATTCGTGAGGTAAGAGGACTTACAGTTACACCTGATGGATCAGCTGTTTATGCAGCTACAAATGGCGGAGGGATTTTTAGATTACCTATAGTCGGTGATTCACTGACGCTTACAAGAAAACAAATTGAACCTCCAAGCAATGCAGGCATTGATGCTTCAAATAATAAAAATACTGTAAGTTCCTCTTCAACAAGTAGTTCTACAGGTGGCAATACTTCATCTGGAGAGCCTGTAAGTTTTTCTTTAGCTATAGAAGGGCCAGCTTTAAGTGGATTAACACTTTTACAGAAAAAACCTGCCAAAAGTTTTTTAATTGTTAGTTTTGATCAAAATCTTTTTAACACTAGTCTGGAAGATAGTTTGATTAATATAACTACTGATTTACCTAAAAAGGCTTTAGTTATAGCACCAAATAAATTTCCTTTGACAGCAAAGGATTCAAGTAAAAAGGTACATTTAATTGTACTGCCTATAAAAAAACTAGAAAAAATAAAAGAGATAGCAGAATTATTTCCTAATGGTTTCCCGGAAAAAATAAGCTTAACTGTTACACAGATAACTCAAGGAATGTCCTTTTCAAAGGATATAGAGATTCCATTAAGTCGCTAAGTTAAGTTTTTAAGTATTATTAAGTAATGGTTTTCTATTTTAATTCAATTATCTTTTTTACTAATAAGTCTTCTTGAATCATAAAACCTTTTAATTTTGCAAGCCCTGGCCATGTATTTCTCCAGATAAGCTTTGCAGTAATACGACAGTTGTTATCTGTTTCAAATCCATATGTAGAAATATCTTCTTCATTTGCTTTAATCCTAGTGTCACTAGCTATAAAGACATTCCACCAGTCCTGTGCTGGTATACCTAGTTTGCCTGCAATTTTTCTAAATAAAATCCCAGCTTGACTGTGTTGTGATGCATATTCGCTACTTGTTTCAGCTAAAATCTTTGCAAATAATTTTCCAGGTTTTCCACTTAAGTTACCTGCATAGCTTGATAGTCTTGGCCCTTTAATTTGTAATGGTAAAGTTGTCTTGCCAGTTTTATTTTTGCATTTTACATCCAGCACTAAAACTGCATTTCTCATTGGAGAGCCTGTTGGAAAACTATGCCCAAAATTATTGTTTTCAACTTTTACTTTTACAAGAATAACATTCTTCTTATCAGTGTTTTTATTTCTCTGAGTCTCTATTTTTAAATTAACATATTTTTTTCTAAACTCGTGAGGATTGCCTGTTAAAAAGCTGTGGCTGTGGACTTCGTAGTATGGTCTAGTTTTGTATTTTATGTTTGTATTGTCAACAATTTTATTTTCATTACGTGGCTGCATGTGACAGCTTTGACATTGAACCCCACGTTTAGCTGCTGGACTGTTTAGCCATTCAGTAAATGTAGAATAAACCTGCACATTACCATTTGATCCATCGTGGCACTTGGCACATACAAGGCTTGTTTTATAAAGTGAGTTATATTTTAATTCTTCTTTATCGCTTGGCTGAATTGGATCTTTAATTTGTCCAAATCTAATATCTTTAAATCCCTTGCAAGGTCTTACTATATTTAAGCCTGAAACACCTTGCTTAAGCGGGTTTTGATCAATGCTTTCTATCTTATGGCAAAAATCACAGGATACTCCATTTGTCTTTTTATTTTTTGTTTCTCTAAGATCAACACTTAGCTCATGATCTAATGCTGCCTCTGGGTTATGACACAGAGCACAATTTCCATTTTCATTTGGATGATCTTGTCTAAATTGTTTATAGGTTTCTAAAAAGAAAGGATTGTTTTGAGACATTGAATGTTTATCATCTTTCCATTCCTTGTAATAAGACATGTGACAGCTGGAACAGTTTTTTAAGAGAAGTTTCCCTTCTTTATCGCTTGTATTTGGATTAAACCATTTGTAAAAAGTACAGTTTTCAGAGCTTTGAAGAGCAAAGGATGAAACCGGAATGAACAAAGTTAAGAACGATGTGGTTAAAAGCAAAGCAAATATTCTTTTTATTTTGAGCATTTAAGCTATATTTCTCTTTTTAACCATTTTAACCTTACCTTTTACTTACTGATGCTAGACAAAACTCATACGCAACTATAGAATTAAGGTTAATTTTGAAAGGCAAACAATAAAAAGAGGTTATACCCGCATAGGTCATTAACCATTATTTCTGGAGGATTTATGTCTAATGAAGTTAGTAAAGTTGGTTTCTTTAAGTGGCTTGCTGGAAAAGCAGTGGCCCCTGTTGCTATAACTGCTGCTGGCCTTGGTGGTCTACATTTACACCATCAAAGTCAGGTAGAACAGTTGCGCAATGAAGCAACCGAAGGCAAAACAGCAATGACAAAGCACCTCGAAGATCAAAAAGCTTCATATACTAAAATGCTTGCAAATGAAAGCTCTCAAAGACTAGTAGAAAAAGGAGCTCGTACAATTTATCAAATGGAAACCGAGCAAAAGTTTATGGAATACCAAGGCCTGATTAGTAAGTTAAGTGCTGACAAAAAAGCTTTAGAAGAAGAACTAGCTGGTCTAAAAGGAACTAGCAAGGATTTATCAGGCAGAATTACAGTAGTAGAAGAACATCAAGGTATGGTAACAAAAAGAGTAGAAGATACTGGACTAAAACTCGGGAAGCTTGAGACAGAAGTAAAAGATGTTAGTACAAAAACGGCTAACATAAAAACAGATGAAGCAAAAAGATTAAAGGCTTTAGAAAAAACTCTGCCGAATGTAGTTAGTCTAACTATCTACAATAAAGCTGGTAAATATGTTGGCTCTCTTATGGGATTTGTTGTTAAGGATAAAAAAAATGAATATTACATAGCTACTGCAGGACATGGGTGGACTAGTGAAGAAAAGTTTTTGGAAAGCATTGTAGAGGTTTCTTTTTTTAATGGACTTTTTGTAAAGAATTTAAACCCTACTAAATTTCCTAATGATGTAACCCCTTGGTCTAGTGCATATATTGGAAGAGATATTGCTGTACTAAGACTCCCTCCAAATATTCAACTTGCACTGCAAAAATCAAAGCTTGAAGGCATAAATATAAAATCTGCAAAAAGCCCATTTTTCCCAGGTTCTGGCTTAAATCTTGTGAAATCTGGTTGGTCAGTTGCAAGTGGAACAATTACTGGTGCTGCTCCTCATTGGAGAGATTGGACAAAAAGAAGGGATATTGTAACTGATGCACTTATTAAAAGGGGTGACTCAGGAGGAGTAGCAGTAGATAATGAAGGATATCTTGTAGGAATGCTCGTAGAAAGAAAAGAACCTGATACAAGTGTAACTACGCCAGATGGTAAGCAAGTACCTCTAAAAGTAGAAGTGGGAGATGTTAATACTGGGGGTAATTTTCTAATCAGTTACTTAGACATACAAAGGGCACTACGTAGTTTTGGAGTTGATATGTTTAATAAAGAAGATAGAAATATTTTATTGAAGCAAGATATCCTAAAGGATAGACCCTATATGCTTGTACCGTTATTACCTGGACCTGGTTTAACTGGTGGAGTGCTTCCATTTCTTCATGAGTTATCAAGGTTAGATCGCTATGCTTTAATGCCACCGCCACAAAAGAAGTAATAGATATAAAAAATTAAAAAATAATTAATCTACGTGTGGCATTCCTTCAATGTATGCTGAAAAAGATGGTGGCCCCTTTTGTTCTTTAAGAAAGCAGGGGTTTAATTTAAAAAATGCATTTTCAGGAACTTGCTTAACTGGTTTTACTTGGTCGTCATGGATTTGAGCAATGGTGTGAAAGCTACGATCTGGTCTATGTCGATTTGTGCCGAGAATTATGATATTGTCAAAATCGCATTCTTCTTTACATGTATCTAAACGAACTTTTGGCACTGGAAGCGTGTGGTCATAATTAATCGCAATAGCTAATGCACTTGTACCTGTTGCTAGTGTTACTCCTGAAAGTTTCATTTCTGTTCCTCCTTCTTATTTATAACCTATTTTTTTCACTAAACCATTTCATAAACTCTGAAACATTACCTTTAAACTTATCAATTAAAATCTGTTTAAACAGATTTGGCTCTGATCCTGCTCTAAATATTTCTATCTTGTAAGGTGTATCTAGAACATGTTCACAGACTATAGAAAATTCTTTCTCATCTTTCTTTTTAACTTTTACCTCAATGTCTCTCTTATCCGGGTCTAATTTATCTAAACCATAAATTGAAATTAAGTCTTCGCGATCTAGTTTTGTTCTGTCAGTTGGGTCTTTAAAGGTAAGATAAAAAAGCCCTTGTTCGATGGCATTTTCCCTGTGTATTGGTGCAAAACTTTCTGCTATTGCTACTTTTGTTCGAAGATGTCTAGGTATAAATGCTGCTGCTTCACGTGAACTGCCTGAACCAAAAAGCTTACCTCCTATCATTACTGAGCCGCTGTATTTTGGATTTGTTTTATATTCTTTAGCCAGGTTGTAGTAAAACTGAGGATCTCTTTTTTCCTGAGATGCCTTGCTTTCAAAAAATCCAAGTTCAAGTTCAAGTAAGTTTCCACGCTTTGGAATATATTTTAATCCTGCTGCAGATAGATCATCTGTGGTAACGTTGTCTCCAAGTGCGATTAAGACTGGAAAGTTCTCAAACTTCTCGCCTGGAATATCGTACATGTCAGAAGGAAGTGAACTAATAGTATTTCCATCATAGAGAACATTTATTTCTTTTGCTTTGTCTTTTGGAGCTGGCAAAATAAATGCAGCCCTCTCTCCATCTGGATTATTAAAATCATTTGAGACAATGGGTTTTAGTTCAGCCTCGCTTTTTGGATTTGCAAGAAGGATTCTTATTTCTTTATCAGAATCATCTTTTGCAATAAACGATCTGGTTTTCGGGTCATATGAGTCAAGTCTCCCGCATGCTGCAAGATAAACAGTAACTGCTGGACTTGCTAAGTAAACCTGGTCAATTTTTTCTTTTGTGCCAGCTCGTCCGAAAAAGTTTCTATTAAAAGATCTAACTGCTGCAGTGTCAACCTGAGGAGTAAATCCCATACCGATACACGGTCCACAAGCGCTATCAAGTAAAACCAGATGTCCTTCTTTTATAAAATCCTGCATAGTTTTATTTGACTGAACAGAAAGCCAGCCGTCACGCGAGCCATAGGTTACGCTTACAGGTACTGACGAGGCTCTATTTATTTTACTTTTAGCAAGCTGAATATTTGCCCAGAGAGCTGCTTCTATATCATCTTTCCCTGAATGTGTGCAGCTGCCAATACTTCCTGATGAGACTTCTAAACTTAGTTTTCTTTTGTCATAAACTTTTTTAACATCAATTTCTTGTACTGCCAGGTTTACCAAGGTTTCTATTGGTGTTGCCCGTAGTAGAAGCACACCATGGTGCGCCTCTACAAACGATTTAATCTTTGCTTTATCTACCTTGCCGTTAGTTAAAAAATCCTGATAGTGAGCAAGAACTTCTTCGTTTATAAATTTGATTACATTTGGAATCTCATCCAAATAAAAAACATTTTTTGGATTACCTGGCATAGCAAGTGCTGGATGTAATTCCTGTGATAAATCATATACGAGTAACTTATCAAAATATTTCTCAGGATCTTTTAATACCTCAGGATCAGGATTTAAATCTTTTAAGTTAGCTCTTACCCAGCCTGCCAGATCTGCTCTGTTTCTTGACTCTAAATATTTTGCTACAAGCTCATCTGGCGGGAATAAGCCTGTTCCCATGCCACCATCGACAAGTGAGTTTGTAATAGAACTTCTGCCTACCACTGATACAGACTTAACACCTTCACCAAAAAACTCTATATAACTTCCATTTCCTTCATTTCCAAAAAGTCTTATTATGTCTCTATTTAAAAGCTGAACAATTTGCTTAGGCTCAGTTCCATCTGGCAATGAGCCTTTTAGATGAACACCAATAATAGGATTTCTATCAATTGGCATGGGTAGTCCAGCTGCAAGAGACTTGGCAATGCTCCAGCCACCTTTGCCAATGGCAAACATTCCCATTCCACCGCCTGTTGGTGTGTGAGAATCAGAGCCAAATAAAACACCTCCAGGAAGATCAAAGTACTCATCGCTTACTCTGTGGCAAATCCCATTTCCAGGAAGTGAGAAAATAATTCCTCTTTTACTTGAACTTGTTCCTAAAAATTTTATTCCTTCTTTGTCTTCAATAATTGCCTGTTCTATTCCATAGTCTACTTTTATATTGTGGTCATAGTATAAGGTAGTTAAAATTTCTGTTTGTTCTTTTCCAAGCAAGGTAAACAAAAGCTCAGCTTGTAGTAGTAAGAGCTTTCCAGTGGCATCTTGTATAAGCAAAAGATCAGGCTTCAAGTAAATAATTGAACCTTTTTTAGCAGGGTTTCCAGCTTCAAGGTGACTATACCAGATTTTTTCTGTTGCTGTTAGTGGTTTATTTATAGTTTTGGCATAACTTGTTTCACTTAAAAGCTTTGGACGGGCATTTTTTACTTTTAAAACAAAGTTTTTATCCTCAGGTGTATTTGGATAACCATCCAGACTTTTTCGTGGGTCATATACAACTGGTTGTGGTGATTTAGAAATTATTGGAAGTGATAAAGCAACTCTCATTTTTTATTAATCTCCGTTTTTAAGTTTATATAAGACTATTTTACTACATCCTTATCAACTACAATTTCAAGATTCTTATGTAACAGAAGTGCCGTAACTGATCCTTTTTTCATATTTACTTTTTTCTTTAGAATAAGCTTAAATGATTTTGCCTTTTCTTTTCCATAAGCAATTAGTAGCGCTTTTTTTGTTTCAAGGATATCTTTAATGCCAAGAGTAATGCCTTTTATTTTCCGTTGGGGCTTACCATGGTAAGCCCTTACCAGTTTTTCTATTACTTTTGGATGAAGATCCACTACTCTCATCCTTGAATTTAGTGCTGATTTACCAGTGGTGTTGTAAGCAACATGGGGATCATATTCTGGACCAATTCCAAGAATGATTAAATCTATACCACCATTTGATTTTATAAATTTGTAGGCTTCTTTAATTGTTTTTTTGGGTTTCTCTGTACCATCCATTAAGAATATATTTTTTGAATTTAGAATATTTAATAACTGTTTTAATTCTTTTCTAATTTCAAAGTTAAAGCTAACCGGTGAGCTTGGATGAGCTCCAAGATTTTCATCAATTTGAAAAAGCTTTATCTTTCTCCACTTTTTTGTGGATTTGACTGCGTCTTTGGAGATTAATTTATATAATCCGTCAGTAGTTTTACCGACTGCAATGCCGATTAGTGAATCAGGTTTTTTTAAAACCTGGGTTTTAATAATTTCAAAGGCTTTTTTATCGCTAAGTTCCTTGTTTTTTCCTGTAAAAATTTCCATATTTTTATTTATAAAAACATAAGACTAGAACATGTTTTTTATACCATATTCTGCTATTCTGTTGCATATAAAATGAGCGAGATAAACAAATTAGAAAATAAAATCATTGTTTCTGTTCAAGCTGAAGGCAATGAGCCACTAAATACATCAGAGCATCTGCTTGCAATTAGTCAGTCAGTAATCAATGGTGGCGCTGGCGGTTTAAGGCTTTGTGGTGTTAAAAATATAAATTATATTAAAAAAAATGTTTCTGTGCCGGTAGTAGGTCTAACAAAACTTGAACCCACACCTATTAACTGGCTTGATAAGGTTTATATAACAGCGACCATGAAAGATTTAAAAGAATTACTTAAAATTGGAATTGATTTTATTGCTATTGACGGTACAGATAGGCCTCGTGAAGACAGTTCAACACTTAAAGACCAGATTAGCCTTGTAAAAAACGAAGGCAAGATCGTCATTTGCGATATTGCGACTTTTGAAGATGGAATAAATGCTTGTAAGCTTGGTGCAGATATTATTTCTACAACGCTTAGTGGTTATACAAAAGATACCAGATATAAAATAAACACAGGTCCTGATTTTAATTTATTGGCTGAACTTACAGAAGAATCGCTAGCTCCGGTAATCATGGAAGGAAGGATCTGGGAACCGCAGGATGTTAAAAAGGCTTTTGAAATTGGTGCATATGCTGTGGTAATAGGCACTGCAATTACAAGACCGCAGGTGATTACTAAAAGGTTTGCCAGTATGGCACCGGACTAGTTACCTTTAGTCTCGAATTTGATCGAACAATGTTGGTTGACTATTTGACATTGGCAGAGGATTTTTTTCAAGTGCAGCTTTTCTGGCTCTCCATAGTGCAAGTGCTACTGAATGTCCTTCTGTAGATTCTTTTTTAATACCTTCTTTTGAAATTTCAATTAAAGTTCTAAAAATTGAATTATAATATCTGGATTTTTGACCATGATAGTCTAGTGTTTCACTTAGATTTTTTTCTATTAAGGCTAGTCTTAAATGTCCCATTGCAAGACATTCATAAACTTTTTTTAGTGCTTCTAGCTGAACATTTATGGGTTCTGTAATAAGGCTTTCAAAAATAATATTTTTTTCAGCAAGTACTCCAAAATGGCTGACAAATTCTCTAAGAGGCTTATAGTTTTTTTTGCCTGATAGTGTTCTTATGGCTCCTCCATAAGCTTTTTCAATTACACTCTTAAATATTTTTTTGTTATTTGTTCTTGTGCTTGGTGTAAAGTCAGAAAGTTTAAATAAAGTTTCTTCAGGTCTAACTTCTGTTTTTTGTCTTATGCGCATTTTAGATTATATTAGAAAATAATAATTATGGAGTTTGTTCTGGAGGCTTTGGATTAGAACAATTTGTTGTTTTACTTCCAAACAATCGCATGAATCTAACCCACCTTGTTAGCGTCTCTCCATTTTCTACTGTAACCTTTTTCAATCCTGAAAAGGTATCCAATAGAGCATTACCATTAGTATTTTTTATAACCACCTTTTTACAATTTGTAGCTTTAACACTTTCACAATGATCAAGGGTAGTGTTGGTGCATCCTTCTAATACTGATCCTTGTACATGTTCAAGAACATTGTTTCCACCTCGAATTGAATGCACACTTTCACAATCACTTGCTCTTAAGTGTGGAGAGTTTACTGCTTTTAGAATTCTTGTTTGAAAGACTAGTGAAGCAGGACAAGCAATGACAGAAGTCTTAACTAATCTGCCGTTAACTTCTTCACCACCTGAGTCACAAAAAATCGAGTTACTACTTTTAGGAGCTTCTATATCATGAGAGTTAATAAACTTTGAATTATCACCTGTGGTTTTTATATTTGTTGAGTTTATTGCAAGATTGTTGTTACCGTGTAATCTTACGTGATTGCTAAATAGCGACACATTTCCAGAAGTCCCATCTAAAAATGATCTCCAGCCACTATCTACAATTGAACCAATTAACTTGTCGCGTACCAGGCGAGGAATTGGTATAGGAGAACGAACATCGTCTAAGTTTTTTCCTTTAAATATAAATTCTACTTCTGCCTTTTTTCCTCCAAAATTAAGCCTTCTTTTCATGATGTTTATTTCATCTCTTGAGGCACGCTTTAAGAGATTTAATAAGTTATTGTCAAAGTAAGGCTCTATAGCTCTATGGTATGAAAGTGGGAGATTTGCTGGTAGTATTTGCATAATATTTAAGTCCTTAAATAAAATAATTTGTTGTTATATTTTTATCCTAACAAAATTAACCAGATGAAAGCACCTTCATTAGAAAGATTTAATATTTTTCTTAATCTAGATTATGATAAATGGTTAAAGATTACTTTTGCTTCTTTGGCTTAAAACCTTTTAACATGTTGCTTTGCGGATTCATAAAAGGGTTTTGCATTTTTCCAATTGAGCCTGGCATCATGTTTTTCAACATGTCCTGAGACATGTTTTTACCCTGAAACATTTGCATAAAAGGTTTTAATTGGTCCATTAATTTTTTCATCTGCTTAAACTCACTTATTAGCTTTTCTACATCTTTTTCTTTATGACCAGACCCATGTGCAATTCTCCTATTTCTTGCTGGGGTTAAAATATTTGGATTTCTTCTTTCTTTCCCTGTCATGCTTTGAATCATGGCTTTTTGTTTTTTTGTTTTAACTTCATTCTCAGAAAGCATTTTTTCCTGGGTTTCTTTATTCATGTTTATTCCAAGCTGGTTAAGCATGCCTCCCATTCCCATCATGTTAAATACTCCTGAGAAGCTACCTAATTTTCCCATCATGTTTTGTGCTTGCAGAAAAGTTTCGAAATTAAAGTCGCCTCGTAGCTGCGTTTCATGAAACGCAGCTACATCTTCCTGGATTTTTTCCTGTGCTTTTTCTACCAATGTTAAGACATCACCCATGCCAAGTATTCTGCTTGCCATGCGCTCCGGGTAAAATTCCTGAAAGTCGTCAATCTTTTCTCCAGTGCCAATAAGTTTTATTGGTTTTTGAATTTCTTCTACGATAGAAAGAGCAGCTCCGCCACGAGCATCACCATCTAACTTAGTTAAGACAATACCTGTAACCCCGATCTGTGTATTAAATGCTGCTCCTACATTTGCTGCTTCCTGTCCAATCATTGAGTCAACTACAAGAAGCTTTTCAGTTGGCTGTATAGTTCTGTCGATTAATAATAGCTCTGCCATAAGTTCAGTATCAATTTGCAATCTGCCGGCACTGTCTAAGATCACAACGTCGTGATTATTTTGTTTTGCGTAGTTAATGGCGTCTTGCGCTATCTGTCGGGGCTTACCATGGTAAGCCCTTACATCTTCTGAGATGCCATATACCAACACACCAATTTGTTCACCCAGTATCTTCAATTGTTCTATTGCAGCTGGCCTTTTTAAATCCAATGCTACAAGCAGTGGATTTCTGCCTTTCTTTTTTAAAAGGCTTGCAAGTTTTGCACAGGTAGTGGTTTTTCCAGCTCCCTGTAAACCAAGCATTAGGATAATACTTGGTTTAGATTTTTCCTCAATGTTGAGACGTTGCACTGCAACGTCTTTACCGCCAAGAAGAGCAACGAGTTCATCGTTTATTATTTTTATAAACTGCTGAGCTGGTGTTATACCTTTTATAATTGCTTCACCAATTGCTTTTTCACGTACTTTGTTTGTAAAGGTTTTAATTGCTTTTAAACTAACATCAGCGTCAATTAACGCTCTTTTTACCTCAAGGATACTAGCTTCAATATTTTCTTCGTTAATAACAGACTTGCCACGAAGACTCTTAAAGATTTCTTGGAATTTTTCTGTTAATTGATCAAACATTTACGATAGAAACTTTCTTTGCGTGCTCTTTTACTGTTTCTTTATTTAAATACCCTTGTACATTTTCCCACGGAAGTTTTATCTTTGTATCCCAATTTTGAAAAATAAAGTGGTTTGAGTCAATCTCGGCTTTATTTTCTTTTATTGCTTTGTTAAAACTGCCAAGTGTATTTCCATATCTGTATGCATCTTCCAGAATCTTATTTATACTTTTATCTCCTCTTGATATAAGTGCCTGTATAGTTGTCCAACGGTAGCTTTCAGGTCTAAAATCAATTCCTATTTGATGAAGTTCTTTACTTAGAGACTTTAATTTATGGGGTGCATTTTTATCGACCCCAAACCACTGAAACGGTGTCTGTGCTTTTGGTACAAAAACTGAGCATCCCCACACAAGCTTTTTAGTTTTATTGTTTAGTTTGATTTGTTTTAGGAACTCAACAGTTTTATTTAAATCATCCTTCGTCTCATATGGCAATCCCACCATGCCATAAAGTTTAATTGAATTAAAACCAGCATTATAAATAGTTTGAATTGAGTTAAATATAGTTTCATTGCTTACTTTTTTGTTTATTATGTCACGCAGTCTCTCAGAACCTGTTTCAACAGCCATGGTCAGTGACTTACTTCCAAGCTTGTACAATCCTTCTGCAATATTTTTTGAAATAGTGTCTGCACGAACAGATGCAATTTGTACCTGTAGTGGCGAGGTTACCTCGCTATTTCTGATTAATAAATAATCTATCAATTCCTCAAATTGTGGATGTTGTGTAACTGAAGCCCCAAGCAAACCAATTTTATTTGTATGTTTTAATCCCAGATCAATTGCTGGTATTAAGCTTTTTTTTACATCTGGTGTACGAAATGGAAGAGAACCATAACTTGCAAGGCAAAACCTGCAAAGCTCAGGACAGCTTCTAGCCACCTCTAATAAAAATATATTAGGCCAAACACTATTTGGGGTAAGAATAGATGAATAGGATAAATCATTTTTTGTAATTGGTTTTTTAAATGTACCTCTGTGATGTGGTACGTAAACGCCTTCTAATTTTGATAGTTCATTAATTTTTTCATCTCGCTTTAGACTTTCAACCTCAATTATTTTTCTTGCCAATTGATCAGCTAAAACCTCAAGGTCACCGATTAGAAAAAAGTCAAAGTTTTCACAAAATGGCTCAGGATTTGCATTTGGAACCTGCCCACCACAAAATACAATTGGATCATCTTCACTTCTATCCTTAGCATGAAGCGGAATATTGTTCTTTTCCAGCATTGAAAAAATATTTTTATAGTCTAACTCCCAGCTAAAAGAAAAGCCCACATAATCCGTAGGCGAGGATGCGCGTCCCCGCCTACGCGTATTATTTTGTTGTTCTTGAATATCTGTAAACCATCTAGTTACTTCTATGTTCTCACTCTGATTAAATAGTTTCCAGGCATTTTGGTAACCAAGACTAGCCATGCCAACTGTATAAGTGTTTGGAAATGCAATTACAAGCCGTGTTGCATCCTTGATTTTTACTGGAATTGAAGTTATTATTTTTTCTTTATTAAAAAACGACATCCTATTATATTAATGCATACGGAAAGAAACTGTAGGGGCAGGATTTATCCTGCCCTAATGATGCAGAGTGAGGATTATAAGTTAAAATATTTTTATGTCTAGATCAATTCAAGACGAACTAATTTATGAAATATATGACAAATTAAACAAGCAATATTTCAATAATTCATTGCCATACATAAGAATTTTATGGAGCGATAGGTTTGGTCATGGAGAGTGGTTTAAACAGTTTGGCGATTTTCAGGCACAGCCCGGAAAGCGACCATTTATAAGGCTTTCACAAAAACTTTGTAATGAACCAAAAGAAATTGCAAAAGTTCTTTACCATGAAATGGTTCACTTCTGGCTTTATGTAAATAAACGTCCCTGGGGACATACAAGAGAATTTAGAAAAAAGCTAAAAGAATTTAAGATTTAATACCTTAACCAAATGAGGATTAAAAAAATTTAATCTAAATCTTAATTCTTTTTTCAGATTTTTAGTTGTTCTTTTTTAATAGAGAGTGTATCCTGATTAAACATTAGTTGGACTATATTAAGGAGTAGATATATGGCATTAGTACAAAATGTAGCAGGTATAGAGAAAGTACAAAAAGCATTTAAAGCTTTAGAAACCTTATCTCCTGGCCTAGGTCAGGAGTTTTTTTCTTATTTCAATTCAATAGTTAGAACAAAAGTAAATAATACAGATGACGCAAATAAAGTATTAGAAGAAGTAAAAAGAGTAATTCTTCCACAAGAAGCTATAGGAAGAATAAGAGCAGAAAAAACCTTGGTACAAACAGGGTTTCTAGATCCATTTGGAATAAAAAATAAATATGCAAACAATGCAGAGATACTAATGGTACTAGATAAAATAGAAAATGCATTTAGAACACAAAAAGGAAATGAACCACTTAATTTATCCGGAATAGATTTTACTTCTTTAAACATTAAAATAAATAATAATTTTATAAACCTAGATAGATTATTAGTGGCTATCAGTAGCTCATTAGGTTCTAATCAAGCTCAATATCCTTTAAGGGGAGCCAACCTGGAAAGAACCAACTTGAGAGGAGCCAACTTGATAGAAGCCCACTTATACGAAGCCAACTTGAGCGGAGCCTACTTGGTAGGAACCAACTTAGAAGGAGCCAACTTGAAAGGAGCCGATTTGAGAGGAGCCTATGCATTTGATACTGAAACACAAAAAGAAGTAAGAGGAATGGAATTAAAAAAATATCTAGAAAATATAGGTGCGCTGATTAGTGAGAGCACTAAGTTTGTTTAAGAAGTAAAAAAGTCGTAATTCTCACAAGTAAAGCTAAAACTGTTCTTTACACAGGTGTTACTAATGATTTGGTCAAAAGAATTAAAGAATGGAAAGACCTATATAACAAGCTATTACTTTTAAAACTATTGGAAGATTGCTTCGTCGTCTCTTCAAGACTCCTCGCAATGACGTGTCACATTTTAGTTAATACCCCTGAATGCTATATTAATACTTATGGCACTGCACCTGGTAAAAGAAAAAGAGAATTTCATTAATGAGGAGTCAGTTGAACAAATTCCTGAGCTAATGAATGCATGTCTTTTTTATGGTCCACATGATATAAGGTATGAAAAAGTTCCAACGCCAAAGATAAGAGACAATGAAATCCTTGTGAAAGTTAAAGTAGCTCTTACTTGTGGTACTGACTTAAAAACTTTTCAAAGAAGCCATCCTATTTTAATTAAGTCTACTCCTTCTACTTTTGGGCACCAGTTTTCAGGCGTCATAGAAAAAGTTGGGAGAAACGTAAAAAACTTTTCAACAGGTCAAAGAGTTGTAGCTTTAAATTCTACTCCTTGTTATAAGTGTGGCTTTTGTGCAAAAGAAAAGTTTAGCTTATGTGAAAATCTGTCTTTTTTAAATGGTGCATATGCAGAATATATTGCTGTTCCAGCAGACATAGTCCAATACAACACTTATCAAATACCGGATAACATTAGCTTTGAAGCAGCAGCGTCACTTGAAGGACTTTCTGTAGTGGTGCATGGTTTAGAAAGATCCCAAGTTACAAGCGATAAAACGGTCTGCATAATTGGTACAGGTTCAATTGGGCTTATGTTTTGTGCTATTGCAAAATTAAATGGAGCAAAAGTAATCTCGCTTGGTAGGAATGCCTTCAAGCTAGAGCTTGCTGAAAAACTTGGTGCTGATCATATCTTAAATATTGAAGAACTAAGCGAGCAAGAGTTGATTGAAAAAATAAAATATTTAACCGATGGCAATGGGCCTGAAATAGTTATTGAAGCAGTTGGCCTGCCTGAGACATGGGAACTAGCAACAAAACTTGTAAGCAAAGGAGGCTTAGTTAACTTCTTTGGTGGCTGTAAAAAAGGTTCAAAGGTTGAACTTGATACATATCGTATTCATTACGATGAGCTTAAGTTAATAGGTGTCTTTCACCATACTCCAAAGCATGTAAAAATCGCCTTAAATCTATTAAATAATACTAATTTCCAAGAAAAGATCTCTGAAAAGATAATCACCCATACTGTGCCGCTAAGAGAACTAGAAAAAGCATTTTTAATGCACAAGTCTGGTCAAGCAATTCAAGTTGCTGTAAAACCATAGAAAAAATTAACTGCATTGACTTATATCACATGCGGAATAATTACCACTGTGGTATAAATTATTAAAAGAGGAATTTTATACACAAGGAGTAAAAGAATGACATCTATAATGAGAAAAATACTTTTTATAATAGGTTTAATCTCGGTAATTACAAATAGCAGTGTTTCATTAGCTCAAGATGCTCTAAAACCAAAAGACACAGTAAAAGCAGTAGAAAAAGAACCTAATCTCCAGGAGAAAAAAGTACCAAAAGCTCCAGGGGCAACAAAAGCTCAAGAGGTAATGAAAGCTCCAGAGGTACCAAAAGCCCCGGAATGTGCTTGTGCAAAACCAGCTAGAGATGCTGTAGAAAAAGCATATGGCTCCATAGAAGAAGATGAATGGGTTAAAGCTATTAAAGCCTGTAACGATGCTGGGCTTACAATAAAAGGCATTACAAAAACATGTACTTGTCCTGAAGTTCCTATATACCAAAAAGTAGTTGAAGCTTTCCAAAAATATGCTGAAGGTGGAAACCACCTAGATGGTGCTGAGCAGCCAAACTGTCCATATGCACTAAAGCTTTATTCGGATGCAATTGACGTTCTGAGTAGCTCCTTGGATAAAATACCAGACGACAAAATAAAAGAAAAAGTAAAAAATGTTAAAGAATATGCACAAGAAGAACAACAATTTGTAAAAGATGAATGCCAGAAAACTTAGTACTACAAAAAATAAAAAAACAAGATCAAGTTAAGGAGCAACCTGCCTTAGAAAAAGCTGCCAGCAAAAAAAATCTGCTTTTTTTCTTTATAATTATAGTTTCTTTTTATTTAAGATCTCGAGGTATTTATAATGGATTGCCATATGCATTAAATCCAGATGAATCAAGAAACCTGTTAGGGATCTTGTCTACAATTAAGCACCTAATAAGCTTTAATAGTTTTGAATCTTCTCCGCTTTATTTTTATTTAAATGCTTTGGTGGTTTTTTTTACTTCAGGAACGATAGATATAAATAACCTTTTAAATACACTTGAAGTAAACCCTGGTGCATTTTATGTTCCTCTTAGGCTTATAAGTATTTTGTTTGGAGTTGGATCAGTAATCGTTCTGTATTTTATAGGATCAATTTTCAGTCTACTAACAGGATTGCTTGCAAGTGGATTTTTAGCAGTTTCATTATTACATGTAAGATTTTCTCAAATATTTTTGCCATTTAGTGTAATGACTTTCTTTTCTTTACTTTCAGTTTTATTTATACTTAAATCTTATTTAAATAAAAATCTAAATCTCTTTTCTAGCACAGTATGTGCACTATTTAGTGCGTTCACTAACTGTATAGGCTCTTTAAGTATTATCCCTGTTTTACTAGTTCAAGTAGTTAAAAAAGATTTTTCTAAGTTTAAGTTTCTTCTTGGAAGTTTTTTACTTTCTTTTTTGCTTTTTAATCCACAACTTATAATTAATTTTCTTGAGTTTATTAGATATTTAACGACCAGTTATATAAATGGATATTATGATTATCGCTATAGCTCATACCTTCTTTATTTATTTAATTTTCTAATCCCTGGAGTTGGTCCAGTAGTTTGGATTAGTGCTTTTTATTTTTTCTTATACAGAAAAAATGACTATGATTTAAACTTATTGTCAATATTATTTTCACTACCCGTTTTTTATTTTGCAGTTTTAGGACTTTTTCATCTAAGCTATTCTGGATATGCAGTATTGCTTTTGCCTTATATGTGTCTTGCATCTGGCATGTTTTTTAATTCGCTGTCTTTTAAAAGGGATAAAAAGTTTTTATTTATAGTTTTGCTTATTTTTGCATTTTATATTCCGCTTAAGTATGTATTTAAATACAATAAAATAATTAGTTTGTCGGATACAAGAGTTATTGCAACTGACTGGGTAAATGAAAATGCTCATGGAGATGTAAAGATCGTCTGGGATAAGAATAGTATACAAACCAAAGGATTTGCTCCATATGACAAGAATAGTTTAAAAAATATTGGTGTGGACCCGGATTCACTAGTTGATAAACAAAGGTTTTATGTTAGCTTGAAACTTTTAGAAAATAAAGATTGGTTTAGGATTTTAAGGAAAAAAGTTGACTATGTTATTGTTAACAGCTTAGATGCACAGATGATTTTAAGAGAACCAGGACACAAACTTGAAAAGAAATACTATAAAAGGCTCCTTAAATTAAAACCATTCATTACTTTTAATCCTTACCTCTTGGAATTAGAAAAAAAAGTAGACTCATCTATCGTTGAAGATTTATACTCTCCGTTACAAACACTTTGGCAGAGGGAAAGAGGTGGACCACTCATCAATATTTATAAATTGTAGAACTACAAAGCAAGGTTACCTTGCCTCTACAGATATAATGTTCATATGAATTCTCAAACTGCATTGAAAGATACCATAAGCCAACTCAAAGCTGCTAAGATTGCCTCAAGAAAACTAGCAAAATCTGCATCCGATGAAAGAAATAAAGCACTTGAACTTATAAGCAGTGAATTAATTAAATCAAAAGATATCATCTTAGCAGCAAATAAAAAAGATATTGAAGAAGGAAAGAAAAACAACCTCTCAAATGCTCTATTAGACAGGCTTTTATTAAATGAAAAAAGATTGCAAAGCATGGCTGATAGTATTCAAAAAGTCATCGCTCAAAAAGATCCTATTGGTAAAGTTTTAGCTGCCTGGAAACATTCAAAGGGAATGGATATAAAAAAGATTTCTGTTCCTCTTGGCGTAATATGTGTTATTTATGAGGCAAGACCAAATGTTACTACTGATGCAGCTTCTCTAGCCATTAAATCAGGTAATGCAATAGTTTTACGCGGCAGTCAGCATGCCACGCATTCAAATCAGGCTATTGTGGATGTAATTTACAAAGCTCTAGAAAAGAGCTCATTGGACTTAAGTATAGTTCAGTTCATTGCAAATAAAGAACGGAATGAAACTATAAAAATACTTGAATCAAAAGAATATGTAGATCTTGTAATTCCGCGTGGCGGAGAAGAATTAAAAGATTTTGTTTTAAAGCATTCAAAAATCCCGGTAATTGGGGCAGGCGGTGGCACCTGTCATTTATTCATAGATGAAAGTGCAAAAGAAATTATAGCAGTGGATATAGCCATCAATGCAAAAACACAAAGACCAGGTGTTTGCAATGCCATTGAAACAATTTTAGTTCATAAAAACATTGCTCAAAATATTTTACCTGGACTTGAGTTAGCTCTTATGAATAAAAATGTAGAAATCTTTGGCTGTGATAAAACCAGAAAATTTATAAAAAGTGCAAGACCTGCTACTGAAGATGATTGGTATAAAGAATATTTAGATTTAAAGGTCGCAGTTAAAGTGGTAAACTCGCTTGATGAAGCTATAGAACATATAAATAAATATGGAACAAAACACTCAGAGTCCATAATTACAGAAGATAAAAGTAATGCAAAGAAATTTCAGGAAGAAATTGATGCAGCATGTGTCTATGTAAATGCAAGCACACGCTTTACTGATGGAGAAGAATTTGGTTTTGGCTCTGAAATTGGAATCTCTACACAAAAATTACATGCACGCGGACCTATTGCTCTAGAACAATTAGTGACATATAAATATCTGGTAACTGGTGAAGGGCAAATAAGGGATTGATAATGTCATTGCAAGGAGCGTTAGCAACGAAGCAATCCCGAGTGAATTCACGCAAAACGATCGGGATTGCTTCGCCTTTGGCTCGCAATGACATAATGAAACGAATCGGAATCTTCGGTGGCACATTTAATCCAATACACGTTGGACATCTAAAAATGGCAGAAGCTGCGCGCAAAGAATATAAATTGTCTTGTGTTTATTTTATTCCATGTGGTATTCCACCACATAAATCAAGGCAAAAATTATTTCCTGCACAATTTAGATACGAACTTGTAAAAAGAGCAATTAAAGGGAGAAAATATTTTAAGGTTTTAGACATTGAAATTAAAAAAAGAAAACCAGCATATACGATTGATACAATACTGTCATTGCAAGGAGTCCACATTGGGCGGACGACGAAGCAATCCCAATTGAATTCACGCAAAATGATCAGGCTTGCTTCGCCTTTGGCTCGCAATGACAAAATAATTCTATATTTCTTAATCGGCGCTGATGAATTTGAGAAATTAAATACATGGAATAAACCAATCCAGCTTGCTAAGCTGGTTACATTTCTTGTGTTGCCAAGGCCTTCAAAAAATATAAAAGCTCCAAAGATTAAAAATCTCAAATGGTCATTGGTTCACACAAAACCTATCAATATCTCAAGTAGTCAAATCAGGGATTTAATTAAACAAAAAAAATCGATTAGGGGTTTAGTGCCTGTTTCTTTGTCTTAATTATATTTATAAACTCATTTAACGCTCTATATTTATGCCACAACAAAAGATCCATTTGCTGCTTTTTGAATTTCTTTTACCTTATCGAGCTCTTCCCATGGAAGCTTTAAGTCAGGTCTTCCAAAGTGTCCATAAGCAGCTGTCTTTCTGTAAAAGATGCCATTGTTTAACTTAGGCAGGTTTTGCAGATTTAGTTTTTTGATTATTGCAAGCGGTCTTAAATCAAAAACCTGGTTTATAATGTCGCCAAGAGCTGTGTCTTTAATCTTTCCTGTGCCAAATGTTGAAACGCTCACAGATATTGGCTTTGCTACACCTATGGCATATGAAACCTGAACTTCACATTGCTTTGCAAGACCAGCACTAACAATATTTTTTGCAATGTATCTGGCTGCATAACATGCTGATCTGTCTACTTTTGTAGGGTCCTTACCTGAAAATGCACCACCTCCGTGACGAGCATAGCCACCATAAGTGTCTACAATAATTTTTCTCCCGGTTAAACCAGCATCTCCTTGTGGTCCACCGATTACAAAACGTCCTGAGGGATTAATAAAGTACTTTGTATCTTTATCAATTAGGTGTCCGAGCTGCTCAACTACTGGTTTAATTACAAACTCTTTCATATCAGCTTCAATAAACTTTTGCAGATCAAAGTTATCCGTCTTTCCATTTATTTTTGCTGCATGCTGAGTTGAAATTACAAGTGTATCAATTCTTTTTGGTGCACCTTGTTCATCATATTCAACAGTAACCTGTGTCTTACCATCAGGTCTTAGGTAAGAAAGAACACCACTTTTTCTAACCTGAGAAAGCTTTAATGCAAGCCTTTGAGCAAGGCTTATTGGAAGTGGCATGAGTTCTGGAGTCTCATCACATGCAAATCCAAACATAAGTCCTTGATCTCCGGCGCCTAACTTATCTGCAGCATCACTTGATTCTTCATCTCTGTGTTCTTTAGCAGTTGAAACTCCCTGAGCAATATCTGGTGATTGTCCTTTTACACAAACTAAAATCCCACATGTATGTGCATCAAATCCACCTGAATCAGGACCTGCATAGCCGATTTCTTCTATAGTTTTTCTGGCTAAGGTATCATAATCAATCTGTGTTTTTGAAGTAATTTCTCCGCCTATAACTACTAACCCTGTTGTAGCATATGTTTCACAGGCTACACGGCTTTTAGTATCACCAGCAAGTGCAGCATCTAATACTGCATCAGATATTTGATCACAAAGTTTATCTGGATGTCCTTCTGTAACTGACTCTGATGTAAATAATCGTTTTGACATATTTTATACCGGAAAAATCTCGGGTCAAACGAGATTTTTCCTCCTCCTTTTCGATGCTCAGAATATTCCTCTTTCGGAACATCCTTCACTTATATTTCCCCTTGAGCTTAATTACTTCTATAGAGATTTGATCCAAATTCAATTGAAGTTTTTATCGCTCATCTACCTGGAATTAGCACCTTGTTCTTTTTTAAAGGATTTGACCGATTCATTCGGCAAATCCGATCCTGCAAAACTATTGTCAGCAGGAAGGTTCAGCTTGTCTGAACCTAAAAAGAAAGGTTGCTGTAGCTTCACTGGGCCAGTCCCTCTGCTACTCTGGATAAGCCTGCTTTCAACTTATTTTGTGCTTATAAACAGGATCCGTTTAATATAATACCCTAAGTGTTAGTGTTTGCAAACATAAAAGTGAGAAAATTTAATTGTATTGTCTTCACTATTTGTGTCCTCTAATGTAGGTTTGTTCTTAAGCAGCAAACCGAAATGTCGTTAAAACTGACCGAAACAAAGCGAAATAATTTGCGTAGGCTAAAATATACTAGCTAGAGCAAATTATGGAGCGGTTATAAAAACTTATGGCTAAAAATACTTTTGACAGAGATTTAGGTGTTGAGCTTCTAAGTTCAAAAAAAGGTTATTGCAAGTTTAAATTAAGTGTTAAGCCTAAACACTTAAACTATGGTGGTATTGTTCATGGTGGAGTATTAGCAACCTTATGCGATATTGCACTAGCAGGTGCTGTAACTAATGTTTTAAAAGAGGGTGAATGGTGTGTAACTGCTCAATTAAATGTGCAGTATTTGTACCCTGTATTTCCTGGTGAAACAGTTTTTGCTTATGGCAAATTAATTAAAAAGGGAAGTACCTTAGCTTTTGTTGAAGGTGGAATTGAAACAAAAAGCAAAAAACAAATTGCAAGAGCTCAAGGAATCTGGGTGATTAAAAATTTTCCAAGTAAAAAAATAAAACGGGCAAAAACTTTAGACTAAAATTTTGAGCTGGCAATTCCAGACTTTGTTTTAATCCACTCTTCTATTTTTTCCATACTTGGTATTAGGATTTGTTTTGATTCGGTAGGAATTATTACCCCTTCATCTCGGAGTTCGCTGAACGCTCTATTCACTGTTTCACGGGGCGAGTCTGACATTTTACCAATCTCGCTCTGGGTGAGTTTTGGTAACAGCAGTCCTTCTTTTGTCATCTTCCCATGCTCATTTGCAATAAGTATAAGTGATCTTGCAATTCTTGCACTGGCTGGGAGTGAAACACTACTTAATCTGTGGTTTAAAAGTCTTAGCCTTCTGCAGAATTCTCTACTAAGAGCTAAATGAACTGACGGATAATTTTGTAAAATTTCCTGAAAGTCTTTTTGAGGAAAAATAAGAACTTCTACCTCAGTATTTCCTGCAACTACATCAGCAGATCTTGGCTCTGAATCTATTGCTGCCATTTCCCCAAAAAAATCTCCAGGTTCTAAATAAGCTAAAACTTTTTCTCTCATTGTTGGATCAAATGCTTTTACTACAACAGTTCCCTGGCTGATTATATAAAAAGAATGTTCTTCATCTTCAGTTATAATAATGGATGCTTGTGGCTGATACATTTTCCTTGTGCACATAAGTGCAATCTCTTCAAGTTGTGCAGGTCCTAAATCCTGAAACAATGAAACCTGAGCAATTTTATTTATTATTGATGTTGATATAGCCATAATTTTTAGTTTACTTTTGTTTCTTCCTGTTCTTTTTCTTTCTTTTTCTTTTTTTCAAATGCTGGTTTTAACCAAGGCTCTGCTTCTCTAGCAAGTCTTACCATTTCATGACAAACAACCTGGGTTTCTCCCTGTGGCCTGCCTGTATCTCCCTGTACACGTACATTGTTTAAATGAATAAGTGCAGCAAGTGATGTTGTGCAAACCATTCTAGTAGATATAGCAGAAGGAAGTACATAACGTGCTAACTCTGCTGATTCTCTTTTACCCAAACCGCTCAATCTATATTCTTTATAGAGCTTCATGTACTGATCATGCGATTTTTCCATCAATCCTTTAAAGGAATTATCATCTACACCTTCTGGTTGAATATACCTGAAACCAGTTTCATATGGCACATATCTCTGTGATTCCTGATCAATGGTTACACCAACCTGGTGCCTGACTATCTGATGGCTTACAACACGGGAGCATACGATTACATAACTAAAATTAGTGTGACTGTAAGTTGTTCTGTGTCCTCTTTCAATTAAACCAATTACAAGTCCTGTCTTTTTTTCTTCCGGGGTTTCATTCCATTCTTCCTCAAGTTCGGGCATGCTTTTTGTAGAATAACAAACCCTAGCTGCACGCCAGATTAAATATTTCATGTTTTCTGTACGTTGAATTAACTCAACACTTGGAACAATTGGTTCAATAATTCTTTTTGCTATGTTCTCATTTATTTCTTGTTCAATTTCTTCTTTTGATTTTTTTGGTGGCATGGTTTTTATTCCTTAGAGTTATATTTTAGAATAAAAGTTTGTATCAAACGTTAAGAGTAAAGATTTTCGGTAGAGGCGTGCCATGGCATACCTCATACAATGATATATAATAAGAAAATTATGTCAGATTTATTAAAAGGTAAAACAGCAGTAATAACAGGTGCAGGGCGTGGAATAGGCCAGGCTACAGCTATTTTATTTGCAAAAGAAGGTGCAAAACTTTTACTCTGCGATCTTGACAGAGAGCCGCTTGGTGAAACTGTGTCAAAAGTTAAATCTCTTGGAGCAAATGTAATAGGGCTTACCTGTAATGTTACTAAGCAAGACGACTGTACAAATGTAATGAAAACAGCAGCAGAAAAATTAGGCAATGGTTCTATAGACATATTGGCTAATATAGCTGGAATAACTCATGATAAAGTCATCCATAAAATGTCACTTGAGGATTGGAATTTTATTTTAGGTGTAAACTTAACTGGCACTTTTAATTGTGTTTTTGCTGCATCACCGTACATGAGGGATGCTGCTAAAAAAGAAGAAGAAAAATCAGGAAAGACACAAACAAGATCGATTATTAATATATCCTCTACGTCAGGTACTACCGGAAATGCTGGTCAGATAAATTATGCAGCAAGCAAAGCAGGGATAATTGGACTTACAAAAACAGTTGCAAAGGAATGGGCAAGATTTAATGTCACCTGTAATGCTGTTGCACCCGGTGTTATAGAAACAAGGCTTACTCAGACTAGAAAACCAGGTGAAGATTTTGGAATTCCAGAAGAACAAAAGCAAATGATTACAATGTTACAGAAACAAACCGGCTTAAATAGAGATCTTGGACAGCCTACAGATGTAGCTAAAGTAGTTTTATTTTTTGCATCTGATTTAGCATCTTATGTAACTGGGCAAGTGCTTACAGTAGCTGGTGGGATGATAGGAAGTATCTAAGATAAAAGATAAACTCTCCTATTATCTCCTTCTTGAAAAGGTTTAAGAGGATGCTCTAAGTCAATTGCTGGTCTTGTTCCTTCCATATCTAAAAACATTCTTGTATGGTAGATATTAAATTCATTGTCACCAGTTCTAACTACATAAAAGTATCTATACTTTTCATTGTTTAATTCTTTTACTAAAGTGTCTTTATCTACAGGATCTCCATCTACATTGACAGGTTTAAAATCTTCTTGACTTTGTACTAATACTTGAGCTTCTTTTGGCGGTAATAGTTTGCCTACACTTGTGCTTACAAATGTATCATGAACAGTCTGTGGAGTTAAATCTTTATTTAAATGTTTCCAATTTTCAAATTGATTTCTTAGTAGTGATAAAGTAACTTGCATATATCCTCCGGTCATAACTTAACTATCTATAAAAAAAAGATTATACCATACTGTAAAACCCATAAGCTAAAAAAGATCTATCAGTTCTTCTTCAGCAGATTTTCCACCAGGACTGACCGGGAGTGATTCAATGATTGGCCTTTTCTCATCCGGGATTTTTTCGGTTTCATTAGGAGGGACACTCGTAGCTTCAACTAATGTTTCTTCAGTAGATGTAGCACTTGGTTGACTGCTTTGTACTTGAGCTTGAACATTACCACTACTTGTGCCAAGAGCTGTTTGAGTATCTTTGCCACTTAAGATATAGCCAGTTAGATCAATAGGTTTATTTGAAATCATTACTGTGCCTGATTTTGTAGTAAATGGAATACTTAAAATTGTTTGTTTAATTGCTCTTGGATCCCAGGTAATCATACCCAGCGCATTACTTGCAACCTGGATTTTCCCACGAGATTCATCATCTACTATAAGAGCGCCATTAATAGTTACATTACCTTCTATTCTTAAATTTCCGTGCACATAAACAATTCCATTTAGATCAACAGGATTTTTGCTATCTCCACTGATTTCAACATCGCCTGCTGGTCTGCCTTGATTATCACTTCTGGTATCGATTATTAAAACACCTTTTCCGGCAAGAACATTATTGTTATCGTAAGTCGGTGTACCATCAATATAACTCAAGCCCATATACCCAACACCAAGTCCATATTCATCTTTTGGTACGGTTGTGTCGTTTGTATAGAGGTCTGCCAACTCAGCAAATTGTTCCAGGTTAGACCTAAAAATATTGTTGAATTTTGCATAGTTAAGAATGCCAATTGAAAAATCCTTTGGAATAATATGCTTTTGTGTTTCTTCATCTGTAATTTTTTCTTTTGCAATAATTGGTGGTATGAACTGAAAAACTAAATCACCTTCATAATGAAAGTCCATTAATCCTGGTGGTACAAGTTTAATTGTGTCTCTGCCGACATTACTTATAACTGAGTAGTCAAGATCGCTAATTCTTTCCCCTTCTTTATATACAGCAACAAGCGATCCAGGTGTAAAGCCAAGATCCCCAGGAGATTTTGGAGTATCTTCTTCTTTTTTTCCTCTGCCTGCTGGCTCAGGGACTGCTTTAGCAGCTTCATCAGACTCTTCAGGCGGTCCACCTACTGAAAGTACTGTATTTGAAATATATGTAGGCTCAATAAGCTTAGTCATGGCAGTTGTCGAACCAATTATTTGATATCCACCCCCATCAAATGTTATTTCACCATTGGTAATAACTGCAGCATTAACGTTTGGGATGTCACGGTGAACAACTTCGCTAACAGTCTTTGTGGTTTTTCCTATCATTGCACTGGTTTGTAAAAACCAAACAGTTTCTAAATCAACATTTGCAAATGGACTAAGTTTTTCACCTTCAGAAATTTCTTTACTGTCGCCCTCATTATCTAAATCAACATCATCTTCTGAGTCAATATCTTTATCTGCAGTGTTATCCTTTGAATCTTTTTGTGATTTTTTATCTCCCTTATCCTCATTCTCATCTATCAATGGGAGAAGATTTTCTACAACCCTAATATCTAAAAGAGTAATGCTTGATGTTACAAGGGCAGTGTTTGCCGAAATTGCCTCCACTTGTTCATCAGGAGGCAAAACATTAAAAAGCCAAGAATTAGACAAGCCACCTTCAGTAGCAACAACTAGTGAATGAGAACCAGGCTCAACTATCTTATCAATGTCAAGGGTAACTGTAATTTCTTTCCCACCAGGCAGATATTCACTAACCTTTGGGATGATTCCAACAACGTCAGGAATAACCACAGGCGGGCTCTTTTTTAAATAGAGATCAACCCCTGAAATCTTAACTTGTAATCGCTTTTGCCCTGCTTTTACATCTAGCAGTTGATTTTCATCACTGCTTCTAATTTCATTGATAATTGGCCTTATACTGCCGTCAAAAGCAGGGATTATATAAAATTCTGCCGGTGTGCTTTCCCAGTAAAATTTCGTCAGTCCTGGCATTACATCAGGACTTACCAAAAATTCAACACTTGGACCTGACTTTATATCTTCTATGTAAATATCTTTATTATTAAATCTAGCTTTCTGAGTGTAAGAAATATTTTTGCCAAGCACAACAAAGCTGCCTCTTTTATTTGTTTCACTATAATTTGGAGATAAGGATTTAATTACAGGTATTGGCAATTTTTCCTTGAATAGTTGATTTTGCTCTGGGACAATATCATTTAGTTTTAAATTTATTTTTTCATCTTTAAAAACAACAATCATTATTCCTTTTTCTAGAGTTGTTCCACGTGGTATATCTATACTGCCGATCATTTCAACATATGCTTCTGGCTTTGGCGGGCTATTTTCTTGTGGTGCTCCTGTATCTTGAGATTGATTGGTAGATTGTTCACCAGCTCTGGCTTGGTCTCCAGTGTCAATATTTTTTTTTGGCTGCTCAGGAGGTTCTCTAAAAGTAATGTACCTTGAGATTTTTAATATTTCATCTGCATAGTATTCATCAAAATCTTCTGTTTGTTCATCGAACTCATCAGATGCTAAATCCTCTTCATCAGTTGGCTCTTCTTCATTTCCTGTACTATCTTTAAGCTTTTCTTCCTGGTTTGGTGAGGGTCGAATTTTAGTTTTTGTGTTTAGCCTTGCTTTTACTCTTTCATTTATACCTTCAGCTATTGAGATTGCCTGCAGTCCTTGTATACTGCTTTGCATTTGAAACAAGTTTACTGAAACAAATAAATATGAAACCCCGACCAGTGATGAAAATATAAAAGTCAGTATCAGTGCAAACGGTAACGTCATTCCATATGTGTTTCTAACGTTTTTATTTGCCACAAGCACTACCCCTATCCTTTTTATAGCATAGGTTAAAGAATTAAAATTGGCAATTGAAAATTATTAATTGTCTCTGGAGCCCATTTTGTATAGAATTGGATTTTTCCATTGGGTACCATCTTCAAATGTAACCTTGGCAATTTTTACCCTGTATGTTTCTCCCTGTCTTTTAGAATCAATGTCATTGTATTCTACTAACCTTTTTTCATAAGGTATTATTGGTTTTGATATTTTTGTTTCCTTGTTAATTGTTAAAGATTCAGTAAAAGGGATCTTTCTTTCCCAAATGATTAAAGCTGAGCTAATTATTTTTGGAGTCTGGTTTTGAATCCTAAGTTTATATTTAAAGTCAACATTCCTTAATTTTAGAAACTTTGTCTTAGTATCGAGTACTTCTGCTTCTAGTATGTAAAGAGGATCTTCCTCGCTAGTATATACTTCAACAACTTTGTCTGTATGTTTTGCTTTTTGGATTTCCTTATTACGCTTGTCTATTTCTTCTTTTGCAATGAATTGATTTTTTGTAGTTTCTTCCAGGGTTTTCTTTTCAATGTTTTTTTCCTTTGTCTTTTCTTCCTCTCTCTTTTTTTTGAAATCTTCAAGTTCTTTTTTTTGCTTTTCAATAAAATCTTGTACTTGTTTGTCTTCTCTGTGTAAAAAAGAGAAAAACCCTCTTTTTTTGTCTTTCACTTCAGGTGCTTGTTTAGCATCTTCAGAATTAACATGGGTTATTGAAGTAGCAAATAAAAGAACAATCACTGATGTGGCTATAAGCTTATTTTTTTGATGTTTCATAATATATTTTTATCCGCTTGGTGCTGTAATTACTACACTCTTATCTTCTTTTGCTGTAACATTTTCTTCAGGGATGTTTCTTATTGTTGGTGTAATTAAAACAATAAGCTCGCTCTGGTTCTTTTGACGGGTTCTATTGCTAATTAAATCTCCAATATATGGGAGTCTTGTCAAGAAAGGTGGTCCTGTTCTATCTACAGAGTTATTATCAATAATTAGTCCGCCGATAGCAACGGTTTCTCCATCACGGACCTGAACATCAGCATTGATTCTTCTTCTTGTAGTAGTTTTTGGAACAGTTACACCATTTTGTGTGGTTGAACCAGAATTATCTGAGACCTCAATCTGAATCTTTGCAGTAATTAGTCCACCAGTTCCTACAATTGGAGTAATGCTTAGAGCAGTACCTGCAGTAATTCTTTGTAATTGCTGAGTTGCAACAACACCAATTTGTTGTCCTTGCCCAGTAGCTGCACCAAGGACAAGGTTTGTATCCTGGTCAATATTTATCATTGCAGTTCTTCCAGACAATGAAAGAAGTTTTGGATATGCTCTTACCTGTGCAAGTCCTGCTTTTTCCAGGTAGGTTAATTGTTTATTAAATATTTTCCATAGATCAGGACTAAAATCAAATATAGTCACACCTTTTTTAATTTGTCCAATTATAAAACCGCTGTCTTTGAAGAGCTTAAAGTCTAAGGTGGCATTTTTCTGAACTTCAATTAGCTTTAGCTCAAGTTCTACCTGTGGTAGTGGTTTATCGATTCTTACAAGAAACTCCTCAATCCTTTTTAAATCATTTGGTGAACCATCAGCAATAATTGAGTTTTGATCATTGCTTATTCTTACATTTGCTCTTACTTCTACTGGCAAAAGTGCTTGAACGTCCATTGCCTCAAGGTTCATAAGTAAAAACATTTTACTTTCTTGACCTACAGTAAAGTTTTTGTTTAGGCGATTGTAGATGATATAAGTATCCCCATTTTCACCGGACGTCGTGTAATCAAATGATGTACCACTTAAAACCAGCTTTAAAGCTTCCTCTATATTTAGGTTACGAACACGACAACTTACACGTTCTGTTGGCACGGCAGTTAAAACAACATCAATTCCAAATTTGTTTGCCAGGTCTTTTAAAAGTGTAGCTAAATCTTGATTGTCATATGAAATATCAGCTCTTCTTTCAAGCAGTGGAAGACTTTTATCAATGGCTGTAGCCCCCAAACCAAAGATCATAATTGGATTTACTGTACCGCCTCTTACTACAGTGTAGCTGTTACCTGTTGTTGTATAGTTCACTCTTGCTGCATCTATAAGACTAAAAAAAGCTTCTTCAAAAGGTTGATCCTGAATCTCTATGACGGAGATTGTTTCATCATCTCTTACATCGCTCCCGACTGAGATACTTTTTCCACTAATCCTTGCAAGTGTTGCAAAGGCATCTTTAATCGCAATATTTCTAGCTGAAAAAGTTACTAAGTCCTCGCTTGGCTGAGTTTTTTTTTGCTCAGTTTTTGCTTTTAATTCAACTGCTTCTTCTTTTTTCTTTGGAACTTGCAATATGTCTTTGCCGACTTCACTTTCAATTGAAGGACCCAGAGCAAAATCAAAGTCTTTAGCTATTACATTAACCGGAGCAAAAAATAATAAAATAATAGTCGCGCAAAATAAATAAACTTTTTTTGTTATCTTTTTCATTGATTATCTGGTTTTAAATAACAAAAAAATAGACAATGTAATTAACTTAAGGTTCCACTTAGTTGATGTATATCCTATTTCTTAATTGTTTATCTTGAACGATTATCTGTATTATGTAGATTTACGCTTATGCTCGTTTTTAATTTTTTCAATTATGTCTTTTACCTGTTGATCAGAAAGACCACCTAGTGCACCTTGTCCTTCTTCTTGCTTTGATTCTTTAAAATCTCCTTTTACTATTGAAAAACTTGGTGCAAGCCATGGTGTTGGAGATGGTGTCCGTGATGAAGTTGGATTGCTGGTTTGCTGTGAGTAAGGGTTATATCGATCAATTATAGGATCTGTATCTTTTTGTAATTTCTCAACTTCTTTTTGAATTGTTTCATTGTGTTGAGCACTTAAGGATTGTTTTAAGATATCTTTTTCCTCTTTTACATTGGCTTTTGCTGGAATTATCGTTGCAGATTCAAGTAATGAAGAGCTTGTACCAGATATGCTGGCTGGGTTTTTAGGATCTATTATTTTTGTTGGCTGGGGTGTTCTAACTAATCTTTCTTTTGGATTAACTCCGATTATTTTTACATCTGGAGGTAACTCCATTTCTTTTACTTTAGTTACAATGCTTACAATCGGTGGCTTTTTAGCCTCTTCTCTTAGCCTGCGTGCTTCTTGAGCTGCCTGTCTTGCTGCTTCTCTGGCTTGTATCAGTGCAAGCTTGGCTGCTTCTTTTGCTTTCTTTAGTCTTTCTTTTTCCTGCTGCTTTTCTAGTTTTACTCTTTGCTTTTCAGTACGAACTCTTTCCTTTTCAGCACGCTTCTCAGCTCTGACTCTTTCTTTTTCCTGACGGACCAATTGTCGCAGTTTTTCTTTTTCTTTTTTTAGACGTTCGCGTTCTTTTTGAAGAAGCTTTCTTTCTCTTTCTTTGGCTTTTCTAACTCTTTGTTTTAGTTTTTCACGTGCTTTGCGTTCTGTATCTTTTTGTCTTCTTTTTTGTAGCTTTAGTTTTAATGCTCTCTTTGCACGTAGCTTTCTTAACTTTTCGATTTTTGTTCTTAGTCTTTTTCTTTTTCTTTCTCTTTCAAGACGTATTTTTGCCAGCCTTTTTTGCTGAACCATTTTTTTTGCTTTTAGTTTCTTTATTTTTAAAAGCTTTTGCTTTTTAAATCTTGATTTTAATAGCTTTAATTTCTTGGCTAGTTTTTTATCTTTTTTCCCGCGCTTAAGTTTAATCTTTAATTTAGCTTTTTTCTTTTTTTCTTTTTTCTTTTTTAGTTTCTTGGAACTTTTACTGGAGCCAAAGTCCATTGTTAAACCGCTATAAAGTTTTTTTCTTTCCAGTTCACAGTCACGGCAAGAGCCAGGCCGATAATCGACTGTATTGTTAGCCTTTAAACTTATCCCACAAACCTTACAATATTCTGCCATGTATTTACTTAAGCTCTTTGCAGTAACAACTTAATAGTATAGAGTAAAAATACTTCTCTGGCCAAGGAAGTAAAACAAATAAATAAAAACTATTATGTATATGATGCTATTTTTCGGGCCCATAGCTCAGTTGGTAGAGCGTTTCGTTCGCAACGAAGAGGTCGGGAGTTCAAGTCTCCTTGGGTCCATGTTTTTCTTATGCCAGACAATTTTTACAATTGCAGCAAGTGTTAACTTTACTAATTCCCCTTCATTAAGCCCATTAGATATTTTCTAACGTGTAGGTTGTTTCTAAGTTTGTAAATTGCTCTCGATTCAATTTGCCTGACTCTTTCTAAACTAATGCTTAGCATATTAGCTACTTCATTTAAGCTTCTTTCTTTATCAGAGGCTATATCTTCATTAATCCTGTATCTTAATTTGACTACTTCTTGTTCACGTTCAGTTAAAAGATCCTCAATAGCCTTATTTACTGCGGCTGAAAGTAACTTTTGATCTGAGGCTTCATCAGATAATGTATCAGCCTCATCATTATTCTCCAAAAGATCGCCTAAGCTTGAATCCTGTTCATTTCCAACTCGCATGTCCAGTGATACGGGCTGCGCCTCAGATTTAATAACTCTTTCAATTGTTTTTTTTGAAAGCCCTGTTGCTAAAGATAAATCATTTACACTTGGTTCCCTTCCTAGTGTTGTTGGGAGTACTTCTTTCACCTTCTTTAATCTAGCTAAAACACCCTGAACTGAGTTTGGTAGCCTGATCATCCTGCTCTTTTCTGTAATTGCTCTTGTTATTGCTTGTCTAATCCACCAAGTAGCATAGGTGGAAAACCTATAACCAAGCTTGTAGTCAAATTTTTCAGCTGCTTTAATTAAACCAATATTTCCCTCCTGGATTAAGTCCATAAAGTCTAGTCCTTTAGTACTGTACTTCCTGGCAACACTTACAACCAGCCTAAGGTTAGCCCTAATCAACTTCTGTCTAGCAATTTCAGCTGATTTCTTTTCTCTTTTTGTGGCATCGGTATAACTACCTTTAGAGTATATTTTTGCCAATTTATATTCTTCATCTGGTTTTAACAAATGAGGTTTTGAAATTTCTTTAAGATATGAAACTAAGGATGTATAGGCTTTCTGCTTGTTTTTTGAGTCATTATTTTCGCTCAGATCGTCGCTAAGCATACTTTCTGTGCTGCTATTAACAAGCTCGTCTGCAGACCCTGTTTCCTCAATATTTGCGGTTTTTATATCTTCGTCTTTGTTCATGTAGCTTGCCCTTTTTATATGTATGCCATTTAAATACCCATTTCTTTCAGGTATCTCTACGGGGGCGGCCCTAGTGAAGCTTAGTGTTTTCAATTTTATTTCTTATATAAGATAGACAAACCTTGGGTACAAGCCTGTTTATAAACTAAAAGGTGCATAAGAAATAAAAAGCCAAGCTTATTATTAATCTAATTTTAAAAACTAAATTTAAAAACCATTGGCTCATAACCTAACTTGTGATCTATGTCAATAGAGTATTTCCCAAGGTGAAAATCAGTTTTTTTACCTTACCCTTTTTGCCCTTACAGATAAGAACTTTTAATTTATTCAATTCTTTTCTACCTGAGTCTTTGCAGAACTCAAAAATCCTATCTTCCTTAGGGTATTTCTTCATTTTAGAGTTTTGATAATAATGGAATCTAGTACTTAAATATTCGAATTCTTATTGATAAATAAAACAATTATCCTATATTTTTTATCAGCGTAGAGCTAAATCATAAAAGTGAATTTTAATTGTTTAAATTGTTCTAGTTATAGAAAGCAGGGTAGAATATAAAGGTTAATATTAAAGAAAGATTGTAATGAAAAACACTGATACTGAAAATCAAATCTCTTGCTTGGTTGATTATGGAATTGTTTACTCAAAAAGAGATATGATTAGAATCTTAAGGGATCTTGATCGTGTTGAGTATGTAGATTTAATAGATAGCCTTGCAGTAGCACAAGGAGAAAGCTATGTTGTGGAAGTTTATGCAAATGTCTATGATTCAACCATTGTTTTTAATCATCGCTTGCATATAAATGTAAATGGATTTGATTTTTTAAAGATCAGGTCAAACCCAGATAAAACAGTTGAACTAATTTCAGGACACAGAATAATAAAACTTAAACCATTGACTAATATTCTTAAGACAAACCAGTCGTCCATAGAAGAAGAGATAGATGAGCAGAGAATTGCAATAGCAAGTCAGTTAGCTTGTGACAATGAAGTAGATATAGACTGTACAAGTGAATAGTTTTGTAAATAATTGCTCGGGAGATTAATTTGTAACTGGGAGTTGTTCTTGATTTTCTTCAGGCATTTGATTGCTAGCTTCTTCTTCTAATTTTTTCTTTTCTTTAGCTCTTTTTATAGCCTCTTCTTGTAGCTTTTCTCTAATCTTACTTGCATCTGGTGTCATCCTAAAATATTGCTGGAATTTTTTTGTGGTTTTTAGGATATAAGAAAGACCCTGAGGTTTTTTTGTAATTAATTCCTGTTCAACAAGCTCATTGATGTGATCATAAGCTCCAGATCCCCTCATATCAATAACTTCTGACTGTAAAACAGGCTCCTTAAGTGCAATTGCTGAAAGGGTTCTCATTGGACCAGGATTTAATTCTAAAGGCATCATATCAGTTACTATATTTAAGTATTGTGTTTTAACCTGAATAATATACCCATCATCTGTACCGATTTCTAAACCACCATTTCTATCTTCATATTCTTGAATTAATTGTACTAGTGCTGATTGAACATCGTCATAAGATGCATTTAGCATTTTTGCCAGTGCACCTGTTTTTAAAGGTGCATCTGTTATAAAAAGTACTGCTTCAACTTGAGCTTTTAAATCTGATTTTAATGCACTTGCAATTGCGCTTATTGAGGACTGAGGATTAAGAACTGAGGACTGAGTTTCTTCCATTACTTCTTCTAATTCTTCCAGCTTTTCTTCAGGATTATCTGTGGATGAGTCTAGGCTAGAGGGTTCTGGCGTCTGCTCTGCATTTTCTGTTACTTTTTCTTGGATTTGTTTTTCATCATTCACTAGTGGTGTTGTTTCCATTATTAATCACCTCACTCTCAGTTTGTACTTCTTTTACGGTAACTGTGACTTCTACTAGATCTTTATTTTCAATCACAGTCTCAATCTCCTTTTCCTTGCCACCTGTAATTTTTTCTTTTATCTTTTCAAAAATACTTTTCTTTTTTACTTTTTTCTTTTTTTCTTGTTTCTTTACTTCTTGTTTTTCTGCTTCTTTGGGTTCTTCTAGAACTGTACCGCCTTTGTATATAAACACTTCACCATACATATCTTTTTGTTCAAGCACTACTTTTTGAGAGTGTGCTAAAAATAAAAGAGCTATAAATGGTTTTGTTTTATTGTTTAAAATATCAGCTAAAAAGCTTAAGGTTATTGGTTTTTCATCAGTCAAGTGTTCTTCTATTATGGCTTCAATTTTTTCGACAACTTCATCAATGTCTTCTTCCTGTGCCATTTCAAGGATGTCGTCAGGTGTTTCCGGTACAACAATTTTAAATGCTCTATCTGCTCTAAGTTTTGCTCTAAGCGCTCTTTTTTCTTCTTCTTCTTCAGCTTGTTGTAGTGCAAAAATTAAATCACTTAAAGAAATCTTGCGTTTTCTTTGATGTTTTGACAGTGAGCTTCTTACAAGGAAACCCTCGAGTTTTGTAAGATCAAGATGAATCTCATTTTCCCCCTGTAAAAGTTCATCTTCAGGGAAATAATTTTCTGTTTGTTGACTTGCAAGCAGTGTCTCATTAGAGATGTTTAGAAGAATATCTGACTTTAGGCGCAATAAAACTCTTGCAAAAAAGATCGCACGACCAGCATTTAATAAATTTTCCCTTGGACTTTTATCAAGTGCTGCCAGATACTTGTCTGTAACCTCAATAATATCTATGTCCCAAGGATCTATTTCACCCTTTTCAGCAAGCTGAACCAGAAGCTCTAATCCACCACTTACGTTTTTAAAATCAGTTCTTTCTTTTTTTTCTTCTATTTGTTCCATAGTTTTTTTGATCCAAAATTATTAGGCTGTCATAAGTTCAGGCTCTTCCTTGATTTTCTTTTGTATATGCTGCACACCAATTATTTGAGTAAATCCATCAGCTCTTAAAGTAACACCAATTGCCTGGTCAGCATTATCCAGCATGTGTCTGCGCAAACTGACCACTACAAATTGAGCATGTGATGCTTGCTTTCTTACCATCTGTGCAAGACGTTCTGCATTAAAACTATCCAGAAACATATCTACTTCATCAAATGCATAAAATGGTGCTGGAGAATACCTTTGCAGAGCAAACATAAAGCTAAGAGCAGTTAATGATTTTTCGCCACCGGACATTGCTTCAAGCCTTTGCATTTTTTTGTCTCGAGGCTGTGCTCTTATAATTAAACCCCCAGTGAAAGGATCCTCGGGATTTTCTAAAATTAATTCCCCGTGCCCAAAAGAAAGCTCGTGAAAGATTTCTTGAAAATATTTATTTACACCCTCAAAAGTCTGGAAGAAAGTAATTTTCTTTTGATCGGTATAAGATGCGACTTTTGAATTTATTGCATCTTTTTCTTCGCTTAAAGAACCTAATTTATCCTTGATTTCTTTTTGACGGTTAGTTACATTGTCGTATTCATCAATTGCTCGCATATTAACCGGTTCAAGAGCACGCATTCTTTTTTCAATACTTTCAATTTGTTTTGTTATTTTCTCAAGATCAATATTTTCAGGTGGTTTGTATTCTTCGTTTTGTGTTTGCTCTTGCAACTTTGCAGATAAATCTGCTAGATCAGGCTCCAGTTCACGAAGCTTTATTTCAATAGCTGTTACTTTTTCAGCTAATTGATCTATTAGCTGTTGTAACTCACCCTTTTGCTCCCCTTTATTCATCAAGCCATTTGACAGCTCATTACGCTTTGTATTTAATTCGCTTAATCGTTTTGTTTCACCTTCACTCTCTTTCTCAAGTTTATATACTTCTTCCTGAAGTGATTTTAATTTTGATTCATGTGTAGGTAAATCATTTGTAATTCTTTCAATTTCTTTTTGTGAATTGATTATTTTTTCCTGATATTGCTCTTTTGCTTTTAAATTAAATTCGGCTTCCACTGAATAACTTCTTGTTTCAGTTACAAATTCCTGTAGCTTTGTCTCAAACTCTTTAATTTTTACTTCAATATCCTGACTCTCTGTAACAAGTGCTTCCAGACTGGTATCTTTTACTCCTGCTGCGATGCGCTGTAATTCAACCTCAAGATTTGTTATATCCTGTTCTTTTTCTTTTACTTTAGTATCAAACTTTGTAAGCTCAGCTGAATTTGTCTCAATGGTAGAAGCAAGCTCACTGACTTTTTGTTTGCTGTCTTCAGAAGTTTTTGTAAGTTTTTTAATTGTTTCAAATAAGGTAGAATTGTTTGCTTCTTCTTTGGTGATTTCTGTTTTTAAGCCATCAAATTCTTCTTTTGCTTCTTCAATTTGTTTACCTAATTCTTTCAAGTCATTTTCAAGCTGGGTTACATAATCCTGTAGAGTTTTTATTTCTCTTTGTAATCTTTCTTGTTCGTTCTCGCTGCTTTGTCCGAAGCTAACTGTAGACTTGATTTGAGAGCCGCCTGTTATTGCACCGCTTTTTTCAAGAAGATCGCCTTCTAGTGTAACCATGCGGTTTTTACCAATGTTTTTTCTAGCATTATCGAGACTGTCCATTATTAATGTGTCACTTAGAGCGTAGTAAAATGCATCTCTGTATTTATTTTCAAATTTAATAAGGTCTAGTGCCCAGCCAACTCCTCCTTTTTGTGTAAGCGGTAGAAGTGTTGGAGCTGGTTTTAGTTTGTTTAGTGGTAGGAAAGTTGCTCTGCCTGCATTTGTGCTTCTTAAAAGCTCTATGCACTGGCTTGCTGTGGAATCATTGTCAACAACAATCGCTTTTAGCCTGTTTCCGCTGGCCACTTCAATGGCAGATTTGTATTTTTCATCTACAAATGCAAGCTGTGCAAGGGTTCCATGAACTCCCTTTATACCTGAGTTTAATACTGTTTCAACAGCTGCACCAAGTCCCCCTGTTTCTTTACTTACTTGCTTGTGAACTTCTAATTTGTCCAGTTCTCTTTCTAGCTTTGCTAATTTCTTTATTCTTTCATTTAGCTCTTCACGTGTTTCTATTTCTTCTGCTTTTAATTTTGATATGTGCTTTTGAAGAGCAACATGTTTTTGTTGGAGTTGGCTTAGCTTTGAATTTTTAAAATCACTGCTTTGAGTTAATTCTTTTAGCTCTACAAGTGATTTTTCCGCTTGCTCTTTTGTATTTGCCAGATCTTCTTTTAAATGCAGGATTTGTTCTTCAAGTCTTGTATGCTTTGTAAGAAACTCTTCTTTATCGGCTTTCAGGTTATTTATTTTTTTCTGGACTTCAAAGATTTTTGTCGTGGAAAGATTTTGATTTTGCCCTTTTGCTTTGAGATTATCCTGAAGCTTTTGGTAGCCTTGGTTTAACTTATAAATCTCATCTTCAATTTTATCTTGCTCCTTTTTGTTCTTTTCTTTTTTTCTCTCGAGGTCATTTACTTTTTTATCTAGAGCTTTTATTTCACCTTCAAGATTTTCAACGTTATCTTTATGGTCTTTAATTTGCTTATTTAAAAAATCAATTGATGACTGACATTTGCTGATTTCAATTTTTGTTGATTCAAGTCCTTCAATAAGCTTTTTTTGACTTTGTTCTGTGATTTTCTGGACTTCATTGTCTATATCAACAATAGTTTGTTTATCATTTTCAATCTCGTCATTTATCTGACCAAGTCTGATAATAGACTCTGTTCTTTTTTGTCTGAGAGAGTTGTTTTCTTCTTTAAGAGAGTTGATCTGGCTTTCAAGTTTATGGATTCTTGCTGATAGACAATGCTTTTCAAGTTCTCTTAACTCGTTTTTTAGTTTGGCATATTTTAATGCCTCGTTTCGCTCTCCCTGGAGCTGGTTTAAACGTTCATCCAGCTCAAGCATTATGATATTTTCTTTTTCAATTGCTTCCTGAACTTTCTGTAGTTCAATCTGAGCAAGTTCTATTTTTCTGTCAAAGTCAGCAACACCAGCAAGCTCATCTATAATCTTCCTTCGCTCGACAAGCGACATAGTAATGATAGATGTAACATCACCCTGCATTACGACATTGTAGCCGTGAGGACTTACATTGAAACTTGAGAGCTTATCGTGAACTTCAGTCAGGGTGCATGTTTTGCCATCCATGTAGTAAGTACTTGTGTAACCGTTCTCTTTTACTTTGATTTTTCTTGTTACTTCAATTTCAGTTTCATTGTCATTTGTAAATCTAATGGTTACCTGAGCCTCTTTTTTCCCACTGATATTGTTTATAAGATCAGGGAGTCTTTCAGCTCTCATTGTTCTGGATGTAGATAATCCAAGAGCAAACAAAATGCTATCTATAATATTTGACTTTCCTGATCCATTTGGTCCTGATATTGTTGTAAAACCTGGTAGTAGAGGAACAAGAGTTCTTTTCCCAAAGGATTTAAAATTATCTATTTCTATTTCTTTTAAACGTAATTTTGAGTTCATAAATTAGGTGAAAGCTGAGTAAACAACATTATGTTTATGCTCAATCCTCATACTGTGATAAGACTATAATTTTTATCATATTATCCTTGCATTGGCCATCAAGTTTAGAATATATTAATACACAACATGTATATATAGCAATGACTCAGATGCACTACATATATTGTAAAGACATAGCCCTTTATGTCTATATAATTGGTCGGTTAAGAAGAGTATTATGTTCCTTAGGTATTAATTCTAGTTGTTTTTACTCTCAAACTTTATAAGCATCTCAATAATGCTTCTTTTACACCTTAAGGCACCTTTTAAAATTCCCCGTACAAGCCTCTCATCATTCAAGTGTCCCATTCCTTTTTTAAGATCATCAATTATTCCCTTTGCTTTATTGTCTTTTTTAAGCGCACAGCTTATATTACGATTTAGCGAGTGTTTATTTTTATTACTAAAGTTACTGACAGATGCACCTGTATTTAAATTATTTAGCACATTAATTGCAGAGCCTATTGCAACTTGTGCACCAGCAAAATCTGAGACATCTCTTTTATTGATCTGAATATCTTTAAATGTGGTAATTTCAGAATTAATTGCTGTGGAAATGTTTTGTAAATTTAGTGAAGCTTCACTAAATTTTATTACTTTGCCCCAGCCGCATTTGTACGGAAATGGCTCTTTTTTATTAAATAAGATTCCGTGGAAGTGTGTTTTACTACAACCCATTTGTTTTGTTTCAATTTCAGCATCAAAAATAGTGCCAGATGCTTTGGTGGTAGGGTTGAAAGGAGAACTTACAGCTGGTAGTCCTTGCGTAGCGTAGAGTTGTATTCCAATAAATGGACCTTCAGTAATTATGTAAGTGTCTAGAGGTTGTCCACTAGAACTAGAACTTGAGCCGGATAAACTAGAACCTGAAGAAGAAGAGCTGCTTGATGAGTTGCTTGAAGAACCTCTTGAAGAACCTGAAGACGACGAGGATGAACTACTGGATAATGAGCTGCGTGAAGAACCTGAAGATGATGAGGATGAACTGCTGGATGAGGCAGCGTAAGAGTTTATAGAAAACCATGTAAAGAAAGTAAAAAACAGAAATATCCATAGGAGTAACTTGAAAAGTTTGATAATGGTTTCTCTCAATTTTCTCTTAATCCTCTAAACTATTTTAGAAGGATATTCAAATAAATTGTTGAAGTGTGTTAATTACCCATGCTTTTTGGTTAAGGACTGACACTGACCAAAATTTAATTTTTACCTCTTGACTTTTTGGTAGGAAATTTGGCCTAATTGAAATATAAGATTAATTTTTTTTAAGAATCATATTTAAGGAGAAACTTATGTCTACACCGGTGCAAAGAGTCCTACCTAAGATATTGTCTTCATTGCCTTCAGACAAGTCTAGTTCTAAGCCACCTACAGATGGAACACTTTCAGGACTTACAAGTAATGAAGTACATAGTACTGAAACAGTGAGATTTACAGAAGCTATAGACTTAACTGCAAAAGCTCTAAGAAATATAGGAACTGATACACAGACAGCACTGCTTCAAAGAGGAGTTGTAAGACTAAGAGTAGTATTAAATGGTAAAGATGTTGGTGCTGGTTCAGGAATTGTAATTAGTCCTGATGGCCTTATTTTAAGTGTAAACCATGTTCCAGCACTTGGACAGCAAGCAGGTCCTTTTGAATTCATAGCAGGAACAAGTGTACTTAGAAATCTTAAAAGCTGGCATGATTTGCTTGGTCAAAAAGGTGAAGCAAAGTTAATAGCAGATTTCCCTTTTCTTCCAAAACCAGAACCACCAAATACAGTTTTTACTCCTAGAGAAAATGAGACTTCTCCTTTTACGTTTAGTTTTGAAGAAAAAACAAGAGGTAATAGCAGAAGGGTCTCACCTTATAGCATTTATAACAATGATACGATTGAAACAGTTTCTGTTCCGGTAGAAATTATTGCTGAGTCTCCCTCGCAGGACTTAATGCTTGCAAGGATTGCATTACCAGAAACAAAAGATCCATATCCGTTTGTAAAAATTACCGATAGTGTTCCCCATCAAGGGACTGAAGTTTATTCTATAGGACATCCTTATGGTATAGCTCATAATTCACTAGCACTTGGTGAAGTGTTAGACCCGAATTTTGAAGTAAACAAAATAAGAAAAGCCCTAGAAGCTCACGGAATAATTTTGGGTGGTTTGTCAAATGTCTTTGGTAGAGGCAGTCCAAAAGCAGACAATTTTATTTCTACGATAACAAGAGCCTTATCTTTGCAGCTTGCAGGTATTGATGTTGAACCGCTTACAAACTTTTTAAATGGAGCAATTATTTCAACAAATGCTATTGATCATGGAAGCTCAGGAGGACTTCTTTGTAATAAAGATGGGGAAGTCGTTGGTGTTACATACCTTGGACTTCCTACTACATATAACTCTGCTGTGTTGAGGTATCTTGCTGGTGTACTTGATCTTAGATCTACAAAACTACCTCTTTCTTATGTGACTGGTTCTGTAGGAATGGAAAAAGCAATTCCGTTTCTTGAAGAAAAAGGAGTAAATGTTACAAAAATAAGGGATGGTGAGCCTGCTGGGGTAGAAAAAGTTACTCAAAGGGTAAGCAGGCAGAGAGCTCGTGAATCCATGAAAGTGTTTTTATTAAATGAACAAAAAGTCCCTGAAAACGAAGTTGAAGCAAAGCTCGATGCCCTGGGATTGGGAGAAGAAAAAGTAGATAAAACACAAAGACCAGCTACTCCAAGTTCAGAATCAAAATGGCAGTATTATATTGCAAAACACTTTTTTTTTTCTAAACCAACAGGTATAAAAACTCTAAGTGTGAAGGGAAACACAGAAAATCCTGACGAGGCAACTTTAATTAAAGTTAATGCTGAGGTTGAAACAGAAGGCGGTTCTGAAGTTATAAATATAGAAATAGATCCAAGTAAATTTAAATTAGAGTATGATGTGGATAGAACTACTAAAGGACTATTAACTTCTTACTTTATTCAACACCCGGAAATTATTGAAGAACTTTCACAGCTTCAAAAAAAGATTGCAGAAAATAATCCCAGTGTATCTAATGTCTAGCACTAACAGGTGTTTTATTCTGGTGAGCTTGCCCGACAATTTCACTGATTGAGCTTAGTTTGTTTTTTTCTAAGTAATCTTTAAGTCCATTGATTATTTCAATGCTTGCTTTTGGATTTGCAAAATTTGCTGTGCCTACCTGTATACAGCTAGCTCCACAGAGTAAAAATTCAATAGCATCGTCAGTCGTATGAATGCCGCCTATTCCTATAATTGGGATTTTAGGAAATTGTTTATATGTCTGCCAGACCATTCTAAGAGCTATTGGTTTTATGGCTGGTCCACTATAACCGCCAACTCCTCGAGGAAGAACAGGTTTTTTAGTCCAGCGGTTTATTGCTAAGCCTAAGATTGTATTTATTAAAGAAAGACCATCGACACCAGCATCAATACAAGCTTTTCCAATTACTGTAATATCTGTAATGTTTGGTGATAGCTTTGCCCATAATGGAATCTTTGTAATTTTTTTTATTTCACTTACCACAGTAAATGCTTTTTTTGGATCCTGACTAAAGTCAAGCCCTCCATCTACATTTGGGCAGGATAAGTTTAATTCAATGGCTGAAAACTCAGAGATCCTGTTTTTAATATAATCAACTGCTTGAATATATTCATCCAATGTTTCACCAACAACATTTAAAACAACAGTTGCATTTTGTTCTGTTAAAAAAGGCAACTCATTTTTTGCAAAATATTCAATTCCGGGATTTTGAAGTCCAATAGAATTTAAAATTCCACAATTAGGTATTTCAACAACTCTTGGAGTTGGATTTCCAACCCATGGTCTTATACCAAGACTTTTTGTAACTATTCCACCAAGCTCGCTTAAGTTAAAGTATGAAGAAAATTCTCGTGCTGCAACACCACATGTTCCAGAGGCAAGCAGGACAGGATTTTTTAATTTAACATTGCCTACGTTTGTGGCTAGAAGTGACATGTAGAGTTAGTTTACTAATTGCAAAATGGCTGTCGGTGCAGCATCACCACGTCTGGGTGCAGTTTTAATAAGCCTGGTATAACCACCTTTTTTAGATTTAAAAGTACCAACAGTTTCATTGAATAATCTTTTTACTACTTCCTTTTCAAATAAAAAACTTGCAGCCTGACGTCTGGCATGCATATCACCACGCCTTGCCAGTGAAATCAACTTTTCTACTTCGCTTTGTAAAGCTCTTGCTTTACCCAGAGTAGTTTTGATTTCTCCAGTCTTAAAAAAAGAATTAGCAAGTGATCTTAAGACTGCTTTTCTTTGATCAGCAGGTAAGGATAATTTATTTCTCTTTCTTAAGTGTCTCATTTATATACATTCACTTATGCAGTGAATGCCTCACTTTCAACATTTGTTGTGTCTTCTTGATAATTAAGCGGCATGTTTTCGTCAGAAAGGTGCATTCCCATTGCATGTAGTCTTTCTAAAACTTCATCAGCAGATTTTTTACCGAAGTTTTTTATATTCATTAGTTCATTATATGAAAGACTTAAGAGTTCACCTAGTGAGTTTATGTTTGCTCTCTTTAAACAGTTGTAAGCTCTTACTGAAAGTTCTAACTCTTCAATGCTAAGTGATTTTCTTTGATCAACTATCACTTCTGTTTTAACTGGTTCAACATTGGTTGGAATGCTAATTGATTCACCAGAAAATTGTGCAACAGGTGCCATTTTTTCGATTAGTTTTGCAGATGCTTGACCTAAAGCTACAGTTGGTTCAATAACACCGTTTGACCAGATCTCAATAGTAAGACGATCATAATCAGTGCTCTCAGGAGTTCTTGCTGTTTCAATTGAATATGCAACTTTTCTAATAGGCATAAACACTGAATCAACAGGGATCATATCTATAGGTCTATTTTGTGTTTTTTGTTTGTCTGCAGGAATATATCCAACTCCATTCTCAATAAAAATCTCCATGTCTATTTTTCCATTATTTGATATGGTTGCGATTTTCCAGTCAGGGTTAATGATTTGAATATCAGCAGGAACCTGAATGTCTTTGGCTAGAACGGTTGTAGGACCCTTTGCAGATATTCTAAGAGTTTGCGGCTGATCTGAAAAAGATTTAACTACTAAACCTTTAAGATTTAGCATAATGTCAATAACATCTTCTACAACACCAGGGATGGAAGTAAACTCATGAGTTATTCCTTCAATTCTTGCACCAGTAATTGCAGAACCTGGAATACTTGAAAGCAATATTCTTCTTAAAGAATTTCCTATGGTGGTACCAAAACCTCTGTCAAATGGTTCAATTAAAAATTTCCCATACAATGAACCATCATTGTTTGTTTTGTTTTCTAGGCACTTTATTGTTATCTGACTCATTTTATGCTTCTCCTCTTTGCTTTTTATTAATTTCTAATTCTCTCAGTCTTATACTCTGCGTTTCTTTGGGGCTCTGCAGCCGTTGTGAGGTATTGGTGTTACATCACGTAAAAGAGTTACTTTTAAACCTGCAGATTGAAGTGCTCTAATTGCTGTTTCTCTACCTGAACCTGGTCCACTCACTTCTACTTCTACATGTCTCATACCATGATCAATGATTTTTCTTGCAACGCTCTGAGCTGCTTGCTGAGCTGCAAATGGAGTACCTTTTTTTGCACCTTTAAATCCACAGGCTCCTGCACTGGACCATGCAAGTGTATTTCCTTCTTTGTCTGCAGCTGTGACAATTGTATTATTAAATGTGGACTGAATATGGATAATTCCACTTGGGATATTTTTTCTTTCTTTTTTCTTTGGCTTCATTAATTATTCCTCTAATTTTTACTTAGCATTTGGAGCTTGTTTCTTACCTGCTACAGTCATTCTCTTTCTACCTCTTCTTGTTCTTGCATTGGTTTTGGTTCTTTGGCCTCTTACAGGCAAGCCTTTTCTGTGTCTCATTCCTTTGTAACAGTTAATTTCGGTTAGTCTTTTTACGTTTAATCCTTCAATTCTTCTTAAGTCGCCTTCTACCTGATGATTTTTTTCAATCTCTTCTCTTAGTTTATTGATCTCAGCATCGGTAAGATCCTTCATTCTTTTATTCTTATCAATGCCAGTTTTTTCTAAAATTCTATTACTTAAAGATCTGCCTATCCCATATAAGTATGTAAGAGAGATCTCTGTTCTTTTATTTTGTGGTAAGTCTACGCCTGCAAATCGTGCCATTTTTTTCCTGAAATTAATTTTAAATTGAAATTAGCGGACAAGGGTAGAATTTTATCTTTTTTAAGCAATTGCAACAAGCAATTACACATTTTTTCACTTTCTTTATGAACATTGTGGAAGATAATTGATTATTACGTTATATGTTTTACCCTTGTTTCTGCTTGTGTTTGGGGTTTTCGCAGATCACCATAACTTTTCCCTTGCGCTTGATAATCTTGCACTTTGCACAAATTTTTCTTACTGATGCTCTATGTTTCATTTTTATAATACTCCGTATTAGGTCTTATTCTTCTATCTCCTTGACTACTCCTCTTTTTTCCTGAACTCTAAAAGTTATTCTTCCTCTGTTTAAATCATAAGGTGTAAGCTCAACTTTTACTCTGTCTCCAGGTAATATTTTAATAAAATTTTTGCGAATCTTTCCTGAAATATGAGCTAATACCATATGACCATTGTCAAGTTCTACCCTAAACATTGCATTTGGCAGTGATTCTTTAATTATACCTTCGAACTCAATTGCGTCTTTTGGCATAGCAATGATTATAGCGTAAGATGCTCATGTCATTGCAAAAGCTAGAACAAAGCAATCGTGAGTGTAACAAAAAAGCTCTGACTTTATGTTCTATCTATTATTTGTTATACGCTTTTATCGACTTTTACTGAGACAGTCTTACACCCCAACCCCTGAGAACTTGTTGTATGTAATCAACACGTATCGATCCACCTACACCATCACTGCCTCTGTATCCCCAGGTATTTATACCAACTAGCTCTACAACAGGCCTTCCATCGATAATTCTTACACTAAATAATCCACCACCAGAATTACCCGGATTAATTGGTGCATCTGTTTGAATGTGGTGATTTATGTTTAAGCCTTCTGCTCGCCTGTCAGTATGACTTATGTGTCCAAAACTTACGGAGTCTCTTTCTCCAAATGGATTACCAATAGCAAAAACTGGTTCTCCTAGTTGTAGTGGATGCTGAGTAATATCTCTCATTCTTACACATACAACATTTCTTGGTAGCTCTACATTTGGAGGGATTAGCAAAAGAGCAAGATCATTTTTGTCGGGCGAAGAATAAGCTCTTTCTCCATTAGATAAAATTACAGGTGCTGCATCAAACTCAACTGGGCTTCTATAATCACTTCCATTGTAGACCTTTATGTGATAAACACTATCCTTGGTTCCATTTCTCCTTATCTCACTTCCTTCAGTTACATGCCCGTTTGTAAGTATGTATCTTTCACCATGGTTACCGATTATAATCACACCTGAGCCAATTACAGTACCTCTTTGTATCTCTCCTGTAAATGGATTAAGCCTTTCTACTTGTCCTTCTACTCTTACTGTTGAAGGTGTAACCTGACTTACTGCACTTATGATTTGATCCAAAGTAATCCTGGTTCCAAGTTCTCTATTTAGTGCAGAGATCTGAGTTGATAAACTTTGCATGCTTGTCTGGTCTTTTTGTAAAGTATTGCGTAGATTTTGAACGGTACCATTACTCTGGTTTAATTCTTGTTTTAATTGTTCAACTGTTTGAGTATGCTCAAGCTGATTTTGATAAGTTAAATATCCATTGCCAGCAACACCGGTACCAATTAGACCAAGTACTGCTGCTTTTATTACTTGTGGAACCTTCATAGAACAACCTCCTAATCCGGCATTGGTAAATGCCGGGTACTTATTCCCTTATGTATAGTTTTTAATATTTTACTTCAAATTAATTTTTCTTATGTCAGAGTTTTGTAGAATAGTGTAAGTAAGGAAATTAACAACAATAACTTCATAATTTTATTTTTTTAGATTGACTTCTATAAAGTAAATGATCATTCAAATTAAAAAAGAGTTTCATCTAATCTCTGTATTTGTTCCGTATGAAATCTGATAGGTAAGAGAGAAAAAGAAATTACTTTATGTACTTTATAATTGTTATATTTTTTTAATTCTTAACAAGTTTGTGTAAGATTGTCCTAAAAAAGAAAGAGGGGGCATGCCCCCTCTTTACTCAGGTCATTGTTGACCAATTGGCCGCATCTGTAGTTTTCTTGTGAATGGTGAGTTTGCGGCCAAAAAACAGCACTAACGCTCATGTGTCCTCCTAGCTGAAAGACACCATTGTCTTTTTTAAGAGACGCCATTGTCTACATTTAATAAAAAGCTATGGAGTAATTATATCAAACGTAGCAATCTCCTTAGCGTTTTTGAGATTGCCACGCTCGCCTCGCTTCGCTGGTCGCCTTTGGCGAACCTCGCCAGTGGCGGGCGAAGCGGGTCGTCCGCCTAGGCGGACTCCTCGCAATAACGTCCCCGTTTTTACATGAGAAAAATTTAATTTATTATTTGGTTATTTGTACTATTGCTCATTAACCTTTACATAACCGGAATCCTATAAAAATATAACCTGTTTGAGTTTGAAATTATTTAAATAAGGATGTAAATGGAAAGCCCAAGAATTAGAGTCATGATAATTCCACAACAAGGTTTTAATACACCAGATAATTTAAATGATAAGCCAATAATAAATCTTGCCGATGCACTTAGAAAAAGTACCAAGCAAAATTTAGAAACACAAAGTAGGTATATGTCTATAGGGCAAGATTTAAACACGCTTGGCTAAGCAAAAAATTGTCTGCACTTGAGAAAGTTGCTATTAAATAAATTAAAAACTGCATCTACCATGGGATAAGATTTCTATCTCTAAAAAAACCACCACTTGGACTATTGCTTGGAAGTGTAGCTAACCATACTGCAGTTTCTGCACCTTCTTCTATACTTCTTGTAGCATTTGGACCGCCCATATCTGTTCTTACCCAGCCTGGGCACATTGAGTTAATTAAAATATCGTGCTCTTTTAGTTCATCTGCAAATATTTTTGTCAGTGCATTAAGACTAACTTTTGAAAGACGATAGCCAGGATAATTTCCATTCATCTCTTCGAGTTGACCCATACCACTTGATATATTTACTATCCTTCCATAATTGTTCTTTTTCATAAGTGGAATAAATGCCTGACAAATAGCAAGTGGTCCGTAAGTATTTGTTTCCATTGTTTTTCTAATAGTGTCAAGTTTGGTTTTTAATATGCTTGCATTTTCTGAGTCATTTTTATCCAGCATGATACCAGCGTTATTCACTAGAATATCTAATCTTTCATATTCCTTTTTGATAAAGTCAATCAAGGCTTGGATACTTATGCTGTCAGTTACATCAAGCTGGTGAAACACTACTTCTAATCCTTCTTCTTCATGCAGTTTTTGAACTGCTATAAGTCCTTTTGTTTTATTACGGCTCGTTAGAATAACCTGGATATCTTTTTTTGCAAGCTGTCTGGTAATCTCAAAGCCAATACCTCTATTTGCTCCAGTGACAACTGCAATTTTTTTAGGGACCATAGTAGCTACCTAAATTTCTTTTTTGTTTTTACTCTTACATACAAAGTTACCAAAGCTTTACAATTGAAGCAATAAAAACTTTACAATTAACTTTACAATTTGTTAAAATCCTTCTTTATATATCATGAAAACCAAAGAACTTATTCTTAAACAGCTTAACTTGAAAGGAGAAATAAGAACATCAGATATCGACAAGCTCATTGATATCTCAAGACAAGCTATTGCCCAGCATTTTCGTGAATTAATTGCAGAAAGAAAAGTTATCAAAGTTGGCTCAACTCATAATGCCAAATACGTTAAGTATTCCCAAGCAAATGCAAAGTCTTTAAATAAACCTGTTCTTTTTATCTCTAAGTACAAAATAAAAGGGTTAAATGAGGATAAAGTTTTCAGCCAGGCTGCCTTAAAAATAAAACTAAGTAAAAATCTTTCAAACAATGCATATAAAATAGCAAATTATGCTTTTACAGAAATGTTAAATAATGCGATAGACCATTCAAAGTCGAAAATTGTTAATGTAAAACTTTTATGTACAGATGGTCAATTTGAATTTGAAGTAATAGATAGAGGTATAGGGGTCTTTGAAAATATTCGTAAGAAGTATAAGCTTAAAGATCATTTCGAATCAGTTGAACAATTACTTAAAGGAAAGCAAACCACAGATCCAAAACATCATTCCGGACAAGGGATTTTCTTTACATCAAAAATAGCTGACAAGTTTTTATTAGAAAGCGCAAAACTCCAGTTAATTATAGACAGCCAGAAAAACGATGTTTTTTTAAAAGATGTAAAATATTTCAAGGGCACAAAAGTTAAGTTTACTCTTAAACAGAGATCAACCAAGACTCTTAAAAATTTATTTGACAGGTATAGTGGAGAAAATTACGAATTTGATAAAACAAAAGTAATGGTGCATCTATCAGAAAATAAAGATAATTATATTTCCCGTTCTGAAGCCAAGAGATTTTTATTTGGACTTGATAACTTTAAGCACATTATTTTAGATTTTAAAGGAGTAAAATCTATAGGACAAGGTTTTGCAGATGAAGTGTTTAGAGTATATAAAAATTCTCACCGTGCTGTTAATATTCAAGTAATTAATGCTTCTAAGAGTGTAGAGTTTATGATAAAAAGGGCAAAAAACTAAACTTTACAATTGCAGCAATAAAAACTTTACAATTGATAGATTTATCTTAACATCTAACGATATACAAAATATGCAATCTATCCAACTCTTTTCCATCTGGTGCTGGGCTATGAGTGGACTGAATTAACTAAACCATAGCTTAAAATGGGTATAATATCTTTAGGTTTTAAGAGTTAATATGATAAGAAACTATAAAAAGTATAGAGAGTTCGAGGAGAACTTTATATCAAAGGAGAAAATAGACTTTGCGAGGAATTTTTTCCTTTTTGAAGAAATGTATAAAGAAGCAGTTACTTTGGGAGTTCTACCAATCAAAAATCCTCTTGAAGATATAGATTTAGCTATTAAAACTGCAAATATATTAAACAGTGTTCCAAAAACTAATAGCAACAATAGCTAATAAGCTTAATAAGCTTGGCATACCGTACATGATTATAGGTGGTCAGGCAGTGCTTTTATATGGCGAGCCAAGGCTTACCAAAGACATTGATATTACCCTTGGGCTAGGAGCTAATGACTACAAAAAAATAGTTGATATTACAAATGAGCTTAACTTAAAGATCCTTGTAGATGATCCTGCTAATTTTGTAAACCAGTTCATGGTTTTACCTGTAATAGATAAAGAAACTAGCATTAAGGTTGATTATATTTTCTCTTTTACTCCATATGAACTAGAAGCTATAAAAAGATCCAACAAAGTACAAATTAAAAATGTTCTGGTTAACTTTGCTGCCTTAGAAGATGTAATAATCCACAAAATCTTTGCAGGTAGAGCAAGAGATCTTGAAGATATAAAAAATATTCTTTTAAAAAACAAAAATTATGATGAAGTATACATCCTTAAATATCTTGGTGAGTTTGATAAATCTCTCTCTGAATGTTTTACAGAAAAGTTTAAAAATATACTCAATGAACTAAAAAGATAATGACCACGCTATAATACTCTTTGCTTTGGGCCCTTACCTCAGTCTGGATAGAGGACTCGGCTACGAACCGAGGCGTCACAGGTTCAAATCCCTCAAGGCCCGTATGTTTAAGAGTTTTATACATTTTCACTAGTGACGCCGAATGACGTCGTATAACCTTTCTTCAATCTAATGATATGCAATCTCTCTGGTAATGTAAATGCTTTGTAATTACAAAGGCTCATGAATAGCACGTTGTAGAAGATTCGTAACAAACAGCAGTTAGATTATTTAACGGAAGGCCTCTGGTTGGCCTCAGATTAAATTATTTTTTGTGTAGAGATGGTTTCCCTTGTTCCTTCAAAAATAAATCTCTACTATTTGTTGCTGAAAGCAAAGACTTTGCTTTTTAGCCTTCTGCCAATAGCACTCTTAGGTATACCAGTTAGTCTTTCTATCTTTCTTACACTCATGCCATCTTTAATGACCCCATCTTGAATACATTTACTTAACTGGTGGTCATATTGTCCTCCTTTAGCTTTGTTATGATTATTTTCTTTCTTAGCCACGACTACTCCACTTAGTGGCTTTCGATTTTTAATTGCGCATATAGCCCATCTTTTACACCAATAGTAAGCCGACTTTGGAGAATGGTTGTATTCATCTGAAAACCCATTATGTTTTTCATCTATCCAATTACATAGTATTTTTGTAAGCTCACTAACGTCAGATATGCCATTAAAAACCCTGTAATAATCTGCGACTGCACCAAGTAATTTATTGGTTTGTGAGGGACCAGTAAATCCCACCTCTTTAGCTTTTAAACATCTTTCATACCAACCTTGAGTATTAGGATTGGAATATTTCTTTTCATTTAAAAATTCAAGGCTTGAAATATCAATTAAGTTTTTTCTGACCTCTTCAGCCCAATGGATTATAAAAATCTCTGGGTCTTCATCAGGGCTTGCAACCACTCTCCCATCTTCTAGACTAAGTAATGCTGAACCTTTTTGACAAGGTAGTCTTAAGCCTCGATATAAGGCATGTGGTTCACTTTTTCTGTTTGGGTATAGCTCAAACTTACCGTCTGAAATAACAAAGCCATTTTCTGTAAAAAGGTTGTGAATATAAATAGCTACGTCCCATGTTTTAATTGATTCAGTAAAATACCACCTTAAATGCCACCCTTTGCTATAACTTGACTGCATGAGAAGTGGAGCACCAATATTTTTTGTTATTTCAAGTATTTTGTGTATTGTTTCTATGTTGTAGTATTTGTTCTCTGGTTCATTGTCAATGTCAATTGCAAAGTAGCGTGTGTATTTTCCAAATCTACAGCTTGCGTATCCTATCCGAACGTTCTTATTTCCGTTATGTATATTTGTTTCTTTGCCAAATAATAAATCTTTAATTGCTTTATCTGAAAGTGTAGGATTGAATGACCTCTGTTTTCTTTCGCTGAAACCAGGCATTACAGTTGGCCAGCCAGATTCCCAATGTGCAGAAGAAGTACTTACCTTGTAACTAAAATCATAGCGGTGGCCATGCAACTCAAGGTATAATTGCACAGCTTGTTTAACCTGTTGACAAGTAAAAGGAGCCCCTTCCATTTTTAAATGGAAAGCGTTTCCCCATTTGGGATACTTCTAAAGGTGCTAAGACCTACCCACAAGAACAATGCCTGTACGGTACAAATCCAGTCCAATGCTTTCTTGCAATAGGTTCTTAACCTAGCTTCTTAATTTCATATTATAAATTAATATTTTATGTTAATTTATAACATACTTGGTATTATTAACTTGAGAAGAAAAAAAACCAAGTTTTTAACCTGCTATTTATGTAGCAGGTTTTTTTTATCAGATAGTTGTCTGATAATAGCTCTTAAGAAGCCTGATACAGAGCGTCCTTCAGCTTGGGCCAATGACTTAGCTTTCTCCCAAATATCTTTTTCAAGGCAAAGGCTTCTGATTTCAGGTCGTTTCTTTTTGGTTTTTAAAACACTTTCCAATACTTTCCTCCTTTCAATATAAATATTTTTTACATAAACTTTCAATTCCTTGAAAGTACAACTTCTATACTAAACAAAATCGATTTTTAATATCCTGAATGCAAACAATTCTTTACACTCCGATTCCTTCTGAAACCCGCTTCCTAAGCCTGATTCTTGACGGTAATTTACGGTAAGTTCGTCATGGAAATAATATTTGGCCGCTGATTCTTTATTTTATCGCTTTTATACGTATTATTGATTTACAGTTTTGTTCTCTACAAAGTATTTGCAAAAGTGTCCCTTTACTTTGTCCCGATAGTTCTCTTATGGGACAGCTCAAACATTTATCCCTATTTTGTTTGAGTGCCATTTTCTGTTAGTACTAACGTAGTTGGTTTATATAAGAAATACCACGTTAGTTTTATAGCTCAGAAATAAAGCCAGAACTTAGCAAGGTATCACCTGTTATGAGTTGGCCCCTGAAAAAATAATTACGACCCATCGATGGCCTGTAAGAGTGCTACAACTCTCAATTTAGAGTAACCATAGTGGAACCATCACAAGAACTGTCTACAAAAACCGCCAATAAATCGTCAGAGAAAAACCGTCTAAAAACTGACTAAAAATCGACCATGAAAGCGATAAGAAATCGATACTAAATCGATAGCAAATTGCCTAAAAATCTCTCATGCTTTGCACGAGTGTCTGCAGTGTGTAAAATCTGTTTTAGTCTTTTTATTATAAAGGTACAGTCTTTATCTTTGCGTATCTGATGTTCCCATATTCTGATTATTTTCCAGCCTTTTTTACCAAGTTCAGAGTTTACCTTTTTGTCTCTTATAACATTACCCTCAATTTTTTTAATCCAGAATTGTCTTCTTGTTGCAGGTTCTTTAAAACACTTTTTGCACTTATGCCAGAAGCAGCCGTCAATGAAAACTACAACCTTTTTGCTCTTAATAGCTAAATCAGGTTTACCAGGTAGAGGAGGGTGGTATGAAACACCGGTTATACGATTTCTTTTAATCGATTGTTTTACCAGGAACTCTGGGTTAGTATTCTTTGACTTTATCATTGACATGTTGTAACTACGCTGTTTTTTTGTAAGAACGTCCATAATCTGTCCTTGCTTATTTTATTTATATACAGTAAATAATTTTAACCAATCGAATAAAATTGTGAAATAGAATATGTCTACTGAAAAAACAAAAAAATATGAGGTTAAATGCTTAAGGGGCAGTAAAGTTTGTCTTGAGCCCCAAATTAATGAAAAAGAAAAAGAATGGAACAGGAGAATTAAAGACAAAAAGTCAATTATTGCTATTGACCTGTTTTGTGGTGCTGGTGGTTTAAGTCTTGGTTTTGAACAAACAGGTATTTTTGTTGCTGCGGCAATTGATAGCGATAAATACTCATGTGAAACATATGCTGGCAATTTCATTGCAAAAACTTTCTGTATGGATATTACCCGAATAAAAAAACCGTCAGAATTCTTTAAAAATATAGGGATTGAAAAGGTTGACTTAATTATAGGAGGGCCACCATGTCAGGGGTTTTCAACTGAAGGCAGAGGTAAAATACGAAACCTTAAAATGCTTGATAAATACCATAGGAATAAGAATCTACTATATAGGCATTTCATCAGGTTTGTTGAAGATATAAAACCTTTATTCTTCCTTATGGAAAATGTACCAGGAATGGAAAATTTTTATTCTGAGAATGGTGAAATTTTTTCTAATAAGGTTGAAAATGATTTTAAAAAGATTGGTTATAAAGTTGAGAGGAAACTGCTGAATGCTGTTGATTATGGAGTTCCCCAAACCAGAAGACGTTTATTTTTTCAGGGAAGCAGAGTTAGCAATGAAATAAAATGGCCTTATAAGCAAAGCAGTCATTTTACTCTTTTTGATGCAATAGGTGACTTGCCATTTAGAAAGCCACCCTGCCTGACAGAAGAACAAAAATATAATTCAAAAAGCACTACTAGTTATCAGAAACTTATGAGAAGTGAGATGCAGAATGGCAGAAAAAACATTATTTATGACCATGTAATCAGACCTGTAAGAGAAGATGATAAAGTTATTTTTAATTTACTTCCTGAAGGTGGTACCTATGCAGATGTTCCTGAAAAGCACAGAAGATACAGATGCGATATTTTTAAAGATAAGTACAGAAAATTAAACTGGTCAAAGCCGGCATATACTGTAACTGCTCATATGTCCAAGGATGGATACAGATATATTCATCCTGATAAAAAACAAACAAGAACTCTCTCATTAAGAGAGGTAGCAAGAATTCAAAGTTTTCCCGACTACTTCAGGTTTACAGGATACAGGACAAACAGATTTATTCAGGTTGGAAATGCTGTTCCCCCCCTGCTTTCTGAAGCAATTGCAAAAGAGGTTAAGAAATCAATTCTTAAATTTAGGCATAAAAAGACCAAAAATCAGAAATAATCTTCCCTCTAAGATTAAAAATTTATAAGCATATTTTCGAATAAAACTAATGTTGATACTATTTAAGTGAGTTCACATAATCTGTTTTCAAACCGCTTTATTAATCAGCTTATAAAATAATATGTTTAATCAAAAAATAATAGATTTTATAAAAACCAGTTCTCCGGAATTTGAAGAACTGGATATAAGGTTTAACGGAAAAAAAATAAATCCAAATCTTTATGACCTTGTTAATTATCACGTCATTTCTGCAAATGTAATAAATAAATCAAAAGAAAGGCTTACAATTCTTCATCCCTATGACGAACTCTTTAACATTCTTTTTTTGATATATACAGGACTCTCACATATTAAAAAGAACATAGTTAATGATAAAAAACCTCATGAACTAAAGCTCAACGAATGCGTGCTAGTAAAAGATACGGTTGATAACAGCGTCAAGAGGGGATTATATGGAGGTACAAGTGATGACCTGTATGGAGGGTACAAAGGTACATACCATAAACTTAATTACAGGACAAATCAGAGAAAGGATTCAGAAACAGCAAGCTGGATTTATGAAGATGAAAGGCACAAATTTTATCCTTCTCACTCAACTGCTACTGATTCACCTATTGATTTAAAATCATTACCTGGCAGCGAGTTAATCGAAAAAAGGGGACATGTTCTGAAAAGTATTTTTAAAGGTATTTGTGAAGATAAAACTTTATATAAACAGTCAGGCATATTAATTGTTGCTGAACAAAAAGATGTGCTGGATAAATTTGCCTCTTTTACAGTGAATGGTATTGAGCTGAAAGACCTGTTTTCAATAGCCTATTACCCTAATCCTGATGAGGCTCAGAGAATTGGAAGGGATTTTACCGAAAGAGAATATTTTATTCACATCTGTACTGATATGGATGTTGCTTTTGAAGTATCAAAGAGTAATCCAGATATAAAAACACTACTTGTATGCGGAGCTGCAAAAGTAAAAAGCGGGCATAGTCTCCTTCCGTCAATTATTACCCAGAGGGAAAATATTGAGGATATTTATATTCTTTTAAACACATCAGATTATGAGCTTGCGGATGAACTACGGAAGGGGAAGCATCCTTTCGATTCCTGGCTTTGGCTAAGTGATGATTTGAAAAATCTTTCAAACCTTTCCCCAACAATCCCAGTAGAGTTTAATGAAAAGGGTAATCTTTCAATATCAGAATCATCAGAACTAGCTTCGGGGAAATTGGGTTCTCTCAGGAAGCAGGAATCTGGTTTTATTAATAGCTCAGATTCTGTTATACGAAGGCACAATATGATACTTAAGAACAGCCTGGTAACAGAACATGAAGCGATTGGAGTATCGTATCCTCAGGGGATTAGCGAAGATTCAGTAAACAAACTTAAATCAGTACTTGAACATTTGTCCCGGTTTGCAAATAAAATTAACCACAAAGAACTAAATTTTTTTGTTTTCAGAATTTACCGCTTTCTTTATTTTATGCTTAGCCTTCCGTTTCCATTACACTGCATTGTTGGTAATGAAATACTATATGCGTTTGAAAATGATATAAAGGTAATAATAAATGAGCTTAAAAAGACAAATCTGTCACCTGATTTGCATTCACACATAAATGAAGCCAGAGCTTTGGTAATCATGATTAGTCAGAATTTTAATACTGATTCACCAAAGCTAAGCAAGGCGTCTGAACTAATTAAAAAAAATAAAAATAAGAAAATATGTCTGGTTGTCTGCAATAGGGACAGAGCTGTTGACTACAGAGAAATCTTCAGAGCTGCTCTGGGATTATCATCACATGATTTTAGGGACATAACGATTAAAACACATAGTGAGATTAATGAAACAGATGATTATGACCTGACAATGTTTACTTCATTTACACCATTTCATGAAAATCCTGTACTTCTTGAAAACAGCTTCGGAAAGAAAATCTCGCTCTTTTATCCTTGTGAATATTCTGATTATAGAAAGTTTCAGACAAAGTCCCTTAAGCTATTGGATGAGCTGAATAGAGATGATGTAAGAAGCATCCTTCTTGGGATATATGAGGAAAACACATTAAGTGGTAAGGATTATCTGACCAGTGAATCCCAGGAGTCGAGAACCCTGCTTGAATCCTTAAAAGACTCTTTCAGAGCAATTGCCAGGTCTCAATCTCCTGAATGTTTAAAAGGAGAAACAGTAGTTGAAGCAATTTTCGGATTGTTTGACGGGGGGAAATACGCATTATTGCCTAAAGGAAAAAAAGTAAAGATTTTTGACAGAGAAAATGAAAGTATAAAAGAAATTCCTGTTATGGAACTTACAAGAGGTGATGATGTTATTTTTCTTGATGATTCAAGAAAAGAAATTTTTGAGGAGCTTATTGAAGCAGCTGTTGAAAAAGGCTTTATAGATAAAAACACTATAGAACTCTCAGACCTCTGGCAACATGTCCTAAAAGAATTTGTAACTGAAAAACGGATGAATCTTGAAAAATTAAAAATTGAACTTGAAAAATCTGGTGTAAAAAGGTCAATAGTAACTATACGGTCATGGATAGATGATGATAGGTTTATTGGACCACCTGAAGACGGGTATAAAGCACTGGATGCAATTGCAAAAATTACAGGGAATAAAGAGTTAACAAGCAAGCTCCAGTCTGTTAAATCTGCCTGTGTAGCCTTAAAATCAATACACATAAAACTTGGCAGATGTCTGGTTAAAAAGCTGCTTTATCCTTCAATGACTGCCGATGCCAACGAAACAGAATTATTTTCTGAGCTGAATGAAAAGCTAAGTGAAGTTACAAAATATATTAATATTGCTAAACTTATAGATATTTCGTATGAAACTGAAAAAGTTCCGGTTCATGAAACATTCAGGTTACTTTAAAAGGGCTTAACAGATGGTGAAATTAATACCAGATTACATTCACCGTGATATAAAGAGTTCGGCAGAAAGAAAGATTTTTGAATCTATATCATCCTCCCGACTTGGTAATATTACCTGCCTACATTCACTGGCGTTAGCCAGACACCAGAGAAAGAGGATTGCTGAGCTTGATTTTGTTCTGGTTGATGAAGAAAGCATTATATGTCTTGAAATAAAAGGTGGACAGGTAAAACGAGAAAATGGTGTATGGACTTTCAGGAATCGCTATGGTGAAATCACATCTAATTCGCAGGGTCCATTCAGACAGGTTTCTGATTCCATGTTTGCTCTCTTAAATGACCTTAAGATTAAATTTGGCAACGAATTAAACAACTGTTTGTTTGGATTTGGAGTAATGTTCCCTGATATCGTATTTGAACAGGAGTCCCCTGAATGGGATAAAAGAATTATTTATGATGCAAAAGACATTAAGAATGACATCTCTGATTATATTGCCAGGCTTAAAGAATACTGGAGAGAAAAATCCAGAAAACATGGGACGCTAAAAAATATTGAAGATGTTATTGGTTATATAAGGGGGGATTTTGAAATCCCTGTACCCCTGTGGAAAAAAGTTGAAGATACAGAGGATGAAATTACAAATTATACAACTGAGCAATACTATGCACTTGACCATATGTCTGAAAACAAAAGAGTTATATTTCAGGGAGCAGCTGGTACAGGCAAAACCATGCTTGCAGTAGAAAAGGCACGCAGGAATTATCATATGGGTATTAAAACACTTTTGTTGTGTTTTAATAAGCTGCTTGGAATCAAATTAAAATCTGAGATAGAAAAAATAGATGCTGAGGGTAAATTGATTACTGTAAATTCCATCAGTAAGTACTTCTATGAAGAAATTGCGAAATCTAATTTTACTTCAGAGCTAAGTAATCTGATGAAACTTAATTTACCTAAAGAGGAAATTTTTGGACTTCACTACCCTGAGTTATTCCAGAAAGCTGTAAAAAAAAGAAATGCTCCTTTTTATGATTGTCTTATTTTAGATGAAGCCCAGGATATTTTATCTGTAAATTATTTCAATGCTCTTGAATGTATTTTAAAAAATGGGCTAAGTGATGGAAACTGGCTATTTTTTATGGATTCGGAGAGGCAGAACATTTACGGAAGATTTGATAACAAGGTTTTAAATAAACTCAGTGATTACAATACTGCTATTTATAATCTAAATCTGAACTGTCGTAATACCAGGGAAATAGCTGTTCAGGCGTCCATATTAAGCGGGTTCAGAAATGAGAGTATAAAAAGAATTCAGGGTGATAAAGTTCAGTTTCAGTGGTACAAGGATAAAAAAGAAGAAACATCTATGCTTCAGAAACTTCTTCATCAGCTAATTGTTACTGAAAAAATACCAGCCAGTGATATTACAATACTTTCCTCAACTCCTTTTAGTGAACTTCAAATTGTAAGAGATAATATTTATTTGCCCTGTATTTTAGCTGAACTTACAGAAGAAAATATAACCAATCATATAGAAAATGCTGTTTTTGTTTGTACAATACCTGTCTACAAAGGACTTGAAAATAAAATAACAATTCTTCTTGATATTGATAACTTAAAGAACGAACGCAGCAGGGCATTAATTTATATAGGAATGACAAGATGTAAGAGTCTATTATTTCTTTTTTTGAAAGAAGACCAGAAAGAACAATATTTTGAAAATGTAAATCAGTATTTAAAATTGGTAGAATTAAGAGATTATGAAGGATTATGCTCAGATAAGAAGTGAAATATTAAATGAGGCTCATAAAGAGCTGGTTGGCCCTCTTTTTGGTGATGAAGAAATAATAGATGAAAATCCTTTAAGTGTATATTCCTCTGGAATACTCTACCCAGCAGAGCCTGAAACAGAAATTCTGTCAGATGATGACAGCCCTGTACGGACTCCGGATACCGGGGAGGACCTAGAATCTGTCAGTAGTGCAGAGGATGATGAAATACCTCTTGATTCAGCTGCGACACTTAACTCTTTTTATCCATCAGCATTTGGTGTAAGTTTTATGGTTGAAGGCCCGGAAGAAGAACTTGAGGTTAAAGCACAATATGGAAAATACAAAAAACTTGAAATTCATGAAATAGAAGAAAAATGTGACAATCTACCTGAAACAATATTAAATAATGATGACTTTAGCAAAAGTTTTGCTTATTCAAATAATGTTATTAAACCGATAAACCTGGAAAATTCAAAAGAAGCTCTAACTAATATTATTAAAATCCTAAACTCCTCAGATGAAAAATTAAAATCTTTTGCCAGTGTATTTTACAGAATTAAAGATAGAATCGGAGCAGGAAGAAAGAGAATGGGTATAGAAAATCTTAAGCACAAAATTAACAGAAATACCTCCGGGATTATAAAACTGGATGACAATGTAAATCTTTTTGTAAAGAGCAGACTTCTTGGGAAAAAAGTTCTTTATACGATATCAATGATTAACTCATCTGAAGGAAGCAAATATGAGAATTCCATTTTTCAGGTAAAACTTTTTGTAGAATCTACAACTAGTGGCAAGCCTGTTTTTGTTGAATATAGTGACTCAACCCGTTACGATAACATGGAAGAGCTTTCATTAACAATGCTTTATCTGGACAAAAAGTCTTTTGCAGTTGGTCATGGATGTACTGCGGGTTGGGAGACAGATTCAAAGGGCGGGAGAGCTTTTAAGATTTTTTCATCTGCCATGCCGGTAGTGGAAGTACCATCGGTTAGTTTCAATATTAAAGATATTAATGAAGATGTAAAAAAAATTCTTTTAATGAAAAACCTCTCAGATGATTCCGGTTTTAATGACCAGGAAAAAACAAAAAGGCTGCTTGACTTCTGTACCTTATATAAATCCTGGATAGACGAAAATCATAAAAGAGAAAGTCAGCTGCCAGGTATTTTTAAACCTGTGGCAGAAAAACACCTTTCTGAGTGTGAGAAAGTATTTGACCGCATAAAGCATGGGGTAAGTCTTCTGGTAAAGAACAAAAACCTTATAAAGGCATTTAAACTGGCAAACCAGACAATGAGAGACCAGAGAATTCGTTATGAATATCAAAAGACAAGAAAAAATTTCTCTGATACTTTGCCTGAAGCAGAAAAATACTATCAGGAGAAAGCGCATAGTGAACCGGAATGGAGACCATTTCAGCTGGCATTTTTACTTCTCTCACTTGGTTCTGTTGAGGACAACAATTCTCCCGATAGAAATATAGTTGATTTGATATGGTTCCCTACAGGAGGAGGAAAAACAGAAGCCTATCTTGGACTCTGTGCCCTGAATATCTTTTACAGACGACTTAGCTATCTTCAGAATTATGGTGGAACTGCAATAATAATGCGTTATACACTGAGGCTGCTAACATCGCAACAGTTTCAGAGAGCATGCACACTAATTTGTGCCTGTGAAAGAATAAGAAGACAACAGGGACTTGGAGAGCAGCCTGTTACAATTGGCCTCTGGATTGGTGGAGATTCAACTCCTAATGCAATATCCGGTAGCAGTGGTGCAGAGGAAAAGCTGAAAGCACTTATGACGGGCTATTCAGATTCAAATCCATTTCAGGTGTTAAGCTGCCCGTGGTGCGGTACCCATATGGATAAAGCAGATGCACTCGGATACAGAATCAGAACAAAACCAAAACGGCTTGAGCTGTTTTGTCCTAACAAAAACTGTGATTTTAATGATTTTCTGCCAATTATAATAGTTGATGAAGATATCTACAATAATCCTCCTACGCTACTATTTGGAACAGTTGATAAATTTGCTTCTCTTGCCTCAAAGGGAGAATCCAGGAACATATTCTTTTCCACCAGTGGAAAAATACGAAATAGAAAACCAGACCTGATAATTCAGGATGAGTTACATCTTATATCAGGACCTCTTGGAAGCATGGTTGGTCTCTTTGAATGTGCAGTTGATATATTAAGCTCTGATAAAAATTCTGTTCCTAAAATAGTTGGTTCAACTGCAACAATTCGTAATTCCATTGAACAATGCAGAAATTTATATAATAGAGAAGTAAAACAATTCCCTCCGCCAGGATTATCAAGTGACGACTCATTCTTTTCATATACTGATTACAGTACTCCTGGTCGAATTTATGTAGGTGTTATGCCATGGGGTAAAACCCAGAGTATTGCTGAAATAAGACTTGCGGCCAAGCTCCTTCAGACAGTGTTCTGTATCAAATCTTCTGAAGAAGTAATTGATAAGTACTGGACTCTGGTTGCATATTTCAATAGCATAAGAGAGCTTGGGAAATTTGATACATTCATTAATGATGATGTTCAGGAGCAGATAAATAATCTGTCGAAAAGAAGAACTTATGTTAAGCAAAGGTTTGTCAATAATAAGCAGGAGCTTACAAGCCGGAAAAAAGCCGAGGAAATTCCGGCAATATTATCTGAGCTTGAAAAGAAATATACAGCTGAAAAAAATCACTGCGTTGACCTTGTCTCTGCAACCAATATGATATCTGTCGGGGTTGATATAGACCGGCTTAATCTTATGACAATAGTAGGTCAACCAAAAACAACATCAGAATATATTCAGGCATCAAGTCGTATTGGACGAAAATATCCGGGGATTGTTTTTACTATATTTAATCCTGTGAAATCAAGAGACAGGTCACACTATGAACATTTTATTCAGTACCACAACACTCTTTACAAAAGTGTAGAACCAACCAGTGTGACTCCATTTGCCAGTCCATCCAGAGACAGAGGATTGCCTGCTGTTTTTATTACACTGGTAAGGCAAGTTTTAGGACTTACAAAAGATGATAGTGCGCAGGATTTTATAAAATTGGACAGGGCTGATATAGAAAACATAACGGCAATTATTCTTGACAGAATACAAAACATTGATGCCAGAGAGTATGAGATTGCCAAAGAAGAATTAAAATCCATTGTTTATAAATGGGAATCATTTGTAAGTTCAGCTCCTGAAGAAAAAGTATCCTTTACCAATAAAACAAAAAAACATCTCATTACTTCAGACCAGAATGATAAGAGTGCAAGATTCTTTGTTCCTAATTCCTTAAGAAATGTAGATGCCGAGTGTAGGATTAGACAAAAAGAAGCTGAGCCTGATGTATTGGTTGTAGAGGAGCAGAAATATGCAGAGAAGAAATAATAAATTTTTCACTGGCAGATACGGGAAGAATTATCAAACCATAAGACGTTCCCAGATTATAAGTACTTTTGGTGTTGGTTCAATAATTGATTTTCCAAATGAATCTTTAATGCTATGCAACATTGAAAAGTGGAGCAACAAAGGACGTAAAATATATGAACCAAGATTACAGAGAAAACTTAATGTTAAATATTTCATGGCTCCACCATCTGATTCTGATGATGAATGTCCGGAAGGCATTCCGGCAGTTTTGTTTCCCAAGTGGTTGTTCTGTAAAAGATGTCATAGAATAAGACATATTGATAAATGGACAAAATTAAATGAGAGGAATAGATTTTCAGGAGTTAAATATTGTGATAGTTGTACTGGTCAGAAGTTAAACCCTGCAAGATTTATATTAATATGCCCGGATGGACATATAGATGATTTTGACTGGGAAGGCTGGGCTCACAGAAACCATGGTGATTGTGGTAAAGACAAGGAAATTACTGTTACTAGTACTGGTTATTATTCTGGTTTGACAGGTTATATGGTCAAATGTAAATGCGGAGCAAAAAATTCTATGGCTGCAGCGGTACATCAAAAATTTAATTGCAGAGGTTATAAACCCTGGTCTAGCACTATTGAAGGGTGTGAAGCTGAAAGGGCTGTTGTTACACACAGGGGAGCAGGCAATGTATATTTTCCCAATATGGTTTCTTCAATTGATATCCCTCCCTTTACTGATGAGAATCTAAAAAAAATTCGTGAAACCAGTTTCTTTGAGGTTATTTCCACAGCATCAGGTAATCTTGAAGATGCCAACAGAGATTTTTTATTGAAGGAAATTTCAAAGAGTACCGGAATAAAAATTGAAGAAGTAAGGGAAAAAGTAGAGCTTCTTGAAACTGAAGTAAAAAAGCAAAGAGATGATATTGATTATCTTTTTGAAGAGTATATGGCATTCAAAGGAAAAGTAGAAAAACAACACATGATTTCCAGTGATTTCCACGTTGACCCCCAGGAAAATATAAAATTCGGAATAACTGAAATAAGTCAAATCTCTTTGATAAAAAGACTACGTGAGATAAGAGTTTTAACAGGCTTTACAAGAGTAATTCCGAATGAAGAACAGTATGAATTTGAAGATTCTGATGAAACAGCAGAACCTGTATCAGTCAACTCGGATTCCTCTACAGAATGGAAACCAGGGATAGAAGTTAGGGGAGAAGGAATATTTATTGAGATATCAAAAAAAAATATTAATGAATGGCTTATCAAAAGGGATGTATCAGAAAGATTAAGAGAACTTCAGTCCAGGGTAAGGATGAATGAAAGGAACCTTGCTGAGTATATTCTTCTGCATTCAGTTGCACATATATTAATAAGGCAATTGAGTTTTGAATGTGGCTATTCAAGCTCATCACTTAAGGAAAAAATATACTGTAGCTCAAGAGCAGGTCAGCAAATGAGTGGAATTTTAATATACACGGCAGAAGGTGATTCAGATGGGACTTTAGGTGGTCTTGTAAGATTAGGTGAAAAGGATAGTTTTCAGAAGATATTTAAAGATGCTCTTGCTTCAGCAAGATGGTGCTCATCTGACCCTTTATGTATAGAGCTTACAAAACAGGGATTTCAAAGTCTTAATTTAGCAGCTTGCCATGCATGCTTATTATTGCCTGAAACCTGTTGTGAGACAAGAAATCTTCTTCTTGACAGGGCTTTGCTTCTGGGGACACCAGATAAAAAAGAGATTGGATTCTTTAGTAACTATTTAAACTAATCCTTGTTATGTCTTGTTAGCTTTTAACATATTTTACGGTTTATTGATTCTCATATATGAAACTAATATCAGCGGTTGGATTTGTACTTAATATTCTCCCCCGTAAAGTTTTAATTTTGGAGGAGGTGGTTCTTCTACAGAGGGCTCAGTATTTTGAAACAGTTCTGCATTATTAACTCTAAAAAATCTCGCTTTTAATTCTCTTCTTTTTGAGAAGAAATATTGGCTTAGTCCACAAGATGTTTCAGAGGTTAATGACTTTGACACCTTAAAAAACGGATTACTGTCATCAAGTAGCTTAACTAAAGGTAAAAAACAGCTTAAACCATTAGCTAAAAATCCAAAGGCTGACAGTTTATACCTGTCTCCTACCAGCCTTTGTAATTCATTTTTCTTTATGCTGTCCATTTGTTTGTCTTCAGTAATGATTTCTTTAATTTGTCTGCCTTTTACATATTCCATAACACTAAATCTGAGACTGTACAGAAGCTGCTGGGTAGCAATTCCCCAGGTTGAAAATGAATCAATGGTTCTTTTTAAAAGAGGGTTTAAATCTTCACCTGTTGCAAAAATTGTAATTGCTTTTAATGGAATACCTAAAGCTGAAAAAGTGAACCCAGCAATTCCAAGTATTGGAGCAAAAGTTTCATTTAAAATTTCTGCCGATTTTCTTACAGAGTTAATATCATCTGAAAATAAATCTTTTGTAAGTGAGTACATTTTGCCTGATACTGCTTCTCCTTCTTTCAGCCTTAGTAAGACTTTCAATCTTTGCTTCAAATAATGCATGGTTAAAATATCAGAATCCTTTTCTAAGTTCTTTAAAGCATTCTGACTTGCCCTGTCTCCTAAAAGAGCAAGCGGTTTATTTGCAATGTAAGTTATCAGGTTGGTAGCAAACTTCTGATTAATATAACCACCATACCTGATGCGCCAGAAAAGTGTTGTTGGCAGTGTGAGAAGTGAAGCTATTGCATCTCTGTTATCAGTTTCGAGGTAGCCCAATAGCGGTAAAACATAAGGTTTTACTTTTGTTTCAAAAGTACAGGCAAGCTCTGCCAAATCACCGGATATTTTATTTCCATAATACTCTCTTTGATAAGCTGAAACGCCTCTGTCATCATCATTGCTTCCATAAAGGTAATACTGACGATTACCTCTTTGTCCAAGAGTAAAACCCTGAAGGACGTTCAGCATTGTATTTATAAAAGCCGGAGTAGCTTCAGTATTTTCAAAAATTGACTTTGCAACTCCTAAAACTGTACTTGTTGCTGCAAATCTTGCTGCTTCACTACCGTATTTTTCATTTTCTGTAGCCCAAACTATTGACCTTTTTAAATTTTCTCTACCAGCATCCAGTGTGTATTTAGCTTCCTCTTTTGTAAGCCCTTGAGCTACTAATAAATTTTTATAATGTTCTCTTTGAGCAGGATTTAATTTTATTTTCTTAGCCCAGTTATCAGGAAATTGTTTACAACCTTTAGGTACACGGGCAGTTATATGTTTCTGGGATATGAATTTTTCTTCATTTAAAATCTCATCAGGTAAAAAGTTCTCCTCTTGTCTTGTTCTGTAGGCTTCTAAATCCTCTTCATTTTTTATTGAAGGAGTAAAAAATATAGGTAAGTGCCCTGCGCACTTTCTTTGAGCAGTTAATTCAATTGCAAGTGATGTCATTTACTCTTCGTTACATTTTTCCCTTTATAAGTGCACTATTCCCCATAAAAGTCAGTTGTTATCTGTAAGACATGTATAAACTTTTTTAACAATCAGAGACATTTACTGTATTGCAATTAAGAAATGAGGTTAAATATTAACTATCAAAGCCGTTAGCTGAGAGGAAATTAAGTAATGGAAGTTTCAATGCAGCAAAGAATAGTTGTACCAGCGTACAAAGGACAAGCTGAATTTCAACGAGTTATGAAAAAAGCTGATGAACTTAGAATCTCAGATTATGAAGCTGAATATGGCGTTCCTCCTACTGAAAGACAACTAAGAATGCTTGAAACTACACCTGAAGCTCTCTCCAGCATAGAAGGCAGTTACTAAGCTCAAAACTTTTTTCAACAGGCTTTAAAACCCAGATATATTTAAGCACTTAGTTTTAAATTTTTGTATCGGCTAAACGAAGTAAGGCAAAGTAGGTAATTTTTAATCCGAAAGAATTTGATTTAATCTTTTAAATCCAGAATCTGTTTTGGGTCAGCTCCGTAGATATCACATAAAGCTCTAAACTTTTCAACTGCACAATCACTTTCTCCACGTTCAACCCTAGCTAATTGAGCTGGGTCAAGTTTAATCTTGTGTGTTTCATACAAGAGCTTAATTGCTCCTGCTAATGTTAATTCCATTTCTACTCGGGCCTTCCTTAGATTTTTACCCCATTTTGTCTTATATTCTCTCTTCATGACTTGTAAGAATAGTTGACAAACGATAGAATTATGGCGTGAAATGCCAAATTATGACGTGGGATACCAAACACATAAACAATTAGCAACATTTCCTCCTATGAATTGGAAGATAAACAAAAATAAAATGATTCTTGTGTTATTGCTGATTTTATTTATGGGTTCTGCTCTTCAGCAAATTGCCAAGGCAAATAACGAAGGTGATGCTGTTGATGCTTGGCTGGATTCAGAAATAAAACACCAAACAGTTCAGGAAGTAAGTTTGACTAAACGACTGAATTTTAAATGGTTTGGAGCTAGCAAGCACTTTACTCCAGAAATAGGAAGATTTGAAGATAAAGAAAAAGATGTAACTTGCTGGCTTGTTTTATTAAATAATATAGTTCTGGATTGTATTCCGAATAGTCAATTAAAAAAATAATAAAGGAGTTGAAATTATGAAAAAATTAATTTTAATTGTAATCCTAGCAGGTGCTGTAACATTGCCAAGTTATGCTTACTGTGGATTGTTTCATCCTTTAATGCATGGAAAGGCTTGTGCAACTAAACGGCTTGCTTATTACAAGAAAATGGTAGAAAGAGATAAGCGGCAATTTATATGTCATTCACCATATGATGCCAAACATCCTATGCAATCTATATTTGCTGCCACTTATTGGTGTGCTGATTCTGAATTATCACCCGCATTACTAGCTCAACGTCAATATCAAAGGAAATTAGAACTTGCAAGAGCCAGTGCTCCAATTATTATTGGCCCTGGGATTGGTGGTGGTTATAATGCAGGTTCTTCAGCAGTTAGTGATTATGTTTACGGACACGAATCCTACAATCGCTTTCAACAATTTAATCCTGGGGCGTTACCTTGGGATAATCCGTTTTACCAGTACAAATAATAAAGGGACATTATGACCAAACCAAACGGACTTATTTACAAAATAGTGGTGGGAGGATATAAATCACTAGGAGATAATAAATAATTATGAACGAGTGGATTCATGATTTTATACATAGCGATTTATTTGTTTTAATCGCTTTTATGTCAATCATTTATATGGGGCATTGTTTAGAACGAGCCACTTTTTGTGTTAAACGAGTTATTGATAAATTAATTGAAAAACATGAAGAACTATTAGAACAATTAAAGCAAATGGATAAAAATCAATCTTATAGAAGTAGTCAAATCAAAGAAAAAATAGATAATATTGATTCTAATATAGAAGACAATCAAAAAAGAGCATCAAAATATCTTTCATCCTAAATCACAGTCTAAGAAATATTAGTGTTTCTAAGCTAATAAGGTGTAGAACTTATTGTAAACACCTACCAACCCTGCATCTCTTTAATAACCTCATCCTGACTGGTCATCAGATATCCTTGTGTCGTTTTTAAATCAGCGTGTCCAAGGGCCAATGAAATTATATTAATTGGCTTTCCAGAATTAGCTGCTACGGTAGCAAAGGTTCGGCGTAAACCATGAGCACTGATTTTTATACCAGCTCTATTAGAGAGCCTACTGATTTTTTGTGCAAGGGATTTTCTGTTTAGTGGAACTACCTCATTTATTACTCTTGAGTTAGTTACAAAAAACTGTTCAAGTGTTGTCTTTGGTCTGACACTTAAATAGTCAATGAGCTGGTTATAAAGCTGTTCATTAATTCCGACCCACCTGCTTTTTTTACCTTTGCCCAGAAACACAAACAATCTTCTTTGGATTAAGTCTATATCCTGCATTTTAAGATTACAAAGTTCTGAGGCCCTAAGCCCTGTAAGGCCAAGAGTCATAATTAATGCTTTAGTAAAAATTGCATCATAATTTGATTGACCCGAACATTTTTTACCTGCACTATTGACCAGATTATAAAACTGTTCCTGAGTACAGTGTAAGCGCTTTGGTGGGTAAACTCTTTTTGGTCTTATTTTCTGAAGCTCATTTGATATTTCCGACTGTGCAAATCCTCTGGCAATTAAATATTTTGTAAATGACCTGATAGCGTCATAAATATTTTTCTTTGTGCTGTAGCTTTTAACATCAAGGCCAACTAAAACTTTTCTCAGTGAATCAAGAGATATTAATGCACTTTTTGTGTATCTCCTGGGAAGTAATTTCCAGTAAAGATTTAAGTATGATTTGTATATTTCAACAGTTCTTTCACTTAGTGGTTTTCCTGTTAAAAGGCCTTTGGAACACCACAGCAACCATTCATTTTGCTGTTGGTCCAGAAAATCTCTATCACACAGATAATTTTCTTCCTTTTTATTTTTAAACCATTGTTTCTTCCATTCTAAGTAAGCCTGTACTGGTACGCTATAATAAAAACCGCCTTTGCGTGTTTGTGTAATTATAGGAAGTAAACCATTCTTTGCTAATCTTTGGATAGTTCTGACCGATTTCCCGAGGTCTTTAGCAATATCTTCTAAAGTAAGTAGCTCAAACATATGACACCCTTTACGGCGTCATACAACGTCAAGAGTGAGAGTAATTACAAAACCGCAAACCAAAAGGGCCCTTACCTCAGTCTGGATAGAGGACTCGGCTACGAACCGAGGCGTCGTAGGTTCAAATCCTATAGGGCCCGTTCATTTTTATACCGCTTGTTTCGCACGAATGCTCCCGCCTCTTTAGAGGCGAGGCTCGCTCAACAACTGAGCGGCAACTCGCTTTTTAGTTACAGCGCTTTTTGGTGAGTGAATCACACAAAAAGCTTAGATAGTTTGTGTAGTTCTTAATTTTCCACAATGTCCTGCTTGAGAGCACTATGTTAATATAAATAGCTAATCACTTAAGATATAAAAAATGGATTTCTCTAGAATATTGACAGCTATAGGCAGTAAAAGGATTGGTAAATTATTTATTCCTCCAATGTTCAAAGATTTACTTAAAGAAAATGCCCAGACTCATAAAAAACTTGGTGAGATTCCTTTACTTATATGCCTGGAAGATAAAAATGTAACTTGTGAAGAATACATTCTTGCTCTTAAAAAGATGTATGGTTTATATGCAGCTTTAGAGCCTATGTTAGAAAAGTCCATTGATTGGAATGCCATTGGAATTGATTTTAATCAAAGAAAAAGATTGCCCATGCTTGAAAGAGATTTAAAAAAGTTTGGTATTAGCAGTGACAAACTTGGTGGCATAGAGGTTTGCAAAGAACTTCCAGAATTGTTGACATTGTCTGAAGTCTTAGGGTTTATGGCAGTGATTGAAGGCTCTACAGCTGGTGCTACAGCCACTGCAGAAAAGCTTGCAGCTAGCAAGCTTCAATTAAGACCAGATAATGGAGCTGAGTTCTTTAATAATTACGGTGATAGGCGTAATGAAATGCGAATGAATTTTGCTAAAGCTGTTACAGAACAAAAAGTTAATAGAGATGAATTCCTTGCTGGTGGAAAAAAAGCATTTGATATTTTTTATGCCTGGCTTGCTTTATAATACAAAAAAATTGCTATGAAAAAAAATAGCATGAAAACTTTTATCCAGAATATTCCAAAAGCAGAGCTTCATGTTCATATAGAAGGTTCGCTTGAACCTGAGCTCATGTTTAAGCTTGCCAAGCGGAATAATATTTCTCTTAAATATGGCTCTGTGGATAAATTAAATATGGCATATAAGTTCTGTGACCTTCAATCTTTCTTAAATATTTACTATGAAGGTGCTGCAGTTTTAATACAGGAACAAGACTTTTATGATATGACATGGGCATTTATTGAAAAGTTAAAATCTCAAAATGTTCTGCATGCTGAAATATTTTTTGATCCGCAGACACATACTACAAGAGGAGTTCCTTTTAAAACAGTTATTAATGGGATTTATAGGGCACTGCAGGACGGGGAAAAGAAGTATAAGATTTCTACAGGTCTTATTATGTGTTTTTTAAGGCACCTTGATGAAAAATCTGCAATGAAAACACTAGAAGAGTCTATTCCATTTAAAGATAAGATAATTGGAGTAGGACTTGACTCATCAGAGCTTGGTAACCCACCATCAAAATTTACTAATGTTTTTTCTAAAGCACTCTCTTTTGGATATTTAACAGTGGCACATGCTGGAGAAGAAGGACCAGCAGAATATATATGGGAAGCGCTTGATATGCTTAAAGTTTCAAGAATTGATCATGGAGTAAGATGTGTTGAAGATAAAAATCTTGTTGAAGAGATAATAAAAAGAAAGATCCCACTAACAGTTTGTCCTCTATCAAATTTAAAACTCGGTGTATTTAAAAAACTTGAAGAACATAATTTAAAAGAGCTCTTGGATTATGGAGTTTTAGTTACAGTAAACTCAGATGATCCTGCATATTTTGGAGGTTATATAGGTGACAATTTTCTTTCTATTCAAGAATCACTTGCCTTAAAAAAAGAAGATATTTATAAACTTGCTAAAAACTCTTTTGAAGCCTCATTCTTAAATATTAAAGAAAAACAATCTATGCTTAAAAAGCTTGATAGTTTTGTTACTGAAGGGGTCCTACATTAGGAATTGCAGTAAATTGAAAACCATATAATTGTAGACTTCCATTTCCATTATTTGCAATGGTTGAACATAAACCCTTTATTACAGAAGAGTTATCGATTCCTCCTATGCAGTTATATGAGAGAATATTTTCTCCGTTATATACCGGCAGGTTAAAATTTACTACGTCATAGATGATAAATCCACTGCCATTTTGAATTACCGTGCGAAAATTTTGAGATCTTACATCGTATGAAAATTTTTGTGGGGAACTTGGATCTTTTAAGGTATTTAATTTGAATAAAACATCATCCCCATTGCTATCTATCATGGCAGTTAAAGTGTAACTTGATTTTAAAAAAGGCCCAAAACTATCTGTTCTTATGCATGCCAGTGAAGCTTCCGGACAGTTTACTTTTGGATATTCAGCAGGGAGTGAATCAGTGCTTAAGCCTGACTTCTTTAATCCCCTCTCCTCGCATACATCACAAACATTTTTAAGTGTTCTTATAGAGCATGTGGCGCTTGCACCTCTCACTGTAGTGAAAACCGCACTTAGAGCTAGAAATAAGAAGGCAATCAGTTTAATTTTATTCATAAAATATATAATCCTTAAATAGTTAACTGATTATATATCTGAGTGTTCTTCTAGCCTTATAAATTAATGATTTCTTTATTTCTAATTAGATTAAATTTTTTTAATCTAATTCTTTAACCTTAACCTTTTTGCTCTGGGACTATTCAATTTATTGATCATTTAAAAGATAGGCAATTAAGGCAATAGACAAAAAAAATTCTCTGTGAGAGCTATCTACCCACAGAGAATTACAAAAATATAAATTAAGTTATTGTTTTTTATTGATCGTTTGATTCTCTATCTTCTGCATTTCTCTCTATTACTGGTGATCTCGTTTGTTCTGCAATAGATCTTTCTAATGTTCTTTGTGCTTCTTCTACTTTTTGTAATCTTGCAATTACTAGCAGTAATTGAGCATGTAGCTGTTGTAATGTGAGTGTGTGTTGTACTGGTAGTTTCCCTGATCCCAGCTCTAGATCATGGTGTTGAACAGCAAAAGCTGAATTAAATGTTCCTTGTATAAGTAAAACGACAAGAGTCAAAGCTATAAAACCTGTAAACTTTCTCATGAGATTTTCCTTTCATAATAAAATACATTTGCATGATGTAACATACACATGCAATTCGAAACAATTTTTATGTACCCACTTTATTTTAAATTTTCACATTAATTTTTTTTAATACACCATAAAGGTGATTAAATTATCTGTATTCATCGTTTGTAAATTTTTATAGTAATCTTGTCCTGTAAGAGTAGAAACTTGTTAATAAATTATCACTAAACATATTTAGTGATAACCCTACATTCGCCATATTAGTGAGTTATAATAAACTCTGCTTGTTTATTATAAAGGGCCTTTAGCTCAATTGGATAGAGTACCTGGCTTCGAACCAGGGGGTTACAGGTTCGAGTCCTGTAAGGCCTAAAAAACTTGCATCAATAATTGGGGGGCGAGTCCCTCAAGGCCCGAGTTCATTTTTTAAAGCTTATCTCAAACAAATATTTGAGAATTAGGGTTCAAATCCCGTTTCAAAATCTAAAGCAATAAAATATAATCTCTATTCACCAGTAAATAATTTTTTAGCAAAACTAACACCTTTTTTAAAAGCATCAGAATCTAAATCAACATATGAAAAATGATGATCTGCTGTTGTTGTAATAAACTTTCCTAAATTATCAAGTTTACTTTCATCAAAACTCCAAGCTAGATACCACATGAAATATTTAAAACCTTGAGATAAACTACTCTTATATTTATCATATTCTTCAGCTAGAAAAAGTACGTCTTCTTCTTTTATTCCTTTTAAGTTCAATAATTGTGATTTATCTATGGCAGTAGCAAGCATAGTGACCGGTTCACTATCATACTGAAAAGAAAAGCTGTCAGCAAATTCTACAGCAACTTCCAATCTTTGCTTAATTTCATCAGCTGTTAGTTTAGTATCCAGTTCGGGGAATGAGAGAAAACCCCCCATCTTTTAGATGGAGACTTAAGTTAGACTTTAAAGCTAGTAAAATAAAGGAATGCAGCACTATCGAACAACAGCGCATTCTAAGTATGACTTAAAGGTACATCT
>JACQBQ010000003.1 GCA_016201905.1 Candidatus Melainabacteria bacterium | reverse complement strand
TGTATCTATATTTCGTTATCCACACAAGATGATACTTGTTGTCAAATATTACATGTGATGTTCTTCTATATCTTTTTTCTCCCATTACTCCATTTTACTAAACCGCCAATTTGACCTGAAGGGGTCGCCTAAAGGCGAGGGGATCTTACCCCACAGGAAGAATTAGATTTAATACCATCCAAACTCCTGATGGAAAGAGGTATCCGATTAACACTTCAGCTTATTCTATTAGTGGTGAAACAGGTGGCTCCAGGTTAGCTAAAGGTGTAGCAAAAACAGCAATAGGTGCTGGTGCAGGAGCATTACTTGGAACAGCAATTGGCGCAATAGCCAGTGGAAGACCAGGACGTGGAGCATGGTCTGGCGCTGCAATAGGAGGAGGACTAGGAGCTACTGAAGCAATTATTTCTAAGGGACAAGAGGCAGCCGCTAAGAAGTGGTGCTTACCTTTCAGTTAAGCTAGAACAACCTCTTCAAATAATTGTAAAAAAGTAATTTACTAAATTTATTTTTGTGAACAATTCATTTCAAAGCTTATATTCATCATGAAGGCTTGGCATTTCTATATGCTTGCCTTGTGCTCTTAAAGTATCTGCAATTGATTGCATGGGTTTTTCATCTCCATGAACTAAAAATGTGGTATCTGGATTTCCTGTATGTCTGTGCCAAGAAAGAAGTCCATTTCTTCCTGCATGACCCGAAAAACCATTTATTGTATAAATTTTTGCCCGCACAGGAATGTCTTCCCCAAAGATCTTTACTTCCTCTGCACCATCAATCATTACTCTAGCAAGTGTTCCTGTCGAAGCAAAACTAACAATAACTACAGCACATTCTGGTCTTCCCAGGTTATGTTTAAGGTGATGATAAACCCGTCCGCCATTTGCCATACCAGAGCCAGCTAAAATTACTGCACCACTTTTAACATCGTTAATATGTTTAGATTCTTCAACATTTCGTGTAAATTTAAAATTAGGAAAAGTAAATGGATCAATGCCTCCTTTTAAAAGCTCTAATGCTTCTTTATTAAAACATTCAGGGTGGCGTCGAAATATTTCAGTTGCTGTAATAGCCATAGGAGAATCCAGAAATATTTTTACATTTCCAGGCAAGATACCATTTTCTACACCTTCACGTAAGAGGTATAAGAACTCTTGAGCACGCTCCATTGCAAAAATCGGAACAACCACATTTCCACCCTGCTTTAGGGTTTGATTAATTGCAGTATAAAATTCTTTAATTGATTCAGCAATAGGTTTGTGTAAACGATCTCCATAGAGAGTCTCCATCACTACATAATCTGCTTTAGGAGGAAAAGATGGATCTCTTATTAATGGCTTATCAACATTACCAATGTCACCAGAAAAAACGATTTTCTTTTCTCTCATTCCTTCTGTCAGCCTTAATACCACTGATGCTGAACCAATTATATGACCAGCATCAAAAGGTTTTACTTCAATATCTTTTGAAAGTTTTAGTACCTCACCATAAGCTAATGTACGTCCAAAATAATTTAAAGCACTCATTACATCTTCTTTGGTATATAAAGCTTCTGAATCCTGAAAGTTTTTCTTTTCACTGTACCTAGTATTAGGTTTTCTTGTTTTATGATTTGCATTTTGTTCATTTATCTTTGCTGAATCAAGCATTACTAACTCAGCTAACTCACGGCTAGCACTTGTTGTTAGAATCTCTCCTCTAAATCCTCTCTTAACTAAAAGAGGCAGCAGTCCACAGTGATCAAGATGAGCATGAGTAAGGATTACAAAATCAATCTCAGATGGATCAAATTCAAAAGGTGCTTTATTTTTTTTAAGCTGCTTCAGCCCTCCCTGGAACATTCCACAGTCAATTAATGCTTTTGTTTTTCCAGCTTCTACTAAGTGGCAAGAACCTGTGACTTCTCTTGCAGCACCATGAGATGAAACTTTCATTTTTACTCCTTAAATTAATTAGAGCAATTTCCCGAAAAATTAAAATATTCTCTCTATTATGGAGCTATTGTTTTTAATTGTCAAGCAAATGAATGAAGTATTCTAAAACTCCTTAGCTACAAAATCAGTTCCAAAATCACCAGATAAAAACTTTGGATGCTCTAAAACTTTCAGGTGAAATGGAATAGTAGTATGAATACCAGTAATTGCAAACTCATCCAGAGCACGCTTTGCACGGTTTATAGCTTGAGTCCTATCATTATCCCAGACAATAAGTTTTGCAATCATTGAATCATAATATGGAGGAATCTCATAACCTGTGTAACAGTGGCTATCTATCCTTACCCCAGGCCCGCCTGGTGCTATATAACCATCTATTCTTCCAGGTGACGGGGCAAAGTTTTTTTCAGGATCTTCAGCATTTATTCTAAATTCAATTGCATGGCCTTTAAACTTTACATCACCTTGCTTTAACCACAATTTTTCACCACATGCAATCCTTATCTGCGCTTTTATTAAATCCATATCAGTAATCATTTCTGTAACTGGATGCTCTACCTGAATTCTTGTATTCATTTCCATAAAATAAAAATTCTTTGTTTCTAGATCTAAGATAAACTCTACAGTTCCTGCATTTCTATACCCGATAGATTTTGCAGCATTAACTGCAACGCTTCCAATTTTTTCTCTAAGTTTATTATCAATATGAACACTGGGTGATTCTTCTAAAAGCTTTTGATGTCTTCTTTGTACAGTACAATCTCTTTCGCCAAGATGAATAACATTTCCATGCTCGTCTGCTAAGACCTGAATTTCAATGTGTCTTATTTTTGTTATATATTTTTCCAGATATATCCCAGGATTTCCAAAAGCATTATTTGCCTCCTGAGATGCAGAGTCCAGACTTGAGACTAGCTCATCATCATTGTAAGCAATTCTCATGCCTCTTCCACCGCCGCCAGCAGTTGCTTTTACGATTACCGGATAGCCAAGTTTTTTTGCTACTTCTAAAGCCTGCTTTGGATCATCAAGCAAACCATTTGAACCAGGAATGACAGGTGCCTTAGAATCCTGCATGATTTTTTTAGCTGTAGCTTTATCACCCATTGAAGAAATATTTTTTGCGCTTGGTCCTATAAACTTAATTCCATGAGACTCGCACATCTCAGCAAAAGCTGAGTTCTCAGCTAAGAACCCATAGCCAGGGTGAATTGCATCTACCCGTGTAAGTATTGCAGTACTAATAATAGAAGGAATATTTAAATAACTATTTGCTGATCTTGCAGGGCCAATGCAATAAGCTTCATCAGCTAATTGCACATGTAGGGAATGAGCATCTGCTTGAGAATAGACAGCTACAGTTTCTATATCAAGTTCGCGTGCTGCTCTAATAACTCGAAGTGCAATTTCGCCTCTATTAGCTACTAATATTTTTTTAAACACGGGCGTTTATTTTGGACCACGCAGTTATTTAAGTTCTACCTTGCCACCGGCAGCTTCAACTTTTTTCTTAATAGTCTCAGCTTCTTCTTTTTTAACACCATTTTTTAATGGCTTTGGTGCACCGTCAACAAGATCTTTGGCTTCTTTTAAGCCAAGTCCTGTTACTTCACGAACGACTTTTAATACTTCTATTTTCTTGTCACCAGCACTTGTAAGTACTACATCAAATGCTTCCTTTTCTTCAGCTACCAGAGCTGCTGCTACTGCTGCTACTGCCACTGGTGCTGCTGCAGTTACACCAAATTTTTCTTCCATCATTTTCTTCAGTTCTGCTGCTTCAAGAACTGTTAATGATGAAATATCATCTAACAATTTTTCTACTTTACTCATTTTTTATCTCCTTTTTCTACTTCGGAAAAATCTCGGATCAAACAAGATTTTTCCTTTTCCTTACCCGACGCTCAGAATATTCCTCACCGAAATATTCTTCGCTCAATTATCCCTCTCCACTAGAACCTTTCTTCTTCGCTACTTCCTCTGCAAGCAATGCAATATCTCTTATTAAATTTTCAAAGACACCAGCAATACCTGCCGTATTTGCAACTAATAATCCTGCAATCTGTCCAAGTAAAACTTCTCTTGAAGGCAATGTCGCAAAAGTTCTTATCTCTTGCTTATTTAATAATTTCCCATCAAGTATTCCGCCTCTTATATCTCCCTTTTCAACCTCTTTAATAAACTCAACCAATGTTTTTGCACATTCGCTTGGTTCCCCATAGCTTAATAAAAGCGCTGTCGGACCTTCTAAAAGTTTTTCAAGCTCAATAAGGCTAGTATCTTTCAGCGCAATCCTTATTAAAGTATTTTTTGCAATTTTATATTCTGCATTATTTTTTGAAAGTCTTTTTCTAAGATCAGTGATTTCAGCAACAGTTAAACCCCTGTAGTCAGTAACAACTGCCAAGCCAGCCTTATTAATCTTTTCCTTAAGATTAGATACTGTTTCTTCTTTTGTTTCTGTTCTGCTCATTTTTGTTTTTCCTATTCTTTCTAGATAGTCACTTAAAATAAAAAACCCCATTTAAGAGACTTAAAAGGGGCCAAAGAAAATTTGGTTTTTCATTTTTAACCTCGGTTAGGTAACTTTTAAAGACTGAGTTTTTTCAGTCTCCTAACTTTCTTTGGCATAATACTAAGCTAACAAGTACAAGGAATTATATTGCAATAAAAAGCTTAGAAAGTCAATTGTATTTCCTGTATTTCAATTTGATTATTGCTTATTTGTACTGCAGTCTCTTAAGTCCTGAACGTGCAAATAATAACCATATAGGGTTTACATTCCCAAAATCAGACGTTAAAGGAAGATCTGTTTTTGGCCTTTGAGTTACAGTAAAACTCTCATCATCATCGTTATTATCAAATCTATTTACTAAGGAAGAAAAGGCTATCTCTTCTAAATGCTCAGCAGTAGGAACTAAAGAATTGTTTTTCTTTACAAGTGAATATTTGCTTCCACTTACTGAACCTGTGTAAACACCAGTAAATGAACCAGGTAAAATATTTTTTTCAAGAGCAATCGGCATTAGTTATTTCTATAGCAGCCATAGGGCTACCTCGTGGATTTTTATCAGAACTTAATTAAGGTTTAGTTAACTCTAATATTTTAAAAATGACAAATGAGCATAAACTACACCTTGTGGAGTAAATTTTCTGGTTATTGAAGAAAAAAGAGGCAGGTTAGTACATTTGACCTTATTTTCTACTTTGACGCTTTCAATATTATGCTTCAGACGCTCACAGAGGGCTACATATGAAAATACTTTTGCTGGAAATACAACCTCAACTTGTCTTTTTATAAGGGAGTTTTCTGGATTCATTTTTAATCCTCAACATATATTTACCCCCAAGGGGTAACTCTTCTCAGGTCTTACCCTAAATATAATTAATTCACCAACTTCCAAAAACAGCTTTTAATAAAACATTTACTATTTTTCTTTTACTAAAATCTTGCCTGCTCTAAAAGAACCAATGTTCTTGGGTCTAAATAAACCCATAAATCCCCAGGGCGCCACATTATTGTTTCATCCCCCATATACATATAAATTAAAAGTCTTTTTATAATTTCGCGTGCTTTGTTATTTTGTTTTCCCCTGGGATCATTTGCAAGCTTTGTTCTAAGGACCACTGCTTCTTTTCGTGTCTGACAAAAAGCCGGGCCAGTATTACTGCCACCCGATCTGCACAAAATAGCAACCTTTCCATTTGGTTGCGGCCAACCTAACACATAAGAGCTCATTTTTTTACCGGAAAAATCACGATTTTTCTTACTCCGCTGGTTCTGCGGTGACGTTGCTCCTCGAACCAGCTTTCCACAAAGCACTCGGCTTGTCCAAGTAAATTGGCTCAAGCCTCGCTTCATTAAAAAGTTCAGTTCTCATGTGATTTTTCCTTTTCCCTTCCGGCGCTCAAATATTCCTCCACCGGAATATTTTTCGCTCATTTTCACTTATCTACTTAGATACTCAATAATTTAAGAATGCATTTTCTCCTATAATAGTTCCCTTAACAGCATTTTTTTTAATATCCCAAAGCACAAGATTTGCCTCTTTATGAGTTAATATCTCGCCTAATCCAAGCTCACAGGCAGCTTTTAACTGTCTTGCAATAGGTTTTGAAGCTGAAAGTAAACAATCTTCTATTTCTGAAACATTCCAGTTTATTAAATTAGATATGCACCGGTCTAAAGTAGTTTCTCCCCCGCCAAGCATACCCTTTGACTTTGCTAAATTATAAAAATCCGAAGAAACAATATCTGATGCCAAAGCAAAATGACTAGAATCTTTATTTTGCCTCAAGAATTTAACGACATCTTTACTGACATGAATACCATCTGCAATTACCATACACAAAACATTTTTATCTTTTATAAGAGCTAACATTATCCCGTCATTATCAGGATTAATCTTTTTATCATCTTGAAGCTTTGACCTCAAAACATCTGAATTGCTTTCTCCGTTACTACTTCTATGTAAAAATCCTTCAACACCTCTTAAGGAATTAAACATATGTGTAACTGTTTTTAAGCCAAAGCTATTTATAGCATTACAACTCTCTTTATAAGTAGCATTGCTATGCCCAATTGAAACTAATATATTATTTTTTTGTAAGAGTTTTATTGCTTCACCACTTCGATCCAGCTCTGGTGCTAAAGTAAAAAGAATTACATTTTCTTTTATGAAAGGCTTAATATTGGTTACGGTTAGTTCTTTTTGTACATATTTGCTTTCATGAACACCATATTTAGTTATAAAAATTCCTTCAATGTGAATTCCTAGGATCCTTGCACCAATACTTAAATTAGTTTGTTTAATGTAAGAATTTATATATTCAATAGACTTTATAACCTTTTCAGTTGGCGCAGTAATTATTGTCGGACAAAATGCTACCACTCCACATGAAGCAAGCTTAAGCCTCAAGTTATCAATTTCAGTAAAACTATTTTCATGTAAGTCCCAGAAATTACACTTTTCAAGTCCATTAACCTGAGGATCTATAAAACCAGGTGCAATAATACAATCCTTACAATCAAGTGACGGTATATCAGCTTCCTGACTTACTTCAGGCTTAGGAATAACAATACCATTTGATATAAAGACTTCATTTACATTAGTTAGTCCTATTGCCTTAACAAAATTAGTTAACCTAAGGTTTTTAAATTTCTTTCTTACTACCATGCTTAATTTAGGTTATAAGTCTATTTATACTCACTACCTATTACTTAAAACCTATCATCTATTAGTAAAACGTATGATGAAATTTGTAAAATATTACAGATTTAATTTAGAGACATGTATTTCTAGGTTTTTATACTTTCGCTAGAACCTAGACAGAATAAGGTTTTTGGCATATCATCATGAGTTAGATAATAAAACAAGTGGAGGTATTAAATAAAAATGAATAAACAAGATTTAGTTCTACAAGTAGCGAACAAAGTACAAATTACACAAAAAAAAGCTGATGAAATTGTTTCTACCAGTTTGGAAGCAATTATGAAAGCACTTTCTAAAGGAAGCAAGGTTACACTTGTCGGCTTTGGAACCTTCCAGCCAAGAAAAAGAAAAGAAAGAAAAGGAAGAAATCCAAAAACCGGACAAGAAATCCAAATCCCTGCAAGTGTTGTTCCAAAGTTTTCAGCAGGCAAACAATTTAAATATTCTGTAAACAGAAGATAAAATCGTTTGAAGAATAATTCATAACAAAGGCTAGGGTACACACTCTAGCCTTCGTTGTTTTTAATATATCTGTTGTAAAGTTTTTTACTTGATAAATTATATTCTTTTGCAAAAAGCTTTGAGACCTCTTTTAATGATTGCCCTTTGGCTATTTGCTCTTTCATTTTTTCAATTAACTCATCTTCACTTATCTCAGTCTTATCAGATGTGACTCCTTGAAAATTAAGTACTAAAACCATTTCACCTTTGAATTCTTTTTCTTCTACGAACCCAACAAAATCTTTTATTTGTCCATGCCAAGATTCTTCATATATTTTTGTCAACTCTCTTGAATAAAAGATTTCCAGTTCCGGATAATGAGCATAGATTTCTTTTATGTATTTTTTTAGATCGTGTGGGGCAATATATATAACTGCCAAAGCAGAGATCTGACTAAAAGATGAAATCATCTCTTTTCTTTTTGAAGCTTTATCAGGCAAAAACCCAACAAAATAAAAATTGTTAAATTTTATAGGGCATGCTGACAATGCACTAATTAAAGCACTTGCTCCTGGAATTGGAATGACTTTTATCCTGTTTTTATAAGCAAGAGAAACCAGCTCTGTGCCAGGATCTGAAATCAGTGGGCTTCCAGCATCAGAGACAAGAGCAATATTTTTCCCACATTTTAAGTCAAGCAATATATTTTCCTGGGATTTTAGTTCATTAAATTTATGAAAACTAATTAATTTTGATTTCACTTCATATTTATTTAAAAGTTTTACTGTTATGCGTTTATCTTCACATAGAATATAGTCTACTTCTTTTAGTATTCTTAATGCACGCAAAGTAATATCTTCAAGATTTCCAATCGGTGTTGCTACAACATAAAGATTTCCTTTTTTATATACATTCATCATCTTCTAAATCATCAGTGTTATATGTCAGATCCCATAAAAATATCCGGGTGAGTAAGTTTATCTAAAATCTTATTTCGAATCTCTGACAATTGCAAATTTTTAAAATCCCTTGGCTTAGAAACCGCTACGGTGGTATCGATTAAAATTTTTCCTGGCTTAGCACCTATAACAATGATTCTATCGGCAAGTTTTAATGCTTCATCTACGCTATGGGTAACAAATAAAACTGTCTTTTTTGTCTTTGACAACAGTCTTAAAAGCTCAGTTTGCATGCTTTCTCTGCTTTGTGTATCAAGAGCACCAAAGGGTTCATCTAAAAGTAAAACCTCTGGATCAACTGCCAGAGCTCTTGCAATCGCTACACGTTGTTTCATTCCGCCAGAAAGCTGGCTTACAGAATGATTTTTATAAGCAGAAAGTCCAACCAGATTTAGATACTCCAGGGCCTTTTCTTTTGCATGATTATTCTTATGATTTTTTGTTGTTAAACCAAAGGCTACATTGTCCAGAATATTTAACCAGGGAAAGAGAGCATATTCTTGAAACACTAAAGTCCTTGAACCGTCAGGTCTTTGTACAGATTTAGAATTAAATAATACTTCTCCCAATGTTGGTTTTATAAATCCGGCTACAAGTCCTAAAATCGTAGATTTCCCTGACCCCGATGGACCTAAAATACAAACAAACTCTTCAGCAAAAACTTCAAAGCTCAAGTTTTCTAAAACAGTATCTTTTCGAGAAGATTTTCCTGTTGAATTATTGTTAAAATGTTTTGTTACATTTAAAAATTGTATTTTGGATTGAATCATAAATTCTTAATTTCCTCCTTCCAACCCCCAGGCTAATCTTACTTTTTTCTCTATAGATCCAAAAAAAATATTTTCTGTTAAAAAACCAATTACACCGATAGTTATAATCATTGCCATTACCTGAGCCATATCAGCCAGTGATCTACCAAGCTCCAAAGTTTGCCCTATTCCAGTACCACTGATGAACAGTTCTCCAGCAATAAGTGCCCTCCAGGCAAATGCCCAACTAAGTCTAAGTCCAGTTACAAGCTCTGGAATCATTGCCTTTATGATAACGTTTTTATATAAATGTAAACCTCTACTACCAAGTGTTTGTGCAGCCCTTATTAAATTTGGCTGGATATTTTTCATCGCGTTTTTTGTACTGAGCGCCACAGGTAAAACTGCTTCCAAAATAATAATAAAAATGACTGCATTATCTGTCACTCCAAACCAGAGCAAAGCAAGCGGTACCCAGGCTACACTTGGAATTGATTGAAGCGCAAGGATTATTTTCCCAAAAGTAATATCTAATAAGTAATATCTAGCTAACAATATTCCAGTTATAATTCCAACACTTAAAGCTAAAAAGTAACCTGTTAGAACTCTTATTAAGGAACTATATATAGCAAGCAAATATCCACCTTTCATAAATCCATGATAAAAGCTGTCCAGGACAAGAACAGGTGAAGGAACAATATATGAAGGCACATGACCAATGCTTACAATTAAATACCAGATTAAAAAAAGTACAAGAAAAAAAATAATTCTAATCAGTGCTATTCTCATTCTTTACCGACTTCTCTAACTTTTTAAAGTCATCAACCAAAAACCCTTTTCTATAATAACCTGCTCTGATGCCAATTTCTTTAAATTTATTTAAGATGTTTAAATCAACATCATTATTAAAGCCACATTTAATGAAGGAAATAGCAATAACATTTTTGTCTATCTCTTTCTTTGATATAGTAGAAATTACTTTTGTGACAATTTCAATTGCTTTGTTTGGGTAATCAGAAATAAATCTATTTGCTTTTTTATGAGCGACTAAAAATCTTTTTACTAGATCAGGATTTTCTTTAGCATATTTTTTATTAACAACTAAAAGAGTAACAGGATAATTACCATTGTTTAAAATATCTTTTTCATTTACAAGTTCTTTGCAAATATCTTTTCCAATCAAAATCGTGCCCCATGGTTCAGGAAGACAAGCTGCATCAATTGACATTGTATAAAAGGCAGTGCCTGTATCCTGCGGAGGAATTGCAAAGATTTTTACTTTATCCTGTAAATTAATATTTCCAAGATATGAATGTAAAATGAAATCCTGAGTGTTGCCATACTGAGGTACAGCAATTCTCATACCTTGGCGCAGGGACGTTTCATTCAATGTTCCTACGATAGATGTACCACCATTTGCTGCTCCTGAAAGTAATTCAACTGGAACCTTGCGATAAAGAGCATTAATAAACGGTCCTGGACCTACATAAGCAAGATCAATTTGATTTGTTATAAAAGCATCTACTATACTGTTTCCTACTATAAAATTTATTGGCTGAAAAGAAATATCTTTACCAAGCTCTTCCTGAAAAATATTTTTCTCAATGCCAACAAGTACCGTAGCATGAGTAACGTTTGGCATATAGCCTAAACGAAGCGTCTTTTCATTTAAAGATTTTTTTAAACACGAAGAAGAAAAGAAGATAAAAAAGAAAACAGAAGCAAGAAGTACAAATCGTTTTCCTTCCTGCTTCATGTTTTTTGGTCCGATCTTACTTAAGCTCTTTAATAAACTCAATAAGCTCACTATTTGATGGCATACCGTCAACAACTTTTTGAATTTTTCCATTCTTATCTATGACAAAAAGTTTTCTACTAGCATAGCCTTTAGCTTCCTGAAAAGTACCATACTTCTTAGCTACTTCACCACCTACATCTGCTAGTAGAGGATGAGTAAAATTATACCTTTTTGAAAATGCTTCATGACTTTTTACATCATCACAGCTTATTCCAAAAATTTGTGTGTTTGAAGTTTCGAATTTCAGTAAGTCATCTCTAAATGCACAATTTTCACTTGTACATCCTGGAGTATCATCCTTTGGATAAAAAGCTAGAATGATATTTTTCTTTCCCTTAAACTGTTCAAGTGAATATTCACCATTTGGATATGCTTTTAACTTAAAACTTGGTGCATCCTGCCCAACTTTTAATTCTGTTTGTGTTGCCATATGAGCCTCCTTTATTTGTAACACGTCATTGCTTCGTCGGTCTGCGACCTCCTCGCAATGACACCTAACCCAATAACCTACTTGCAGCTGTCTTCCAGCAAACATTTCCCCAGAAAGCATCGATATACTTTCCACGTTCTGTGGCTTTGTAATCCCCTATGTATGCATGCTCCCACACATCCATAACCAGAATTGGTTTATAGCCTGCTATATTTCCAATTTCATGATCAGCCACAAAGTGATTTGAAAGCTTTTTAGTAACAGGATCTTGGAATAAAACTGCCCAGCCAATACCTCTCATTTTTCCTACATTTTTAAAATCAGCTTCAAATGTATTCCAGTCCCAGAAACATTCAGTGATTTTTTTGTAGAGCTTTGAGTTTTGATCAACTGCAACACCACCTGGCATCATATTGTCGAAATAATATTCATGCAAAACCATTCCATTGTATTCAAAACCATATCGTCTTTTTAATTCACCATATTCAGGTGTGCCTGATTTTCCTGCTTTGGTTAGCTCTTCTACTTTTTGGTTTAAAGTATTTGTATTATTTACATAGCCTTGATAAAGCTTAAAGTGTTCTTCAAGCTGAGCATCTGAAATGCCTTTTAAACCTTTTAAATGTGAAAAGGTTCGCGCTGTATAACCTGCTGTTGTTGTTGCCATTTGTTACCTCCGGAAAAATCCCTTCGAGATTTTTCCTTTTCCTTTCCGACGCTCAAAATATTGCTCACCGCAACATTTTTCGCTCATTTTTCCAACCTCTAACAAATTTAGATTACCCGAAACTACAATTTTTTAATCTTGATTTACAAATTATCTCTATATAAAAGTTGAGAAATACAAATCTTACTTTACTGACTAGCATAAAACTTACTTACCTTTAATGCTTCTTTATTAAATCAAACTAACTCTTCTTTTCCTTTTTCTCTCTTTTTTTCATATCATAAGCAATTAATCCAAGAGTAATAAACATAGGAAGGAAAAAAGAAATAAAAATAACTAATAGGATTTTATAATGTTCAATTATTTCATTCATTACTTTTTCTCCTTAATATAAATATACCCTATATAAAAGAACAGCCAACTCATAACCGATATTATAACTGCAAAATCCAAATATCCTGAATTAAGAAGACTTTTTCTAAAGACTACAGTCTGAAATATTATTGAACCTAAAGGAGCCAAAGAAGCAAACCCAAGACTTTTAAAAATTCCTGAAAAATATTTTTGTTCTTCTGTAATCACACCGCACAATATATCACTAAACTTTTAAAAAAACTGTAACCAAGGGTTACATTTAAAGAATTTAATATTTGTTTTTTTATCAATGTAACCTCTGGTTACATTTCACAAATTCAACTCTTATCTCTTAAAGCCTTTTTCAAATACTACCTAGATATTATTTAGCTAATTTTCTTCTTATTTTTAACTTCTGGAATATAGTAGAGCTTATAATATAAAACCCCAAGACCTAACAGTAAAACACAAGTTGGAACAAACAATATTAACAAAATTTTCATTTTAATTAATTCCTTTCACTCATATCTAAAGATCTAGAATCTCAAATCCTTTAAGAATGAAAAACACACCACATAAGAATAACCCAAGGCAAATAATACCATAGGACATAAACATTATTAGTCCATATTCTTTAAAAATTTCCAGAGGCTGCAAGAATAATCTTCCCACAGGTGTCATCAAAGCAAAGCCTGCAACATTAAAAGTATAAGCACTATATTTTTGCCTTTCTAAAATCATAGACAGGTATTCTATCAAAAGCAATCTTGAAAATCTGTAACCAAAGGTTACATTCGAAAAATTTAATTTTTGTCTTTTTATCAATGTAACTTCTGGTTACATCTTGTAAGTTTAATTCTTATCTCTTAAAGCTTTTTCTTAAATACTGCCCAATATAAGACCTCTGGACTTTTGTAATCTCTGACGACCTCTTTACCAACGATTATGGTGAGGAAGTAGTGCTAACAGGTTGACAACTACATGCAGGGGTGCCTGTAGGATTTGGAGCACATGCTGTATTTGGAGTACATGACCAAGAGCTAGCCGGACAACTCCCCGCAAGGGCAAAGCCACATGGAGTAGTAACATCCTGTATATTGATTGTAACTGTGGCATCACTCATGAGACCCGACACAGAGTCTGTAGCTCGATAAGTAAAGGAAACACTGCTACCAGTGAAAAATACATTTGGTGTATAAGTAAAACTGCCGTCAGGATTCAAAGTTACATTTGATCCAGAAGGATTTATAGAGCCCACTACAATACTTACTGTAGTGGACATCGTAACACCAATATCATTTCCTAACACTCCTGGAGCAGGAACCGTCAGCACAGTAGCCGGCAGTACATTATAACTATCATTTACAGCTGTTAGTGTTGGAGTAGGAGTTGGGGTGGGAGTAGGAGTTGAACCACACCTACAGGGTCGTTTCCCATTAGAGTCTGGAATTGCATTTGCATTTAAGATACATGAACTGCCAGTTAATACACAAAGAGCATTACCGCTTATGCAATCATTGTTAGATGTGCCTGTGAGCGCATAACAGTTTGTGAAACAGTCACATGTAGTAGTCGTACTTGACGAGCAAGTTTTAGTAGTATCAACTTGTGTTTGTGCAGAATTAAGACATACCCCATTATTTGCACAAGATATATCAGAAGGACAGTAATAACATTTTGGTTTACAACCACCAGCATTGAAACAATGTGATTTTTCACCAGTTCCACAGGAGGCTGTAATAATACTTGAGTCACATTTCGCATAACACCTATTGTTACGAGCAAGCCAGTAACAAATGCCCCCAGCTGTACATTGTGGATCAGTAGAATTAGTACGTTGTGAACATGGTAAAAATGGTGCTCCTCCTTGTTGTGTAGCAGCAAGGTGTGATGTTGGTTTTTTCCTCTCAAGAGTTTCTGATTCTATTATTAAAGGATCACATTTACCAGTTTGAAGATTACAAGATCTTGAGGGACAATCTTGACTTGAATCACATTCTTTTTCTTGCGCTCTGCTATAATTTATAAAAAAACAAAGCCCTAAAATCAAACACAAAAAATATATTTTTTTCATTTCATTTCCTTAAGATTCTTATTTTTACAATTTGTGCCGTAAAATATAATTAAGCAAATTATAGCTTAGGAACTATGTTAAACCCATACCCTATGTAAATTAAACTAAAGTTAAATGGCACGTAAGAATCGTGATATAAGCTATCTTTCAAAGATTAAATAAATTTAATAAAAATGAATGGGTTTTACCGACTTCAGAACTTCAACACCTTCTTCAAATACTGTCCTGTATAAGATCTCTGTACTTTTATAATTTCTTCTGGTGTGCCTTCACAAACTATCTCTCCACCTTTATCTCCACCTTCAGGACCCAGGTCTACTATCCAGTCTGCTTGCTTAATAACATCTAAATTATGTTCTATAACTACCACTGTATTTCCAGTATCCACTAGACGATTTAAAACAGAAAGCAGGTGGCTTACATCATACCAGTGCAAACCCACAGTAGGTTCATCAAGAAGATAAATGGTTTTTCCAGTACTGCGGCGGGATAACTGCTCAGCCAGTTTTACTCTCTGAGCTTCTCCTCCAGAAAGAGTTGTAGCTGGCTGTCCAAGTTTTATATAGCTCAAGCCTACATCGTTTAATGTCTGCAATTTTGTTTTTGCTTTTGATATTGCATCAAAAAAAACAAGCGCTTCTTCTACTGTCATATTTAAAACATCACTTATAGAAACACCTTTAAACTTTACTTCTAAAGTCTCGCGATTATATCTCATACCTTTACATACATCACAGGTTACAAAAACCGATGGCAAAAAGCTCATTTCAATTTCGTTTAGACCTTCTCCACTACAGGCTTCACAGCGACCACCTTTTACGTTAAATGAAAATCTTCCTTTTTGATAACCCCGTGCTTTTGCTTCATTAGTCATTGAAAAGATTTCACGAATTACATCAAATAATCCTATGTAAGTAGCAGGATTGCTTCGTGGTGTTCTGCCAATAGGGCTTTGATCTATGACTATTACTTTGTCAATGTTTTCAGTTCCTGAAACATTATTTAATTTTTCCGGCTTTGGTACACTGCCATTAATCTTATGCTGTAAAAATTGAAATAAAAGATCATTAACTAAACTTGATTTGCCAGAACCACTGACACCTGTTACCACTACAAATTTTCCAAGCGGGATTTTTACATTTATATTTTTTAAATTATTTAATCTTGCACCAAGGATTTCTATACAACTTCCACTTCCAACTCTTCTGCTTTTTGGAACATTGATGATTTGTTTACCAGATAAATATTCTCCAGTAATAGAGCTTGAGCAAGCAATTATATCTGGTATTTTTCCACAAGCCACCACTTCTCCACCATGCAGACCTGCTTTGGGTCCTATATCAATAAGCCAGTCACCCGCTCTAATAGTCTCTTCATCATGCTCTACAATAAGTAAAGTATTTCCAAGATCTCTTAAGTGTTTCAAGGTACCTAAAAGCCTTGTATTATCCCTCTGGTGAAGCCCGATAGATGGTTCATCTAATACATATAAGACACCGGAAAGTCCAGAGCCTATTTGAGTAGCCAGCCTTATCCTCTGTGCTTCTCCGCCTGACAAAGTATTTGCAGATCGATCCAGCGATAAATAATCAAGTCCTACATCTATTAAAAACTTTAATCTCGATTTTATTTCAATTAAAAGTTGGTGTGCAATTCTTTTTTCTTTTTCTGAAATTAAATCTGGCAAATTAACAAAAAAGTCCATGCTTTGTTTTATTGAATAAGAACAAAGCTCTGAAATTGAAATTTTTCCAACGGTTACAGCCAGGATATTTGGCTTTAATCTTTTCCCACCACATGTTGCACATGGTGTTCTAGTTAGATAGTTTTCAAGATCCTGTTTATGTTTTTCAGAGTCGGTTTCCTCATATCTTCGCTTTAGCTGGTTTAATACTCCCTCAAAATGCCCTTTATAAGTCCATACTTCATCTCCGTCCCATGAATCTACTTTAAATTTAATGTCTTCATCTTTTGTTCCATATAAAATTACATTTTGAATTTTCTTTGGAAGATTTTTCCACGGTATATCCAAAGTAAACTTATAGTGTTTTGCAATAGATTCTAAAACCTGCTTGTAGTAAGGATTATTTGTTTTTGCCCACGGCAAAATCGCTCCATCATCTAATGACTTAGATGAATCAGGTACTATAAGATTTGGATCAAACTCAGCATTATGACCCAGCCCATGACATGAGTCGCAAGCTCCATAAGGACTATTAAAACTAAATGCTCTCGGTGAAAGTTCTGGAATTGAACCATGTCCATGTGAACAAGCTAATTTTTCACTAAACATCAGATCTGTATTCTCATTCAGATTTTCAATAATTACAACTCCATCACCTCGCTTTAGTGCCAGCGCAATGCTATCAGCGATTCTGGCTCTTGATTGTTTTTTAATTACAATTCTGTCTACAACAAGTTCGATGTCATGTTTAAAATTTCTTTCAAGTTTTATATTTTCCTGTTCTTCCAAAAGAAAAGTTTTCTTATTTACCCTGACTCTTGCAAATCCTTCGCCAGATAGTACCCGAAACAAAGTCTGATACTCACCCTTTTTACCCTGCACAAGTGGTGCCAGGATATGAGCCTTAGTATTTTCTTTAAGCGATAAAACTTGATCTACAATCTGATCAATAGTCTGTGGCTTAATCCTCTCACCACACACATGACAGTGAGGAACTCCAATTCTGGCATATAAAAGTCTTAGATAATCATAGACCTCTGTAACCGTTGCTACTGTAGATCTTGGATTATGACTGGTAGATTTTTGATCGATAGAAATAGCAGGGCTTAAGCCTTCTATAGACTCCACATCAGGCTTATCTATCTGTCCTAAAAACTGCCTGGCATATGATGACAAACTTTCGACGTATCTTCTTTGTCCCTCAGCAAAAACCGTATCAAATGCAAGTGAACTTTTCCCTGAACCGCTAACACCAGTTATAACGACAAGCTTATTTTTTGGAATGTCTACATTAATATTTTTCAGATTATGTTCTTTAGCACCTCTTACTTTAATAGAAGAGGCTTCAGTATCATAAATCTTTGATTTAGGTTTTTCTATTTTATCTATTAACTTTTCTACTGGCATAATTATTTATAAGGTGTATTGATTTTTATTAGATTGTATGTCATTGCGAGCAGAGCAATGACATGTTAGTCTCAAATTTCTGACAGACCCAGTATTATCTTATAATTAAAAGGATGTATTTGCAAATAAACCTCATACTATAAAGCCATGAAATCTCCTTTTAAGATTAAAACAAAATCCCTAGTAATATTTACACTAATTGCAATCTGTGTTTTTGTGATTTTAAAAACTAATTCCATTGAAACAATTCCTAGCGAAGATCCGACAGCATTTGCCCAGCTTGAAAAAGCTATTTCAATTAGCAAGTTTAATCTTGATGATGGAATTACAGTTTTAGAAAGCTTAAAAGAGTTACCTGATTACACTGAATATAAAAAAAACTATATTTTAGCCAGGCTTTACGAAAAGAAAAAAGATTATAAGCATGCAATTTTAATTTACGAAAAATTATTAAATAAAAATTATCCACTAAAAGAAAGAGTATTGTTTCATTATGCCCAGCTAAATGCACTAGAAGGAAATGACAGCACAGCACTAAAGTCTTTCAATAAACTTCTTCGTGATTTTCCAAGCTCAAAATCAGTTCCACAAGCTAAGTATTTTTTAGCACAAACATAACTTAGACTCAGACTAACAAATCAAGCAATTAACACCTTACAATCCTTAAGATCTGAATATCCTAAAACTCAATTTGGAATTGCTACAAACTATTATCTCGGCGAAAATGCTTACAATAATAAAAATTACGCCGAAGCTCTACAATACTGGCGGCAATATCTAAAGATGAGTCCGGATGGCCGTTTTGTAAATGAGATTGCAAGTTTTATAGAGTCGCAAAAATCTATTTCACTTAAGCCCTCCGATTACAGCCTTCTTGGAAATATATTTTTTTACAAAAAAGATTATAAAAAATCTGCATATTACTACAGGATTGAAAACAATATAAAAAAATACTATGCATTAGGCTATTCATTATTTAGAACAAATAATAAATCAGACGCTGTTCATTACCTGAAAGAATACGCATACAACTTCCCAAAATCAAAAAATGCAAGGTGGGCATTGTATTATGCTGGAGCTTGTACTCCTTCATATATGCGCAAGTCTTTCTGGGAGAAGGCAACAAAAGACATTCCAACACTTGCTTATTACACTATTTATAAAGAAGCACTGTCGGAAGAATATCCCAGAAAGAGAGTAAAGCTCTTAAATAATTTTATAGCCCAATACCCAAACTGCGAATTTACCCTTGATGCTGTGTGGGAAATTATGTGGCAAAAAATCCTGGATAAAGATTTTAATAATGCAGAGGAAATTGGGAAAAAATATTTTAATTCAATCAGTGAAATATCTGAAACCAGAGCAAAAGTCGGATTTTGGCTAGGGAAAATTGCAGAAATAAAAAATCAAAAAGATAAAGCTACAGAATATTACAAGCTTGTTAAAGATCTCCTTCCCGACAATTATTATTCCCATAGAGCAAGTGGAAGATTAATGGCTTTAACAGGAGCTAAAGATGAGAACTGGAAACTTCAAAGCAGTATAAATGACTTTGAGAATTTCACCTGGTCAATACCAAGCATTATAAAACCAGAAACATTAAAAAGGCATTTCGGAGCAACAATAGCCGAGTTAATAAGCCTTCAGGAATTTGATGAAGCCATAGATTTAATCGGAAAGAGTAATTTCCCTTCAAAACAAATTACCTCATGGCTAAAGGCATTAAACAATGAATATGAAACTTCAATAAACACTGCAAGTTCATTAATTACAGCTTATAATCTAAAACAAACAAGTCCGGTCTGGGAACTGGCTTATCCATTACATTTCTGGCAGTATGTTAAAAATACCTGCAAAAAATATAATGACTTAGATCCTTTATTTGTTTGTGGACTTATAAGGCAAGAGTCAAGATTTGAAGCTAACGCTACCTCTATTTCAAATGCTTATGGTCTCATGCAATTAATATTTCCAACAGCAAAAACAGTATCAAGGCAGTTAAATTTTAATTTAAACTCATCTGAACTTTTATTTAATCCTAAAGTTAATATTGAATTAGGGGCTAATTACATAAACGGACTTCTTAAAGATTTCAGTAATCCGCTTTTTGCTGTTGCCAGTTATAATGCTGGACCAAATGCAACAAAACAATGGATAAGCAATTTTAGAAATAAAGATTTAGATTTTTTTGTAGAAGAGATTCCTTACGAACAAACAAGAACTTATGTAAAAAAAGTGTTTTCTAGCTATTGGACATATTTAATGCTTTACAAAAAGTAAAGATTAAAGGTTCCCAATACATATGAATTAAGCTTCTTGTAAATATAAATAAATTATTAATTACTGTTTAACCAATAGAGCTCTTTCGAAACTCAGTTAAATAATTCATAGTTGTAAACTCCTGCAATCAAATTAAACCTTAAGGCAAATCTTTTTCTTCTATTACGATATCGTTCAGAAATCACCTTGAAACGCTTTAACATACCAATCACAT
>JACQBQ010000031.1 GCA_016201905.1 Candidatus Melainabacteria bacterium | reverse complement strand
TGCATATGAAGAATATCAATTACAGAAAGATAAGCAGCAAAGAAGAAAAGTTATAAAAATTGTACTATCGAACTCCAAGCTATCTGGCTCAAACCTAGTCCCTAACTACAGAGAGCCATTTGCTATGTTTGCAAAATGTGTAAAAACTGGGAACATTCGGAGAGGGCGGGATTCGAACCCGCGGTAGAGCTTTTGGCCCTACAACTTCTTAGCAGGAAGCCGCTTTCGACCAACTCAGCCACCTCTCCTTGATCTACCGGAAAAATCTCGCTTTGGACAAGATTTTTCCTTTTCCTTCACGATGCTCAGAACATTGCTCATCGCAACATTTTTTGCTTGTGACATTTAATATTAATTCAGTGTTCAACGTGCCACAATATTCTACCAACAATTGTATGTAAAGATATAAGCTATGAAAGCATTTATCAGGTTAAATCTAAACCACCGATTTGAGTATATAATTTTTTTTGATGTAACTTACTAATGTCTGGTAAGTGCATTAGGAATAATTCTATTTAGAGCTTAGAAAATCAGTTTATTTTTTTATGGACTACTAGACGATTCAAAAATAAAATTATTCCCTTAGGTAAAATAGTTATTTAAAACAGAAACAGTAAGACATAAATTTATCTTAGAATTCATTATTATCTTGTTCAGAATTCCTGTCTTGTTCAGAATTCCTGTCTTGTTCAGGATTCCTGAAAGATTTAGGAATTTACCTATTTGTAAGAGTGGTAGTATATTTAACTGTTATAGATTTTTGGAGGAGTAATATCAAATGAGAAAAACAGATTTTTATTTAGCAATTTTGTTTATATTGATTGTAGGTTTTAGTTTTTTAAGTTTACAATCAAACAAAGTTATTGGACAAACAACATCTTCAAGTTCATCAAGTAGTTCAAGTTCAGGTGCTTCAGCTACATCTAGTAGTAGCTCGGGTGCGGTTGCAACATCAAGTAGCTCTGGTACAGCTTCGACATCAAGCGGCTCGGGTGTAGTTGCAACATCAAGTAGTTCTGGCAGTACCACTCAAGTTAGCTTGAGTTCTAATTTTAATGGCGTCTGGAAAGCAAGGGTTGAAAGACCGATTATAAGCGCTAACTCTTCTTCGAGCTCAAGTGGAGCTGTAGTATCCTCCTCAAGTTCAAGTGGAACTGTATCCACTAGACTTGCTGCTCATTTAAGCGATGGCTTTAGAGGTTCAAATATAATTACTTTCAAACTTTGTGTTAAAGATGGAAAACTAGAAGGTATCGTTCAACAGGGAGGAGCTTTTATAGGAGGTAAAATTACTTCGCAAACAATAATCTCTGAAAATGAAGTGGAATTTACTGTAACTTCTAAGGATGGTAGAACAGCAAAGATAAGACTAAAACTTGTAGCTGACAATAAATTTGAAGGCACATTTGCTGATGGGCACAAATTTATAGGAAGAAAGCTAAATTCATTTGGTGGCTGTTTTGAACCTAATAGTTCATCTGGTGGTCCAACAATGGGTGGTCATGAAACATCTTCTGGTGATCATGGGACAGATACTCATCCTCATGTAATGGGAGGTCCAGGAATGGGTGGACCTGGCGATGAAACGAGTTCTTCTGGTGGTCATGGAATGTCTTCTGGTGAGCATGGTGGTACTGAGACAACTTCATCAGGTGGTTCAGAAGAACATCACCCACATCCTCCAGCAATGGGAGGTCCATTTGGTTTTATGGGTGGTCCTGGTATGAATGACTTAAATAGTTCCGGTGGATAAACTCTAGCTCTTTTTTGTTAGAGCATTAAAAGCCTCCAATTTTTCGTGGAGGCTTTTTTGTGCTTGAAGTTATAGATAAACTCCTGCAATAACTTTTCAGAAGTTAACATTGTTAGCATTAAAGTTTTTACGGTGATAGTATGTTTATAAATAATGAAAAAAATAGATTTTTATCTATTGCTTTTGCTTGCACTGATTTTAAGCTTTAGTTTATTTGGCTTAAAAAGCAATAAAGTTATTGGGCAAATAACTTTACCTGGCGTTTCATCAGGTAGCTCTGGCTGTCCACAAGTACAGACCGATTGTGCTGGTGAACCACCTGGCTGTGAATCATCGTTTGGAATTTATGACCCGAAAACATGTATGTGTATTTGCCAGTCGTCAAGTGGTTCAGGTTCACTTACGTGTAATAGCGAAAGTGATTGTCCTCTTGGTGTATGCCCTGATGGGAAAACCTATCAGAACTATTCTTGCCTTGATGGAAAATGTTACCAGCTAAATTTTTTTGCTGATCCGTGTTTGTTTTCTTATTCAAGTAGTTCAAGTGGCTTAGCTCCAGTTTCATTAAGTAATAATTTTACCGGTGTCTGGAAAGGAAGAGTAAAAAGATCTTTAGCTACAAACTCTTCAAGTTTAGGTGAATGCATAATTTGTACGCAGGTGATTCCTGTTTGTAATGAAGGGCAAACCATTGTTCAGCAAACCTGCAATGAGTGTGCGCATTGTTCAAATACAAGTGGAGGCATGGTAAGTAATATAAGCAGAAAAACATTAAATCATATAAGCAATGAAGCATTTGGTTCAAGCATAATTATATTAAAACTTTGTGTTAAAGATGGAAAGCTATCAGGTACAGTTCAACAAGGCGGTGTTTTTATAAATGGCATTATTACTTCACAAACAATAATATCTAAGAATGAAGTTGAGATTACTGCAGAATCTAAAGATGGTACGATTGCAGAAATAAAATTAAAACTAACAGGTAAACGACAGCTTGTAGGTACTTTTACAGATGGACATACTTTTGAAGCAAAAAAAATCAATTCTTTTTTAAATTGTAAATCATCTTCATCAAGCAGTTCTAGCTCTGGTGGTGGTTTTGAAAACTGTGGCTCAAAAGCAAGTTGTCGTGGTCCAAATGGAACATATCTCCCTTGTCCCTCTGGAACTGAATGCAGTGGGTTGCCAGCATATGGTTGCTATCCGCCTGGATGTCCGGTACCAATTTGCTGTTCTCCAGATACAAAAATTCGCACAGATGGCATACAAAAAAGGATTGCTGACATTAGAATTGGAGACAAAGTTATAACTAGTGGTGAAAAACTTGTACGTGTAAAAAAGACAAGCAAAGTAGAGGTAAAAAATCACAACATATTACGTGTAAGGCTAAATGATGGAATTGTACTTGAAATAAGTCCAAATCATCCAACAGCAGATGGCAGAACTTTTAAAGATTTAAAAATTGGTGATAGGCTTGATGGCAGGCTGGTTGTTGAAACAAAATTAATCCCATACAATTATATGTTTACCTACGATATTTTACCTGACTCTGAGACAGGGGATTATTATGCAAATGGTGTTTTAATTGGAAGCACTTTGAAGTATTCAAAATAGTTATAAGAAATGTTTTTTATTTTACAAATTTTGATTAATTATGAGGATAATTTGATATTATTTTTTCTATGAAAAAACCAGACATTGCTTTAACAATTTTTTCTGTGCTAGTTCTAAGCCTGAGTTGTTTTATCATTCAAAGCAAACAAAATATTGTACATGGTCAAGTAGATCAAGGAACTGGCTGCAAATGTTCTGCATCAACTTACTTTGATGAAATGGTCTGTGTGTCTGGTACACTAAGTTGTCCAAATACTATTTCGGATTCTGTATGTGGTTGTGATAATCTTACCTACTTAAATAGCTGTGTTGCAAGAGCAAATGGAATTAAGAGTTTTACAAAAGGTGACTGTGGCTCTATAAACAATCTTTCTTGTGCATCTGATGCTCAATGCCCTCTTGGCACCTGTCCTACAGGAAAGACATACAGTAAATTTACCTGTAGTAATGCAGGTATGTGTACCCTGATTACGTTTTCTTCAGATCCCTGCTTACCGGCTTCACAGGGGAGTGATTGTAGGTGTCCTTCAGGTCAATTTTTTGATGAGACTGCTTGTGTGACAGGAACACTTGATTGCTCAAAAATTCCTGCAGACTCTGTTTGTAGTTGTGATGACCTTAATTTTTTAAACAGTTGTACTGCAAGAGCAAATGGTGTTAAAAAGTTTACAAAGGGTTCATGTGGTGTAGGAAGCAGCTTAAGCTGTACTTCTGATTCACAGTGTCCTACTGGTGTGTGTCCTAATGAAAAAACATATAAGACGTTTACTTGTACATCAGGCAAGTGTACAAGCATTTCATTTTCTGTAGATCCCTGTTTTTCTTCTTCTGGTGCACAGGGAACTGATTGTAAATGTACCATAGGAAATTATTTTGATGGGAGCATTTGTGTAAAAGGAACACTTGATTGTTTGGAGCCAGTTGTTGATCCTGTTTGTGGCTGTGATGGTAATAATTATTCAAATAGTTGCCTTGCAAAAGCAGCAGGTGTCAAACAATTTGCAAAAGGAAAGTGTAGCTCTGTAAGTGTTCTAAATTGTAGTGTTGATGGAGATTGCCCGCTTGGCATATGTCCCCATGGCAATACATATAAGAGATTCACCTGTAAGAATGAAAAATGTTCTAATATTACATTTGCTGTTAGTCCCTGTCTCTCGTCCTCTTCTTCAAGCAGCTCAAGCTCCAGTGGTTCAAGCGGTCAAATAACTATAAGTGAACACTTTACAGGTGTCTGGAGAATGCAGTCTGTAAAGTGTTTTCCTTTGACAACGAGCTCTTCTTCATCTGGCTCATTGGTTGGGGTTTCAAGCTCTGGTAATTGCATTTCTTGTCCTAACTTGAATCTAATTTGTCCTAAGGGTTCAATACTGGTTCCACAGACTTGCAATTCCTGTGCACGTTGTGAAAATTGTAGAGGAGAAAAAATTGGTTTTGCTCTTTGTCTTAAAGATGGAAAAGTAAAAGGTATTATAAATCACAGTAAGTATTTAGATAGGGTTGAAGTGACGTCTCAAAAAATAATCTCAGGAAATCAAATTATTTTAACGCTTGACAATCCTACATTAATGAGTCCTCAAAGTGGTTTTGTTAATAGTCCGGTTGATTTAACACTTAAACTTACTCATGATAAGAAAAATAAAGAAGTTTTAGTTGGTTTATTTGATAATATGCTTTATCTTGAAAAAGTTAGAGGAAGAAAAGTAAGTCCTCAAGGCTGTTCTTTAACTGAGCTGGAAAGCAATTGCTGTAATGGTGTTGTTTCATCTTCTCAGGAAAAATCTTGTCAAGCCGGTTTTTTGCAATCACCATGCTTATATTTAGGTAAACCATCTTTCAATGCCTGTTGCCCAGCTTCGTTTTCATGCAGTGTACCCTGTGGTTTAAGTTGTTGCAATTCAAATGAAACTTGTGTAACTTCAGATCTCTGCATTGGTGGAAATCCATTTTGTTTTGCACCTGCTTCACTAATTTGTCAGAATTGTACAGCACAAGGAAGCTGTGTAAGTGGCAAGGCTTGTCCCACTGGTACTACATGTAGTAATAGCCCAGATTTTCTTTGTCTTCCAGCAGGTTGCCCAACAAGTCTTTAATCTACTAAATATACACATCACAAATTAAATTCATTTGCTATTATTATCAATGTGAAATTTCTAATGCATTCAAAACTAAAGGATTTGTCCGCCTAGGCGGGCAAATCCGATCAAGCTAGAAGGATTGATTGAAGGAAGCTTCAGCTTGTCTGAAGCTGGTAAAAATGACAAAAAAAGTTTTAATCATTGGCTGGGATTGTGCACCTCCTGACTGGGTTTTTGACAAGTGGATTGATGGTTTGCCCACTTTAAAATCTCTTTTAAAAAAAGGAGTCTATGGAAACTTAAGAAGTACAATTCCCCCAATTACTGTTCCTGCGTGGCAATCAATGCTAACCAGTAAAGATCCAGGTCAGCTTGGTGTTTATGGTTTTAGAAATAGAAAAGATTATAGTTATGATGGGCAGTATTTTTCAAATGGTGCAGATATTTTGGAACCAGCAGTCTGGGATATTTTAGGTAAAGCTGGTAAAAAATCAATCTTAGTAGGTGTTCCACAGACCTATCCCCCAAGACCAATTAACGGCTGCATGGTGACTTGTTTTCTCACACCAAGCATTAAGTCACAGTACACATACCCAAATGAACTAAGAGATGAAATAGAAAAAAATATCGGTGAATATATCCCTGACGTAAAACATTTTAGAACTGAGGACAGGGATTTTATTTTAAAACAAATTTACGAAGCGACGAAGATCAGGTTTCAAACTTTCAGACATCTTTTAAAAAACAAAGACTGGGATTTTTCAATGCTTGTAGAAATGGGCACTGATCGTATTCATCACAGTTTCTGGAAGTTCTTAGATCCAAAACATCCAAAATATGAAAAAGGAAATAAATATGAAAGCGTGATCCCGGAATATTATAAATATTTGGATAATGAGCTGGCAGAGACACTTAAATTGATTGATTTAAATGAGACCAGTGTAATGGTCGTTTCTGATCATGGCGCAAAAGCAATGCTTGGCGGCATTTGTATAAATGAATGGCTTATAAAAGAAGGATTGCTTACACTAAAAGAATATCCAAAAACATTTACCCCGATTGAAAAGCTGGAGATTGATTGGGCGAAAACTAAAGTCTGGGGCTCTGGCGGATATTATGCACGTATTTTTATGAATGTTCAAGGACGTGAACCTAATGGCATGATTCCGCTAAGCGAGTATAAAAAATTCAGAGCTGAGTTAAAAGAAAAAATAGAAAATATAAAAGATGAACAGGGTAAAAAACTAGCAACGGTAGCATATATTCCTGAAGATATTTATAAAGAAGTAAAACGTGTGCCGCCTGATTTAATTGTTATTTTTGATGATTTAAGATGGCGATCGGTAGGAAGCGTTGGAATAAAATCAGCTTACACTTATGAAAATGACACTGGTCCTGATGATGCAAACCACGCTCAGGAAGGCATGTATATGTTATGTGATCCAAAAAATAATTTCTCAGGCAAAAGAGATAACAATCATCACTTAATGGATATTGCACCAACAGTTTTAGATCTTTTAGGTGTTGAAGTACCAAAAGATATGCAGGGAAAATCAATCGTAGAAGCGTTGCATGCAACGCCTTTATAGGTAGGGTGATTATGAAAACAATCTGGTTTTGTGGTGATAATGAAGATATGCTTACCTCAACGGCAGAGATCGTAGGCGAAGAACTGATAAATAGAGAGCAATACGTTGAACTTGTAGTTCAAAGTGAGGTCCAGGAAATTTTAGGTCGTGGATTAAAGGATACAGAAGCTGACAGGTCTACATTTGCAGATAGACTGGGTTTTCTTGGAAATCTTTTACACAGAAATAAAATCTTTGCACTTATAATTTCTAAAGATGCTACTTTAAATGACAGAAAAAAAATTAAAGAAACTTACGGAAATTATATACAGGTAAACCTTGGAGATAAAGACTCTCTTTGTGATCTTGTTTTAGATACCAAAGATGACTCAAAAACAAATGCAAAGAAAATCATTGAACATCTAGCTAAGGAAAAATCTATTCCTGAACAATGCACTACTGTTTATTCTAAGGACGAAGAGGAAGAGATTAGAAGAAGGCTAGAAGAGCTTGGTTATGTGTAAAACCAAACACAACAAAATAGCTAAAAACTATTCTGTTGTGTTTAAAGATATCTGCCAACCAAATTTTCTATCTCTATGTTCCACTAAATAATAATTTGGTTTGGTATTCTTGCTCACTAATGCAGTGTAATGCAGAGCAATGCTTAGATAGACAATCTCTGTCTGTAACACATTGGACACAATAATTTTGATAACAATAGGGTTCTGAAGGTGAAATATTACAGTCAGACATGTAACCTTTGGTTACATGAAAAACTATCTTAATAATGCAAAATATTGATGTGCACGAATTATTTAAAAATAAATATAGAATTAAATCAACGCGATTACCAAATTGGAATTATTCATCAGATGGTTTTTATTTTATTACCATTTGTACAAAAAATCGAAAATGTTTTTTCGGTAACATAATCAATGGACAAATTGAATTGTCAGAAATTGGCAAAATTGTTCAAAAATATTGGCAGGAAATCCCACAACATTTTGAAAATGTATCATTGGATGAATTTGTAATTATGCCAAATCATTTACATGGAATTGTTGTTATTGAAAATTGCCGAATGCCCATTCGTAGTAGAGACGGGGTTACCCCGTCTCTACAGCAACGACCAACATTGGGACAAATCATTGGATATTTTAAATACCAAACGACAAAAATTATTAATCAAATTCGCAATATGTCATATGTTCCCATTTGGCAACCACGGTTTTACGATCATATAATTCGGGATGAAAAATCATTGAATTCAATTCGAAATTATATTAAAAATAATCCTATAAAATGGAATTTAGACAGAAATAATTCAAATAATTTGTATATGTGATTCTTACAGTTACAATGGCACGGTAATTTCAGATTCAAATAATTTCTCTAGAAATTCATTGACAAATTTCTTATCCAGTTTAACCCTGTTCAAGATGGTATATCTTTCTGGTCTGGTTTGAGGTGCATGAATAATGATTTCTATTAATTGTTCTTTTGTAATTCCAACAGATGATATGGTTATAGGAAGCCCGACAAATCTAAAAATTGTTTCTAGTTCCTCAAAGCATTTTTTTGGAATGTAACCCAATTCAGCTCTTAAAAAAGTAGTTATGTACATTCCAAAAGCTACCTGAACCCCATGGGGTTTCAGTCCACCAAATAGCTCATCAATTGAATGACTAATCAAATGCTCAGCGCCGCTTGCTGGTCTAGTAGTACCAGCGATTTCCATAGCTATTCCAGAAAGCGCAAGAGCTTCAATTACTAAGTTTAAATTTTCATCTAAAAACTGAGTTTTTGTTTTGCCTTGTAAAATATAATTTTCTAACTCTAAGTAGACGCTCAGAGCTGCTTGTTTAGATACCATCACAGCATAGTCGTCTGTATATTCTCTTTTTTCTTTATTTGCAAGCTTGCAGTCTTCAATTGCAGAGAGGTTTGAAAGTAGATCACCAATACCGCTAACTATGCTTTCTTCGTCTGAGCGTTTAATTAAATGAAGTGGTACAAAAAGCGCCACAGGAATGGATGTGCCAAGACTTTTATATTTGTTTTGTTTTTCTTTTAATACTGCTACCGGTGAACATATGCCATCGTTTGATATGGCAGTAGGAATACTTATACATGGAATTTTGTTTATATGGCTTGCATATTTTGCAGTGTCTATTATCTTTCCGCCTCCAATTCCAATAACAAGATCAAAATCTGTCAGTGGGAGCTGGTTAGCATAAGCGATTGAAGAGTCAATAACCTGAAATGTTTTAAGTTTTTTGACTTTGTCGAATAAGGCTACCTCCAAATCGTTGGCAATTAGATGGTTAGGAGTTTTTGTAGTAATTAAAGCGATTTTTAAAAAGCCCTTTTCAGTAATAAAACTTATAAGCTCTTCTGAAACTTCTTGATTAGAGTTTAATATTCGTAACTTATCCGGGATATTTATTTGGCTCATTTTTTTATAGAAATGGTTTTTATTTCTTGTGCAATTTTTTTTGCGAAATTATAGTCTTCCTGTGTATCTATCTCTGTCCAAGGCTTGCCTTCTGTCGAGCATGAAAAAACACTGATTTCTTTTAGAACACAAGCAAGTGCATCCTCATAGTATAGATCAAGCTTTCCAGTCTTAACTAAATTCTCAAGAGATTCTAAAAATTGAACCCTTTCAAAGCCTTTTAAATAGGTAATTCCAATGTATTCACCGAAAGACTTTTTAATATCCAGGTTTTTATTTATTTCTTTAATCTCACATTTAGAGTTTGTTATTACTTTCATACTCTCATCTGTAAGTTGTTTTTTATCATCAATGACTAAATAAGATTTTGGCTGCATGTCATTGCGAGGCGTAGCCGAAGCAATCTCCAAAACGTTAAGGAGATTGCTTCGTCGCTCACGCTCCTCGCAATGACGTGTCTCGGTTTGTAATTTTAAACTTCTCAAAATCTCAGGGTGAAATATAATGTCAGAATTTAATAAAATGGTTTCATCATCCAAATAATCTTTTGCTAAGTATGCAGAGTAAATATTGTTGTATTCTTTGAACTTGTCATTAAAAATAAACTTAAAAGAAAACTTTTCTGTCCATTTTTTTTCTATATGAGCTTTTAAATTTTCATGAGCAAATCCACTTACAATAATAATTTCTTTTACACCATTTTCTTTTAATGCTTCAAGAGAAAAGTCTATAAGCGTTTGTTCGCCAACTGGCAAGAGGCATTTAGGGATATCTTTTGTAAGATTTCCTAATCTCTTTCCAAGTCCTGCTGCTAATATCAATGCCTTTTTCATCTTCTTTATGCTAGCATGAAAACCAATGCAGATAAGTACTACACAAGCCAGATTGCCTTTTACATCTAAATTGGTTGAAGGGCTTTTATTAGGTTTACAAATAAAGCAGCTTTACTTTAACTTGCAAGAAGAAATGAAAACTAATCCTAAACATGTAGAAGAAGAATTAAAAAAAGGAATTAAAAATTACACAAGAAAGACTGGGCTTGGAAGACCTATAGGAAGATCGATCGATAATTTCATATGCAAACATGAAATAGAAGGTAATACTTACTTTGCAAGTTTTAAGTATGGATTTATAAAACAGTCTGGTCTTGAGGAGTATGGAAGCCTGAATTATTCACAAAATTATCCAAATAACTGATGGATAATTAAACTATTATTAAAAAGCGTATATTAACCATTATTGGGTACAATTACCAGTGGGGGCGTATTAGATTCGACAAACCTGAAGGATTCTGAATTGCAAGCAGTGGAAGCTTAGTCACCACTTAAATAATCAAAGCAAAACGAAACGATAAAAATAAAGTCGTTTATATGTCCGATTGGAAAAAATCTAAAGCAGATCACCGCAAGGTAGTCGCTATAGGTGACCGTCGAGCTCAACGAGAAGCTGCCTAGTTTCTAGGTAAGACATACAGAGCGTAAGCTTGGCTACCCGCCCAAGCTCTGAACAAACATGGTGGCTGCAGTGAGTAAGTTTCTTGGTTTAGTAACTTGCTAAAGATTAAAATCAAAACACCGGTGGGTGCTTGACCCGTTGATCAGCGGCTCTGATCAAATTTCAAGACAAGCTTGTAGATATTTAGAACCAGTCATTTTTGGACAGGAGGGGCAGATCCTCCTCGCCTCCAAAACTTTTTAATAAAGCATATCTGTTTGAAATGTGCGCTCAAAAGTCCATGGCAATTAGCTTTGGACTTTTTTGTTTTCAGATCTTAGTTGCTCTGTATCTTACAGCCCTACCCATTCCAATTCTTTCCACCTTTTTCAAATCAAGTAATTTGTTCATGATTTGATTTATAGTTGGTCTTCGTATTTTAAGTTTTTTAGAGATTTCTATTGGTGTACATTCTTCAACTGTTTGAATAAATTGCCAGACTAACAACTGTTTCTCAGATAAAATCGTTTCAATATTTTCTTTGGAAAGCAAATCAATAGCTAATTTTGATTGTTGTAAGACAATGTCAAGAAAGAAATCTAACCATTTGCTAATATCTTCCTTCTTTGATTTAAATGTTTTTTGACTTTTTCTTAATGCTATATAGTAATTAGGTTTATTTTCCTCAATTAACTTCTCATGAGAAACATATGGCATGTATAAATATTCTTCTTTGAGCAATAGAAGGTTGGTTAAAATACGAGAAAGCCTGCCATTACCATCCTGAAAGGGATGAATATTCAAAAATTCAACTATAAAATTACCAACTATAAATAAAGGATGAAGGGCTTTCCTCTCCAATACTTCTTTAGTCCATTCAACAAGCTCAAGCATTTCTTTTGGAGTAAGGTAAGCTGGTGTTGTTTCAAATAAAACACCAATTGCTTTTCCTCTCTCATCAATCATTTGAACCTTGTTTTCTGTCTTTTTATATTCACCTCTGTGGAGCTTGTCTTTTTCTACATATTTAAGCAACTCTTTATGAAAATGCTTAATCGCACTTTCACTGAATTTAACCGTAGACCATGAATCAAATACATTTTGTAGAAGTTCATAGTAACCTTTTACTTCCTGTTTATCCCTATCAGAGAATTTCTCCATGGCTAAGGCTTTGAGACATCTTTCTATTTCTCTGTCAGAAAGTTTTGCTCCTTCAATTCTTGTGGATGCACCTGTAGAAGTAATAAGGACAGATTTTTTTAATCTTCCTAACACTTGAGGACTTAAATCAAGTCCTCCAATCCATCTACCTTTTAATTCATCAATCTTTGCTATTTTTGACCAAATAGAAGGAGATATATTACTTAGTCTTTTATCAAATCTATGTTTTGGCATGATATATACTTATACCCTATCTATCTAAGATTATATAAGATTGTATAAGATTAGTAAATCCCGCCAGTTGCTACTTGCCAGGTTAAAATATAAGTGCATGGGGCATAAATTAAGCAGCCATCTTATGAAAAGTTAAATTTATAAGGTGGGAAACACCGTCGTTAACTAGGTCTCCATTTTTAACGGCTCGTCGGATCTTCGTTCATTTTGTTATTTTTTTTGATGAGCTACGATAACTCATCGCTTCACTCATATTACAGCGATTGGACTTACTGATGAGCTAAGGCTATTTAACTAATTTTAATCCCTTGTAAAAGAAAACAAAGTGTAGAGTTTAAATCTTCTTCAAACATTGTATGGTATTTTGCTAATTCTCTGTCAGTTTTCACTTCTTCATTAATCATATCAAGTAACTCTAAGCTGCATTCAGGAGGATTTAACTCGGAGTAAAAACCAGTAATCAAATATCTTTGTTCAAGAAAAAAAGCTTTAACTCTATCCTGTGATGGTTTAAAATTATCGTCGTTAATTAATTTTCTAACTCTTTCTACAAACTGTGCTAATTTAGCTTTGTCAGTTAGATATTTCCCTCTAATTTTGAAAATCTTTTGAAGTGTTCTTTCAAAAGGAATATCTAATTCACTTGATTTTACTCCTAAGCTTTGAGCCTTCAACTCCTTAAATTTGTCGAAATCACCATCTAATAAAAGATCTAGAATTTGTAACTCATCACTTAGACTGATCTTTGCTTCTGTAACAACGTCAGATACTTCTCTTTCACCTGTCGGTATTAAGGAAAATAGTTCATCTGTTCCAGTTTTCCACTTAGTTAAAAATTCCCAAACTTCTTGTGAGACTTGGCCTTTTTCTGCTGCTGATTGAGTTAGAACTTTTTGTACAATTGGCTCAGCATCAAGTGTATTACTAACATCTTGTACATTAATTGGTTTTCCCTGTACTATGGGCCTGAGAAGTTTGTAAGCAACAAGTCCCCAGCATTTTTGCGCTGCTAGTTTAACATTATTATTAGTTTTCATTTACTTTAGTTTTTCTGTCTTAATTAAGCCAACTTTCTAGACAAAAAGCAACAGTTTCTTAACCTCCTAACCTAGTTCAAGCTGCTCTCGCTAGAAAACTTGAATTTACGAGGTGGGAAACTCGTTAACTAGTCCTCCACTAGTTACAGGACTATATCATGGTTTTGAAATTATAATTAGAAAATGGTAATTAATATTGAAGACAAAACTATTTTAGAAGCCCTAGATCAAATAATAAAAGATCCAAAAATAATGAAGTTTCTTATCCCTTTAGTTGAGGAAGCCAGAAATGAAAAATGTTTTCCTGTTACTAAAAATGTTCCGCTTTCTTTGTTCGAACAGAAACTTCCAAAACAAATAAACTTATGTCGGATATTTATTTTGCCTGCAAATACAACATCAAAGATTGAAAGACATACAAACAGTTTTCAAAGAACAGTTACTGTTGTTGGCTCAGGAGAGACAAAAATATTAAACAACAATATTTGGGTTTCAAATGTAAGGACAGCACGTGGGAAAACTATTGAAGAAAGATGGTTATCAGTACCAGAGAATACTTGGCACCAACCAATCTCTGGTACTGAAGATTGGATAACAATTACTTTTCATACAGCCCTTGAGAATGAAATTATTGATGAATATAGAGAGATTTAAGATAAAACAAGTGGCAAACACTTACAACCACCTGTTTTTCAAGCAGCTTTTAGTGATATATTCACATTAACAAGGTGGGAAACCTTGTCCCCGCTCCAAAGGACATATGTGTCAACTTAAGGAAGGAATCTGACATGGTTTTATGCTCCTAAATCTTTCTTTTGATGAGAGTTGAAGATTTTCAAGTGATGTTCTTCTCGACCGCTGAATTAATTTTACACAATTTCTCAAACATCTTAGCAC
>JACQBQ010000030.1 GCA_016201905.1 Candidatus Melainabacteria bacterium | reverse complement strand
TAAAGCTTCTATCTTGTGAAAGACCCTTAAAAGGTCTTTTTCGTTAATTAAAATCATATGCCTGTCTAGCTCACTTTCAAAGCTTTTGACAGGCTTTTTTATTGAAAAGTGGCCTTTTGTGAATTATTCACATCTCGTTAGTGCTGTAATAACTAACCCAATAAAACTAACATGACCAAAGATAGTTTGAAAAGGAATTAGCTCAACTGCAAAAGAACTAATAACTGCAGCTACTAACATCATTGGTACTGCAAACTTAATAAGAGATAGTAAGTTTTTACCATAAGTATTCAAAACACCTTTTAAACTCTCTAATATTGTTTCTTTGCAAAATGTGTCCTTAAGGTCAATCGCACATGCTCCTGTTTCTTCAAGGGAAGGAGATTGCTGTCTCTTATAAAGCCAAACTAATAATGGCACTACTCCTAGTAACATTACAGCAATAAGACTGTAATGAATAAGTCCAAATGCTAAGGGAAGCGAAGCAAAGACCATTGACACAACTAAAAAGTTTAAAGTTGGTGAGCTAAACATAAATCCTAAGGCTGTTTCAATTTTGTTTTGACTACGGGTAATTCCACAAGCAACTGGAACTGCACAATTTACACACACTCCAGCAGGTGCACCAATCATAATGCCTTTAAGGGTGTTGAGATAAATATTACCTGTCAACTTTGGTGGGTAAAACTCAAATAGAGTATGAAGCAATGCTCCCATAGCTAAACCAAAAGTCATTCCTATTTTCATTGACCATAACCAGTTAATAAATGATGCAAATACACATGACCAAAAACCCTGTTGTTCTGCCATTGGAATTAACTCCATCGAGTTAATAAAAGAGTGTGGAGTTAAAGTATTAATATGAGCTGCTTTTTCAAGTAGCTGAGGATAGCGTGAGCCAAACCAAAAGGTACCGAGTATTATTGCTGCAAAAATGATTAGAAAAAACAAACGAACATAGCACCGCCATTGTTCTCGTTGGTTTGTGTCTAAGTTATGAAAGGTTGTTGCTTTAGATGTCATTTTTATTCCCACTTAATTTAAATAAGTTTACCCTATAGTGCTACTCACTATATCTTACAGGGACAGATTTGGTTTATCGTTATTACCTAGCAAAATCATACTGAAAACAAGTACTCAGTTGCTTTCTAAATTCTAAACCACTGTGTGCTGAAGCACACAGGTTTTAATCGTCACCGCCTGAAGGCGGCTTAAGATCCGATCGTTATATCTTCTTCATCCTCCACATGATTCTCTATATATTCCTTTATTTCTTCCTCTGTTATTGCTCCTACT
>JACQBQ010000020.1 GCA_016201905.1 Candidatus Melainabacteria bacterium | reverse complement strand
TATTTTTTTTGCTGTAAGTGACATCTGAAGTTTCAAAAAAGTGGCCTTTAATAACAATTGACTTAATTTGATCGTAATTTTTCAGCTCTTAAGTTGACACATATGTCACCTTGTGAGTGAGCGGATAAAGCTGTCCAGGAGGGGGTATTTTTCAGGATTAAGAGAGGACAAAATCTTTTAAAGCAGGGTGGTTGTATAATTTACACCTACAAGAACCTTTTATTTAAGCATGCTGCAAAAAATAACTTCATTTTTAAAAACAGCTGGTATGACTCCTGTTTCTCCAAGAAGGCATATAACAAAAGTTTCTTTTGCAGAATTAATGTTTCCGTTCTTAGACAAAAGAAGATTGGAAGATGTCTATGCTGCATTGCCTATTTCGGATGAGTTAGACGGCGGTACAGCAAATATTGTACTTCCAGACAAATCTTCTGGTGATCTTATTGAAAGCAACTTTTACCAAGCATATGATTGTAAGCTACAGTTTTTAGATACCATAATTAATTTTGATCTTTATACCTCACAAGAAATATTACTAAGAGGTAGTAAAACCGTATTAGGGGTTGATGGGAAATTCCCTAACAAAGAAGTAAATAATACATTAAGGCTTGCCTGTCTTACTCACTTTTGTGACTACTTATCAATGAACAATGATCCTAAAGCATTAGAAGCACTTTCATATATTTATAATGTTGCAAGAAATGGAAAAAAAATAGTTCATGTAACAAGCCATGGATATACTTCTCATACAAGTGGTAAATGGGTCCTTAGTGGATTTGATAATTGTGATCCTGAGGTAGATAATGTGGTTTACAAATTATCACTCAAGTATGATCCAAATGAGGTTAAAGCTATTTTAGTTAATGCATGTAATCCAGATGGTATACCTGTTCATACTGGATACCGTTTTATAAAACCTGTAAGGATTCCAGTGATTGCTCCAATTGACTTTAGTAAATTATTTAAGTTTCCAGCAAGGATTTATTGGACACCAGGAGCTAGATAAAACTTGTTCAAGCAGCCTCATTCAAAAACTCAACCACTTTAATATGATCTATTTGGTAAGCACAAGTTCTCCGCCCAAGGCGGATCCGTCCTCAGCGGATAAATCTGTCCACGATGGAGTATTTTTGGTACGACATTAGAACTTACTGAATAATCAAATCTGAGATCTACACAATGATATGAAAGATTTTCCAAGTTTAGTCTGGTATTTCAAATCCAGCTACACCACATTCTCTATTTTTCTTTATGTATTCGACAATGCCTGGATCCAGCCGTTTATAAAGTATTTTTCTTGGATCAGTTTCACTGGTAGACATCATAATAGTCTGAACGAGGCTATCAAAAACCATTTGAACTTCACTTTCAGAAAATATACTTAATAACTTTCTTACAACTTGATCAACATCAGCATTTATATATCCTCTCATATGTTGGTTTTCTTCTGCTGGTCTAGTTGGACCATTCATTCTAGCTACCGAAGAAGCTAACGGTCTATTCCAAGAAGCTAAAGCACCAAGTAATTTATAAACATTATTGGAAGCAAATTGGGTACTTACAAGGTCTCGTCCTGCTCTTTGAAATCTAATCAAGTGATCAAAAAAATGAAAGAAACTATTTAGCTCATTTCTTGGTATTCCCCTATTAGGTGAGAAAACATTACTAATACGAGCTGCATGAAAATTCATTTGTGCTGATTGTGTTGTTGTAATTGTCATTTATTCCTCCCAAAATATCCTTCATCTTTCAACTGTTGAGTTAGTTTATATTACAATATGCATAAAATCAATGTATTACAATTCTTGAATCTTATAATCAATTTATAGTGAAATAAAATCAAAGATTAAATAATAACCCTCCCAAAAAACTCATTTACTTTAATATGATTTATCGAGTATGCACAAGTTCCTCGCCTCGCTTACCCACTCTGTGAGTGAGCGGATGAATCTGTCCAGTATGGGGTATTTTTCAGGATTTGTAGTTTTAGAGCTTTTTATTATTAAGGTCAAAAAATATCTTTTTTGTTTCTTCAGGTAATGAACACCAAAAGAAGTCTCGCAATTCTTCTAATTTCTCAAGCCTTTTTTCAGGTGTCATTGATAAACATCTTGTTAAATAATCCTCATCAAAGTAATTATTTTTTGCATCTTTATTTTTCATTGTTTAATCTTTCCTGAATTTCTAAAAGAACCTTTAAGTCTATTATATCCTTACCTCTTCCAGCGATTTCTTTTAGTTTAATTAAGTCTTTTATTGATGCTAGTGGTATCTCTAGTTCTTTTACTTTTATAATCTTTCGTTCTTTGTATGACTCATCAAATTTTAAATAATCCAGAACCATAATATCTATAATTTCATCAGCTTCTTCATTATATAGTGAAAATACTTTCATGTTTTTTTCTTTTATCCAATTCTCTCTTTTTTTATTATCACCAAGTTCTTCAATTTCTCCTGGTACTTTAGGCTTAAACTTTAGTGCTTTCATAGTAGTCGAAAATTTTTTAATATTTGATTCATCAAGTGCTATGAATAAGTCTAAATCATGAGTTACCCTAACGTAACCATGTAAGTTAACAGCAGCACCACCAATAACTAAATATTTCACATTATTTTCATTTAGTGCTTTGAATATTTTCTCGAAGAACATAATATTCTTATATTACAATATCCTTTTAAACAAGCTAACTTTTGAGCTCTCTGTATACTTGAAAACCTATTTACTTGCTGCCTTAGGTAAGTTAGGTATGTTAATATAGCCATCAAACCTTCTGATTTCATTTCTAACGTGATCCACTAAGTCGTATTTTTACAGCATTATAGGACCTACAATATAATTTCTCTAAGCAACTTTTTATTCCAATGCGCCCTTGCTTCTTAAAAGATTTATAAGCTCTTCATTGTTTATTAACAAAGCAATTTTTAAAGGGCTACCACAAGCTATACTTTGAACATTTACTTTTGCACCTTTTTCAATTAATAACTTTACTGCATCATAGTCTCCAAGCCTTGAAACAATAATCAATGGTGTGTAAAGCATTTCTTCATCTCTTGCATTAGGATCTGCACCTTTATTTAGTATGCTTTCTAATTCTGATATTTGAAAATCTCTCTTTTTTAGTACTTTAAAAAGCTCTTCATTTAAAGGCTCTTTATTCTTATTTTGGAGACTGAAAATTGCATCTCTTGATGCTTGTAATCTTTGACGAAATGCTATTCTATCTACAGGCACGTTAACCTCAACATTTAATTAACCCTAATAATTTTAATATTATAGCTTTAATAAAAAATTCTAGGAAATATAATTTATTAAGCAACCATCTCCAACAACTCACCCATTTTAATATGCTTTATCTGGTAAGCACAAATTCTGAATCTGTACAGGATGAGGTAAAAATTAAATGTGGTAAAATGTAAAAAATTGGAGGGTAAAAGTATGAAGTTGACAAGAGTAGGAATACCAGCAGTTGTTTTAGCCTCAGTATTAGGATGTAAAAATGATAACAGGGATAATATAGTTAAACCAGAAATCCCCAGAACTAGTGTTACAGGTTGCAGTTTAAAATACATAAACCCAAAAGATAGTTCATCAAAAATTCAAGTTGAATCTGGCAGCGGATTTGTGGTTCAAACAAATAGATATGCTGTAGTACCTGCTTTTTTAGGTGGAACTCTTAAAATTCATTTGGAAGGAGATAATATTTTGCGACATTTCAATCCAGATGATGGGCTTCAAAGTACATTTTTTGTAGGTTCAACTAACGATGGTAAGGTAGGAGGTTTTATTCCAAGTACAATGTTCTTGGCTGAAGGACCTGGTTTAGCTAAACTCACAGTAACTTTTTACGATAATGAGGCGAAAGAAAAAGAAAAAACTACTTACAACATAGAAGTAAAATAATTTAATAGGAGGTATTTATGGGAATTATTGGTGGTGTAATTAATATTTTGAAGGAACATAATTTAGCTAATAAAGCTGCTAAACAAGCAGAGCAAAATCGTAAAAGTGCTTATCAAGAGGCTCGATACCAAATTGAAATAAAGCCTATTGAAAGCGAGGCTGTAGAAATTAGAAAAAATCTTAAAACAGTAATAGAGCAAGGGTTAAAAAAAGCACTAGAAGGTCAGACACAAGGAGCTCGCTAGAAAAAGATGGGTGGTGTAAAAAAACTGATGGCAGCCTACTAATTCCTATACAGAGGCTTCATTATGTTGGTGACACTAAACATATAAGTGATGAATCTGTTCTAAACAATCCTGCTGTAAAAGAATTAATTAATTCAATTAAGGCAGAAGGATTAGATATAGAATTACTCCACAATGGGTTTTATCATAAAGTTCTTTATGTAATAGTGCCAAAGAAATTAATAACAGAAAGTATTATTAATTAAAAAATTAAAAACCTGTTGTTTAGTAGCTAATTTATAAGGTATTATAAACGACTTCCCTAAAATCGGCTATCCCTGCCGCAAGCAACAGGGTATTACGCTTCGCTCAAATAAATGATAATATTATTTTAATCTAAATAGTTTAATGGAGGAGATAGCATATGGTAAATTCTGTAAAACTTGCATCAGCATTTCTAGCTGGTACCTTTCCCTTTTTAGCTCAAGGTTACAATGAAATCAAAGCTACTACTTGTATTCCAAAAGTCCAAAAGCTAGAGGAAGTGCCGAAAATTAACTCGCCAAAAGATTTTTATCTATTCACTTATAACAAAGCAAAACAAAAGATAAAAATGGAACTAGCTCCAGAAAAAGCAATTAAGGAGTATTATAAAAGAAACAATTTAGCAAATTTTGAAAACCACATTGTAGAGTTAAAGGATAACGTTAAAACATATAGTTCCTTTACTTCACCCTTAGAAAATCATATATTTTTAAAACCAAAAGATAAGACAAGTGAAATAATACCTAAAGACGAAAAAGTTGTTGAAGCTTGGGCTAAAGGGAAAGATAAAAATTTCCCTAGGGGATTCTACATTATTAAATCAGAACCAATTAAGCTTCCTCCAGGTATAAGAATCGATCCAATATTGCCATTTCGGAAGGATACAATAGATATTAATTCTGTTGCAATAAGAAAATATGACGGAAATAATGTTTTAAGTTTTAATATGAATGAATTCATAATTACTAGAGATCATAAAAGGCTTGTTCGAGATAAAATAGTTGTTTTACCACTTGACTTTAACTTAGTAATTACTAAGGGTGATACTGCATATGTGGTTACTCATAAAGTAAGTAAGTAAATAAATAATGATGTAAAGATTACTCCTAGTGATCGTACTAAACGTTAAACATTTCATACACTACGCAGTCTTTCCCAAAAACTCGTTCACTTTAATTTAAAGCTATTTTTCAAATCTGTTCATGACGTGGTATCAAAGAAGCTGTTTTTTGTAGATAAGCTAAGAGAGGATCTATATAAGCCGGTTGTTGATTAGGTGGATATGATTTATAACGCTCTCGAAGAATCTTTGCCACATTAGGATATCGTTCAACAATATTTAAAGGTTGGTTATAGACTCGAATGGTAAATAAAATATAATCTTCATTCCCAGGTAGCCTGCGTAATGTTTGTCTTTCTGTTCTTAGCCATAAACGATTTCCTATATTTTCTTGTGTATATGGTTCATTTATAACTGGAAGTATCCGACTTGGTTGATACAAAGTAGGATCTTCAAAAATTAAAGGATTAAATCTAATTCCTGGTTTATCTACCTTTATATGCTTTAAATAACCTTCAACTTTATCCTGAAGTTCTTTTGAAATATCAATATTTTCATGTACCTTTGTTATTCCTTGATCGATTTTTTCTTCAAGGTGCCAAGCAGTTGGAAAATAAACTGCTCCTGAAACAAATGTATATTTATCACTTTCTCCTCTTTTTAATAAGCAAAGATCTTCTTGAACTAATTGACTTGCTACAAAAAATGGGGAAAGATTTGAATTGTTCAGATCATAACTTTTCCCATTTATTAGATTATGAATTATATTTCCTTTTCTTTGGAAACATTCTGGATATTCCTGCAGAATTAGATCTAATACTGCTTTTTCTCCTTCTTTTGAACCATGACTAGAATGAAATACTGTATTCAACGTTGTATGAGACAACTTTTCTCTCTCTTGAATATCCTCATCATAGTTTGTATCAAACTTAAGCCAGTCCTTATTAAGCAAAGGTCTAATTAAATGCGGCAAGGGAGGCAGAGAAATATCCTTATAAAGGCTTAAAAACTCATCCAGCACATTCTGAACTTCTGACAATACTACTTCTTGAACAGGTTTTAAAGGAATAGAACTACTCACTGATGCGGGAGGTCTAACAGATTGATCGCTTATTCTTCTAATTACTGCCATATTGAAAGTGCCTAAAACTATATCAACTTCTAAAGTTAAAGTCAACGGAATTACAAAAAAAATAGCTAAGCTCTCTTAATTTTTAATGACTATATTTGGTTTTTTAGAAGGTTATAACCAGGTCTAAATTTCTAAAAACTCCTTCTAATCTGATCTATCGGATAAGCACAAGTTCCTCGCCTCACTTACTCTGTGAGTGAGCGGATGAATCTGTACAGGATGGAGCATTTCAAAAATGAGTGAACACTTGGTCAAAAGGGAAAAAGCATACCCTATCAATTGTTCTAAAGAATAGTTTGACTTAACGACCCAGCTGTGCAATTGCTGGATAAATATAACCTTCATTTTCTAGAGGCGTGTCTGATGTAAATTGTTCTACTGACTTGGGTCCACATTTATGTCCTGACTCCTCTCTCATTACTTTAGCAAACGTATGAGCATTTGTTGGGTTCTCAAAACAACGTCGCCCAGGTACACATGCTTGGCCACCATCAGCATGAAAATTAACTATATGATAAATCTTTGTACTCATAAATATCTCCTCTTCTAAATTAAAACCTATATAAAAGATACCAACATGAAAGTTAATTAATCAAGTATTACTTTTAGCATTAATGAATTAGGGAAGTGTACTCAAGCAACCCTCTCCAAAAACTTATTCACTTTAATATGATCTACCGGGTATGCATAAATTCTAAGGTATCATATAATTAAGTGAAAAAAGAAACTGAGAATTAGTTAAAGATAGCACATAATGATCTAAAGTCAGCTAAGGCTTTGCTTAAAGAAGGGCTTAATCTGAATGCAATAGAGCATAGCCATGCAGCACTTGAAAAATTAATTAAAAGGAATAAACCGACTTCTTTTTAACTTCGCTATCCCTGGGACAAGCCCGCAGGGTATTTTGCGAAGTTAATGACTTAGTCACCAGTCGTCGGAAAAGTCGGTTTGTTATTCGTCGCTTATATCTCTCGTGGCAAGCCACGGAGTATTACGCTCCTTCATAATAAGGTTACAAAAACACTTACGTAACTCTCCTCAAAAACTTATTCAGATTCAGTGTTATTTCCTGGTCAAAAATTATCAAAGGTTGTCCATACACTATCTGAATCAGCTGCACCCATATGACAAGAATAGCAAGACTCTTTTGGGAAGTTTATTGGGATAAATGAGTTATCAGAAGATGATCTTGTGTATTCAATAAAATCCCAGCTTCCTGTTGTTTCATTACCTGCTTGTTTTCTCATGATTGAAATTAATGTGATTTTACTTTTTGGCTTTATTGTTTTCCTAACTTCTTTTACAATGATAGTTCCTTCAGGAAATGGAAAGATTAAATTCATATTTAAATCTGCAATCTCACTTTTTAATCTGTTTACATATTCTCTTTTAAAACCAAAGTGAGGATCAGCATCACGAGGACCAATTACTTTTTTGTTCAGGCGTGTCCATTTTTTGTAGCCAGAGATATCAGAAGGTAAGCCAGTGGGTAAATTTTGAGCAAGTGTTTTCAGATAAATAATGCCAAGTAAAGTCAGGATTGTTAATATAAAAAGTTTTTTCATTTTATGTAAAATCCTAGCATTCATAATCAACTAATTAAATCATCCGTTACAAGAGATATCAGTTATACGACTGTATAACTATGATGGTTCCTCAAGAATATTCCTCCTTTTAATCTGATCTATCGGGTAAGCACAAGTTCTGAATGCATACAAAATAGTGCAAATATTTTTCTGAACTTGAAGATATTGGGCTCACAGAGAAGAACTTAATAAATCAGGATATTAGCTTTTGAGATATCATGTTAGGAATTATATAAATTAGATTCAAGATATTCAAAAATTCTATTTTCTGCATATTCATTTGCATCTTCTGCAGAATTCAATTCAATGTCCCATGAAAGAGGAGCTGTTACATGAGAAATTAAGTTTTTTAGCATTACTTGTGGACGCCACTTATTTGAGTCCCTTAATTTAAATGAGCATAGCTCAAAAATATAAGGGCTTCTTTTCCAGGAATTGTTCATGTAGACATTCTTCCCAAATATCTACCATCTAAACTACAAATAAAGAAATGAAATAGATAATATCATGTAAGTAATCTTCTACAAAAAGCTAAATCTTCATATGGTTTTTTGTAGTCTTTGTTTATTGGGTCTCAAAAACAGTGAAATTCCTATAAAAATCCACCGTATGTTTATCATGGCATCCCTAACTTTTCCAACCCTGTATGGCAATAACCATTGAAAGCACTCATCAAGCATATCTATGAACAAAGGGTAGGTCAGAGACAATAATAATGATTTAAGTGTACCTTGTACCTTAGAGGTTACATCTTTAATTGATATAAAACCAAATAAACCATAGCTTAAGATATGTGTTTTTTCTGCAGGATTAGGAAGAAAAATTATTAATGCTAAAGACAAGAGTAAAGCAGATAAAATAAAAAAAATCTGAAAAGTGTTTGGATTTATTATGAAGGAGCGTAATACTCCGTGGCTTGCCACGAGAAATATAAGCGACGAATAACAAACCGACTTCTCCGACGACTGGTGACTAAGTCATTAACTTCGCGAAATACCCTGCGGGCTTGCCCCAGGGATAGCGAAGTTAAAAAAGAAGTCGGTTTATTACTCTGGTCTTTTTCACACAGCCACTCCCAAAAACTCATTCGCTTTAATATGATCTATGGGGTAAGTACAAGCTCCACACCCTTCGAAGCTATCTCAAAAGTCTTATAGAAGAAACTTATGTTTTCCTAGCAAAACTTCAAATGGGCTTACTTTTTTTTGCTTGCCCATACCCTTCGCTCCACGTTCCGCTTAAGGGTATGGGTTTCACTTTTATGTAAGTCCATTTTGTCAGAAAAATGCTACATTCTCATAGAAGTACTTTCGAGATGAGCTCTTCCAGGGCACGGTCCAAGAAGAGGTAAATATTTAGTAAATGATTAAGCAAATGAGTTTCCACTAACTGTTGCTAAAAAATAAATGTGAACAATAATTCCTATTATTAATATTCTTTCAAAAAACCAAGAATAGAACTTCCCTTTATTTTCTAATGTACTTGCATAAAGAATTGCCCAAGGTAAAAAACACCAGGATATATAACGGTAATCCATATGCCAGCCTTGGTGAATTGAATAAATATATGGAAGATGAACCATTTGACCAACATGGCTTAATAAGATAAACAAACCACATAACTTATTAATTTCTGACTTAAATATTTGTGAGACTCCATAAATGTAGACAATAAGATGAATAAATAGCATAATCCAAACGACATTTACAGATGGATTTTGAAAAATAAATAATCCAATAATAGAACTTACAAATGAATAAGCCCAGTAGTCATTTTTCTTTGAGCTTTGCATCGGGTAAACATGAGCCCATGGGTCATTCCACTCATGGGGCTCACTCTGTATAAGTGGAATTCTAAAGACCATTTTTAAAGTTGACTTTAATTGCTCAATTTTAATTTTTTTGTAACTTACATTTTCATAATTGTTAGGGAATAAATTACCTGTATAGCGATAGTCGTGCATTAAGAACCAGGGGAAAATAGATAACACAGCCAAGATAAGTATTGTAACTAACTGCTTTTTGTTTTTTTCAAGTGGTTTTAAGAAAAATATATTTTTGCAACACATTAAAACAATAATTCCAATACATAAAATTACACTACACTTTGAGTAAACTCCAAGTATAGAAACCAGCAAAAGCCTATAAGCAGCATCCCATGACCAATTTAAGTTTAATTTGTAAGAAAGTGCAATGATTAAAATTGAAAACATAATTGCAAGTGAATCATTGTTATAAGTTGAAAAAATAAAAACAAATCTAGGGGTACTTGCAATAAAAAATAAAACGAGTAGCTGCATTAGGATATTGCTTGTAGTTTTATTAAGTAACCAAAAAATTGTAATTAGTGTTATTAAACCGTACAGTACTGACATGCCTCTTATAATATTTAAATGTTTAATTTTTTTTTCTTCCAGAAGCTTATTAATTTTTTCACTGTCAATATTAATTGATTTTTTATTAATTTTTAACAAATCTCCAGCTATTAAACTATTTAAAAAATAATAAAGTGGTGGCTGTACTCCTTCTGCTACTTCCTTGAAATTAGGCTTTGGTAATCTTGACTCATTAACAATAATTTTTGTGTAATCTACATGACCATTAAAGTCGTATGATCTATGATTCGGCGGTGTATGACTTACATAAATTCCAGCTATAGTAAGCCATCCAATAATCAGGACTAAGAGCGAGTTGTTTCTATTTGCCACAATATTTATTATATTCTTACTATTATACAACAAAGCTTGGTATTAAAAAACGTACTTAAGTTAAGTAAGAAGCCTTTATATATAGGTGTCTTAAATAGTAAACCTGCTTCCTTTTCAGATGGTGGAAAATATTTTCAAATTGAGGATGCAGAAGAATTTTGTACTGATGTTGTAGAAAAGAAAGGTGTTCTTCTCACACCAAGTAACTATTACGACTATGGTAATAGAAATTGTAGAGTAAGTTTTTGTAGGAAAAACATGCTTGAGGCAATTAAAAGATTTGAAGATTACTTACTTGAGAGATAAAAAAATATTAGTATTGAATTCTTAACTTTGGTTTAAAAATTACTACTAGCAACTTCCTTAAAACAGTCTTCCTGAAAACTTATCCAAGATTATTTCGACGCCTTTTAGGCAATAAAAGACTCTGTTAACCAAGTATCTCTATATTGACTAGCCACACCGTTGTGGTTAGAATTAACTAGCATTTTATTTATAATTTTAGGATTGATAGATTATGGTTAGACCAATAACAATTGCTACAGCTTTTTTGTCTGCTCTGCCACTAGGGTTAGGCTGCACCGGTAAAGATCCAGATCGTAATAAAGAATTATCGGCTAAACCACAAATTGAAAGAAAGATTATAACTAAGGAGCCAATCAAAGATGGCTCTATAGAATTAGCAGAATTATATAAAGCACTTCCCAGCTTACCACTCCTACAAGTTGTTTATAAAAAAGATACTAAAGAAGTTGTTGTGGCATTACTAGACCCTGAGCATATTTATGGTGCACTAGAAAAACAAAATATAAGCAAGTCAGCACAAAAATTTATAGTCTCTGCTCTTGCAAGTAGAGCCAGTAAAGATGTTGATTTTATTTACTCCAGACAAAAAGATGGGCTTTTAACTATAATAACTCCAGAAGACTTGCGTAATGAACCACCCATTAAATTAACTGAATCTTTTCCAGAAAGTATTAAAAATTTATCTCTTTACAGATATGGCTTTCCTATATTTATTGAGTCAAGAGAGATTGATATAGCGCATGATCCACAAGCAACTAAGGTCTTAGCACAGACAGCTGCTATCAGAAAATATATAGATAAAGATGGCATATCTAAAGATGGTGTACAGCTCAAATTTGTATCATTAGAAAACGGGAATGTAAAAATAGAAACTAGAATTTTACCCATTGACGTTCCACTGTTTGTGGTTGATTATTTTCAGAGTAATCCACCTGTTCCCTTTACATTAAATTTTATAGATGTAGGAAATCATTTTGATCCTAATAAGAATGAAGTAGTGGGAAAACTTCGGATAGTTACAGACTGACTCATTTTCCCTTGAGTTCATCTATATTAGTTATTTTTGACCAGATTAAAGTTGGCATATTATTCAGCTATGTATGAATCAGGTATGAAAAAGTTTTTTTGTACTATTTTATATTTCTTAGTTTAAAATAAATTTATAACTTAGGAGATAGCCATGAAAATTCAAGATTTAATTACAGCTAGAAAGACTTTCGTAGCCCAACATCGTTCTACAGAACCAAATCTTATTACAGCAGATATTGGAAATGATGAACAAGGCCCATACATAAAGGCTTATGTAACTAATGATCAAATTAAATTAGCTCCTACTTATATGGGGCTTAGAATAATTCCATACGTACCTAATAAATTAATAGAGGCAGCAAGAATAAAATTTAATTATGAAGTTTGTGACTTAAAAACCATCCTTGGAGCTCAGATACAAACAGACTCAAAAGGAGAATATCTCAAAGTGTATGTTGCTGATCCTAAAACTAAGGTAGACCAAGAATATATGGGCTTTAGAGTAATCACCTATTTTGAGTCAACTCACAGAGGGTAAATAGTTTTTATTTGTTGTTTACTAACTACTCTTTGAAATATCATTATTAATCTTTTTTAAAGTTTCTTCATGGCTTTGAGCAAACCAGACAGGTATTGGTGCAACAATCCTTCTACCAATTAGTTTTTCATCGGTCAGTTTAGCAAATTCAAAAAAAGATCTTATATTTATAGCTTTTCTTTCCAAGGTCAGTCTTGATGCTGCCTTTACTTGATCAAAAAAATATTTACAACTTTTATGCCTAAAACCGTCATCTGTACCATAGCCATATGAACGACAATCAAATGGCCTTGCTTCATAAATATTGCATTTATTATCTCCCAGGTAAGGACAGGTAAAAGTGAAATTATAAGGATATTCTTTACGAATGTTAGAAGACTCATTACACACAAACGGTGGATCTTTTTTATACCTTTCCCTGTATAAGTTAACTATTTCATTTGACTTTTTATATATATCGTTTTTAAATTCTTCCGACTGCTTTTCAAGCCAATATCTCATATAAAGATATTCAGTATACGTAACAGCTGGAAAGGTTTTTTTACAACAATCCTGACAAACAGTTTCTATACACGTCATTATGTTCAAACCATACTCAAGTGAAAATTGATGAATCATTTCTTTAGCCTGACTATATGCACTTTCTAGAAACTTAAATATTTGTTCAATATCATCAGGTGCTTTATCAGGTAAATTTAAATCTACTGGTCGAGGAAATATACCGGAATCTTTATCTGGTATCCAGCTTTTTCTGTACTTTACTAATTCTTCTTCAGCTAAATCTTCTTTTCCTTCTAATCTATACATCCAAGCATTTAATCTATATACTTCAAAATCTGTACAATCTTTTAGGACTTCTCTTGCATGGTCAAAGCAATTGTCTCTAATAAAGAGTTCTGCCAAATTAGGCTGTAAAAACTCTAAAATCGAATAGTAATTTAATTTTTTAAATTGCTTTATTATAAAATGAGCAAGTTCATCCTGTTTGTTTTGTAAAAGCTTTTTTATAACCAATGTGACTTCTCGCGAAATATTTTTCTGATCTGGGAATTTAGTCGTTTTTATTTCAAGACTTGAAATTGCACCAGAAATAAAGTAAAGCGCTATAAAATAATCTTTTGGAGGAGGAATGATTTTATTAAATGTTGAAACAAAGTTTTTTAGATCATTTTTAATTAGAAAATTTAAAGCTAAATAATATAATGCATTTGGATTAATAACATCTTTTTTTAATACTTCCTGCAGATAAGAGAGCGAAGTATCAAAATCTGACAAAAAGTGATAAGCAATACCCAGGTACAAATTTTGACTTGCTATATCAGCACTTAGGTTTTTCTGCACATATTCAATAAAGCGATTTATAGCTTCCCTATTTTGAGTCAAAGACAATGCTCTAATAACCGTTTCATAATTCTCCTTATCTTCAGGAAAAACATCTAGCAGCTTAAATGAATAATCAATTACTTTTTTTATTTTAGATCGATTATGCAATTTTAACAAAATCGAATATTTATCCGGTGATTTATTAGACCAGAATTTGTCTTTTGAATTATCTTCTACTTTATTTTTAATACTTTCAAGAACCAATGTATTTAATGATTTTAATTTTTCAAGAATATCTTTACTGGCATCACTACACAGCCATTTAACTATCATTAAAGTATCTCTAGCAACTAACCATGCTTTATGTTCAGCAGCAATTTCAGCAAATATAAGGTAATTATTTGGATTTAAAAAATCAGCCTGGCAAGCTGACAGTATAAGATCACATGCATATTTTGGATCTTTGTTTTTTACAAGTGTGGCTAAGTAGCACTTAGAGCTAACATATCCAAAAGGATCTTTTTCTAAGATTTTTCTTAAAAAACTTTCTTGTTCTGTTAAATCAGATATTTTCTTAGCCTCAGCCAAAATATCTTCATCGACCTTCATAACACGAGAAGCACTTCCTACATCTTCAAAGCCAGCTGATTCAACATTTAACAATTTAAGAGATTCTTTCATTATTTTTTCTTATACTCTTATCCTCTCAAATATGATCCTATAATCAAAAGAAATAATCGTGAAGTCTAACTAGGGAAACATAGGTGCTCTACGAGGACCTCCAGAAGGATTCCATGCAAAGTTTTCATATGTCCATCCTGAAGCTGTATGAAATATTGATCCGTCTCTTTGAGCAATATACTCCCCATTAAAACCTGGGCGGCGATAAACTCCATTTCTTCCTGCTACCTGAACTAACTCCATATACCTTACTATCATTGCTATTCTATCTTGTGGACTTGCAGTATTTGCTGTCGGTATTGTCCCTGCCATTGGTCTATAATCTTCTGGTCTAGTATTATGCCAACTGCCACCTCTATAAGTACATCCATTTACTGCTCCGGATGGCGTCATCCCACCCGTGTAAAATATACTACCATCTGATTGCACAAAATACCTTCCACTGTAGTTAGTCTTGGTAAATGATCCATCTCCTGCAGATTGTAATCCTAATGCTGTTATATTTGCCTGAGCTGTTGCATTTATATTTGGAATAAATGCACCCAGTATTGAGCTTTGTAATTGAGTTATCATAACTGCAAGCTGAGACTCTAATTCATTAACTTGTGTTAAATCTGCATGTCCTGCTGCAAGCCCTGCTTTGTAAATTCGAATTTGTCTAAGAAGTGTTAGAAGGTTTGGCAGATCAGCTGCCGTAGGTGCTACATTAATATTCCAATTTTGTAGAGCTACTGATAGTCTTCCTCTAGTTTGCAAAAACTGTTTTGCTGTTTGAATTGTCTGTAATTGTGTTTGTGGCTGTACTTGCGGTTGTGGGTTTGGAGCTGGTGGTGAACCTGGTGCAGAAGGACCTCCCATACCTGGACCACCAGTATTACCTGGGCCTGGGGTATTGCTTGGACCTGGAGCATTACCTGTTCCGGTACCAGTGATATATCTCATTAAATTTGTCTGAGGCACTCGTAAAGAAGTCTCAATGTACTGTAAGTTTCCAGCTGCATCTCTAATTAAGGACATTGATGTGAATGCACCTCTATCTAAAAGGTTTCCGTTGTAGCTTGCAAAAACTGAATTTGCAGGACCTGCTCCAGCCATTGTCCTGCCACCATCAAACATAAATTCTCTAAATCCTGCAATCCCACTTAAACTATTCCAGTCTGTACTTGAAATCAATGCAAGAAATGAATCAAAAGCATCTTGCCTAGCACCTTCTGCAAATTGTGTTCTTATGTACTGTGCAGTTTCTTGCCAAAACTGAGTTCTTTGTTCTGCTGTAGTAAGCAGCTGAAATGCACCTACTAACTCTTCCATTCTAATTATTCGCATCCCAGAAGGATCATCATTTTCAAATAATCTTCTTACAAGTCCATTGATAGTACCTCCGCCTTCTTGCCAGGCTTGCTGAGCTATAGCTCTTGCTCTGCCTGGGTCAATATTATAAGAGCTACCCTGCATTCTGGTAGCTGCAAGGCTTTGTGCAAGCGGAGAAACAGTTGGTCTTATAAGTAGTGGGTTACCAGCAATATTATAATTAAATGTATAAGCTTGACCTGGTCCACCTTGTAAGTTAATTAAGGGAGTTAGTGGAGCACCAGCTGGAAGTGGACCTGGAACAACAAGTGGTGGTGGTGGCGGTATCGGTTGTCCTGGATTATTCCTAATCAAAGTATAGTAAGTACTTAAATAATTTCTAGCTGTAATTAATTGATCTCTGTCAGGTGAGCCAGCAAATGCATCATCACCTAAACCTATAGCAGCAGTTAAATTCTGACCATTAGCAGTTGCTACAAAAGCATCTAGTTCACCTTGAGTGATAGTACCATCATTATTTGTATCTATTCCTCTTAGTCTCTGAGCAACTCTATCTCGTATTTGCTGAGGTGTAGGTGCTCCTCCCGCATCAGGTCTGGTTAGAGCTCTTAGTAAGGTTAGTCCATCTGGCATTACTTATAAATTTGATTATTCAGTCCAAACGCCTCAAATCAAATTCCCCCGTCTATTTTATTATTATTGTTTTAATTATTTGGCCCACAAAGTCTTTTATAACTAAAACAGCCACCTTTTTTTATAACTTACTTTTGTTATCAAACCATTAAATTAACTGGTTTATAGATAAACAAAAGGAATTAAATTTTACTTACCCAAACAAAATGGTTTATTAAATAGATTTCATAAATCCATCATCTATATGAATTAGGACTTAACAAGATGTGTCAGGGGTAGCCATATCGTAGTACTGATTTTCTTTTCTACATTAAAATCTAAATAAAATATGAAATTTCACCATACGCTATATTGACTCTGGATCTTAAATATAGTCTAATGTTTAGTGTGAGATTTAACAAAATGCATGATTTAAGCACTAAATATAGTATTAAAAGGAAGAAACCGTAAATATAATGGTTGTAGTAAAATCACCAAACCAATTAACCTCTACTAACCCACAAACTACAACTGCGCAAATTGAGACACTACCAAGAAGCTTTAATTTAAAAGAAATAAACCCAAAAGTTGCAAGCAGACTTGATCCAGAACTTTTAAAAAGTGGGATTACCAGGTACAAAGATCTTACAGGTTATGAGCGTGGCGGAATTAAAGTTCTTGAACATAAAATAGTACCAGACTCAACTTTAAAGCTACGAAACTACGGAAGAATTGGAGTTTCAGTTGGAGCTATTGGATTTATCGCTGCTGCTGCCATCGGTCTAGCTACTGCAGGGGTCAAATTATTATTTAATGCAGTTAGCGGAAAAGATACTGAAGACTCATACAACTTACTAGGCAAAGCTTATGCAGGCTCTTCTATTGCTGGAGCTTTAACCGGACTTGCACAAGAAAGATGGGAATGGGTTGTAGGAGCAGCAGGTATGGGAGCTGTCGGTGCAACTACAGGACTAAAAGGTCCAGGTTCACTTTCTTTATTTAGTTTATTCGATGGCTTACAAAATATTGGAATGGGACTTGCTCGTAAAAGAGATGAAAAAAACATTACTGCAGTCACAAATTCGATTTTCAATGTCCCTGCTCTATCAAAATTTAAGCCACTTGTAACTATTGAACAGGCTGTCTTACGCTTTTTGAAAAATTTTACAAACTTAAAAAGAATTACTGAAGTAGAACCTTATGCACTTTTTGAAGAAGCCGGCGGGGGGCAAATAGTTGCAAGTACAGTTCTTGGAGCAGCATCACTTTTAAAAAACAAAATGTCTGATTCTCTAAAATCACTATTTTATTTACCGTTTTCAATTTTCTCAGGAATAAACTTAATTGCGCTTTTCAGAGATGGAAGTGCTGTATTAAAAAGATCAAGAGATTTTGGTTCGAAAAAGAAATTGGAAAAAGAATCAATGTGGTTTGAAGGACAAGCAAAAAGAATAGCTGCACCGGTTCTTGGTGTAAATAATTTGCTTTTAGGATTAAAAGGGTTAGGTTTAGATCCTGGTGGTGTAGTTTATCATCTAGCTTCAGGAGTTAGAGCTCTTGGCGCAGCTGAAGCACTCTTAGGATTCGGAGCTCAAATATTCCAAAAATTTCCAAGACCAGAAAAACTAATCACTAAATTAAAAGAAATAATTAAAATCAGAATTAATCCCATGGTAGAAAGCAAAAGACTCTTTACCCACATGGATAATGTTGACTCCAGAAAACCTGAAGCACCTCCTACAGATAAGTTTCACGACATAATTTATGATGAAAACAATGATATGAGAGAGGTGCTCCATGACATAATCTGCACACCAAAAATGCAAAGGTTAAAAGAAATCACACAGACTGGAATTGCAATTCCATCTAGCGCAGATCATGAGGAAAGATATTACTTAAACAGACTTATCCATTCAAAGAGAGTCTGTGCACTAGCAATTATAGTTTTCAATGCATTACTAAAACACACAAAAGATCCTGAATTAAGAAAACACTTAGAAAGCAGAAGAGAAGGATTTATTATAGGTGCTTTAACACATGACCTCGGACATATTTTATGCTATAGCCATGCTGCTGAAGAATTTATTGAAGGATGGCAAAATGATGAAGGATCAATAGATATATTAAAAAGAGACACATCAATTTTTGAAGCAGTTAAAAACCATTATGGCGAAGATAGAGCAAAAGAAATTATCCAACAGGCAAGAGAAAACGTTGGTAGTAAAAGCTATGAAGCACCAGCATATAAACTTTGTGACTATATTGAATATGTAAGATGTGGAGATTTCCCTTTAATGAATGAAGAAGCTTTTCCAAAATGGACTACAGATGAAATTAAAATTTTTGCAGATAATATTAGATTTATAAAAGACAAAAACGACAGACCTAAAATAGCATTTACAAAATCTGGGGGAATTATGATGCTTCAATTACTTTATGACAGAAAGTTAGGAAATGATTATAATAACAGCCATCCAATTAATCTTGCTGAAGCATTACCACTACAAATTGGTTTAAAAGTTGCAGATATAACATACAGAGATTTTAAAACCAATTCTGAAAAAGGACTTAGGAAAATTGCAGAAAGGGCTCTCGAGAAATTAAATGGCTCAACTCAATTTGAAATCTATAATAGACAAAGCTCTGGCTCCGGAAGCTCCTATGCCGGATATGATGATAATGATCCAAAGATACAAATTATGTTAGAAAATGGAATAACAATTGGTAGGTATATAAACTCAAAAGAGTTTGAAGATGATTTTCCTTGTGATATAGTTCATGACACAAGCATAAGATATTTAAATCTCACTACTTCAAGAGAAGTAGACTACATAACAGAAGCATCAACTATAGATACTTCAAGATTTAGAGCTCATTCAATTTCAGATACAGCAAGAAAATCTTTACATGAAAATAGCTATCAACCTGTAGCTTTAAAGGCTTACTCTTAAAATAGCATCCAAACTATAAGCCCACCAGCGGGATTGAACCGCCGACCTCGTCCTTACCAAGGACGTGCTCTACCAACTGAGCTAGATGGGCATACTAGAGAACTAAAAAATCAGAGAACTAGAAAAAATTATGTTTATTTCCTATCTATTCTCTAGTACTCTAGACACTAGTTCTCTAAATTGGGCGGCGCTGGGGTCGAACCAGCGAAGACTTGCGTCAGCGGGTTTACAGCCCGCCCCCTTTGGCCACTCGGGCAGCCGCCCGTTTCTTATACCGGAAAAATCGCGGATCAAACGCGATTTTTCCTTCTTCACTTCGAAGCAAATAATATTCTAGTGAAGAATATTATTTGCTTATCTTTTTCAATACAAAGATTTGTCGTTTGAAGACAAGCCTCCGTTTGATCCTAAGCCGATAGTCAGGCTTGAACTGACGACCTACGGTTTACAAAACCGTTGCTCTACCACTGAGCTATATCGGCGTTTTTTGCTTCTATTCATCTTATAGGATTTGTCAAATAAATTGGACAAATCCTATAATTCATTTAAGCACAAAAAACTGCAAGGTTATTTTAGCAAATATCTAGCTTATTCTTAAGCACTTCTTTTACTTGTCTATGTAATAATTCAACAGGATTTGAGCCATCTAGTACTACATACCTGCTTTTATGTATTTTTGCTAATTCATCATAGCCTGCAATAACACTTTTATAAAACTGGCTTTTTGAGCTCTCAATTTTATCTTTTGTACCTTTTTGCTTACCTCGTTCTATGAAAATATCAAAATCTATCCTGAACAAAAAAGTTAAATTTGGTTCAGGTAAAGCTGAAACTTCAACAAGTTTTAAAATTTTATTTATATCTAACCGGCGTCCAAAACCCTGATATGCAATTGTTGAGTCATAATATCTGTCACAAAACACATTTTTTTGCTGGGAAATAGCAGGCAATATCACTTTTTCATAATTATCTTGTATACCAGTAAAGAATAAAAACATTTCATTTATTTCAGAAAGTTTTAGATCATTTCGGTGAAGGAGGATTTTACGTAATTCTTTGCCTAGTTGTGTTTCACCCGGATTAGATGTAAAAATAATATCCTTTGACTTGGCAAAATATTTTTTTAAAAGATCAATTTGTGTTGTTTTTCCAGAGCCATCAATTCCTTCAAACGTTATAAAATACATTTCTATTTCCCCATTAGAGAAGTTACATATTTATACAAAGCATCTAAATGACTTGGATTTTCAACAATATTTTTAAAGTTAGGCATTGGTGGTGGAGGTGCACTAATAAATGCACTGAAGGACTCTTTTGACTTTAATTTCTGAGAACCTATTAATGGTTTATCTGGTTTTATAAGATTTTGACCACTTAAATGGCAGCCTGAGCAATTTGATTTAAATAACTTTTCAGCATTGATCTGATTTTTTCCAGACATAGAAGATTGGGAAAAAGAATTATAGGCCAAAACAAATGCTGAATTAATCAAAAAAATCAAGAATAATGCTTTTATAAATATTGGTAATTGTTTAATCACTTTAATTTAGTAAACCCTTTAACTTTTTAAGCAACTTATATTATAGAAGGAATTAAATTATGGAACTACCTTGGAATCTTATTCATGGTTTTTAATAACAATTTTTACTTCAGTTACAACTTCACTATGAAGCTTTAATTTGATTTGATATTCACCAATCTCTGAGATTGGCTTTTTTAATTGAACTTGCTTTCTTTCAATTTTTATCCCAACTTCTTCATTTACCTTTTCTGTTATTTCTTTAGCAGTCACCCTTCCAAAGAGTTTACCTGCTTCACCTGCATTTGCATAAATAATTAACTGACCAATTTCATTTAACTTCTTGACTATTTCTTCAGCTTTTATCTTTTCTTCTTGATATTGCTTTTCTAATAGTTCTCTTTTCTTTTGTAGACGTTTAATCTCACCAACTGAGGGCAAAGTAGCTAGTCTTTGAGGTAATAGAAAATTTCTCGCATAGCCAGGCTTAACAGAAACAATTTCACCAACTTCACCTAGCTTATCTATTTTTTCATTTAATAATATTTTTACGTTTGGCATTGCAATTCCTCACTATTGAAACAGAAAATAATTCTAACATTTTACTCAAAAATATTATGTATTATCAGTCTTCTACTCTCAGTTTTACATATCTAGCTTCTAAAACTCCTTCTACTTGTCCAACTTTTTTTACAAGCTCAGACGGAATTGAATCATCAAGGTTCAATATCATAACTGACATTTCACGTGGGCCCTTCCTGCCAACATGCATTGAACTAATGTTTATATTTCCTTTCCAAAGAATTGTAGAAACTTGTGCAATCATACCAGGCTTATCCTGATGGTGTGTAACCAGCATATGTTCAGCAGGTGTTGCATTCATAGCATAACTGTCAATCTGAACAATTGCAGGAACCCCTTGAACCAACAGCGTACCTGAAATAATTTTAGTACCTTTATCCGTCCGTAAAGAAACTTTTAGCTCCTCCACATAATCTCCGGAATCAAAAGACTTAGATTCAATAATTTTTATACCTCTTGCTTTTGCAATGTGTGGTGCATTTACAAAATTTACACCTCCCACACTACAGGATAAAACTCCTTTTAAAATAGCAACATTGAGAGGCTCAGTATTTTTTTTTGCGAGCTCTCCCCTTGCTTCAATCTGGACTTCCTGCACTTTACCGTCCACAAGCTGAGCAGCAATTGTACCTAGGTAAACAGCAAGACCCATAAATGGTTTTACTTCAGCTATTGTTTCTGGTTTCATTGCAGGAAGATTTACTGCACTTCTTGCATAACCTCCAACTAAAACGTCTCTTATTTGTTCAGCCACATCAAGCGCCACATTTAACTGAGCTTCCTCTGTACTTGCACCAAGATGTGGTGTTAAAACAACCTTTTCTCCAAGTAAAAGCAAGGGGCTTTCTTTTACCGGCTCCTCTGAAAAAACATCAAATGCAGCTCCAGCCACATGCCCCGACTTAATCGCATCTGCTAAGGCACTTTCATCTACAATTCCACCTCTAGCACAATTTACAATTCTTACTCCAACTTTACATTTTTTAATCGTATCTTTGTTTAAGAGATTAGTAGTTTCAGCTGTTTTTGGCACATGGAAAGTAATAACGTCTGCCCTCTTCCAGATTTCATCAAGAGTAACAAGTTCAAACCTGTGTTGAGATGCAAACTCCTGGCTGACAAAAGGATCATAAGCAATTATTTTCATGCCCATTGCTTGAGCTGTTTTAGCAACCCTTGAACCAATCTTACCTAATCCCACGACCCCAAGAGTCTTATTAAATATTTCAAATCCTAAGAAATCAGATCTTTTCCATTCACCCTTTTTCATGGAGACATCTGCAGGAGGTATTTGCCTAGCTAAAGACATCATCATTGCAATAGTATGTTCTGCTGCAGCTATAGTATTTCCTTCAGGAGAATTTACTACAATTATTCCTTTTTCAGTAGCTGCATCTAAATCAATATTGTCAACTCCAACCCCAGCCCGACCAATAATTTTCATATTTTGTGAGCAAGCTTGAATAATTTCTCTGGTAACTTTGGTCTGGCTGCGAACAAGAAGTGCATTGTAGTCTTTTATTATTTTTTTTAATTCTTCAGCAGATATTCCTGGCTTATAATCAACATTTGCAACTTGCTTTAAAATACTCAACCCTGATTCATTTAATTTGTCGGTAACTAAAACTTTTGGCATTTTTATTTCCTTAAAACTTAGACACTCTAATTTTAATCTATACTCTAATGTTTTTTATTTGTTTATCAAAAGAATAAAGCAAATCGTCTGTATTTATTAGTTATGATTAACACTTAACAAGGTTTTATTCATTTTACCCGTACTGATTTTGCGATCAAAAAACTCTACAGCAGCCCTTCTGCCATTTTCTCCCATTTCTCTTAGTTTAGAAGTATTATTAACTGACCATTCAATTGCACTAATCATTTTAGTTACATCTCCCGAAGACACTGTTAACCCACAGTTAAATCTGTGAGCTATTGTATATATTTCACTTTCTTCGTCTGTCCACGCAACAAACGGTTTACCACATGCAAGTATGCCATATATTTTACTTGGCACCATAATACCCGACAACCCCTTTTGAAAAGTAATCAAATGAAGATCAGGAGAACTTAAAGAGTATTTAAGTTCATCTTTAGGCTGATAAGGTAAAAATAATACATTTGAAAGCTTAAGTTCTTCTGAAAGCACCTGAAGTTTATGTTTGTTTGCACCATCACCCACAAAAACAAATTTGATATTGCTTTTATTTTTAAAATGATTAGCCACATAAATGACTTTTTCAAGATCCTGTGCTAAGCCAATATTACCAGAGTACATAATAGTAAAATGATTTTGAAGATCGTTTTCATTTCTAAACTTATTTTCATCATTGGGGACAGGATAAAGAACACTGGTATCAGCCCAATCACGAATAACTGCAATTTTATTTTCATTTACCCCCTTATTAATAATTACTCTTTTCATATCATCACCTAAACAAATGACAAGGTCAGATACTTTAAAAGAATTTGAATTAACTATTTTAAGTAAAAAGTTCAAAACTGGATTTGTCAGTCGTCCAGTTATTATTCCAACTTCAGGATAAATATCCTTACAGGAATAAATTAACTTTGCTTTATACCACCTGGAAAAAAAAATACCCAGTATACCTAATAATGGTGGGTCTGTTTGCACAACAATAACATCTGGCTTATTCTTCACAAAAAAGCCACCTAAAAAAGCAGATAAATAATAGGTACCCAGATTTATTAGCCTAAAAAATAAAAACCGCTTTGGTAAAAGTGTGCCACTGGCTCTTATAATATCTACAGACTTATAAGTTTCATGCTTAATTAAAAATCTTCTTTCTTTGTTGTCCACATGATAAGACATTCCTGCTATAACAGTGACCTTATGTCCAAACTCTATTAAATCCTCGCAAAGCTCAGTAAGAAACTGCCCCGTTGCTTCTGTATCCGGATAAAATGAGCGGTTAAAAAAAAGAATATTCATTTTTATAAATCATAAAAAACTAACGTCCAGTCAACATGGCTTCAAGCTCTTTAGCAACTTCATTTTTATTCCTTGACGAATAGTACCAGTCTATTGTCTTTTTAAGACCTTCTCTTAGCATAACTTTTGGTTCCCACCCAAGAAGTTTTTTTGCCAGTGCATTATCTGCTACTCTATTTAAAGGACCAACAGGCATATCAGTACGAAATTTGATCTTTGCTTTATGTCCAGTATATTCCATAATCATATTCACAGCATCAATAACCCTATTTCTCTCCATAGTACCCAAATTAATAGCAGTACCATCATCGATTTTTTCAGCAGCAAGAATTGTTCCACAGACAATATCATCCACATAGGTCCAATTTCGGATTTGATTTCCATCTCCCCAGACTTCAAATGGATCCTGCTTGATAAAAGCACGAGCAATCATAGCAATCAAAGCATGGTTTTCAACACCACGTGGGCCATATACAGTGAAATACCTACATGAAGCTGATTTCAAGCTATGTTCTTTATAATATGACTTAAGAGTAAGCTCAGCCATTAGTTTTGCCCAGCCGTACATATTGTCTGCATCGTATGGAGGACCCACCATATCTTCCTTCAGAAACAACTCTTTTGATAAATCTTTCTGAGTGTAATTAGGATAAACACAACCACTGGAAGCATATACAACCTTCTGAACTTTAGATTTAACTGCATGCCAGAAAATAAGACCATCAAGAAAAAGATTCGAGGCCGGACCAGCCTGATGTAAGTCAACATATCCACGTCCACCATGATCAGCAGCCAAATGAAAAATGACATTTATCCCATCTATAACCTGTTCAATAAAACCGCTAGTTCTTAGATCACCTTTTACAAACTTAATCTTTTTTGTATCAATATGTTTTTGAATATTTTCCAGCTTACCGCTTGTTAGATCATCTGCCACTTTTATATTTGCACCTTTTTCCAATAAAGCATCTGCCAGATGTGATCCAATAAAAGAAGCACCACCGGTAATTAAAACATTTTTATTTTTCCACTCAAAATCAGTTTTCATACTTGTTTTTACCTATGAAAAAATCTCAGATCAACCAAGATTTTTCTTTTTTCCTCGAGATGCTCAGAATACTGGTCTTTGCAACATTCTTTGCTCATCTGCTTATCTCTCACTTAAATCTCCTCCTTTAATAAGGATAAAATCTCCTAAAATTAAATTATCCATTTTAGTTCTTATGAAACACTCCAGTGCTTCCTTAGGTGTGTTTACAATCGGCTCATTCTCATTAAATGATGTATTAAGTATAATTGGAATCCCTGTGATTTGTTCAAACTGTTTTATTAAATTGTAATATTTCTGATTTGTTTTATAAGAAACTGTTTGCAATCTACCTGTCCCATCAATATGGCATACTGCTGGAATTAATGATTGTTTTGAATCCTTAATTTTATAAACTCTTTCCATAAATGGCACTGGCTCACTACATTCAAACCAATCAGATATTTTATCTTCTAAGATCGAAGGTGCAAATGGACGGAACCATTCTCGTCTTTTTATTCTGGCATTTAATGTATCTATCATTTCTTTACGTCTTGGATCAACCAATATACTCCTATTACCCAATGCCCTTGGACCAAATTCAGTCTTCCCTTGAAACCAGCCCACAACCTTACCCTGCGAAATTAGTTCAGCTGTCTTTTTACACAAAGCTATTTCATCATTTATTAACTTAAAAGAACATTTGTTATGTAATAATTCATTCTCATGCTTTTTAATTTCATTTTCAATTTCATCTCTTTTAAAGGCTGGACCAAGGTATGGATTATCCATGAGATGCTTTTGTAATTGCTTGGATTTTTCATTCCACACTACCATTGCTGCACCAATAGCAGTTCCAGCATCATAAGCTGCAGGCGGAATATAAATATTTTTAAAAGGTGTCTTGTCAATTATTTTTCCATTGGCAAGCGAGTTTTGTATACAACCACCTGCAAGTGCAATTGTATTTAGTTTAGTTTTTCTATAAGTATCATTTAGCATATGAAAAAATACTTCTTCATACATTGCTTGAGTTGACGATGCAATGTCCTGGTAATGCTTTGTAATTTCTTCGCCGTTTTTTCTTGGATCACCTAATTCTCCTATCATTTTTCCGGAAAATAGGCTGCCAAAAACAGGTTGACCATTTTCCCAAATCATTTCAACACCTTCGTCAGCATGCTTAAAAAATGAAGTGTCAAGTTCAAAAAGTCCATTATCTTTTAATTGAACAATTTTTTTCATCTTATCTAAGTAGACAGGCTTTCCATATGCAGAAAGTCCCATAACTTTGTATTCATCTCCATAATTCCAAAAACCTATAAGCTGAGTCATTGCAGTATAAAAGACTCCTAGAGAATGAGGAAATTCAACCCAGTCAATAATATCAATAGAATTTCCTTTTCCAACCCCACGCATCGTGCTAACAAAATCACCAAAGCCATCTACTGTTAAACAAGCAGCTTCACTAAACGGTGAAACCAAGAAAGTACTGCCAATATGCGCTAGGTGGTGTTCAATATTTTCTACCTTTGCTTTAATATCTGACTTATCAATCCCTAACTCATCGGCAATTGCAGTTTTAATATCACCAATTTTTGACACATTTGAAAGTCTATTTTTAAGGAAGTTTAACGTAGGTGTTTTCTTTAAAACTCTAAGTATTTTCTTATGTATGTGTGCTGATGGGTTTCTTGAAACAGCAATACAGTCAACATCTCTTAACTTTAAGCCTGCATCTTGCAGACACCATTTAATTGATTCGGTAGGCAAGCCAGCCCAATGTTTAATTCGCCTTATTCTTTCTTCTTCAATTGCATTAATCAGCACACCATCTATAACCAGACATGCTGATGAGTCTCCGTGATATGCATTTATGCCGAGAATAATCATATAATGTTTTTCAAATTAATTATCTTCTTTTCTTGCTGCTAAGTGCGAAGGATCCAGCCACGTGAGATTATTAAATCCACAATCCTTTAAATACTGAATAATTTTTAATGGAACATCTTTACGCCCAGACGAAGCAAGTATTGAAAAATGAACTTCACACACCACCAAGCTACACCTTTTATCATGCAAAGTGCTTTTTAGTCCTACAAGAACATCCTCCTCAGCACCCTCTACATCAATTTTAATAACTTTTGGTATCTCAAGATTTTTTTTAACTATAAGATCATCTCCTTGAACAACATCAACACTTTCACATTCATTAGCATTACTACTGCTCCCATTTGATACAACAAGACTATGTGCACCTGAAGCATAGTGACCATGAACTTTCAATTGCATTTTCTCATTTTTTTGCCCAAGCGCCATACGAAACGGACAAACATTACCTAGCTTATTAAGTTCAACATTTTGTAAAAGCCTTTCAAAAGATTTCTCCTCTGGTTCAAAAGCTACAACCTTCCCCTTTTCACCAACAGCTTTTGCAAGTAAAACAGTATACAAGCCTATGTTTGAACCAACATCCCAACATGTTTCTCCTGGTTTTAAATTTTCAAGTAAAGTTTTTAGAATGTGTTTATCTTGGCAAACAGAAAGAACCCTTACATATTCTCTTTTGTCTTCAGTATTTAACATTGCCTTGCAACTATCAACAGAGACTTCTGTTAATTTAGGTTGCTTTTGGCTATATTTAAAATATAGCCATTGAGTTCGAGCCTCTCCAATCAAACGAAAAACATTAACAATGCCAAGGCGACGCACCAACGATCTTAAAGGGCTAACATAAAACCAATTCAACAACTTTTTTACTCTATTCAAATCAAACCTTTCTTAGAATTACTCTAGCTCAAAAATAAACAACATTACCCACCCGGAAATGGTTCAAATGGCTTACTTTTTCTAAAGACAACTTGCCCTTTCAAACGTTGGTGATTTATCTTTGCCCTTTCTCGACCTTCAAATGTTCTGTACAACTCAGGTTCACGATACATATCACAACCAGCACATGTTTTATTCAAACAATTTGTACCAAAACTTGATCTAATATCTTTAATTTTTTGACTTTTCCAAATATCAAGCAAGCTCGATTCTAATATATTTCCAATGCCAAGATCATTCACTGCATCCATTGCTGCCACACAACTGCAAGCCATAACAGTACCATCCGGAAGAACTATAGGCCCATTGAAAGTATTCACACATGGTTCGTTACGGTTTTTTACTACTCTTAATTTCATAATTTCAGGTAACATCTCACGAGTAATCCTTCCATTAGCTGAAGTAAAGGACCAGGTAAAATCAATCTGTGGGTTATATGCCAAAATAGGTTGAAAGTCTTTATCCTTAAGTACTTCCTCTAAAGAGCGATCACTTCGTAATCCAATCGTAATATTTAAAGGATCTTTTTTCTTCGAATTACATTCAACTAATTCTAAAACATTCTTCCTCATCCGTTCATAAGAACTAGAACGGTAAACACGCTCATACATCTCCTCTTCAAATCCAGCAGTGCTAATTACTATAGAGGTCAGTCCCGAATTTAATACCTCTTCAATACCAAATTTATCCAGAAGGATTCCGTTTGTTGTTAAATTTATTCGATCGATTTGATATTGTGCTCTTAAAAATTTAACCCTTTCAAGAAATTTAGGATCTATCAAGGCATCTCCTACTATAGGAGTTAACCCAACCGTCCCACCTCCAATACTACAAAAATCTGAAACAGACTTATAAAAAACATCATCTGTCATAAATTCAACCTTACGAGTCTGAAACTGATAAGGACAAAAAATGCATTTTGCATTGCATAGGTTAGTAAATTCAAGATGCAATTCATAAGGCCTTAAAGACATTTCTTCTAAAGTCTTTTCCAAAGAAAAAAAAGAGCCAACAAAAGCATCAGCTTTCCGCTTTAATATCCTGTAAACCTTATTAATAAAAACCAAGTTCATGATTTTTCTATACACAAATTGGATAATCTTACTTTAGTACTAACTTTTCCTTTAAATTTGGATCTAATTTTTTAACAAGCATTTCCATTACACGAACTGTTTCTCTCCCATCCTCTCCAGAAACCGGAAAAGGCTTATCTTCAATAATACAATTCATGAAATTATTAATTCCAACAGAATGAGCATCCATTCCTTTTTCTAAGAAATAACTTAACCCTGTTGATAGTAAATTTGTTACGGTTTGAAAAGCATTATCTAATACCCCAATCCCTAAAGATAAAGCATTTAATTTGGTTCTATTGTATTTGATGAGAGATTTATTTTGAAGATCAACTTTTAATATACCTTCTGTACAAAAGATATCTACATTGGCTGCCCATTGATTACTACCATAGATTTGTGTAACAGAACCAATACCATTGTCAGCAATTAAAACTATTCTAAAGTCTTCAGAAGTTGACCATGGATATTCTGACAAAAGTTTTTTAGGGTAGACATTTACTTCAGAAATGTTTTTCAGGAATACATTAGCTAGATAGACACTGTGAGGCCCAGTCTCGCCTAATACTCCCCCAGGAAGTTTATGAACCCAATGATCTTTAACCGAAGTCATATAATCGGTAGGAGTCGACAAAAAAATCTGTACACCTAAAAAATCACCAATTTCACCCTTTAGAACTAATTCCTTTGCTTTAGAAAGTGCCGGGTTAAAAATCTGGTTATGAATAACTCCTACTTTTTTATTGCATCTATTAGCTGTTTCAATAATTGAATTGCAATCCGCTAAACTTAAAGCCATTGGCTTTTCTAGAATGACATGGCAACCACTCTTTAATGCTTCCACAGCTAATCTTGCATGTGTTTGTGGAGGAGTACAGATATCTACAACATCTGGCTTTTCACAAGAAAGCATTTCAGTGAAATTTGTATAAAATTTCTTTATATTAAATTTTTGTGAAACTCTTTTAGCTGCTTCTTCATTTAAATCACACACCGCAACTACTTCAACCTTCCCAACTAACTTTTTATAAGCAGGTATGTGTTTTTTTGGTGCTATCAGACCACAGCCAGCAATTACAACTTTAATCATCTTATTCATTTTTTAGCCAAAGTATTTTTTATACCACATGTCAAACATAATTATGGCAAACAGTTCCATAGAATTATCTTTCTTTCTCATTTTATGTTGATTTCGCAATGATTGAATTACATCCCAATCCATTATTCCCTGTTTATTAACATAATCACAAGTAAGTAAATTATCAAAATAATAATTGAAATGCTTATCAATCCACAAAGAAATAGGAGCACAAAAGCCTCTTTTTGGAGCATTTATAATTTCTTCTGGTAAAAGATCCTTAAAAGTCTCTTTTAAGATGTACTTTGAATTTCCCCTATGTATTTTATATTTTTGAGGAATTTTAAAACTTAGCTCAACAACTCTGTGGTCTAGATATGGAACCCTGGTTTCAAGCCCAAAAGCCATACTAGTTTTATCTGTATACTCAAGGACATTATCCAAGAGAAAAGTTTTTAAATCCACATATTGAATTCTATTCAAAAGATCTTTTGATGAAACTTCTGACAAATAAGAAGCAATTATATCTGAGGACCTACTTAAGAAAGACCTTTTTGTTAGCATGGGTTTAAGTAATAAGGCTTTTTCCTCATCACTTAAATAATAAGTCCATTGCAAATATTGCTCAGGCAAAGATTCACCTATCCCTTTTACAAAAAGCTTAATTCTTCTAGGTAAGTGGCTAAAATTATTTTCAGGTATTAAACCTGCAAGTCCTCTAATATATTTATTAAATATTTTAGGAACTAAGCTTAAAGCCCCAGCATAAGATAAAACTTTGTATCTAGGATAACCACCAAACAGCTCATCACCACCAGCACCAGAAAGAGCTACAGTAACATGCTCTTTAGTAGCTCTTGATATTAAATATGAAAGATAAAATGTAGGATTTGCAAATGGTTGATCAAAGCAATCTATTAAACCTAGTATTGAGTCAGGTTTTTGAATCCCAAGAACAACTTCCGTATGTTCTGACTTAACGATATCACTAACTTTCTTGGCATATTTACTTTCATCATAAAGCTCTAAGTCTTTATCTTCAAATATAACAGTAAATGTTTTAAGTCGTGAAGTAGAATTTTTAGCTGCTAATAAAGCAAGAATACTAGAATCAATTCCACCACTTAAGAATAATCCAAGAGGCACATCACTAACCAATTGAGATGCAACTGAATCATCAAGTAAAGTTCTTAGACTAAATTTGAGCTCCTCATAATCAACTGAAAGCTCTTTACTTCCATTATTTACTTCGTAAGGAGTCCAGTAAGAATTTAGACTGAATTTCATCCGATTTAAATTTAATACAGCATAATGTGCTGGTGGAACTTGTTTAATATACTGGAAGGCAGTATCCGGGCATGGCACAAATAAAAACGAAAAATAATCATAAATAGCCTGCCAATTTACTTCTTTCGGAACTATTCCACAAGCAAGGATTGCCTTAATTTCTGAAGCAAAAACAAAACTATTATTATAAATTGCATAATAAAGTGGTTTAACCCCAAGCCGATCTCTTGCAAAGAATATTTCTTGCTTTTTTTTATCATAAATTGCAAAAGCAAACATGCCATTTAAGTCTCGAACACACTCAATGCCTTTTTCTTTATATAAATTTAAAATTACTTCTGTGTCAGTCTGTGACTTAAACCTATATCCACGACTTTCTAACTCCGCGCGTAATTTTTTAAAATTATAGATTTCGCCATTATAGGTAATCCAAAGGCTCCCATCTTCACTGTTCATAGGTTGTTTGCCATTAATTGACAAATCTATAACAGATAATCTTGTATGTCCTAAAAAAATTGAATCTTTATCCAAAACATAGCCTCTGTCATCTGGACCTCTGTGACCAAGTAAATCTACAGCTTTACTTAGTTTATCTTTATTTAAATCTTTTCCAACTACACCAATTATTCCGCACACTTTTTTGTTCCTTTGACTATAAGATACCAACCTAAAGAGTTGGGAATGATTTTTGAAACCCATGATGGAAAGAACCAGTCTCTTTTATACTTATCTCTCATAAAGCGAAGATCATATCGAACGAGATGTGAATAATTCACAAAAGGCCACTTTTCAATAAAAAAGCCTGTCAAAAGCTTTGAAAGTGAGCTAGACAGGCATATGATTTTAATTAACGAAAAAGACCTTTTAAGGGTCTTTCACAAGATAGAAGCTTTA
>JACQBQ010000017.1 GCA_016201905.1 Candidatus Melainabacteria bacterium | reverse complement strand
TTCCTATACTTCGGGATAAATACCAGATGTACCTTTAAGTCATACTTAGAATGCGCTGTTGTTCGATAGTGCTGCATTCCTTTATTTTACTAGCTTTAAAGTCTAACTTAAGTCTCCATCTAAAAGATGGGGGGTTTTCTCCCATTCCCCGAACTGGATACTAAATAAAATAGAAAATGAAAAAGTGAATTCTGAAGTTACAAACAATGAGTGATTTACCCACTACTATGAATAATCTAAAGCTAAAAGATAAGAAAAATGATACCCCTTTAAGCTGGGAGCAAGTTAAAGCAGAGTTTCTAGCTGGTACATCACTTAGGTTGCTTGCAGAAAAATATTCTGTTTCGTTTTCAACATTAAAGAGCAGACATGCTAGAGAAAACTGGTCTAAACAAAGAAAGAAAACAGAGGGAAAAATGCAAGAAGAAGTAATTACAAAAGTTGCAAAAAAGAAAGTTAAGAAAGCTGTAGACGCTGTAAATGTAATTGATGAAACCATACAGCAATTAACCAACGAACTAAACAATGCTAGTTCCTTAAGTAAAGAATCCTTAGCAAGAGCAATTGCTGAGCTACTAAAAGTAAGGGGTACTTATACTGGTGAAACAGTACAAAAGAATAAAACAGAATTAGAAACCAACATTGATATAGGTACTTTGTACAGAATGATTATAGAGAAAGCTGAAGCTACACCATATAAACTAGATTCAGGATTTATAGGATTAGGGGGAACTGGTCATAATGCTACAAACCATTAAAAATATAATATTTCTTATAAACAGCTACAAAAAAGAGGGTGTTGCTGTTACCCTGGGGTTGGCTTCTAGAGCCAGTTTGAAAAGAATTAATTAAAGCAAAGAGGGGCAAGTATAATCTACCCCGATAAATAAAATGACTGAAAATAACCAAAAACTTAGATATGGCCTTTATTGTCGCAAAAGTAGTGAAGATTCAGCCAAACAAATTGTATCGATTCAAAACCAATCGCAGGTTCTCAATGAGAAAGCTGACAAAGAAGGTCTTAAGATTATCAAAGTTTATACCGAATCTAAATCAGCTAGAAAACCTTATAGAAGAGAGAAGTTTAATCAAATGATTGCTGATTTACAAGATGGTGTAATAGATGGAATAATATGCTGGAAGTTGGACAGATTATCAAGGAATCCCACAGATGGGGGAACAGTTCAACAATTATTATTTGATGAAGTTATCAAAGCAATTGTTACGTATGAAAGAATCTACTATCCTGGTGACGATTCTATTATGATGTCCTTTGAACTTGGCATGGCAACAGAATATTCACGAGCTTTAGGTAAAAATGTTAAAAGAGGACAAGGATATAAAGTAAGTAAGGGTGTTGCTCCTGGTAAAGCACCACTGGGTTATTTAAACACCACTGAGCGGAAAAAAGGTGAAAAAGAAATTACTCCTGACCTGGAAAGATTTGATTTGGTTCGTAAACTGTGGGATTTGCTTTTAAGCAATGAGTATTCTGTGTTGCAAATATTAGAAAAAGCTAAAGGCATTGGACTTACAGTTCCAGGAACTAGAAATAAGCCCACAAAGCCACTAACAAAGACAGGACTTTATAAATTGTTTCGTAATCGATTTTACTGTAAAGAATTTAAGTGGTCTGGCACTTGGCATGAAAATGGTACCCAAAAATTGATGGTGACAAAAAAAGAATTTGAACGTGTACAAGAAATTATTTCACGAAGAGAAAGAACGAAAAAGAATAAGCATATATTTGCTTTTACTAATCTTGTTAAATGCGGTTGTTGCAAAGCCAGTATAATTGCTGAGCATAAGGATAAGGTCCGAAAAGACGGCTCAATAAACTACAGAACCTATTACAGATGTACTCACAGAAAGACTAGTGTTGCTTGTACACAAAAAGCAATAAGGGAAGAAGAGTTGGAAAGACAATTAACAGCATTAGTTAGTTCTATTACTATTCCTAATAGTTTTGTTCAGTGGGCTGCCAGATATCTTCAAGAGGAAAACGAAGAAAGTACAGCTAAACAAGAAGCTATAAAAGAACAACAAAGAAAACAAATCGATAAAATAGACAAACAAATAAGCAGACTTATAGACCTGAAACTTGAACTTGGTGAGGACATGGACAATGAAACCTTTAAATCTAAAAAAGATGCTCTTATTTCAGAAAAACGCATAATTGAAAAAGAAATGGCACTGAATACTGATTGTCAAGATTATCGTGCAGAAAAAACGATAGAAGTATTTGAACTTTGTAGAGAAACTAAAAGTGTATTTGAAAATGGTACAAGTGAAGAAAAAAAGTTAGCCCTGCGTGCACTAGGTTCGCACCTTTCGTTATTAAACGGAATTCTTGCGGTAATGCTACCTGAATCGCTAAAATCTGTTCAGGACGCTAATAAAATAGGATTTCCTCAAAATCCTAGGTTCGCCACTCTGGAAACTCGCACCAGGCCTGGGTTAGATGAGGAATCATGCCAACTTATTAAACTTGGTGGAGGCGAGGAGGAACTGCCCACTCTATATAAAGAGTTTAAAGCTATCTATAAGCAGGAATTTGGTATTAAACTCTCAGATGAAGAAGCAGAAAACATTGGAGGGAGATTATTAAAACTTGCAAAAGCAATAATAATTCACAAGCAAAATAAAAACGTTAAAACGGAATCTCTTCAGTATTAGTTACTTCATCAAAAGTTGAAACTTGTTCTGCATCCTGCGTAGATTTTTTAAATGAAGGTTTACTAACTTGCTCTTTTTCTTCTTTTTTAATCGGTGGCTGAAGAGCAAGCACATCGCTTAACAAAGTAATTGAATTAGCATCGACTTCAACTTCCCTTTTCTTTTTTCCTTCATTTGAAGTATAAGCATTAACTTGAACCCTGCCTACAATAAAGATTTTATTGCCTGCTTTTAATTTTCTTTCACATTCTTCTGCTAAATCACGCCATGCATTTACACGGATAGTTTGACTAGCAACACCATCCTGCTGGGCTTGAGAGCCTCTCGGTATATAACACACTTCAACAAGCAAATTAGTAACCGGTATATTTGTAGGAGTAAACCTTTTTTCTGGATCTTTTTTAAGCGTGCCTGAAAGAGTTATATTACTCAAACTCATTTTAATTCTCTCTTCTAATTAACATATAACGAAGGATATCATCAGCAATGGACAATGTTCTTTTTAGCATATTAGGTACTTCAGGTGGTGAATTAAATAAAATTGAAACATATAAACCATCTTTAACACCTTTAACTTTGTGGGTAAATCTTCTTTGTACTGGTTCCTCCACTTTAACGACATTACCACCATAATTTTTAATTGCTGACACTGTCTGTGAAATACTCTTGTCCAAATCTTCATCAGAAAGATTTCCTTTTAAAACGATTACAACTTCATATAAATTTTTTACCGGTGCTTTTAACATAAGGTTTATATTATAACACCATCCAAATGTAACACCATAAGCCGATTACTTTAAAATATTTGCTGATTAAAAGCTTTGCCATTAGCAGGGAATTCAATCTGAATTTGTCTCATATTGTCTATAATATTTCCCCCTGTGTCTTTTAAATATTGAATATACATTCTCATATCAAGGTCAAGTTCTTCTTTAAATACATCAACAAAATTCTCAAACCATTCAATCAATACAACAGACTTCTTATCCATGTAAAACTGTATCATATCTTTAGTTACCACTTTTTTATAAAAGTCCATATGAATAAAAGGCAATCTGCCTGAAAATGATTCACTAATTCCTAAAAACGTGGGGCTAGTAATTAATTCTTTTACTTCCAGACCACTTGCAAACCCTTTAGCAAAAACTGTTTTTCCACTGCCAAGCTCACCACTTAAACCGATTAAAACTGGAGAATTTATTTTTAATGCTAATTCTTTCCCCATCTGAAATGTTTCTTCAGGATTATTTGATACTTTTTCTATTCTCTTCATTTAAATACTCAAAACTATGGTTGTACTTTGTCGGTTTTTTCATATTTTTGAGTATAGTCATTTATTTTAGTTAGAGGCTGAGTAACTTCTAACCCTTCTCCACCAATTGTTTTAAGTACCTTTCCATCGACTTGCAAATAAATCTCCTTAAACGGGACAATTTTTTTTAGCGTTCTATATATCTGGAGATATCTAAGCTGCATTGTAGCAGAGCCACCTCCAGTCAAATATTGAGGAGATATATTAACTACAATTTCATCTTCACTTTCTTCAATATTAATTAGTCTGGTCCCTACAGGAATTTCAGTCATAATCCCTTTTCGTTCTTCAATCTTGCTTGGCCCTAAAAACAGCTCCCTAACTGCTGCTGCTGCAATACTGTCATCTCTTGAAACCTTTCTATTAACAGGTATTAAAAGAATGCCTTCAGGTCCTTTTGATTTTGTAAAAAATATTTTTATATCTCTTAAATTATTTTCAAAGGAAATAGCACTTTTAGCTACATTCTCTTCTATGTTTTGAACCATTGTACAGGAAGAGGCAAAAAACAAAACACAAAAAGAAAAGCTCAAAAAACAAACTACTTTTCTAATCTCTACAAATATTTTCTTCATTTCATTTTTCATTATTAATTTCTACTTCATCATTTTTTGGTAAAAGCCTGCCATCAACTTTCAAGTTTAGATTATCAGCTCCAAAAACCAAATTTATATTGTCTATTGTAAGTCCTTTTTTTTCATATTTGTGAAAATTTAAAACTGGATTTATTAAATCTTCTAGAAATTCACTGAATGACCTGCCAATATCAGAATCTTTCGTAAAGATATCTTCTACTTCACTTTGTAGATTATCAACGACTAATTTTTTATCCCTTAAAATCAAATTACCTGTAAACTTCATTTTAATGCTCTCCGACTGAGGATCTACTAAACTTGTAAGTTTTGAAGAAGCTTGAACAAGACCAGTTTCATTTATTTTGATTTCCAAATCGTTTAATGCAACTCTGGTAGTTCCAAAAGGCGGAATAGGTAGTTCTAATTCTTTAAAAACCTTTTTCCACTTTGGTAAATTATTCAATACCTCACTTATTCTATCCAAACTGATCTTTATATCCGTTTGGATTTTCACAGGCAAAACAACTCTTTTTCTCTTAAAGTAAATTGGGCTGTTTACTACAAGTTCAAACTTTTCTAAGGGTATATCCTTTATAAAAGGTTTATCTGCACTTATATTTAAATACTTTGCTTTTCCCCTTAAAAGATCCCAGGCACTGTAAATCTTTAAATCTACAGAGGTTTTCTTTGCTTTAGTTTTTAACTTCATAAAAGCTTCTATAGATGTTTCAGCTAAAAAATCTGCAAAGCAATTCAACCCGGTATATCTCTGAAGATTATATGAAAACTGATTTGCTGTAGGAAAATAATTTTGTGGATTATTTGACTCGACTTTATTTGTTTCCTGAGCATTAATAGCAACAACAAATGAACTATTGAAAACAATTAATGCCAAAACAGAAAATAAGAATTTATTTTTCATTTGTTTGAGTTCAGTTTTTACATTTAAATGATAACCTATTCTTAACATTGAGCCTTAAAACCTGTATAAAATAAGCCTTTCAAAGAGTATCAGATTTTACTTTGTTTTAAAAATCAGGTGAAGTTGGCATAAATACTATATATTCAGGTATTCAGGACAGGAGTAAAAAAATGTCTCACTTTAGCATAATTAAAACACAAGTTACCGACATAGAAATTTTGGCACAAAGCTTAAATGAGCTTGGGATGGAAATCAAGTTTAACTCAGAAATTCGTGGACACAATGGGCTAAAAATTCAAGCCGAGATAGTTGCAATTTTACCAGGGCATTATGATATAGGATGGTCTAAAAATCCGGATGGAACTTATGATTTAATTGCAGATCTTTGGGGTATTTCAAAGCAGCACAATCAGCAAGAACTTATTAACTCAATTAATCAAAGATTTGCTGTAAACAAAACTATCCAGGAGATTCAAAAGAGTGGTTATAAAATCAATGAACAGTCCGTAAAAGAAGATGGCACTGTTACTCTTGTAATTGCTAAGTAGATTACAACTTTTATTTCCCCTGATAAAAAATCTTACCTGAAAGTCCTTTAAATGCTAACCACGTAAAAAAAACTACAATTAAAAACAAAATCCACGACATTGCCGACGCATACCCGAACTTAAAATCCTCAAAAGCATTTTGGTAAGCATACAGCGAATAAAAAGTTGTTGCATACTGTGGTCCTCCGGAAGTCATCACATAAGCAGGGATAAAATATTGAAAAACAGATATTATTCCAATAATAAGATTAAAAAATATAGTGGGCATTAACATAGGCAGTGTAATAAAAAATAATTTTTGCCAGAAACCAGCACCATCAATATCACTGGCTTCATAAAGAGTTGCAGGAATATCCTGAAGTCCAGCCAGATAAATTAAAACAGAATTTCCTGTAGACCATAGACTCATAATAATAAGTGCAGCTAGTGCCCATTTCGGATCACTAAACCATAAAGGACCATTTATGTTAATTTTGCTTAAAAAATTATTCAGTAGTCCCCCTTCATCACCCCGAAATATCCAAAGCCATACAATAGAACTAGCAACCAAAGGAACAATACTGGGTAAATAATAACAGGTCCTGTAAATTGATATTCCTGGAATTTTTTGGTTCAAGAGTATTGCCAAGCTGATTCCAAAAACCACAGACAAAGGCAAAGCAAAAAATGCATAAACAAAAGTTACATGCAGCGATTTCCAAAAAACAGGATCATTAAAAAGTTGTTTATAATTATCAAAACCAATCCAGACTGGTTTCTGAAGAATATCATAATCAGTAAAACTCAAATAAAAAGAGGCAAGTATTGGACCAAGTAAAAAAACAAAAAAACCAACTAACCATGGAAATAAAAATGCAAGTAATAAAAATAATTTAGACATCTCTCAATATGAAAAAACAACACAATCTTTTTTTTCGCACACTGGTTTATTCATTACTTATTATATTAATTTCCCTGCTATGGTACTTTGGAAATACGCCTTTAATCAGCAACTTTTTGCTTGATGCTGAAAGCAAAACTTATGATTTGTTTTTTGTAGCAAGAAACAGATTAAATTTAGATCCTAAGCCTCCCAAAAATATCCTTATAGTCGGAATTGATGCGGCTTCTATAAGTAAAGTAGGTATTCCATGGCCATGGCCACGTCAGTTTCATGCATCACTAGTAGATGCACTTACTAAAGCTGGTTCAAAATTTATAGTTTTCGACATAATATTTGATACTATTTCACCATTAAGTTTACAAACGCAGGACATAGCAGGCAGTGAAACAATAGCAAAAAGCTCGTTTGATGCAGGCAAAGAAGACGATAACATTTTTGCTAATTCATTAAAAAAAGCTATGAACGTATTTCTGGCTTGCGAAGCAGAGCCGCTGTCAAAGACTCAATACCAAGCTGTTCTTCCAATAAGTAATTTTGTAAGTGCTTTAAATAATGATACCAGCTACCTTGGCAACAGTGGAGTAACATATGACAGAGATAATTTTGTAAGAAAAGTTAAGGTAATCTATCCTGAGTTTTACAATGACCCGGCAGTAGCCAGTTCAATTACATTTCGTGTAGCACAAAAATATTTTAAAGAAAGAGCTAACATCTTACCAAACAATTCTGTTCAACTTGGTAAAAAGAAAATTCCAAAAGAGTTTTTAATAAATTACTATGGCCCTGCTGAAACCATTGAGACAATTCCATACTGGAAAGCACTTGAATTGATTTATAAGGATGCTGGTGCCACATTTAAAGATAAAGTTGTTTTTATAGGAAGAACAAAGCTGAAAGCTTCAATAGATCCTTTTAAAAGTGTCAGATCACCTGATTCATTTGCTACTCCATATGCAAGTCTTACACCAAATTTTTCAGGAGTTGAAATTCAAGCATCTATTCTGGGCAACCTGTTAGAAAGCTCATATATTATTGGGATGAATCAAATTTTATTAACTTTCATAATGATATTAACCGGGCTGTTTTCATGCTTGATCGTATGGAGGCTGAGAACAAAGCTAGTTGCATGTTTTTATGCTTGCCTTTTACTTTCTGGAGTATATTTATTAATTGCATTTTCACTTTTTATTTTATGTAAGATCTCAATCCCACCAACATTTCCGATTTATGGCACTATTATCCCAGTATATTTTGTAAATTTCCTGGATCAATATTTCATCGTCGATCGTGCCAGGCGCAGACAAGCCAAGGTTTTTAGGCAGCTTGTACCAACACAAGTAGCAGATGAAATTGAAGAGATGGATCAAGAACAGTTAGCTCTTGGCGGTACAAGGAGAGAAATAACTGTATTATTCACAGACATAAAAAACTTTACAGGGATGTGTGAAAAATATTCTCCTGAAACAATTGTACATATTCTAAATGAGTTTTTTACAGAAATGGTCAAAACAATTCATAAACATAATGGACTAGTAGATAAATTTATTGGAGATGCAATTATGGTTCTATGGGGCTCTCCAAAAGTTTTAGATACACATATACAGGCTAATATGGCCATCCAGTGTGCACTAGCCATGAAGCAAGAGCTCAAAGAACTTAATAACAGGTGGCACAGAACTGGTCTTGTTGAAAACTTAAGTATAAGAATTGGAATAAATACAGATGAAGCTATTACAGGAAATGTAGGCTCGCTACAAAGAATACAGTTCAGTGCGATTGGAGATGGAGTAAATGTTGCAAGCAGGCTAGAAGCTGTAAATAAAGTTTACGGCACAGAAGTGCTTCTCTCAGATAGAACCACAAAACTTTTAGAAAAAACCGTACATCTTAGAGAAATCGACACTGTTTTAGTACCAGGAAAAGATATACCAATAAATATTTATGAATTAATTTCACCCGAAGATTATTCAGAAGAATTACTTAACAAATACTCAGATGGACTACAAAACTATAGAAATAAAAATTGGAGTGAAGCAGTAAAATTATGGCAAGAATGTGTAAAAATAGATCCGAAAGATAATCCTTCACAAGTCATGCTTCAAAGAACACTAAAACTAAATCAAACACAACCATTAAACGACTGGAAACCGATTTGGATAGTTGAGAATAAGTGAAACGCTTTATGTTTCATGCTCATCATGCTTTGACAATGTACCAATCAAATAAACAGTTAAAAAAACACTGCCAACAACTAAAAGTGAAAGTGAAACTGATATTGCAACATCCATAGTTTCTTACCTTATTCCTCTGTTTTTTAATTAATCCCTCTTTATAAAAAAATCTAACAAAATTGTAACAAGTCTAGTATAAAGTATAGTGATAGCTATGAAACAACTAATTGTAAAATCTTTTATAAAGCGTTGGGATTTGATTTTTAAGGACCATCCGTGGGTTGAAGCCTTTTGCCTTTCTATAGTTGCACATATAATATTCTTAAATTTTTTGTGGCTTTGTTGTCAAATTCATGTAATGATGTTTCCTAACAAAGTTCAAGAAAAAGTAATCAATATAGAGTTTATAAAATGAAAGCAGAAATAATATCAATTGGCACAGAGCTCCTTTTAGGACAGATTTTAAATACAAATGCACGCTTTTTTGCAAGTGAATTACAAGAGTTAGGAATTGAATCTTACTTTCAAACTACAGTTGGTGATAATACCGAAAGAATTCATGAAGTACTTGCTCAAGCACTAAAAAGAGCTGACTTAATACTCACCACAGGTGGCTTAGGACCCACATCTGATGATTTAACTCATGAAGCAATTAGCAGTTTTTTTAATGTAAAGCTTATCAAAGACAAAAAAGTTTTAAAACAAATAGAAAAGAAATTTTACCTTAGAGGGTATAAAAAAATGCCTGGCATAAATACTAAACAGGCATATAAACCAAAAGATGCCAAGTGGATACCAAATAAACTTGGCACAGCAAATGGAATTATCCGGAAAATAAAATCCCAAAAACCAAAAATCATTATGACTTTCCCTGGTGTACCTAAAGAACTAATCCATATGTGGAATGAAACAGCAAAGCCTTATCTAAAAAGACTAAGCGAAAAAAATGTGATTTATTCAAGAACATTAAAATATACAGGTATTGGAGAGTCAGCACTAGCTGAAAAAATAGAAAAATATTTTGATCTTAAAAACCCAACTGTGGCACCTTATGCAGCCACTGGCGAGGTTAAAATAAGAATTACAGCTAAGGCAAAATCAATTTCTACTGCAAAAAAACTGGTTAATAACACAGCAAATAAAATCCTAACGAAAACAAAAAAATATTATTTTGGCAGTAACGAAGATACCCTTGAAGGATTAGTAGCAAGCAAACTCATTTCAAAAAAGAAAACAATTTCAACTGCTGAATCATGCACTGGTGGATTGCTTTCTAAGAGATTAACTGATATTCCCGGCAGTTCAAAATACATTAAGTTCAATGCCATAACTTATTCAAATGAATCCAAAAATAAAATATTACAGGTACCATTAAAAATAATAAAAAAACACGGTGCTGTAAGTCCTGAAACTGCATCCAGCATGGCGCTTGGAATTAAAAAATTATCTAAGACTCATATAGGAATGTCAATTACTGGGATTGCTGGTCCAGACGGCGGCTCAAAAGAAAAACCAGTAGGGCTTGTATATTTTGGTCTGGCTATTGGAGAGAAAGTTAAAACCCAAAAAGTTTTATTTGGTTCAAACTCAAGTCGTGAAGAAATCAGATGGCTTGCAACACAATTTGCATTAAACTGGCTGAGGAAAGAATTGTGATATTGTCATTGCAAGCCAATCTTAGCACGTCATTGCAAGCCGAATGCCCGCCAGAGGACGGGTCCGCCTGGGCGGAAAATGAGGCGTGGCAATCTCGCTCTTTAATACGATTGGGATTGCTTCGTCGTCCACCAGAGGCGGACTCCTCGCAATGACACAATAAAAGCCAATTATTTTTTCGACAATATATCCTTAAGCTCTCTTGCTAGCTCAACATTTAAAGCATGTCCACTCTTAAAACCAATTACATGCATATTAATCTCCAGTGGATTTACCCCACACAATCTTAAATCTCCAATAATATCTAGAATCTTATGGTAAAGAGGTTCTAATAGCTCATGCAATTTTTTATTGAAGTTATCTTTTTCAAGCGTTAACAACCTATCACTAACTCCAAAAAAATCATTTTCTTCTTTTGTAGCAAAAGACCTGGCTCTCAATAATTTTTCTACTCCATCAGTTTGCTGCCAGCTAGCCCATAATCTGCCAAGAGCAGGATGATTCCAGTCCATAAAGTAGCTAACCTTAAAACCATTATGAGGAATAGCTATAATTTCTTTTTCACCATTTTTACAAAAAATTGTTTCCTTTAAATCATATTTTTCAAAAATTTTGGTGCTAAGCCCTGCTTCAGAAAAAGCTTTATACCAATGTAAAGCACTACCATCATCAAAAATAAGTTCATTTTTATCTGTTATAACTTCCAAGCCATCTATACCAAGCAAAGAACATGCTGCCAAAAAATGCTCAACCAAACAAATACTTTCATTCCCTTCGGTCAAGACAGTGTTTCTATTAGAATTTGAGACATTACTTACAATTCCCGGAATTTTTTCTTTGTTTATTACAAATGTAATTCCAGAACCACCTTCAATCTTATTAATTGAAACAGTGACTTCCTCTTTTGAAAATAATCCTTTACCATGTAAATGTAGGATTTTTTCTTTTACTTTATAGGTTTTCTCACTCATGAATTTAAAATTATCTGATACTAGCTTAACAACACTTCCACAAAATATTCCACCTGTAAAACATCAGTTCAATGTTATAGGGCTGAGTTTAATTTTACTTTTAAAAAGCTATTTGGCAATTTTTACTCTTAAAGTTCCAAAAAGACAAATTATAGAACAAATTGTATCAATTGGTTTTAATACATTGCCAATGGTAATTTTAATGACTGGATTTTCAGGCATGGTTATTTCTCTTGAAACAGCTGACTGGCTTCAAAAGTACGGTGCAAGAGACGCCATTGGCGCTTTAATTTGCCTGACTTCAGTAATTGAAATAGCACCTGTATTTGTAAGCTTTGCAATTGGTGCACAAGCAGGCACAGCAATTACAGCAGAACTTGCCCACATGCAAATCACTGAACAGGTCTCTGCAATGAGACTTGCTAAAGTAAGTCCTGTTAACTACCTTGTGGCAACAAGGTTAAGTGCAATGATTTATTCACTGCCAATTGCAATTATAATAGGTACTCTCTGTTCAATACTTGGTGGCATGATCATTGCAAGTCTACAAGCTCACATTGAGTACAGTATTTATCTTGACTCTGTTTGGAGAGTACTTAAATTAAAAGACATTTGGTATTCAATGATTAAAGGTTTTGTTTTAGCAAATTATTTAATCTCAATACACACTTCATTTGGACTTGGAACACGTGGTGGAGCAAAAGAATTAGGAACAATGACTTCACTAAGCACTATCTGGGTTACAGTTGGTACTGTATGCATTGATGCACTGTTAGATTATTTAATGTACGTAATTTAAAAACTTATACCTTTTGTATCAGCCGATTTAATGGTTTCATAACATGGAGATTTAAATTTATAAGAGCTTGCTCAAGAATTCTTACCCCAATGCCAAGAGCTGGATTATCTGAGTTTACAAAAATTGTTCTGAAAAGTGATCGTGAAAGAAACTCATCAGGTAGATTTTTTTCACCTAATTCCCCACGCTTTATTACACCTGCTTGGCAAAACCCAAATCTCGTAATAAATCTAAGTGTCATATTTCCAAAACCAGCCAGAAGCCTTTGAAAGCCACTTTCAAACAAGTTTGGTTCAACAATTGCAGTAGCTGGTACATGCTCAAGTGCCCGAACTAAAGCTGGTACAACATCTTTTTTAGTCGTCTTTTTATTTTCAAGAAAATTAACAAGTAAAACTTCTGAGGTTTTCCTAACTGATTCAGTAGCTAATCTGTACAGTACTCTAAGAAACTGATTATCAATAAATTTTTCAACAAACCGAACAGGTCCTCTTAATACAGCATCAGAAATACAAACAACAAACTTGTTAAATAAATTCATTGAACTCATATTTATCGTCTGCTCTTTAGTGTTAGTTACTACTAATTTTTTAATCTCAGGTAATGGCTTTGCAGACTTAGGATTTTTTAGATCTATTTCCAAGCATTCATCATCAGAAGCTATTACTTTCCTAGAAGTAATTGGGCTGGCTAAAGCTGCATTTGTTTTCATCTAAGTTTTAGTCCTAGTTTTTTCAAACTTTATGACCAATGAGTCAGAATTTACAGTTAGATATATAGAGGCTTTATTTTTCAGGTACACCACCATTGGTGTACCAACGGTTAATTTATCAAAGTAAGCATGTTGAAATCTAAAACATAAACATGAAGATTAAATATTTTAATAGTTAAGTTAAAACATTAAATCTATTTTATATTCACAGAGATTTTTTCGTTAGATTAAAATAAAAGTGTATGAAAATTAAATTACACTAAGCTTAGTATATGTATTGCTTAATATATAACTTTCATCTTACATTTTACATTAAGACTAAGTACCAGTATCTAATTTTAAATTACTTAAAGTTGTCTCAAAACCTAAGCTGCTCTTAAAACCATTTACAACCTTATTTGCTTTAGCCAGTATAGTTGCCTCAGTGTTTTCACTAGTATCAGGTTGTAATCCAGCTTTTCTCTGGAGGGCTTCTTCAAAGGTTTTATCATTGATGTTTTGGAAATCTTCTTCTCTAACATCTAAAACACCATTTTTACCTAATGCTTCACTAACTGTCGAATATAAATACTGCATTTTTCCAAGACATGCTCTTCTTGCTGAGAAGCCGTTTAGTAAGAATGAATTTGCAAAGTCAACAAGGCATCCTTTTACAAATTTAAATGCTCTGCTATCAGATTGTTTTAGATGGAAATATGGTTCAACAATATTAGCAAAACCATTTACTATCATCATCCATGCATTAGTACTTCTGGTTTTTCTAACTTCATACAACATTTTTGTAGCTTTGGTTGCCGTACCATTTTTTATTAATTCATTTAGATTATCAGTTTTACTTTGCATCAATTCAGGAAGCATTATTTTAAAAAAGTAATATACCATTGATAAACCTTTCCTTGAGGCAGAAACCGCATCAATCCATCTGCTCTGAATACCTGCTAAATCTACAATAGCTTTCAATGGTGTAAAAACCCCAGTAATAGCAATTCCAAGAGCACCAAAAGATGGTCCAATAAAATCAGCTATTGATGAAAACCTTTGGTATTTTTTATCTTGGTCTGATTTAGGGTCTGCAAATCCTTGTCCAAATGACTTAGAGGGATCTTCTCCTCTTTCTTTTTCATTTGTCTCCTTCAGATACTTAGCATCGATTTTCCTTTTAAGAGCACCTTCAGGCTCCCTGGCATCTTTTAAGTGTTGCGTTTGCATATGCTTTAGCATTGAAAAATATAATCTCAATCCTGATTTCTTCAGGATCTCACCCTTATTTTCCAAATCTGAATTTGAAAAGTATTTTCTTGCTAAAGTATCAAGCTCACTAATTTTATTTTTTCTTGCTTCACTATTAAATATAGAAGTTCCGAGTTCTAATAAGTCCTTTGTGGCATTTGTATAAAGTCCACTATCTATAAATCTTCCTCTCCAGAGAGCCATTGCTGTTGAATCAAGTGCAAGCATACCAAGATTTATAAAACGTCCGCCCAGAGCTGCAGCTAAAGGGTAAACAAATGGTTTTAGCTTAGATGTTTGTGCCGCCCAGAGCCAAAGTTTTTTAATCACTCCATTATCTTTAAACCTGGTTACATCTTCTTCAAAATCATCAGCTACAGGAATTTCAGCTCTAAGGCTATTTTGATCTTGCAAAAGGTCTTCTGTAAGCCTTCCTTCAGAATATTTATCTACACCTGTAGAATAAACTTCATCATACATTTCCTGATCACGCTTACCTACTAAAAAGTCAGCAACTGCTCCAAACATATTTCTAAAGCCAGTGACAAAGATACTTGATCCATCATTAATGAAAGCATCAATATAGTTCTTAAATAAATCACTTACAGCTGAAAGCCATATATAATTTGATGTTCTTTCTCCAGTTCTTGCATTTGCAATTGCCCATTTATCACCACTGTGTGTAAATGATCTCTGCGGCTTTTCTATAGGAAGAGCTGGATTAATCACAGCTATCTGCCCATTGTTTACTGGATTAGTTTTCATTTTTTATTTGAACTATATTTTTACTTAAAAAATTGGCCTGTTATATTAAAAAGACCTGCTAATTAGCTATTGAAACAATTCAATAAAACTAGCAAGACATTTAATTCGATTATTCACGATTTCTTAATGACAAGTCAATCTTTCCTTAATAATTAAACTGGAATTTAACTTTGATATGGCTTCTTCTTAACCTTTGTAGTTTATCAATTTCATGATAACCCTGTCATTTACATATTTAGAATTTCTAAAATTATAAAGTCTTGTCTTTTTTAGTATAAATTCCTCAAAATTTAAAATAACCAAGATAAAATAGTTCTTCTAACTAAGAAAGTCCTTAACCTAAAAACCAAATCATGAAGTTATTTGAATACGAAGCAAAAACAATAATGGGTTCTGTAGATATACCAGTACCCCAAGGCAAAATAGTAAAAGTTGCTGAAGAAGTATTCAATCTGAAAGTAAATTATCCAGTTGTAATTAAGTGTCAGGTACAGACTGGTGGCCGGGGAAAAGCAGGTGGTGTAAAGTTTGCAAATAATTCTGACGAAGCATATGAAATAGCAAAAAAACTTTTAAAGCTGGAAATAAATGGGATTAAAACAAGTTGTTTATTAATAGAACCAAAAACAGAAATCGAAAAAGAATTATATATAGCAATAACTTTGGACAGAACAAAAAAATGCCATATACTTCTTGGTTCATCTGAAGGCGGTATTGAAATTGAATCATCATCATCAGTAAAAATCATTCCGGTCAAAGATGAATATAAACCATACCTTGGAAGAAAACTTGCTGCAAAAATGGGATTTGAACAAAACAAACTAGCAATGGTTGCTGACATGATTAACAAACTTTATTTTCTATATGAAAGCCACGATTTGGATTTAGCTGAAATTAATCCTCTTGTTTTTACAAAGGATGGAAGAATACTTGCACTTGATGGAAAAATGACAGTAAATGACGATGCCATAGACCGGCAGCCATTTTTTCAAGGATGGGAAATAAACCACATGACAGATATAAGTGAAAGAGAATTAAAAGCAAAAGTTGCTGGGCTAAATTTAGTAGAACTCAGTGGAAAGATTGGGATTATTTGTAATGGTGCTGGACTTACTATGGCAACGATGGACCTAGTTAAAAAACACGGTGGTGAACCGGCAAACTTTTTAGATGTAGGTGGTGGTGCTGATGAAGGTCGTGTAAAAAGAGCCCTAAAGCTTGTCGCTGATAATCCAAGCGTAAAAGTAATCCTTATAAACATTTTAGGTGGAATTACAGCATGTGATGAAGTAGCAAAAGCACTTAAAAACTTTGCACAAGAAAATCCAGACAGAAAATTAGTAGTAAGGCTTCTTGGAAATAACCAGGACAAAGCTGCAGAAATCATGAAAGGAACAGGGATTAAATCTATTGATGATTTAAATATGGCTGTAAAGGAAGCAGTTACATTAGGTAGTAAAGTCTAGGAATAAAGACTGTAGAGGCAGGCCAAGACCTGCCCAAATAACGGAGACAAGATAAATGACCGTACTTATAAATAAAGAGACAAAAATAATCGTTCAAGGAATCACTGGAAACATGGGTAAGACTCACTCTACTCATATGATTAAATACGGCACAAAAATAGTGGCTGGTGTAACACCAGGAAAAAAGGGACAAGAAATTTCTGGAGTAAAAGTTTACGATACAGTACTAGAAGCCAAAGAAAAAACAGGTGCTACAGTAAGCTGTATTTTTGTACCTGCATACCATGTCCTTGATGCAGCATATGAAGCATTTGATGCAGGAATGGAACTTGTGGTAATTATTACTGAAGGCATACCACCACACGATGAAGTAAAAATTATAAGGCATGCAACTGAGCTTGGGGTAAAAGTAATCGGTCCAAATTGTCCTGGAATAATTACTCCCGGTGAATGTTTAATTGGTATTCATCCAGGAATTATTTATAAACCGGGCAAAGTAGGAATGATAAGCAGAAGCGGAACACTTACTTATGAAATAGCACTTGCACTTACAAATGCCGGAATCGGGCAGTCCACTTGTATAGGCATAGGCGGGGATCCTGTTATAGGACTTGGGTTTATAGAGTGCTTAAAACTTTTCAATGCCGACAAAGACACAGAAGCAATAGTTCTAATTGGAGAAATAGGAGGCACTGCAGAAGAAGAAGCAGCAGAACTTATTAAAAGAGAAATTAAAAAACCTGTTGTAGCTTACATAGCTGGACGTACAGCACCACCAGGAAAAAGAATGGGACATGCCGGCGCTATTATTTCAGGTGGAAAAGGAACTGCAGAATCTAAAGTAAAAGCATTTAAAGATGCAAATGTAGAAGTAGCAGATATTCCAAGTCAAGTTGTGGACTTGATCAAAAAAGCCCTGAAAGTACCAGCGAAAGTTTAATTAAATCAAAAAGAAAATACACTGAGCTAAAAACTATTATTTACAGTCGCTATTTTTTCAAAAAATTGTCATATTAGATTATGCTTTCTTAACAATATATAAAATGAAGTGTATTTGATTAAGGTTAATTTAGCTTTATTAAAATAATACTAATCTTAACGTGATAGCCCTATCTTTAATTTCTGCTGGGTATATTGCTATATGCTAATATCTTTATTTACTTAAATCTCAATTGAGTAGCACCCCTAAAATCAGGAATTCAAACACACAAAACCGAAGACACTTAACTCCTTCAGGTGGAAGGCTTTATAGGCTATGGATTCAATAATTGGTATCTCAGTAGGCTTATTTTTAATCCTGCTAAATGGTCTCTTTGTAGCAGTGGAATTTGCACTGGCTAGGGTTAACCGAACAAGAATAGAACAAAGAGTTAAGGAAGGTCATAAAGCTGCTGCACTTACTTTAAATGCATTGAATAAAATTGACAGTTATATTTCAGCAGCACAGGTTGGAATTACAATAAGCAGTTTAACTTTAGGTGCTATAGCAGAACTTACTATTGCAAAATTAATTCTTCCATACATTAGCTTATTGGTTTCACCCTCTTTTATTACTATCGCTGACTATACTGTCGCCCTGCCCGTAGCGCTGCTTATAGTAACTTATTTTCATGTTGTAATTGGTGAGATTATTCCAAAAACAGTTGCATTTGTAAACCCTGAAAGGACTGTCTTTTTTCTAATATGGCCTCTTGAGATTTTTAAGTTTCTCACCAGTCCACTTGTATGGTTTTTAAATCTTTCTGCTTCAAGCATTTTAAGGCTTTTTGGGATTACCGATTTAAGAACCACATTTGTTTACACTGAAGATGAATTAAAAATGTTACTAAATGTCAGTCAGGAAGAAGGAGTGCTTGAAGAATCAGAAAAAGAAATGATTACAAATATTTTTGATTTCCCAGATACCGTAGCCAGAGAAATAATGACACCCAGAACTGATATAGCTTGTATTGAGGCAAATGAACATCTTGAGGATGCAATCAAATTTATAATTGAATCAAAACATTCAAGGGTTCCTATTTACGAGGGTTCAATCGACAATATAACCGGTGTCATTACTACAAGAGATTTACTCGAACAAATACAGCTTGGCAATGATCAAAAACCAGTTAAAGAAATTGCTAAAGCAGTAATTAAAGTACCTGAAAGCAAACCAATTGATGATTTGTTAACTGAATTAAAAAGAAAATCACTACAGCTTGCAATTGTAATCGATGAGTTTGGTGGAACATCAGGGCTAGTAACCATAGAAGATATCGTAGAAGAAATTGTAGGTGAAATTCCGGATGAATTCGATACGGATTTAGAGCCTATACAGGTTTTACCAAACAGTGATATTTTGCTTGACGGAAAACTTCCAATCGACGAAATAAACGAAAAGCTTGGGACCAGGTTTTCCAAGGAACACTACGATACAATTGGGGGATTTACCTTTGGTCTAATAGGGAAAGAACCAAATGTAGGTGACGAGGTTGAAAATAATGGTTATATACTTAAAGTAGAAGTAAAAGATAAGCAGAGAGTTAAACAAGTGAGGTTAAAAAAAATTCAGTCTGCTATAAAACAAGAAAACAATAAGAAAAAAGACAAGAACAATAATAATAAACAAAAAAAAGAAAACAAATCAGATATAGCAACAATTATTAATTAGCAAAGGGGATAAATATATGATTCAAAATCAAAATAAAATTTTAGCAATTGACGTTGGTAACACTAATGTGCATTGGTGCTACATGCAAGACGGCAATATTCTTGGGGAGTATAAGAGAAATAGACATACTGAGCTTAGCCTTTTGCCATGGAGTGATATAAAAAAGCAAAACTGTCCAGTAGTAATTGCTGGAGCTATATTACATATAAACGAAGCAATCGAAACAATTGCCAGAGACTATAGCATTAGGTTTGTAGAAATTGATATGAACAAACAAAGCATAATTAAAAATACTTACTCAACTCTTGGCATAGATCGTGTGTGTAATTTAATAGCTTCTCTAAAGTCTTTTCCAAACTTAAAAACACCTGTTGTCGTTTTTGATTTTGGTACTGCCACTACTATTACTGCATGCGATCAAAATGGTAATTTTCTGGGCGGTATGATAAAAACAGGCTGTGAGCTTGAATTAAAAGCAATCTCAAGTAAAACACTTTCTTTGCCTCATGTTCAGCTAGCAAAAGAACAAAAAATTACTAAAATTAATCCTATTTCAAAAAATACTGAAGATGCCATCCTACATGGTGTAATCATTGGTCAATTAGCTTTAATTGACTACTATTTGAATCTATTTAAAAAAGAAATTCATCCAGAACCAAAAGTAATTTTTACAGGTGGCAATACGCCAATAATTTCCAGATTTCTAGATAAAAAGTGTGACTTATACGATCCACACTTAACAATAAAAGGAATTTATCATTGCTATCAATCCAGCTTAGTCCATAGTTCATAAGAAACTCTAAGTTTATTTCTTATTTTTATTCCCACTAGCTACTTTATATTTCTCATAAACATACTGACTGTATGCTGCACATAATTGAAAGCCTAGCTTCCCTTCTAGAAAACCTAGCCTAAAGATATATCTAAAAATAAATGCCCAAAGAGCTCTTAATGAAGGTGCATAAAACTTTTTATTTTTTATTTCTTTGCTGGCAAGCAGAGCATATTTTTTTAATGCTTTCTTGTAGCTTTTCATATTATCGTAAGCATAATGCTCAATTGAATTATTCAAAAAGCCTATTGGTTCATCTAAGGCAATACTTTCATGAACTTCCCTTTGTTTAAAATATGCATTTTTATTGTTTTTAAAAAGCCTAAGCTGGTAATCAGGATAATAACCTCCGTATTGTATCCATCTTTTCCCCACATAAAACTTTCTTTTAATTTTAAACCCATTATAGTTAGTAGGTTTTTTTATTACCTCTAAAATTTCATCCTTTAGAGAACTACTTACAACCTCATCAGCATCCAGTACTAAAATCCACTCACCAGAACACTTTGAAACAGCAAAGTTTTTTTGAGCTGAATAGCCCTTCCACTTCTCTTTATAAAGACTTACATTAAAGCACTCCAATATATCGACAGTCTTATCTGTGCTCAAAGAATCAACAACAACAATTTGATCAATCCAGTTATGAATGGCTGAAAGTGTTTTCTCAATGATACGTTCTTCATTAAAAGTTATCATTGCAACTGAAAGAAGAGGGGCATTTATATTTGACATTGTTTTTTACACAATCGCAATATTTATTTATCTTTTATCCCTTATATCAGCTTCTACTTTAGAGATTTCTTTACTCTCAACATTAATTTTTTGCTCAGCTTTGACTTTATTAGGATTAACAGGCAATGTTATATAAAACACTGTTCCTAGGTCAACACCTGGTTCACACCAAATAGACCCTTTATATAACTCAACTATTTTTTTACAGACTGCTAATCCCAGCCCAATCCCTGAAGACTCCCTTGTAATTGAATTATCTGCCCTGTAGAATGGTTCAAAAACTTGTTTTGCTTGTTCAATCGTCAAGCCTATACCTTGATCACTTATTGAAACAGTTACATTTTCACCATCATTTAAAATTTTCACCGATACTTTTCCACCATTTGGGCTGTACTTTAGGGAATTGTTTATTAAATTACCAAATAGTTTTTGCATGTTTTGTGCTTCAGTAATAACAACGGGTTCATAGCCAAGGCAATTTAGTTCAAGCTGAAATCTCTTATCACTAAAATTAAGCTGTTCTTCCTTAAAGCAAACTCTTATTAACTCAATAAGATTTAATGGCATTGTATATAGTTTGTCAGATGAAGCACCAAACTGATTACATGCAACATCAAGGTAATCAGTTATAAGCCTGTCCAGGTTTTTTGCAGAGGCATTTATTTGTTCTGCATATTGCGTAATCGTATTCTCATTATGCTGCCTATTTGCAATTAATTCACTAAATCCCAGTATTGTTGAAACTGGCGTTTTTAACTCATGGCTGACTACAGACAATAAATCAGTTTTAATTCTGTCAGCTTCTAAAAGCCGCTTATTTACTTCAGTAAGCTGCACATTCCTTTCACGCAGCTTATTTATGAGCTGTTTATTTAAATTATCAAGTTTTTTAAGCTCAGTTATATTTTTAAAAGTAAAAACAAAACCATTTGGTCTGCCTAACTCATCTTTAAACAGATAGCAGCTGACAAGTAGAAGTTCAGATTTTTTCCCATCTAATACTAATTCAACTTCAGACTGCCACTTAGATTTTTTAGCTGTTTCACAAATTGCAGATTCAACAATGTCATGAGGCAATATGTCCTTAATTGAATTTATATCTGAGCGCTTTCCAAAGTATTTTTCAAAGTTCTTATTTGTTTCTTTTACAGTACCTGCTAGATCGGTAATAAGAACTGATTCATCAGTAAAAGAAATTGCTTCTAAAATTTTTGCTTGTTTAATCTTATTGTTATCACTCAAAGCATTAATCAATAAAGCTTCCTGAAACTTGCTTACATACATTGGATCGAGAGCATTTGTTCTAACGTTCTTAAGTCTTATTAACAGCTTCTTTTCTTTAATAGTAAGGGACTTACAATAATGCCTGTAGAAGTAATTAAAAACCAAGTTTATTACTGCTGTATCAAAAGTCAGAAAAAATCTCGACCTCTGTTTACTAATGTTTTGCTCTTCAGGATTAGGTTCATCAAACAAGACTAAAAATGTCAGGAGATCAGACATTCCAATATACAAATGCTCATTGCTGCCGTTTTGAACAGGTACTTTAAGCAAGTATGATTTTGATATTTTCTTTAGCGTTAGATTTGGAATGCTTTTACTAGCCTGAAGTAAAAAAGCTGATTCATCATAATCTTTATAAAAGTTTTTCAAAAGACTATCCAATGTTTCAATAGGGAAGCGAAAACTTAAATCCTGAAATTGATAGTTTAGTTTTTCCAAATAGCTAAAGATTGATTTTGAAATCGTCATATTTTTATTTTTACTATTTCTATTCTAGAGCCATACTTTTAAGTTACGTTAAAACCACTCACTGATTATCTTTTATGTACCTCAAAATCTACTAAACAACTCAAAAGAATAAGTTGGTTTAAAGAAAAATTCACCTTTACAGCCTTATCATCCTTTTGCTGTAGTACTTCTACTTGAGTTTGAAATGGCACTACTAAGATTTCATTAAGAAGGAATCTCTAGTAACAAAGCTAGACGAGGAGCGGCTTTTGCTGTTCCACCTGCATTTTCTGATAATATGCTTTCTAAACTATTTCTCATTTCAGACAATGATAAAGTACCAATAGTTTCTAGAACCTGAGGAAACCAAGTAGGATCGTACCTATCACCAATTTTTGCTGCTTGCTCTAAAAGCTCCCTCGTACAGATAATTAGTTTTGATCCACTTGAAATATCAGAGCATGATTCAGTAAATATTGAATCCAGATTTATTCCAAGCGGTTTACCTTTTTCACTTATGCTTAAAATTAAATTTGATACTTGTTGTTCAGGCCCAACGATATATGGATCAGGATGATTTGCATTTGCAAATCTTATTTTTTTTGCTCCAGCATTAAATACTCCATACCATGCATTAACAGTAATTCCTGTACTTTTAAAAATCGGGTTTAACTGCTGATTTAAATATTTTAAAACTTCCTGTGGTTTTAATGAGATTTCTGCTCTTGATTTCAGGCTATTCATTTCACCTAAAAGATAACCACTCAACATGGCTGATGGAGAGCCTTTGCATAATACTTCAGCCATTAACACCAGGCTTATGTCTGCGCTCAATTCATTTATCCACCAAACGTTTCCATTAAAGCCAGTACCTTCATCTTCTAAAACACTAATCAACATTTTTTTATTTATTTCACTTCCAGATACTGCTTTTTGAAGTTTTGCTGTTAGTGTTAATTCTGACTTGATTTGCTCTTGGAGTCTAATATACTTTTCCGAGTCACTAATCCTCAATGACTTAGTTAATGACAAAACTGCCAACTTACACATGATATTGACAGTAGTATTCAGCTCTTTACTAAATTCAAATCCAGAGTCTCCTATATAAATCACTAATATTCCATGTTCTATGTTCTGGCTTTTAATTTGATCCAAAATTGGAATAAAAACAAATTGCCCTTTTTCTGAAAGTTTTAAAGATGTTAGCTGTTTTTGGTTCATTACCCAATCAAATATTTCAAGACACATTTTATTACTAAATGCATTTTTAACAGAATCACTTTCACCAGTCTGGCAAATGACCTTCAAAACATCATTTTCCTTTTCAACAAAAGAAGAAAATCTTGGGCTTAATAATAAACTTATTTCATTAAGTAACAAACTTCCTATTTCTTTTTTCAAAGACAGTTTATCTAACTCACGTATAAAAGAAACTATTTCTACTAGCACTTTAGAATTATTAGATTTTTCCAGATCAACAGGCATAAGATTTAATCATAAAGACTTCCAACAATTAAAAATGTTACACCAAATAGAACAGGTTAACTAAAGACAAGTAAATGTCTTTTGCCCATTGTCATTCCAGGCTTGACCTGCCCGCTCCGCCTTGTCGGAGACGAGGCGAGGAAATCCAGTATAGTTAGGCTTGCGACAATTTTCTGGATTCCCGCTTTCGCGGGAATGACAAGAAAAGTTAACATGTTCCTTGCCATACCACTTTATAATAATCATATGTTCTCAAAAAACCTCACAGAAAGTTATCCAGAAGCAATAAGATTCTTAACAAATGCAGTTCTTAAAGACAAGCTGGCCAATTCTTATATCTTTATCGGAAAAGAAAGTAATGCTATTTTATCAATTGCAACAAATCTAGCTAAAATTCTAAATTGTAAAAACAACCTGAATAGTACTCCTTGTGAAACTTGCATTAATTGCAAATGGCTAGAAAAAAACGAACATCCACAGGCTCTTATAACCATTAATCCAGACTTAAAAAGTAAAAAAGATCAAATCAAAATAGACACTGTAAGAGAGCTTCTAAATAATCTACAAATTACATCTGAATATTTCAGAGTTGTATTTTTCCAAAACTCAAATCTTTATTCACTGCCACCTGAAAGCTGTAACCTCCTGTTAAAAACAGTTGAAGAAACTCCTGAAAGAACTACATTTGTTTTTGCAAATACTACAAGAAATGACATTTTACCCACAATCTTAAGTAGATCACAAACGATCTATATAAACAAAAAATATGATTCAATCCTAGAAATAATAAATAAAAGTACTGCTCAAACTATTGACAGCAATCTGACAAATTGTTTTTCAAATGATATAAAAACTGCATTGGAAAAAGCAAAAAAAACTCAAGAATGGTTAGAAGAAAGTGAGACAAATCTAAAAGATTATCTGATTGGTTTAGCCACAACAAACTACAACTTCAATAAAGCTAATGACTATAAAAGATACTGCACTTTATACAAAAATTTAACTTCTGCTTATTTAAAACATAAATCATTTATGCAACCTAAAATTGTTATAGAAGATTTGTTTCTAAATCTTTGTCATGCTATTTAGCACGAAGAAGACTTCCATTTTTAGCTTCACTCAATAATGACTGCCTGAAGCTTGTTCTTCTCTTTAAAGGTTGCTTTTGATGCAAAGTTCCATTTCCATTTGTCTTAAGACTTTCACTTTGTACACTTTCAAGTAACTCTTTACTTTCATTGCTATTTTCTTCAAGCTCGCTTTGACTGAGCATTGTTGAAGCAAAAAAAGGAGAAGCTGCTTGCTCCTGAGAGAACATGCCTGCATGCTTAAACTGACTATTTAAATTCCTGGAATCTTTAATAGCCTGAAAAGGCATTAGCTCTTTTTGAACTTCTTCACTTTTTCTAATTGACATGCTATCTATTTGTAAATTTTTCTGAGTTAAATCAGCTAGGAACTGTACTCCGCCCTGATGAGTACCGCCCAATAAAAGCTTTTTCCCTTCAATTTCCACAAGGTAAATGCTCTGACCTGGAGTTAACATTAGTGTTTGTTTTAGTTTAAGCCCCTGAGGATTTAAAGAGCCAGAAAAATTACCCGTAAACTTCTGAGCAAATTCATCAAACATACTGCCGACTTGATCAAATCTGCCTCTTGATAAAAGCATTTTTACAGCTGCTAAAACTCCAAGCAAGAAAAGCAATATTAAAGATACTCTCATCACTAAATTTTTTAATGTTACACCTTTATCACTTGCAAAGGCAGAATCCTGTAGCTCAAGAGGGCTCCTTCTGTGATAAGAATGTTTTCTCCTGTCATTTTGAGAATCATCATTAGCCTTTGAACTTTCATAATCAAAAACTTCATTGTAGTCCGAATTAGAATAATCTTCTTCAGAAGAAACATCCCTAGCACTAGCATTTACACCTGAGAGAGAAATCATAAACAAAATTAAAAAAATAAAAAGAAAATTTAAGTTAAATTTTTTCATTGTTAATAAATACATACAGTTAAAAAAGAAGGCTATAAACCTAAGAAGTTCCTTAAAAAAGACAGAGACGCCAATGAAAGGCGTCTCTATACTAAGCAAATGTTGTTTTTCTTAATATTCTTACTTTTTTCTACCCTTCATCCTCATCTAAATATTTATGTTTTATCCTTTTTGGTACTGTTGACAAAATCTCTTCTTCTACCTCCAAATCATGTTCCTGTCTTTCCATTAAATCATCCACCCAGTTTTCATTTTTACTTCTCTTTGAACTGTTTTCTTGGTTATATTTAGCCATAGCATTTCTCCATTTTTTTAATTAAATTGAATACTCACCAAAAAAATAAATATCCTTAATAAGGCAGTACTAAGCTGCTTTACAAGGATATTTTAATTTTAAAAAACAAGATATTAAAATTATTTTCTGGTTCTCTATCCAACATTTCCAAACCGATTTAGACATTTTAAAAATCAGCTGTCTTTATATACTTACCCAAAAGCCTATAAAAACTCACCTTTCACGACTTCATTAATTAAAGAGTGGCAAATTATAATTATCCTTTGGTTAAAAGCATAGAGCTAAACTATACATAAAGATTGTGTTTTTTATGAGTAAAAAGTCGGATTTTAGATTAAAATATAAAGGGTAATAAGTTAAAAAGGAAAACAAAACGCTATAGTATTTAAATGATTTATCCGATTTATTTGGTAAATCCGATCCTGTAAAAGGGATTCGCCGAAGGAAGCTTCAGCTTGTCTGAAGCATTATAAAAATGAATTTCCCAAAAGAATTAAAATACTCCAAATCTCATGAATATTTAAAGATTTTATCTGGTAACCAAGCTGTTATTGGAATAACTGCCTATGCAAGCGGAGAGCTTGGAGACGTCGTTTTTGTGGAACTTCCTGAAGTTGGAAAGAGTTATAAATCTGGTGAAAAGTTTGGAGTTATAGAGTCAGTTAAATCTGTATCAGACCTATACATTCCAGTAAGTGGAAAAATAATTGAAATAAATAAAGACTTAAATGATCACCCTGAATACATTAATAAAGATACTTATGAAAAAGGTTGGATGATAAAAATTGAACTTACAGAAGATCCAAATAAAAACAAAGATTTAATTTCAAAAGATGAGTATTCGAAATTTGTGTTAGCTGAAGCACATTAAAACAATAACTAGACTATTCTTCAACACTACAAAATAGTTTTGGTAGTTATTTTTAAAAATTCTGGGTCATGTCCATGAATCTGTGTTATTGCATGCTGCAATTTAATATCGAAGTAATATTCAAGAACATTTTCAGGTACTTTATGAATACCTCCTATTGAAAATCTTTTCCTTAATTCAGTAGAAACCACTTCTTTCATCTCCTCGCAAAAGCTGGTATAACTTTCAATTGCCTCTGGGACTTTATAATCTCCTCTGTAACTTCCTCCAATAATAGTACTTAAGGCGCTTTTCATATCAATGGCTACTTGAGCAAGGTAAACCTCTACCTTACTTACATAAGATGGAAGTTTTAATTTTTGTTTTGCATTTTCAATATCTTTATCCATGGTTTTTAATGCATACTTATAATCACTATTTATTAACTCTTCGATTCTTCTATTAATTTCATCAAACATTGGTCGTACATCAACTCCACCATTTTCTGCAAAAACAAAATCGTGAAACAGATCTATTACAGACTCCTGAAGAAATACGGTAATCACAAAATCTTTAAGAGCAGCATCATTCATATCTTTTGGAAGATTTAATACTTCTCTAATTGGTCTTTTAACTTTTTGTACTGGTTGGGGTAAAGCATTGTCGGCTCCACCAGTAGGATTTACATTAATTGATGACATGATTTTTCTCCTTTAGTCAAATTATTATAGACTACTGATCGAGGTCTTTACTAAATTAAAGTTACTATGCAGCTCCATGAATATATTTTATTGTAATATTTAAAGCTGAATTAATTCTTCTTTTGTAGATTTCATCATCAGTCATGGATTTAAACCTGTTATGCCGTTCTCTTAAAACAATTGCTGTCTCTTTTTTTAAATATGCATAGAGCTCATCTTTATTAGAAAGAGTTTGTGGTATTTTAACTCCATGCACATCTTCAATTATTGTTTCTAACATATCTTTTAAGTCTCTTTTAATTTCAAAAGCATAAACAACAGCATCACTAGCATTCGGATTTAACCCAAGTCTATATTTTTCTATTTTTAATTTTTGTATTGCCTCAGCAGGTGGATGAATAAATTTTTCTTTCATAACATATGCTACCTGAGACAATATAGAAGGATAAGCATTGCTTTCATTTGCATTTTTATCTAAACCATAGATTTCATTAAAAAGCCTTTCACTGAAAAAATTAATCAATTCACTTTTCAATTCACGTGAGCTTGCAGTTGGGTTTAATCCAAGTACTTCTTTTGTAGTTTTAGTTCCAGTAAGTAATTGACTGGTATACTGCACCACTGAAACAAGCTTTGAACTCATTGATGACATAGAGACCTCTTGATTTTTTATTAGCCGAGCGCTTTTTACAACAAGTGTAAAAATCACTCGGACTTGCTTTGTTTTAAATTGTAGAAAGTATTGTACTTATTATAAACTACTAGTTGCTTTTTTTGCAAATTCAACTAGCGCACTTGAACTTGGCTCATAAAGATTTGAAAGTGAAACAGGATAAACACCCCATACAACTACAAGTGCTAGCAGAGATCCAAGCACAACGATTTCTGAAGTCCTCAAATCAGTTAGCTTTGACCATTTTGTATTTTCTGGTCCCATAAAAACTCTTTGTAAAAGCCAGAGCATATAACCTGCAGTTAAAATTACACCCAGTGCTGAGAATAAAACACAAATTTGTCCAAAGTTAAAGTACAGCTTAGTAGGGAACTGTTTAAACAATTCTGAACTAAATGCGCCATAAAAGACTAAGCTCTCTCCCACAAAACCCGAAAGTGCCGGTAATGCAAGATTTGCCATGGTCGCTAAAGTAAATAAATAAAAACACTTAGGCATATATTTAGTCATTCCACCATAGTCAGAGATTTGTCTTGTGTGAGTTCTTTCATATAAAGTGCCCACTAGCATAAAGAGTGCAGCGCTAATTAACCCATGACTAAACATCTGAAATATTCCACCACTAAATCCAGCAGGCGTTAAAGATGCTACTCCAAGCAAAACAAAGCCCATATGTGAAACAGATGAATAAGCAATTATCCGCTTCATGTCATCCTGAACCAGACATGCTACTGCTGCACCAATAATATTTACAGCAGCAAGGATTGCTATCCATAAAGCCAGCTCAGATAAAACATGTGGAAAAAATCCAACACATATGCGATAAATACCATATCCTCCCATCTTTAAAAGTATTCCTGCAAGCAGCATTGAAACTGGTGTAGGTGCTTCTACATGTGCATCAGGAAGCCAGGTATGAAATGGAAACGACGGTAACTTAATAATGAAACAAACAAAAAATAAAAGAAAACAAATAAGCTGAAAATGATGAGGCAAGTTACTTCCATACCTTGTAAGTACTTCCATATCAAATGTATTTGCCCCCGAGCTAAAAAACAGAAGCAGTACTGCCGCAAACATACACACACCAGCAGTAAATGTATAAATCAAAAACTTTAGTGCTGCATAGTCTTTGTTAGGACCACCCCAAATAGCAATTAAAAAGTACATTGGAGCAAGCTCTAATTCCCAAAATAAAAAGAATAAGAACAAATCCTGAGCTAAAAATACACCAAGCACACTTGTAGTAAGAATCATAAGCATGGAGTAATAAAGTTTTGGTTTATTTTTTGCTATAGGCTGACTGGCAATAATAGTAACCGGTAATGAAATTGCCATAAGCAAAACCATTGAAATGCTTAATCCATCACAAGCTAGTTTTATCCTAATGGTATCTCCAAACCATCTATAATTTTCTACGTACTGCAGGGCTGTTAAATTTGGATCAAATTTTGAAAAGATAACAACTAATACATCCAGCAAAATATCCAGAGAAAATATCAAAGAGACGATTCCGCACACTGATTCTTTATTAGGCAAAAAAGCAATAATAACTGCTGCAAAGAGCGGAACAATAAGGATAGTACTTAGCGAGTGATGTAAAAAGAATTCAATTAACTTTTCCATTGTAACTCCTTAAAGGGCACCATAAATGGTGCCCCTACACGCATGCTGTAAAAAAAGGTCAAGTAACTTTTCCATTTTTTATCTCGCTATCCTTGTAATTAAAAACAAAACAGCAAACAGCACAGAGCCAAATATAACAAGGGCATAAAGCTGTCCACGACCTGTTTCAATAAACCTTAAACCACCACCAACTATTGCAGCTACTCTTGCCGATCCATTTACAAAAACACCATCTACAATGGTTTTATCAATAACACTCCATAGCACCCTGTAACAAGGCAATATTATTCTGTTCAAAACCCAAAAGTAAACTTCATCCACATACCACTTATTAAATGACAAGTTATAAATAAAGCTGAGGTTCTTTTTAACAAAAGTATTTAATGCAAATCCCTTTCTATAAACCATCCATGCAAATATAGTGCCTACAATAAATGCAAAAAGAGGGATTAGTCCCTGAGTAGTTAGAAGTTCTTTTACAAAAACATTTATGCCCCACTCATGGTGTGCATGATATTCTCCAAAATGAATAAATGAAGAAAACTTATCACCGCCAGGTATTAAAGGAGAACCAATAAGTCCAATAAAAATAGAAGGCACAGCAAGGCATATTAAAGGAATAGTTATTGAAGGTGTGGTTTCATGCGGATGTGCATGCCCACGATACTCCCCTTCAAAAGTCATAAAGTATAAACGAAACATATAAAAGGCAGTAAGCAAAGCAGTTACAGAACCTATTATAAAAAGTGGCTTATTATGTTCCCATGCACTAGCTAAAATCATATCCTTTGACCAGAAGCCACTCATTAATGGAAAACCAGAGATTGCTAAAACACCTACTAAGCATGTAAGAGAAGTTATAGGCATATGTTTCCTTAGTCCACCCATCTGCCTAATGTCCTGTTCATGATGACATCCAACGATTACAGAACCAGAGCATAAAAACAACATTGCTTTAAAAAATGCATGGGTCATTAAATGAAAAAGTCCAGCTGAGTATGCACCAAGTCCAAGTGCCATCACCATATAACCAAGCTGAGAACATGTAGAATAAGCCAACGTTCTTTTTATATCAAACTGACTTAAGGCAATGGTTGCAGCAAAAATTGCAGTAATCCCACCAATCCATGCAACCGTAGCCATAGCAACCGGTGCAGCAATATAAAGTGGATAACAACGTGCAATTAAATAAACTCCTGCTGCAACCATTGTGGCTGCATGAATTAAAGCTGAAATTGGTGTAGGACCTTCCATTGCATCGGGAAGCCAAACATGAAGGGGGAACTGTGCTGATTTTGCCATTGGTCCCATTAAAACAAAAAGAGCAATCGTTGTAACACTTACTATGCCCACCACCGGCAAAAGATGTGAACCTATTGCAAAGTCAATTGCATTTTTTAGCTGACCAAAAGCTAATGTGGTTTTATTCAGCCAAAAATTTTGTGTAGAAGAATAAAGCATTAATAAGCCAATGAGCAGTCCTGCATCACCAATACGATTTACTACAAACGCTTTCGTACAGGCATTTGCAGCACTTGGCTTATACCACCAAAAACCAATGAGTAAATAGCTGCATACTCCAACAAGTTCCCAAAAAATATAGCTTTGGAATAAGTTCGTTGAAAATACTAGTCCAAGCATTGAAAAAGTAAAGAGTGAAAGGTAAGCATAAAACTTACTATAGTTTGGGTCTTCTTTCATATAGCCATGCGTATAAACCTGTACGAAAAAACTGACAACACAGACTACTACAAGCATCATTGCACATAAAGGATCAATTAAATAACCTACAAATAATTTAAATGCTCCAGCACTTATCCATGGAAAATTTATTTCCAAAGTTCTCTCAGGATTTAAATAACTTATATATAAAATTAAAAGTGAATGAATTAAACCATAAAAAACTGCACCAATTGATAAAAAAGCACTTGTGATTTTACATCTGTGAGCAAAAAACATTATTAGTAATGAACTTACTAATGGAACTAGTGCAATTAGCCAAGATGCTTGTAAAATTTTATCTGCCATTTATAAAAACGATTATAACTGTATAGAAAAGATTTTTTTTAAAGCATAACGAATAAAAATATGGTAATGACTATAAAAGTGTCTTTATCTTCCGCCCACTAAAACATTTTTAATACGAATATGAGGACCACCTACACCAACGGGCAGACCATTTTGTCCACACTTTCCACAGCTGCCACTTGTAAAAGTTAAATCATCACCAATTGCATCAATATCGTTTAATGTTTGAAAAACATTACCGCTAAGCGTTACATCTGATACTGGCTCAGCAATTTTTCCATTCCTAATCATAAATGCTTCCCCGCTACTAAAAGTAAAAAGCTCACCATTTGTTTGTCCACCAAGCATTCTAAGCGCATATATTCCTTCTTTAATATCTGAAATCATCTCATTAAAACTCACATTGCCATTATCAATATAAGTATTAGTCATTCTAGGTATAGGTGAAAAATTGGCAGTTAGTGCTCTACCATTTCCTGTGGTTTCTTCTGACATCTTTGCTGCTGTTTCTCTTGAATGAAGCCTGTTTTTTAAAATACCATTTTCAATTAAAACAGTTTTATTTGCACTAACACCTTCATCGTCATAGACAAAAGTCCCCGGCAGATTTGGAATAAGCGCACTATCCACAACTGTCAGTTGCGGCATAGCTATTTGTTTTCCAAGGACCAGTATTTCTTTCATTCTCTCATTTTCATATACATTGTCACCTTCAGATAGATGACCAAAGGCTTCATGAATAAAGACACCTGTTAATCTTGGATCTAAAACAACTGTATATGTACCTCCACTAGCAGGTTTTGCACTTAACTGTCTTAAGGCTCGCTCTGCTGTCTCAAGAACTTTCTTATCCAGATTTAAAACCTCGTCATAAGAACCTCTACTAGTAATACTTTCAAATGCTTGTTTTACAACATTTCCTTCACAGGCAATAACATTAAATCTTCCAACGACATCTAATCTTTCCTGCTCAATATAAACACCTAAAGAGTTAGTAAAATAGGTTGTTTTTACTTCATCTTTATATGCGACTTGAGTTGATTGTATTTTATTGGAGTAGCTTAAAAGGAGCGAATTATAGTGCTCAAATAATTCTTTTTTTTCACTAAGTAAAATTTTTCTTGGATCTTTTTTAATTTCTGTCTTTACTACAGCTTCTTTAATATTTGATTTTGGAAATGAAATATTTATTTTGCCAACAAGTTTTGACTGCCGCATAGCAAGTAATACTTTTCCATGTAAATCCTCCAAACTATTGAAGCTAACAAAACCCCAGCCACTTTTATGCATTGCTCGAACACAGCCAGTAAAATTTGCAGAGCTTGTGATACTGTCGAGGATTGGACCCTGAAAGCTAATTAAAATTCCATCTTTCCTTTCAAGCCTTATTTCAAGATAATCAACTTGTGATTTAAATTTATTTATTGTATTAAATAATAGTTCCCTCATGTATTTCCTTTTTTTTAAATTTATCAATAGGTATTTATTTTTGACTTAGTAAATTTATACCCAAGAAAATATTAAATGATTATTATAATTTTCAATTTTTCCATAAAAAGATCTAATCTATTTTCACAGTTAAGTGTGTTTTAAACAAGACTTATTGTGGTATATACAGACCTGGAGAGAAAAAAGTAAAAAGGTAAAAAATGGGAATCAGTTCAACAGCAAGAATAAATCCAATACCAAATCAAGCACCCTATCTTAGGCTTTTAGTTTTAGATTCTGCTGTAAAAAGTGATTTGGATCGTCCTGACAAAGCTAAAGGCTCTAAAAAAATCGACGAAGTGCCTAAACCAATTAGAAAAGGAGATGGTTCAACAGGAGGACCACCTGACAATAGAATACCTACAGTACTAAAGTCTCCGCTTTCTTCCCCTGTAAAGAAAAGTACTTTTCTGCCAATCCTCTTAACAGCATTTCTTGCTTCAACAGGATTAGCAACACTTACTCACCTTAAAGAAGATTTCTTTGGAAGAATGACAAAGGCTTTAAAAATAATTTTGACTTTTGGCTCAATGTTTACAGGCACTGCTGCTATTGCAGATATACTCGCAACAGAGCGTCCTGAAGAAACAGGTGACTTCAGCCAGGCTCTTCACTAAAAGATAAAGTTTAAATTAACTATTAAAAAATTTACTTTTTTAATAAAGTACGAACTGTCTCTGTTGGCAGTGCACCTTTTTTAATCCAATTTTCTGCTTTTGATTTATCTAATTTCAGTTCTTTAGTTTTAGGATTATACGTACCAATTTCTTCAATTGGAGCACCATCTCTTTTTGTTCTTATATCAGTAACTACTATCCTATAAAACGGGGCCTTTTTCTTGCCTTTTCTTGAAAGTCTTATGCGTACCATTAATCTATACTCCTTAAATTTGACCTAATTATTATAACCTAACTTGCTCTAAGTGCGTTAATTAAAATGGGGTACGTCATTGCGAGGAGCCCATAAGAAGGGCGACGAAGCAATCTCAAAAACGTTAGAAGATTGCCGCGTCGGCTCTTTTAGAGCCTCCTCGCAATGACAGCCAAGCGAAATATTTAACACACCGACTTGTTGCTTATTCATAAAGCCACTTCTGTATTTCTGGTTTCCAATCTATAATTTCTTTTTCAGTAAAAAAAATGCTGATTTCTCTTTTTGCACTTTCACTACTATCAGACCCATGAACAACATTACGGCCAATATCAATAGCAAAGTCGCCTCTAATTGTCCCTATTTCAGCTTCAAGAGGATTAGTTTTACCCATCATTTTTCTAACGGCACTTACAGCATCTTTTCCTTGCCATACCATTGCTACAATTGGGCCAGAAGTTATAAAACCAACCAATCCATTAAAAAATGGTTTACTCTTATGCTCACCATAGTGTTTTTCAGCAAGCTCATTTGTAAGGTACATCAATTTCATGGCTATTAATTTAAAGCCCTTTTCTTCTAATCTTGAGATAACTTTCCCGATTAATCCACGTTGAACACCATCAGGTTTTATTGCTAAAAAAGTTCTTTCCATATTTCTTTTTCCAAGTTTATGCTTAAATATCTAATAACAATTACAAAGCATAAGGTAGAATATAGTTTATTATATTTGGAAATCTAAAGGAGAAAAAAAATGAAATTAAGAGTCCAAAGAAATACACAAGGCTTTACATTGATAGAACTTCTTGTAGTTGTTGTAATTATAGGTATACTAATTACTCTTGCTGTACCAAACTTAATTGGTGCTCAAGACAGGGCAAAAAATGCAAGTATAAATGCCAGTGTACAAGCTCTCAGAGCAAACATAGCAATAGCAACTGTTGACATGGGCGGTGTAGTACCTAAAGATGCAAATGAAATTGTTGAGGGTGGATTAACAAAAAATCTTGTAAATCCATTTACAAATGAACAAATAATGGTAGTTGATGGTGTAGAAGCCGACATGGCTGGAGATATTTGCTACCAGGCAGATGTAACTCTTGGCGAGCCATTTATATTAGGAAAGAGTATGGAAGTACAGACACAAGAGACAACCGGTGGCTTTGTTCTTACAGGTTACGGTATTGTAATGGGAATGCCAGATGTTATCATAGCTCTGGATAACGGAGGAGCACAGTAATCAAAGGATAAAGCTATGCCAAGACTTAAATCTGCAATTAAAAGGGTAAGAACATCTGAGAGAAACAGGGTCCATAATCTTGTTTACAAAACAGAAATAAAGACCTTACTTAAAAAAGTTTTTGACTATGTTTCACAAAAAGATTCAAAATCAGCAATAGACACTGCTAATGAAGCTTTTGCATTAATTGACAGATCTACAGCAAAAAACATTCTTCACTTAAACAACGCTGCACATAAAAAATCAAAAATATCCAAATGGTTAAAAACACTTGAAAGCAAGTCAAGCACAAAGTCTTAAAACAAAAAAAATCCATTTTATAGGAATTGGTGGCATAGGAATGAGTGCCTTAGCAAGGTATTTTCATGCACAAGGCTCATTTATTTCTGGCTCTGACAAAGAGTTGACAAATACAATCACTGATTTAAATAAAGCTGGGATAAAAAATATTTGGACCCCTCACAGCAAGCAAAACATAGAAAAAATCAATCCAGATTATGTAATTTATTCTACTGCTGTTACTTTAAATAACAACGAAGAACTTAACTGGGCAAAAGAAAATAAAAAAAATATTTTACACAGATCAGATCTTCTGGAACTTGCAATAAGAGGAAAAAAAACAATTGCAGTGTCTGGCACACATGGGAAAACCAGTACAAGTGCAATGATTACTGAAATTTTACTTACCAGCGGCTTAGACCCTTCGGCTATTTTAGGTGGAATACTGCTAAGTAAAAACTCAAATACCATCATTGGAAATGGGGAGTATTTTGTTATTGAAGCAGATGAAAGCGATAAAAGCCTTCTAAAAGGAAACCCTAAAATAGCTGTGATAACTAACATTGAAGCAGATCATCTTGAAAATTACCCAGGTGGAATTGAAGAAATAAAAAATACTTTTCTTGAATTTGCAAAAAAAGCGATTTCAAAAAAAAATCTTGTAGTTTGCCTTCAGGACAAAATTACCAGAGAAATTATTACAAAAAACTTTAAGCTGGATGACCATAAAATAATTACCTATGGTATCTATCAAAAATCTGAACCTACAACAATATATGCAAAACACGAACCTGAAAAAAATTCCTGGGGTATTTACTTAAAAGGACAATTTCAAACTTCTATTAAACTAAAAAATCCCGGGGAACATAATGTACTAAATGCTCTTGCAGCGTTTAGCGTGAGTAATCTTCTGGGCATTAGCACTGAAAAAATAAAAGTGGGCTTAGAAAATTATACCGGTGTTAAAAGAAGATTTCATATTTTAGCCCAAACAAATGAAATTACAGTCATTGATGACTATGCTCATCACCCTACTGAAATCTCTGCAACAATTCAGGCTGCCAAAGAATTAAAACCAAAAAGGCTAATTGTAGTTTTACAGCCACATCAGCCAAGAAGACTAAAAGATCTCTGGAAAGAGTTTAAAGAAACACTTACAAAAGAAGAAAACCCTATATTTGTAACAGATACTTATATAGCAAGGGGTAACGAGATAGAAGGTATATCAAGTGAAGGTTTGGTAAAGGAAATAAACAAGCCTAATATTACCTATCTAACGGGCAGTATAAACAAAGTTGCAGAATATCTCCAAAGCTATATTAAAGCAGGTGATTTAATACTTATAATGGGAGCTGGTGATATAACAAACCTTGGTCCAAAACTTTTAAAGCCACATCAGATACTTGCTTCAAATTTTGGGAACAATTAATATAAAATAGGTACCATAAATAAAAGGGCTTGAAACTTGCCCTAACAGTCTCACAAAAAAAATAAAATGAAAACACTAGAAAAAACAGAACTTGCAAACCTTACCACAATGAAAGTTGGCGGGACAGCAGATAGAATTTGTTTTCCAACAACAACTGACGAACTTGTTGACCTTATGGATAAGGTCATATCTAAAAACGAGCCGTGGTCTTTGCTTGGCGGCGGTTCTAACATTCTGGTTTCTTCACATGATATTCCTGGAACAGTAATTTGTACAACCGGACTAAATTGGATTGAACAACTTGGTCCTGATTTGCTTTTAGCAGGTGCCGGGGTAAAACTGCCAAGGCTATCAGCATATGCAGCAAAATTAAGTCTTTCAGGTATGGAATTTTATGAAGGGATTCCGGGCACTGTAGGTGGCGCAGTAGTAATGAATGCAGGAGCACATGGAAGCAACACAAGCCAGATATTGGAAACAGTAACTGTCTTGAATATAGAAAAATGGAAAATTGAAGTGCTTACACCAAAAGATATACAGTTCGGTTATAGAATTTCAACAATCAACCCGACAAAACAAATTGTTTTAAGCACAAAGTTCAGAATGCTCTCTGATACCGAAGCATCCATAAGAACAAGGATGAAAGAAAATAATACAGCCAGACAAAAGACACAGCCAATTAAAGATCCAAGTGCAGGTTGTACGTTTAGAAACCCAATAGAACTAAACATGCCGGCCGGCAAAATTCTAGACTCAATAGGTGCAAAAAATTGGCATGTAGGCTCTGCCCAGGTTTCACAAGTACATGCTAACTTTATTATTAACTTAGGAAATGCCAAATCGCATGACGTATGCAAGCTAATGAGTAAATTGCAAGAGACGACATATGAAAAGTATAATGTTCTGCTAAAACCAGAAATAAAACCTCTTGGTATTTTTAATAAATCTGAGGCAATAATCTGGACTAATTCAGATCAAACAGCAAACAATTCATTTATTATTACAAATAATAAGTAGCATTATTACACTAGAGCTCTTTCGAAACTCAGTTAAATAATTCATAGTTGTAAACTCCTGCAATCAAATTAAACCTTAAGGCAAATCTTTTTCTTCTATTACGATATCGTTCAGAAATCACCTTGAAACGCTTTAACATACCAATCACAT
>JACQBQ010000027.1 GCA_016201905.1 Candidatus Melainabacteria bacterium | reverse complement strand
CAAGAACATATGGCTAATCGTTATGTCAGGTGTTACAAATCTATTTACACTAAACTTGAAATGAGAGCTGCTCATCTAGCTCATACATTCTCAAAATGGGTTAAGCTGCTTTTGAATATAATTTTTCACAAGTCGTTCATCTTTGACTGTCTTCCAGACGATGTCATAATCTACATCAAAGTAAGTATGAATAAGCCTGTGTCTCATTTTAATAATGTCTTGCCAAGGAATTGATGTATGTTTAGATTTCAGATCATCTGTAATGCTGTTAGCAGCTTCGCCTATTATTTCAACGCATTTTATCAAAGATAAAACAAGCATTTTATTTTGATCTAAATCTTTTCTGGTTTTATCTTTTAGGAATGATAATGCTTCATTTGCTGAATCAAGCATATGCTTGACTCTTGTAAGATCATCCTTGAACATATTGGACCTCAGCAGTATTTAAAACTTTGTCTTTGATGTAAGGGCTTAAATCATTTGGAGTTCTTATATCTACTTCTTTCCCCCCCAATAATTTAGAAAGAGCGCTTTGAATATTTGCAAGCCTTATAAATCCTGGTATATGATTCTTATCGAATTCAACAAGAATATCGATATCACTAGCCTCATTAAAATCATTTCTTAATATAGAACCAAACAAAGATAGCTTAATAATATGATTTTCTTGGCAAAACTTAGCTATTTTATCTTTTGGTAATTTGATTTTATTTTCCATCTCTTAATTATACCTAAACGGGAAGCACTGAACAGTTATCGAACTTTTATAAGAAACAATTTCAGCAAAGTAATTGAAATGGAAAAGCAATGTAGAAGACTAAAACTGGTGGCGTAATACCTTAACATCTAACATTCTTACTGACTAAAAACGAGGTTTTGTGTATAAATATAAGGTATGGCAAGAATTGAATATCTCTTTAAGGTCTTAAAAAAATACCTAAACAATACTGAAAAACAGTGTCCCTTTTGTAAGGGGGGGGGATTTAGTCTAATAGGTAAGAAGTATTTTTTATTACAACTTTTGAAGTGTAATACTTGCAAGTTGATGTTTCGTTATCCTACAGAAGAAATATCTGAAAATATTAAGTTCTACCAAAGTGAATATAAAGAAGGGATGACCACAAAGCTTCCTGATGAATCTGAATTCCAAGAATGTTTAAATACGTGCTTTTCAAATACTGAAAAAGATTTTTCCGAAAAAATTAAAATTATTAAGCTGTTTAAATCAAATGGTAAAGTATTGGATTTTGGTTGTTCATGGGGATATGAAGCATTACAGTTGCAAAACAATGGTTTTGATGTAACCGGATTTGAGATTTCAAAAAGTAGAACCGATTTTGGAAAAAATAAATTAGGACTAACAATACTTGATGATTACTCCTTGCTACACTCTATTAAGGATGAAAGTTTTGACATTGTTTTTTCCAACCATGTTCTTGAACATTTGCCTAGTCTGTATTCTATCTTTGAAATGTTTTATAGACTTTTGAATAGAAACGGCTACTTGATTATCTTTGTGCCAAATTGTTCAGGAATTGAAAAGCATGAAGTATTCAATGCTAAGAAGTCCTATGCATTTGGAGAAAAACATACAATGGCGTTTGATAATTTGTTCTTCAAGCAGAATCTTTCTAGGTATGGATTTGAAGTTAAATGTACTTCAAGTCCTTATGACATAAACAATTTATTCAATAAAGAGGAAAGTCCATATGATACAGAATATTCAGAATTATTTGTATTATGCAGAAAAGTTAGTTGATTTATTAGATTAATTAAGGGCTGCTGGAAATCAACTTTTATAACCTCTCAAAACCTTGTACAATATTGTATAAGTGCAGGTTTTAATACATTATTAATCAATTCAGGGTATAAATAGGGTATAATTTGGGAATACATGAATTGGCAAGTTATTGATTATAAGTTTAAAAAAGAGATCAATAGTCTGCCAGTTCAATGTAAAAAGAAATATGCAGTATTCAAATATATTTCTGAATATTCTGGATTAAGTGGATTAAAAAATTATCCAGGGTTTAAGCTAGAACACCTAAAAGGAGGATTGAAAGGCACTTTCTCAATTAGATTAAACATTGCTTACAGAGTGTTGTTTACTGTAGATGAGGAAAAGAAATTACTAGAAATATATGAAGTCAGTAAACATGAATACAATCAATAGTGGAGATTAAACAATGAGTACAAAGAGTCAAAATCTGGATTTTAATTTTTTAGGAGCCTTAGGTTCTTGTATTGAACAATATATAAAAGGTAAATTAAGCAAAATAGAAGTCATAAAAATATTGGACCAAAGACTTTCTAAAGAAGATAGAAGTAATTGGAATCAAAAAAAAGAATTTAAAGGACATGAGTTAATTGAAACCTTTTTAGAATTAAAAGGAATGACTCAGGCTGACTTAGCAAAAAAAACTGATTTATCTACTTCAAAAATAAACGATTTAATAAAAGGACGAGTTCGCATTACTCCAAATATTGCAAAAGAACTAGCTTCTGTTTTTAATGTAGAACACACCACTTTTTTGTAAAAAACGGAGAGAGAGGGATTCGAACCCTCGGTACCCTTTTAAGGGGCACACAGACTTTCCAGGTCTGCTCCTTAAACCACTCGGACATCTCTCCTTCGTTTTTTTATAATGCCTCAAACAAGTTGAGGCTTCCGTCAATCGCTCCTTTACACCTGATCGGATTTGCCGAATTAATCAGACAAATCCTATATGTGCAAGAAAGTTTTTTGTCTTTCGTCTTATTTACCAGCTTGATCAATTTCCGGGACTTAAAATATTGCTCATTGCAACATTCTTCGCTTGTCTAATCAAATTAAGATTATAGCTTAGATCTCTAAATCTACGTTATTATTTATTCTATGGCTATCTACAATCCAAATCGCTATAACTGGCTTACTAAGTTTTATCAATATATGGTTATTTGGCTTTTGTTTACACCTGTCTATTATATTTTTTATCGCTTAAAGGTTTATGGAAAAGAAAATATTCCAAAAGATAAAAAACCATTTATTGTAATGCCAAACCATCTATCAAACAATGATCCTCCACTTATATCATTGGTTCTAAAAATTCCAGTTGCATATATGGCAAAAAAAGAACTTTTTTCTGTTCCATTTATTGGGTGGGCTATTACAATACTTGGTGCGTTTTTAGTGGATAGAGAAAATGTTTCAAAGACAACAATTAAAGGAGCTAAAGAGGTTTTAAATAAAGGCTGGTGTCTTGGAATGTTTTTAGAAGGTACTAGAAGTAAAGTACCACAGTCCTTGGGTAAACCAAATATTGGTCCAGCTTATATATCAAACCTGACAGGAGTTCCAATTTTACCTATTGGAATTGTTGGATCAAATAAACCTTTTGGTCCGATTAAAGTAAAAATTGGAAAACTTTTTTATCCTGAACGAGATCTTGATAAAGCAAAATGGCAATGTGCAGAAAAATTGACTGAGTTGACTGGTTTTAAGGTGTCAGAAAGATAACTACCAAATATCATCCTGAGTGATAGCGAAGAATCTCCTAACGTTTATGAGATTGCTTTGCTGTGGCTTAAGTTACTCCTTGCAATGACGAGAATAGCTATAACTTGATTAGCTTTGCATATCTTGGGTCTAATAATTTTTTTCCATATTTTTCAAAATCCACATTAACCAGATTCTTTTCTCCCTGCCCAAAGATCTGTTCAATAATTCCAACTCCAAATTTTTCATGCTGTACTTTATCACCAATATCAAAGAAGCTCTGAGTGCTGGACTCTGAATGCTGAGTGATGTGTGCTCTAGGATCTCTTAACTTAGTAACTTTTTGCACATTGTCAGGTATTATTAATTCATCGATTTCATATTCAGAATATTTTCTTTGTATATTTTTCTTTGGAATATGGGATTTATTGTTTTTAATTTTTTCATCTAAGCCACCATAAAATCCGCTTAACAGTTCTTTTGGTGCTTCTTCTATAAATCTGCTTACCTGTGAATACTCACTTGATCCAAAAAGTCTTCTTTCTCTGGCATACGTAAAATATAATTTTTCTTTTGCTCGCGTTACACCTACATACATTAACCTTCTTTCTTCTTCGAGCTCATTTTTATCAAGCGAATCAATGGATCTTAAATGTGGAAAAACACCTTCTTCCAGTCCACAAATAAAAACTATAGGATATTCAAGTCCTTTTGCTAAGTGTAATGTGGTAAGAGTGATTTTATTTGTGGTTTGTTTTAAATTATCAAGCTCTGTATAAAGGGATATCTGGGTTAAAAAATCCCCAAGGAATGTTTCCTGTTGAGGCAATTCATGAATTGCCTTTACTACTGAGCTTGCTTCAAACTCATTTGCTACAGAATATAGCTCCTGAATATTTGCCAGTCTTTCTTCAGAGTCCAGTGTTCCTTCTTTTTCTAATTCATCCCAGTACCCTGATTTTTTTAGGATTTGATCTAATAAGTCACTTATAGAAAGTGATTTAGATGCTTTTCTTAAATACTCCATCAATTCTACAAAGTTTTGGACTGAGACAATAGTTCTCTCTGATAAATCCGGTACATCTTTTATTTCAAGCAGTGTTTTATATAAAGTGAAATTGTTTTTATTTGCATACTCTTCAATTTTTATAAGTGTTGTAGCACCAAGCCCGCGCTTTGGAACATTGATAATTCTTTTTAATGATACAGAATCACTGGGGTTATAAATTACTTTCAGATATGAAATAATATCTTTAATTTCTTTTCTCTCATAAAACCTGAACCCGCCAACTATCTGATATGGAATATTTCTTTTAATTAAAGCCTCTTCAATTGCCCTGCTTTGTGCATTGGTACGATATAAAACTCCTATATCGCTGTATTTGAAATCGGATTTCAATAATCTTAAAGTTTCTTTTGCGACATATTGAGCTTCTTCTATTTCATCATCAGCTTCAAAGCAAATTATTTTTTCACCTTTTGACTTAGTAGGCAGTAAAGTTTTTTCAATTCTTTCTGTGTTGTTTTTAATTATTGAATCTGCAGTATTTAAAATCGTTTCAGTGGAGCGATAGTTTTTTTCAAGCTTTATTAATGTGTTTTCAGGAAAATCATTTTGAAAACCTAGAATTATCCTGAAATCAGCTCCGCGCCATGAATAAATGCTTTGGTCTACATCGCCTACAGTAGTGATTCCTCTCTCTTTCCAAAGAATACTTCTATCGGTATTTTTTCGCTCTTCTTTTGTTAATCCTTCAGAAATTAATCTTATTAACTCATACTGAATCAGGTTTGTATCCTGAAACTCATCTACAAGAACATGCTGAAATCTTTTATGATAATAATTCCTAGTTTTTTCATTTTGCTCAAGAAGCTTTACAGAGTATAAAAGTAAATCATCAAAATCCAGCCCATTATTTTTTGCTAGTTCTTTTTGATAAAGATCAAATACTTCAGAAATTTTTACTTCTCTGTGGTTTTTTGCAATGTCACCAAATGACTTTGCATCGTAACCCTGCGACTTAAGTGAGCTTATAAATCCTCTTATGCTTTTTGGTACGTAAACTTTTCCATCTAAATCTAAGGCTAAAATAGATTCTTTTATAAGGCTTGTACTGTCGGACTCATCATAAATTACAAAATTACTTGTCCAGCGTTCACCATTACTTAAAAGTAGCTTGCTTATGTCATGACGCAATATTCTTCCGCAAACATTATGAAAGGTACCAATCCAAACTAAATCTGCAATATCTTTTGATAATAACTGATACAAGCGCTCTTTCATTTCGCTGGCTGCTTTGTTAGTAAATGTTACTGCTAAAATACTTTCGGGCATAAAACCAGAAGAAATAAGATAAGCAATTCTATGGGTTAAAACCCTTGTCTTTCCGGAGCCAGCACCTGCCACAATCAATAATGGCCCGCTTCCATAAGTAACAGCAGAGAGTTGGTTCTCATTTAGTCCAGAAGTGATGTTATCATTTGAAAGCAATTTGTTTGAAAGATGTTTTAAAGGCATATAATTTGGTTTTGACATAAAGGAGAATTTAAAATTTTTGCAGGAGAAAAAAAAGGTGGTGGTACAGGGCAACTGACAATGCCTACTGTTGACACTTTAGTAGAAGAACTGAAGCTAATACAAAACATTGGTACAAGAAAGATTTCAATAATTGGTACTCGTAACTTATCGTTAATGCATCAGCAGCTTGTAGAAATCTTATCTTATGCACTAATAATAAGTGGAAACATAATTATAACAAGTGGTGGAAGCAGTGGTGTTAACTCTGCTGTTATTAAGGGAGCATGCCGCGCAGATCAAAATAAATTAGAAGTAATTCTTCCACAGACAATTGGTCAACAGCCTACAGATGTACAGAATGCATTGATTGGAATAAAAGGAGTATTAGAACATCCTGACAGACAGAATATGACACTTGCAGATGCAAGTAGGATTTGTAATAGAGAAATAGTAGAGCTTTCGCACCAGTTAATTTGTTTTTTATACCACGATAGTCATACTTTAAAAGAAGCCATAGAGTATGCACATATGCAACATAAGATTGTGACTGTATTTTATTTAGATTAGAATGTTCTTATGCCCTTGTGGCGGAATGGTAGACGCAACGGACTTAAAATCCGTTGGTTTGAACAAAGCCGTGCCAGTTCGAGTCTGGCCAAGGGCAGTTTCATTTACAGCCTGTAACGGAGTCTTTAAAATTCATTTTGGGAAGAACACTCTTGTGCCAGTTCCCGGCCTGCCCAGCAAAGCTGGGCGGCGACTCTGGACAATGGCATGTTTGTGATATACTTTACCTAATAAATAAATTGATGTAAATTTTATGTCAGCTATTCAGCCAGTAGTAATAACAAAGCAACCTTTCTATGCAGATCTTGCTGCTGCATGTACAAGAAGAGCAGAGAACATCCAAAAAGAGTCCAAGCAAAAAGTTGAACGGCTTAGTGAAATAGCTAACTTTGCTGCAGAATTACTTACAAAAATAACTGACAGACTATCAAAAAAACCTCAAATATTAATTGATCAAGAAGCAAGATTAGCAAGGGAATATGCTTCTCAACGTTGGTTTTCCTCACAGTTTTTTGGAAAACTATATAGTTACTCTGAATATAAAGGCGCAGTAACTGCAAAAAAAGGAGACTCTAACGTTATAGATTTTTATACAGATGATTTAGATCAGAGCTTTACTAAAAATGAATTGTTTTTAGATGCGGTTAAACTTTTAGAAGAAGAAGGATTCATAACTATTGTCAAATATAGATATAAGAATCACCCGTATGAAAGAGACAAAAGAAGCTTAAGCTCTGAGGTGGTTCCAGTACAAGCAAAGCTAACTAGAAAAGGAAAAGCATATCTAAATCCTAATAATACTTTAGTTTGATAGTACTTGGAGTCTTTTAAATTCATGTTGGTTTGAACAAAGCCGTGCCAGTTCCCGCTCAATCACTGCGTGATTGAGCGAGGCTCGCCCAGCAAGCTGGGCGGCGAGTCTGGCTAATGGCAGTTTTTATACCGCTTGTTTTGCGTGAATGCTCAACTTGCTTTTTCTTCAAGGCGCTCAAAATATTGCTCACCACAATATTTCTTGCTTAAATTATTCCTAACGTTTTAGAGTATCTCAGAAGATTAGTTATTTTGGCCTTCATTAAGTACTAAGAGTAATTCGTCCAAAGGAATTATTGGTACAGGAAAAGACCACATACCACCTTCTCCTGTTAATGGTTTTAGAGATGGTTGTTCTCCTCGAAATTGTCTTAAAGATAGGCTTCCTAGCTTTTCGTAAAGATAGTTAAGCGGAATGGGGCTACTTTCTTTTCCTTCTTCTGAAGCTTGTATTTCTGAAGTGTTAATTCCTCTTACAACATTTACTATTTGTTGAGGAGTCCCTTCTCCTTCTTGTATAGCAGCTTTAAAATCTACAAATGCTTCTTCCAATTGCTCTTTTTCTTCTTTTATATTATTACTACCTTTTGCTTTGTGAGCAGCTGTTAAATATCTGTGGATATCTACACATCGATCATTGAAAAAACCTATTTTTACTGCCATAGTAACCTCCTAAAATTAACCTTTAATGATGTTCATGTAACTCATCAAGTGAGTTAACATCCACTTTTAGACCAGGACCCATTGTAGAGCTTATATAAACAGATCTTAGATAAATACCTTTTGCACTTGATGGTCTTGCTTTATTTACTCCGTCCATTACAGCCCCAAAGTTCTTTAATAAATTTTCTTCTGAGAATGAAATCTTTCCAATTGGAACATGGACTATACCACTGTCTTTTTCAGCTCTAAAACTTGCTTTTCCTGCTTTTAATTCTTTTACTGCTTTTGAAAGATCAGTGGTTACTGTACCGTCTTTTGGATTTGGCATTAAACCTTTTGGACCAAGTATTTTACCAAGCTTTGCCATAGCAGGCATCATATCTGGTGTAGCTACAAGCTTATCAAAGCTCATAAAGCCTTGCTCGATTTTTCCCACGAGATCTTCAGAGCCAACCACATCAGCTCCAGCTGCTTCTGCTTCTTTTACTTTTTCACCTCGAGCAATTACTGCAATTTTTATTTTTTTGCCTGTACCACCAGGCAGTGCTACTGAGCTTCTTACCTGCTGATCGCTTTGTTTTGGATCAACTCCAAGTCTTACTGCTAAATCTACAGTCTGATCAAATTTTGTTTTAGCTTTACTTGCAATTTCTTTTATTTTTAAAATTGCTTCTTTTGGTGTGTAAGTCTTTTTATCACCTAATAGTTCGTTGATTTGTTTTCTGCGCTTTGTTAGTGTTGACATTCATTTTATTGGTGCAAACGAACTTTTAGAAAGTTCTCCCAACTCCTTTCATTTTTTTACCCTTCTACAGTAACCCCCATACTTCTAGCGGTACCCATAATTATGTTTGTAGCTGCCTTTACATCAAGTGCATTTAAATCAGGCATTTTATCTTTTGCAATTTCTTCAATTTCTTTCATTGTGATTTTGCCGACTTTTTCCCGGTTTGGGACACCTGAGCCTTTTTCAATTTTGATTTTCTTTTTAATCATGTCAGAGACAGGTGGTGTTTTGGTTATAAAATCAAACGATCTATCTTCATATACATTAATTACAACAGGAATAATTTGACCTGCTTTGTCTTTTGTTTTTTCATTATATTCTTTGCAAAATGCCATTATGTTTACACCATGCTGACCAAGTGCTGGTCCAATTGGTGGAGCTGGATTTGCTTTACCAGCTTCGATTTGTAGTTTGATTTGTGTATGTAATTTCTTTTTTTTCTTTACTGGTGCTGCCATGAGTTTAGTCCTAAATATTATTTAATTAGTAACGAGTTACTATTCTACACTAATTGGTTAAATAGTCTCAGGACCAATAATTTATCATACTTAATTTAAAAAATTATGTAACGACGTCATCACGTGATGCAGCTAAAGTACCCATTGCTAAAAAGCATTTAAAAACAACTGGATAAAGCTGGTTTGTAAACTCAACTTGATTATCACTAATCCTTTTAACATTCGGTATTAGTTCACAGGCATCAGCATGATTTGGCTCACTGAATACTACAGAAATTGTACAGGGTGAAGTTATTTTGTAAACTTTTAATTTATCTTTTTCTTTTAAAGCTTTAGTAACACCAGCTTTTAAGTTTTTCAATGTAACTTCAAACGGATAAGATAATGCAGAGTAACGGCTAAGCCCTCTTTTTGTTTGAACTGTTATTAGCTGCTTACCAAGTAAAGCTTCAGCTTCAAAGCAAACTTCTTCATCACCTGAGATAAGTGCGACAGGCACATTATAAAATCCTGCAAGCGCAGCATTTAAACCAACTTCTCCCACAGGTACTTTATTTAGAAAAACCTGCCTAATTATTCTTGGGCGGTATGTGTGACTAAGAGTGGATCTTGATCCAGCCATTGCATGGTAGCCTAAAAATAGGCATGCATCGTATCCTTCGTCAATAGTTGCCATCATTGAAAACGGTCTTTGCCAGCCAGAAACAATCGTGGCATTTGGGACCATTGCATTGTTTAGATTTCTCATGTGGTTATGGGCATCGTTAATAACAATATATTCAGCACCTGCTTCTCTAAGTCCTGAAATAACAGCAGTTAATTCTTGTGACCACTTCTGGAGGGTTTCTTTATAGTACTCACTGCCCGGATAAATTTGATCAGGATGAACTACTCCACTTATTCCTTCCAGATCTGCTGATACTAAAACTCTCATTTTTACCTCATGTTTTCTGTTTAATTATTTTTGCAACTGTAAAACCGATTTATAATACTCTATCATTTTTTTTAATCCATCTTCCAGTGAAACTTTAGGCTCCCACTTTAAAACTTCCTTGGCTCTGGATATGTCTGGTCTTCTGCGTTTTGGATCTCCTTCAGGCAGTGGTTTGAATATAATTTCACTTTTTGAACCTGTCAACTTTTTTACAATATTTGCAAGCTCTATAATCTTGAATTCATTTGGGTTTCCAAGGTTTATAGGATCATTACAGTTGGTTTTCATAAGCCTTAAAATACCCTCAACAAGATCACTTACATACTGAAAGCTTCTTGTCTGATTTCCATCACCATAAACTGTAATTGGTTTATTTGTAAGAGCCTGGCTGATAAAATTTGAAATTACTCTACCATCTTCTGGTCTCATACGTGGTCCATAAGTGTTAAATATACGAGTAATTCTGGTATCAATATTGTGAAATCTGTGATAAGCCATAGTAGTTGCTTCAGCAAAACGTTTTGATTCATCATAGACAGATCTTTCAGATATAGGATCTACGTTGCCTACGTAAGTTTCTTTCTGAGGGTGTTCCAGAGGATCACCATAAACTTCAGATGTACTTGCAAGGAAAAACTTAGCACCCTTTGCTTTTGCCAACCCTACAGCATTTATTGTTCCGCTTGATCCAACTTTTAAAATTTGAATTGGTAATTTTTTAAAATCTACAGGTGAAGCTGGACTTGCAAAGTGCAAAACCCAGTCAACTTTTCCATCCACTTCAATACACTTGTAAACATTTTGATCAAGAAAAATCAGATTTTTATGGATAGTAAGATTTTCTTTTTTTCCAGTGATTAAATTATCAATTGCAACTACTTCATAACCAAGGGATAGGAACATATCCACTAAATGTGAACCTATAAACCCTGCTCCGCCTGTAATTACTATACGCATAATGTATTATTCTAGCTGGTTTTAAATGCTATTGCTTTTCTATAACGGTTTAAAATTAATTATAAAGCTGATGCTAATTAATTAAAAGAAAAAAGGTTAATGTCATACCTGATACTTTTGTTATAATCTCCTACTAATATAAAGAAATAGTTATGTCTCTAAGAATTAACCCATTTAATTATTCAGGTACAAACCTTAGGCATCTTACAGACCTATATCCACTACCTATTTCAAAACAAGCACAGATTATTAATGATCTTAGTGTTCCATCATCTAAAAACTTATTCAGCAAAAGATCTTTGCCTGTAAAAGCACAAGTTTTAAAAAATGGAATAACCTTAGTTTCACAAAAAATTCCACATGTATATTCCGGTGCATTAAACATTATTGTTAATGTTGGTTCAGTAAGTGAAGATGAACAAAACAACGGTATAACCCATTTTATTGAGCATATGGTTTTTAAGAGAACAAAAACAAGAGATGCAAAACAGATCGCAGAAGAAGCTGGTAATGTTGGGTGTGATTTAAATGCTTTTACTGATAAAGACCTTACTGCTTTTGAGGTCACCCTTTTAGGAGAAAATATTTTAGTTCCAATAGAACTTTTTTTAGATATGTTATTAAATACTAAATTAAACTCTAAAGATTTTGGGCTTGAAAAACAAGTAATTTTAGAAGAAATAAAAAGGTATGAAGATGCACCAGAATCTCAGATACATTCGGTATCCGAAAACACATATTGGGCAGGTCACCCTATGGGAAGACCAATACTAGGAACAAATAAAACGGTTTCAGAGATGGATAAAGATATGTTAAAAGACTTTTTAGCTAAACACTATATTCCTAGCAATATGATTGTTTCAGTTGCCGGGGATTTTGATTTGGATGCTGTAATTAAAAAAATTGAAGAGTTTAGACCCAAAACAAATCTTGAAAAACAAAAAACAGAAATATCACCTCCAACTATTAATCCTGCAATATTTGTACAAAACAAAAATACAGAGCAAGCACATTTTTGTTTTAATACAAAAGGCTATACACTTCATGATGAAGACAGACATATTTTAGCTGTGTTAAAGACTGCCTTAGGAGGTACATCAAGTTCAAGACTATATCTGGAAATTAGAGAAAAAAGGGGGCTTGTTTATACTATTCATTCATATATGCCTAATTACAACACATGTGGAGCACTGACTATTTATGGAGGGACAAATCCTAAGAACTTCTCTAAAGCAATGAGTCTGATTTTAAGTGAAATTAAAAAGCTTAAGAAAACTGGATTTACTGATGGTGAGTTAAACAGAGCCAAGACACAACTTAAAACCAATAGTTTACTTAAGCAAGAATCTACAGATAGCAAATCTTTTTAAAATGGCATGGATTATTTATTTCATAAAGGCTTTGAATCAACTCAAGAAATTATCGATAAAATCGAAAGAGTTAGCCATCAAGATATAGCCAGAGTAGCACATGACATTTTTGATCCTAAATATTTTTCACTTTCAATAATTGGACCTCAAAAGAAATTACCAAAAAAAATCGATTTAGGTTTGTAAAAAATACTTCCTTAAAACAGAATTATTTTATATTCGAATTAAAAATCTTCAACTAAGATAATTCAATAGAGTTGTTTCCATCCATTATTATGATACGCGTAAATATTGTTCTAACTTAAAGAATTGCAAGCCCCAGAAAGCTAGCTATAAGTTATAATATGGTTTGGTTTAAGTCTTTTTATCGAATCCTGATATTAGGTTTTGAATAACAATACAGTAAGTAAAGGTTTTTCCATAAGTGAAAAACCGGAACGCTATTAAAAAATGGGGTCGTAGTTCAGTTGGTTAGAACGCATGCCTGTCACGCATGAGGTCGCGAGTTCGAGTCTCGTCGGCCCCGCCATCGTAGACGGAGAGGTATTAAAGCCTCTCCTTTTTCTTTTGTAGAGAGGGTTTCATCCGTTCCGAACCTTTTAAATTCACTTTCAAGCAAAGGATACTGTTCATGAAGTGGAATAAAGTATCTTTTTGGTCTTATTGCCAGTTTCTTGCGGTTTATTGTTCGTTCCGAACCTAAAGCTCTTACGATAGATTTCTTTGTATGTATATCTGAATTAGCAAACTTTAATTTTGCAAAAGCTGCAAAGTTTATTATTTTCTCAGTTGTTTTCTTTGAATCAATTGCTTTAGTTTCTATTTTTGACAGGTTTGATTTTAAGCTACTAATTTGTTTCTCTAGGTCTTCTTTGTGCTTAATGAAATCATCGTCGAGAATTAAGCCTTTATAACCCATTTGAATGAGCCTTTGTCGCTCACTTTCTAAATTTACTAGTGTTTTATTTTTGGTTTCAACGATATTTTCATTTTTTTCGACATCTGTTTGGCTTGAATCATTTAATACTTCTAATGCCCATTCCCAAAATATTGGTTCAATGCGTATCTTCCCGATTTCACCTTCTACTTGCCTTTGTAAATCATCCTGGGTTATATGAAGCCTGTTTGTACATTTTATATTTCCCTTTTTACCAGTACAGTGGTAATGGATATATTCTTTTACCTGACCGGTAGATCTTAAAACTTTGAACCTCCTGTCAACAGTAAACAAAGCACCACACTCAGCACAATTAAGTACACCTTTAAAGGGAAGATCATGTTTTCTCAGCAAAGGCTTACCATCCCTACCTAGAAGATATTGAACTTTGTCAAACTCCTCTGGTGTTACCATTGCCTCATGAATGCCTTTCCCTTTAAAATCACCCCATTCAATAAGACCTGCATAAAATGGATTATTTAAGATTTTGTACATTACGCTTTTAGATAATGGCTTACCACCAGATTTTTTACCTTTTCGGGTTCTTAGTCCCCATTCGTTATTTGCCATGCGGAGTATCTCCATTGGCATATATTTGCCAGTGAGCATTAATTCCCACATTCTTTTTACATGATTAAAGGCTTCTGGATCTTTTTTAATGTAGTTGTTTCCTTTTTCCTCAGTTTTAGTATTTAAATACCCAAGTGGTGCAACACCAGGAAACCAACCCTTTGTGATTTTGCTTTCAATACCCCTCATTGCATTTTTAGTAAGGTCTATTACATATTGATTTGCAATTCCAGTTTCAACACTCAGTAATAAGACATTGTCTTCGGGCTTATACTCTTTTTCAATTGTTTGAATTGACTTAATAATTTCCTTTCTGTAATAACCATGAAAGTTTTCCACCATCAACTGGATTTCTAGATAATCTATTAATTTGCCAACATAAAATCCCCTCTGCCTCACCTTTTTCTATTCTTTCAAGCATTTGATTAAATATAGGCCTTCCACAAGGATTTTTTGCAGATTTCTTTTCAATTAGGATTTCTTTGATACTAAGACGACCTGTGAAAAATTAGGTTCAAAAGCAGCTTAACCCACTTTGAGAATGTGTGAGCAAGTAAAGCAGCTCTCATCTCAAGTTTAGTAAACATTGATT
>JACQBQ010000035.1 GCA_016201905.1 Candidatus Melainabacteria bacterium | reverse complement strand
CAAGAACATATGGCTAATCGTTATGTCAGGTGTTACAAATCTATTTACACTAAACTTGAAATGAGAGCTGCTCATCTAGCTCATACATTCTCAAAATGGGTTAAGCTGCTTTTGAATATAATTTTTCACAAGTCGTCAGAGTCGAAACGGGTCAACCTTTGGTAGAAGATAAGAGAAAATTGTTCTTCAATTATAGATTAAGGTTTACCAGATATGAAAGAATAAACCGACTTCTTTTTAACTTCGCTATCCCTGGGGCAAGCCCGCAGGGTATTTCGCGAAGTTAATGACTTAGTCACCAGTCGTCGGAGAAGTCGGTTTGTTATTCGTCGCTTATATCTCTCGTGGCAAGCCACGGAGTATTACACTCCTTCATAATAAGCTTACGTTTTAAGTACTTGTGAATTAAATTAAGTACATAAAAAATGAAAAAACAAAGCAGAAGTTTAATTGAAATTCATATTGCGGTTTTTTTATTTGGTTTTTCTGCATTATTCGGAAAACTAATAACTCTTTCACCAACAGCAATAGTATTTGGCAGAACTTCTTTTGCTACGCTTGCTCTTCTTATTTTTTTACTATATTCAAAACAAAATTTTAAATTGAAATCAAAGAAGGATTTCCTGTTTTTATTTTCTGTTGGGTTTATATATGCATTCCACTGGTATTCATTTTTTAAATCAGTTCAAATATCTAATGTGGCAATTGCAGTACTTACTTTTTCCACATATCCTATATTTGTAACTTTTCTGGAACCGTACTTTTTTAACGAAAAGATAAGAACCTTTGACATTATCAGTGCATTAGTTACACTATTTGGTGTTTTGCTTGTCGTGCCAAAATTTGAACTTACAAATAATTTTACCCAGGGAGCTTTATGGGGAATTGCTGCCGGGTTTTCATGCGCACTCCTAGCCATAGCTTGTAAGGTAAGTGTAGCAAAATATTCAAGCATAGTAGTATCTTTTTATCAAAACCTTGCTACAGCAATTATTTCAATCCCGTTAATAATTCTAATAAAGCCTGTATTCGAAGTTAAAAATCTCTTCCTTCTAGCAGTGCTTGGTATTTTATTTACAGCAATATCAGGCACATTATATATTAAAAGTCTTTCTAACATTAAAGTTCAATTAGCAAGCATAATTACATGCCTTGAGCCTGTTTACGCAATCATCTTTGCAGCAATATTCCTTAAAGAGGTGCCTTCAACTAAAACAATTTTTGGCGGTTTAATAATTTTAGGAGCTATAATTTCTGCCACACTTAAGTCAAAGAGTATAACTATAGTCCCAGAGCATTAAACATAACTAAAAACATAACTATATTTCAACATTTGTTGAATCTTCACTCATATTTATCTAGAATTACTTTGTTAAGTACTTTTTTCAATAAAGTAAAATTAAAAAGGAGAAAAGCAATGAATCAGATTAGCAATTTTATTAGTAAAATTTACGGGATTTTATTAATCGCCGGGGGAATAATGGGTTTTGTAAAAGCACACAGTAAAATGTCATTGCTAACCGGAGCAATAAGTGGAATATTGGTTTTCATATCGTGTTCTATCGGTTCCAAGAGACCAAAAGAAGGGTATCTTTATGTAAGCACAGTAAGCCTTATTCTTGCTGTATTTTTTGCCTTAAAATTTAAAGCTACTCACGCATTCATGCCAGCTGGACTAATGCTAATTCTAAGCACAACAACTTTTGTCATAGTTGGGTTAAGTTTTTTACAGGCTAAAAAATAGTTTTTTATAAGGTTTCAAATGATTGGATTCCAACACCATGCTTTGGACAGTGCAATAGTATTTTTCTTCAATAAGTTTTGCGGAAAGAGTGTTTTCCTTGATACATTAGCATTGATTTTTTTGTCAGTGGATGCTTTAAGGACAGCAATATTAGTTGCTCTTGTAGTAGGAATCTGGGAATATGGAAAAATTAAAAATGATATAAGCGCAAATAAGAGAGTTCTTATGATTTTATTTAGTGTTGTTCTAACTCTTGGAGCTATTGAAATATTAAACGCTTTAATAGATAGTCCACGTCCAGTTGTAACCCATGAAAAATTAATCAATAGCCCAATCATTACTCCAGATACAAAACCCCTCTGGAAGGATGGTTGGGTAAGAAACCCAAAGCATGGTTCCTTCCCCAGTGATACTGTTGCCCTACTAAGTACAATTGCAATTGGTTTGTTTTTCTGGAATAAAACACTTGGTGCTTTTGCAATTTTATTTGTATTTTTTGTAGGAATACTGCCCAGGTTATACTTTGGTTTACATTACCCTTCAGACATGGCTATTGGATTCATCATTAGTTTACTTTCAAGTTGGTTTGTTGAAAAAGTAAACATCTTTAATTCTTTAAGTAAAAGAATTCTATCTTTCCAAAATCGCTACCCGTATATTTTTGGAACAGCTGGTTTTTACCTTGCTTATGTAATTGCAGATAAGTTTATACTGCTTAGAAAGCTTCCTGTATGGATAAAAGTAATGCTTAGTAAGTAAAGATTAAGAATAATAACTAAACAAAAATTAACTGTACAGATTATTTTGGTATGAAATGACTAAAATAAAATGTTTGTTAGGTTAAAAAAATTAAAGGGGAAAATCATGAAGAATACTTGCAAGTTTTGTTTTTGTTTAATAATTTCAATTTCAACATTGCTTTTATCATTTTTATCAGTGCATGCTCAGACAATAGAAGTAAACTCTATGCAAACGCTATCTATTCCTGGTCCAGGGTTTTTTCCCTTTTCTACTACAGGAAACAATCAAATAAAAGGATTAATCCCAAACAATCCCGAAGTAACCGTTACATTTTCTAATTTTCTTGGTTCACCATGCACACTAGCACCTGCTGCTGACTTTGCAGAAATTGGCCCAAAAGTATTAGTCAGCGGCAATGGAACATTTATACTTGACTTTAGTATGATAGAACAAAACACAAGTGCCCTGGGACTATCATTAGTACCTCAAGGCGGCACTTCTTTCTTTGACATCTTTGTAACTCCTCCAGAAGTTTCAAGTACCAGCTCAAGTGGAGGAAATACTATCTCAGGAAATATTTTTCCAAATGGAGTTAGTATTTTTGGAGGATTTGTAGGTGACGATCTTCTAGGCCAGTTATCCAATGAGCCAAATAACCCAGGCTGCCAAAGCAGTCCAAGCGGTATCAATCCTACAAATCTCTCAAACGAAGCGTTTATAACTAATTTATATAATGACTTACTAAAAAGGCCAGTTACACCTCAAAGAAAATTTAGAAGTATAAGTGTAAAACCAGGAGAAAGTGACTTTGAGGCTTACACTTTGACTATTCCAGAAAATAAGAATAGTTCAATGACTGTTTACAATACAAAACTTATAAATAACACTGATATGACAAAGATTTATGTAACCGGAATCTTTCCATCTCTATCAGAAGAAAATACCACAATGCTCGGCAGGACTTTATCTCCTGAAATAGAAGTCACTTTAAAAGAACAAACTGGAGGAGATTTAATAGCACTTGCAGCAGTTCAACATGCAATCATTTCAGCCACTATGCCATGGCAACTTGGTGGTGGAGGATTTTTCATCACAAAGGGAGGCGGCTGTGTAGGACCATATTGCACAATTGTTGAGGCTGGAATGGTAGTAATAGTTCCAGGTGGAGCTTGCACACCTGAAAAACTAAACAAAAGAAAAGCTGGGTATCCTACAGTAAATCCAAGTAAGTTTTTTGATCCTTTTCCAAATGCACAAGGTGTAATTCAAATCCCTACTTCTAATATCACAGACCCAAAACACCCATTTGTATCAAGGTTTGTAAAAGACAAGGCTTACTTAATTCTTCAACCAGTCCCACCAAAATCTAATTTTATCCAGCAGCTGAAATTAGATATCAAAAAACCATAGCCTGATCTATTTAACTGTCAGGCGCAAACCCGCGCCTCATAGTATTTTCAGTTACTACTCTAGGTTCTACAAACTGGAGCAGGTAATCTTTTCCGCCAGCTTTTGCACCTATTCCTGACATTTTAAAACCACCAAATGGTTGTCTTCCAACCTTTGCTCCGGTACATGCACGATTTATATATAGATTCCCTACTTTAAATTTTTCTTTTGCTTTTTGAATATTTCCCGGGCTTCGTGAAAATAATCCACCAGTCAATGCAAACTTTACACCATTTGCAATTTCTAAAGCCTCCTCAAAGTTATCAGCTTTAATCACAGCTAACACAGGTGCAAATATTTCTTCCTGAGCAATTCGTGCACCTGGCCTTACATCAGCAAAAATCGTTGGTGGAATAAAATATCCTTCTGTTGAAACAGCTTCTGCACCTACTAGCATCTTTCCTTCACTCTTACCAATCTCAATATATTTTTTTGTATTTTCAAATGCACTTTTATCTATTACTGGTCCTAAATATGAGCTGGGATCAATGGGTAATCCTGGTTTTATACTCTTTGCTGCTTCAAGAAGCCTTTCTAAAAAATGATCATAAGCTTCTTTAACAACAATAACTCTTGATGCTGCAGAGCATTTTTGTCCAGCATAACCAAATGCACTATAAACCACTCCTTTTACAGCCTCATCCAAATCTGCATCATCATCTACAATAATTGCATTTTTCCCGCCCATTTCACAAATAATTTTTTTTACAAAATCCTGCCCCTGTTTAACATCAGCTGCTAATTTATTTATAGAAAGTCCTACTTCCATTGATCCGGTAAAAGCAATTAAGCTTACATCTTTATGCCCCACCAGATAATTTCCAATGGTTTTTCCATCTCCCGGCAAATAATTACAGACACCTGGCGGCAATCCTGCTTCTTCTAAAATCTCCATATATTTATAAGCAATGATACTTGCCTGCCTTGCAGGTTTTAAGATTACAGTGTTTCCTGAAACAATGCTGGCAGAACTCATGCCAGTTAAAATTGCCAGTGGAAAATTCCAAGGAGATATTACTACAGAAACTCCACGCCCCTGATAAAAAGAGTAATTTTCTTCTCCACTTGGACTTAGAAGTTTTTCACGTGTAAAAAGGGGTTTAGCTTCTAGTGCATAATAGTTTAAAAAGTCAATGGCTTCACTAACATCACCGTCAGCTTCTCTCCAAGGCTTACCTTCTTCATAGACCATAACACTTGCAAGCTCAAATCTTTTCTGTCGCATAATATTAGCTGCTTTAAATAAAATATCTGCTCTTTGTTGAACTGGTGTTTCTTGCCATGACCTGAAAGCAGCTAATGCAATTTCTAAAGCATAATCAGCTTTCTCTTTTGTAGCCAAAGCAATTTTTCCTAATATTTCATTTATTTTTGAGGGATTACGTGAATCTAGCCAGTCAGATGTCTCTATCTTTTTCCCACCTATAACTAAAGGATATTTCTGTCCAAGCTTAAACTTAAAATCCTGAATTGCTGATTCCATTAGTTTTCTATTTTTAGAAATCGTAAAATCAGTATCAGGTTCATTTACAAAACCTTGTAAAGGTATTTCATTCAATGTCTCTACTATTGTGGTTTTCTTTATGGGCGATAATAATAACTCATCCTCGCTAACACCTTCAGCAAAACCCTGTCTTAAGAAAGATTCATTGGCTGTATTTTCTAAAAGCCTCCGGACAAGATATGCCATGCCTGGAATAAGTTCACCATAAGGTGTATAAACTCTAACTCTTTCTCCTAAATCCACAAAAGCTTCTTTAATCGGATCAGCCATGCCAAATAAAAACTGATATTCAACAGCACCTTTTGGCAGTTTCATTTCATTAGCATAAGCTTTGGCATGAGCAAGTGATCTTATATTATGACTGGCAATTGCAGGGTAAACATCAGGATAATTATCAATTAACATCCTTGAAAGCTTTTCATGATTTGCATCTGTTTCATTTTTATTTTCAAATACCGGACAATGCCATCGTTTTTGCTTTGAAATAATAGCTTCATAGTCCCAGTATGCACCTTTTACAAGCCTTATTGAAACGGGAACCCCACGCTTTTTTGTCCAGTTAATTAGATCAATTAAATCAGCTTCGCTGTCTTTTAAATATGCCTGGATAACAATGCCAGCATCCTTCCAGCTTGAAAATTCTTTCTCTTCAAGTATTTCTTTAAATACCGCTATAGTTAAATCCTTAAAATGATATGATTCCATATCTAAATAAATAAATGTATTTTCTTTCTTTGCAAGCTGCAGTATCGGTCTTAATTTTTCTTTTAGCAAAAAAACAGAGTTGTTAAAATCAATTGGATCAGCCTGAGAATACAAAGATGAAAGTTTTACAGATACATTTACCTTTGGCAATGGTCCATCCGGTGAAGTGTCTAGAATATCTACAGATTCCCACCTCTTTACTTCTTTTGAAAGTCCTGAAATAAGCTCCATGTAAAGCTTTTGATAATAGTCTGCTTCCTTTTCACTTAATACAGCTTCTCCTAAAATATCTATCGTAAATGTCATTTTCTTTTTTCTAAGTTCATTGATTTGCTGAGAAACTTCCTTTACATTTTCGCCAGCTATAAATGACCTTGCCATCTGGGTTACACCAGTTCTAACAGCAGCTGATGCAGCCATCTTGCCAATAAAACTTCCAGAGCTGATTTGTGCTGCAGTTTTTATCAGATCTGCATACTCACCTTCCACTTGCCCAAAGTATTCCTGAATGTGCTTTGCAAGCTGATTATCATTTACAAGAGTAGGCAAGACATCCACAAAACGAAAAAGTTCTACCTTTAGCTTTTCATCCTTCATGCCAATGTCCATAAGTTTTGCGCTCCAGAAAGAACGATCAAAAAATGAAGCCTTGGAAGACTTAACTCTCTTAAATATTTCTTTTCCAATTTCTTGAATTTTTTCTTCTAGAGATAAAGTCATTGTATTTTTTGTCAACGTTTCACTCATAACAAGAGCTATAATAACAAACAATTATTGAATTTAAAATTAACTTCGTATTCAAAAGTGTATCACCCTTGAACCTTTAGAATTGCATTAAATTCTTGCTCTTTTACTGGCATCACTGATAGTCTGCTTTGCTTTAATAAAGGCATACCAAGAAGTGTTTTCTCATTCTTAATCTCCTCAAGAGTTAGAGTTATTTTTATTTTTTTTACAGGAATAAGTTCTATAACTACCCAGGTATTTGTTTTATCTTTTGGATCCTGGTAAGATTCCTTCGACACTTTTGCTACACCAACTATCTCCTTTCTTTTTCCACTGTGATAGATAAGAACCTGATCACCACCTCGCATAGCTTTTAGATTATTTCTTGCCTGATAGTTTCTTACTCCGTCCCATACAACTTTCTCATCTCTTAAAAGGTCATCAAAGCTATATTCCTCAGGCTCTGTTTTTACAAGCCAATAATTCATATGAGATAATTATAACCACACAAACAGAAAGTGGTGAAACAAATGGAATATCGCATTTTAGGAAGAACAAACTTAAAAGTTTCAGCTATTGGTTTTGGCGCATGGGCAATCGGTGGAGATATGTGGGGGCCACAGAATGACAAGACTTCAACAGCTGCCATAAACAAAGCAATTGATTTAGGATTAAATTTCATTGACACAGCAGCAGGATATGGAGATGGTCACAGTGAGAAAATAATAGGAAAAGTTTTAAAAACAAGAAAAGAAAGAATCTATACAGCTACAAAGATTCCTCCTCTTATGTGGCCACCACCACCAAGTACTCGTGCTAAAGATGCTTTTCCAAAAGACAGCATTGTTCAGTATGTCGAACAAAGTTTAAAAAATTTGCAGGTTGATTGCATTGATTTAATCCAGTTACACTCATGGCGTAAAAACTGGACAGATGACACAGAGTGGTATGAAACACTAACCAAATTAAAAAAAGCAGGAAAAATTAACTTTATTGGAGTATCAGTTCATGATGGCTTAGAAGATGAGGCTCTTGGTTTAATTGAAACCGGAAGAGTCGATACCATTCAGGTTGTATATAATATCCTTGCTCAAACCCCGCAAAAAAATCTTTTTCCAAAAGCACTTAAACACAACATTGGAATCATTGCCAGAGTACCACTGGCTTATGGAGCTTTAAGTGGCAAGTTTACATCAAACACTACTTTTCCATCAGGCGATTTCCGCTCGGGAAAGTATGCAGGCAACGGACTTAAATATATTCTTAGTGAGATAGAAAGATACAAAAAAATAGTTAGAACAGATGATAAAGAGAAGCTGGTATCTGCAGCTCTTCATTTTGCTTTAGCGCATAAAGCAGTATCACTGACTATACCAGGAATAAGAAATGCAAAACAAGCAGAAGAAAACTGCTCAATTTTTGAGAATGAAAAAGCTATATCAAAAGAGATTATAAATAAATTGACTGAATTTACTATTCAAAAAATCCATTAAAATCATTTTCAATTTTTTGTGAAGGTAAGTTTTGTAGTTTAGATTTGCCTGGTTTACACATACTCATATATTCATCCAGCAAAGAATCAATACGATTTAATATCATAGCTTTGTTTTCTTCCATTTCATTTTCAGATTCAACCGCAATTAAAGAATATCCTAATTTCAATTCTAATTGCTTTATTCTTTCTAAGTCCTCTGTAACTGGCTTTGCCAGCTTATATTTAGTCTTTGACAAAGACTCATACTGAGCAGCTTCTTTAAGCTTTTTATGCAAATAAAGAATTTTAGTAAAAACATCTTGAGGATCTTTTTTCTTTTGAAAACTTAAAACTTCAGCAGTACTTGATGCAAACATAGATTTTTCTTGACTTGACGCTTTTAGAAATCACCAGTTCCAGATTATTTAACACTGCTCAAAATAATTGCAGAGAAAAAAAGGGAATCAGGGACATAAGTCATTACTACTTAGCTGTGATTTGTTACAAGCCTATATACTAAGGGACCATTACTAAATTTATTTAGTCCTAGCAAAAGTAGTCAAACCTTAGGAAAGCGGGGAAAATATGGACTTTAAAAAATTGAAAAAATATATAATTCCAGCTGCTATTGTGTTCTTTGTTATTTCTTCATTCGACATGGTTTTTCACGGAATGTTAATGGAGAAACTTTATCTACATAATAGTCACTTATTTAGACCACAGGATGTAATCCACAAACACAAGTATTATTTCTGGATTGCAAACTTAATTTACTCATTTGCTTTTTGCTACATATACTCAAAAGGGCATGAAAAAACAGGTTCAATTGCTCAGGGATTAAGATATGCATTGTGGATAAGCTTATTAATTTGGGTTCCAGATTCAATAGTAAATTACACGATTTATCCACACCCTAAAAATCTAGAGCTTGCCTGGCTTATTGGGTATACAGTTCAAACCATGCTTGCTGGTGTTACAGTAGCAACAGTGTTTCGCAATACAAAGTAATAAAACAACTGTTATCCACCTTCACAGGAAGTTTGTTTTGCGTGAGGGCTTGGAGGCAAGTTTAGAATTTCATTTGAGTAGTAATCTGCCAAGTGATCCACAATATCTCTTATAGACAAAAACCCGATGGGTATATGGTTTTCATCTACAAGTGGAACGTGCCTATACCCACCAGCAGCCATTCTGTTTAAAGCATAAGCTATTGGATCACTTAATAAAAGAGCATCAGGATTTTTAGTCATAAATTTTTCTACAGTCTCATTATGAATATCATGTCCTTTATTAATCAATTTTCGTATTACATCGCGTTCAGTAAAAATACCATTTAATTTTCTTGTTTTTTCGTCAACAATTAAAACACAGCCAACATCTTTTTCATTAAACAAATTTACTGCTTCGATTATTTTTATATTTTTTAAAACAAGTACTGGCTCCCTATACAACATTTTTTCAATGGGTTCGTTTATTGACAATGCAAATTCAAGATTCGGCTCAAAATCCTGACCACGTTCCTCAACTATTCTTAGTTCTTCTTCCAGCTCATCTGTCATATACAGCATTCTATCATGCAATAGGGCTTAGAAAGAGTTAAATACCAATAGTATAATTCTTAAAAGGTAATTCATTAAAAGTAATCAAAAAAAATGCAAAAAATAAAAACCATAAAACTGTTTTTTTCTATATCTTTCATCTTTCTTTTTAGTTCTCTAATCTGCACAAATATCTGTACTTTATATACACAAGCACAAACAGACGATACAGATTGTATTATTTGTTCTCAGTTTGTACCAGAATGTAGATCAAGCGAAAAACTCATTAGACAAACCTGCAAGCAATGTGCTCATTGTGAGCCGGTTTTACCACTAGCAGCTTCAAGTAAACTTTTAGCAGAGTGCCAGAAATGCACTTTCCATTTTCAATGCCCACGAAGAAATATATGCAGCAATGATTGCTGCATATTAAACCCGAAACGTAAAAAGTCGCCGATAAGAATAAAGCCGGGATGTGAAAAATGTTTTAAAAATAGTAATTGTCCAAAAGGTGAAATTTGCAGAGGAAATTGCTGTAGTCCAAAAATTATTAACCTCCCAAATAAAATTCTAAAAAATAAGGAAACTAAAAAACCAGAATGTAAAACTGCTTGTGGCTTAAAATGCTGCAAAGATAATGAACGGTGTATAACCGTAAATCAATGTAATGGAAAGGAAAAATCTTGTCATCTCCCTACATTAAAATATTGCAATCATAAATTTCCTGAATCACTTAAAGGTAGACTAAATCCATTATAAAACTACAAACTTAAAATTTTTTATTATAAACGAAGATTTTGAATTATGTCTTCTATATTCCCCATCTCTCTTCTAGGAGGATTAATCGATTCAAACTTAATGACACCATCTCTAGCCGTTAATTTATTCAGGGAAGGAGTCTTATACCCTTTATCTTTTGCCTTTCTTACAGATTCTGCTAAAACATCTTTTACCATTTTTTCATAGTCAGGTCTTTTCACCATACTTGCAATCTTAACAAAACTAATACTATCGCTTACTTTAGGATCCCACTTAAAAACAGTTTTAACACCACCAACACCAGCAATATCAAAGATTACAGAATTATCACTTTTTATCTCACCCGATTTAATACCTTCATACCAAGCAAGAGGAATAGCACCTGCACCAAGATTTCCATGATTAAAAGCTGAGTTTGATACAACACGTGGTTTCACATCAATTCCTGTATCCTGTTTAAAATTTCTAATTCCTTTCTCAACCAAAAGCTTACCTAATTGTGGAAGAATAATTTTCATGTTCTCATCTACTGATTCACCTGAGTTTGTAAGATAGTCCTGAAATAAATAACTTAATTCAAGTGCATCAATTTCACCTAAAATATCAAGTCCCGTATCATTGTCCTGATAATTTTCTTGAAGTTCACTATTAAGATATCCAAGCTGGCTTGCATAAATTCTTCTGTGAACAAAAGCATCTGCAATGCTAATATCTTCAGAGACATTTGAAAACTTAAAACCTCCTTTGTCTGACTCTTTACCTTTTTCCAAATATATCCCTACAAAACCATCTCCAAATATATATGGTTCAATTCTATTTTGAGGTAGCCTTAGTCTTGAAGTAACATCTCCAGCTAAAACCAGAACATTGTCACACAAGCCTTTATCTAACCAATTAGCAGCACTTTGCAAAGCACTTGAAATGCTTGTACATGCCATTGGCACATTTAAAGATTGTCTTATCATCTTAATACCTAAAAGCCTGGCAACTACACCAGTAAGCCTAGGATAAACAAAATCTGCTGTATCTGTTGCACAAATCATGCCTTGTATATTTGATGGAGATATACCTGTGTTTTCTAATGTTTTTTTAGCAGCTTCAAAAGCTAAATATGAGCTGGGATATTTTACAGAATCATCATTTAAAATATTTCTTATTTTAATACCCGATCTGGCTTCTACAAGAGAAATCAATCTTTCCATTCTAGTTAAGGTTTTTTTTCTTATGAAATTCTTTTTTCCACCAAGCATAATGCCAAGAATGCTCTTACCATCAAGGGGTGTTCCTTTAATCCCATTCTCGCCCGGTAAGGCCACGCCCATTCCTTTAATAGCTATTCCTGTCATTGCTAATGCCTTTATTTAGGATAGTCACCTTTTCTTTTAACCAAGTAATTAAGTTAGATAAAATCTAACATAAAAACCTAAAACCAGCAAATTAATTTAAATTGGCTATAAATCAGATAAAATTAAGCTTTAATAGTATTCATACACAAACAAGTCTTACGGTTATTTTTGCACTTTAAAAATATGCAAAGCAGATTCAAAGATTATGAAATATTCAACTCTATACCTTTTAAGAAAGGAGTAGAGTTATTTGAAAAGATTCAAAATAATGGTGCTCTAATATTTGGCGCTGCCGGTGAAATGGGCAGCAAGATTTCTTCTACATTTCCAATAGCAAGTTGTAAAATTACACAGCAAGACATAGACGAACAAAAGCTTGAAGAAAGTAAAAGAAATGCAATCTCTACCATTGAAAAAGGTGTTAGCAAAAGAAAAATACCACAAAGAGCATGGATAAAAATTAATAAAGAAAAGCTCTTTGGTGAAACCATAGCCTTCCCAGAAAAAGGAAAAATTCCTTTTTCTGATATTGACAGTGCTTATGCTAAATTACCTGAAGAAGCAAAAAAAATAACTTCATCATTTTTAGATCTTGTACTTGGGAAAGACTCTGAAATTAGAAAAGATTATAGCAATGCAATGATGCTTCTTGAGGCTGGACCTGAAACTCTATCTTTCAAACAAAATATTTTCCGTTTTTTTGAACTTGCACTATTTTCAAAAGAGGCAATTCTTGCTACAAACACTTCTTCATTACTGGTAGATGAAATTGCACTTAAGGTAGCTTACCCAGAAAGAGTTGTTGGTTTTCATTATTTTTTACCTGCCGACAGAAACCCACTTATAGAAATCATTGCAGGCTCAAAAACTTCACCTGAAGTTCTACAGGCAATGCAAAATCTTGCAATTTCAATGGGTAAAAAACCAATCATTTGCTGGAAAGATTCCACAGGTGCAATTGCAAACAGAATACTGGTTGGTGTTTTAAACCAGGCTGCAAAACTAGCCGACAAAGGAATTCCTATTACAGTTATCGACAAAGTTTTTCTAAATACACTTTATTCCGAACAAATAAAAGTACAAACTAAAAGTGCAAAAAGACAATTTGAAGCTGCTCCAAAACTAGCATTTTTTAAGGATGAGAAAGGTTTATATAAAAAGATAGAAAGTTGTGATATTGAAAAGAAGAAAATGTTAATAGAAGAAGCACAAGGAAAACTCAGGCAAAAAGTTTTATATGCACAAATTGTAGAGAATCTTGAAAGGCTCGGCACGTTCTTCACACCAGCAAGTTGTGTAAAAGTAATAAAGGAGAGAGCTCAGGAACAACTAAAAGCAATCAATGAATACCTAGCCCTTATTGAAAAGAACCCTACTTATATAAACGAGTCATTTCCAAAAATAAAACCTTATGATTTTCCAAAATCTGAAAAAATCACACATTACTCTGAAGAAGGTATTGCCGACATATTTAGAGCATCATATATTTCAATAGCACAAGAAATATTTAAGGAAGGGTTGGCTACAGCTCAGGACATTGAGCTGGCTTGTAAAGAAGGATTTAAATATAATATTGGTCCATTAGAGTTAGCTAAAAAGTTAGGAAAAGAAAAGGTTATTGAACTAACAACCCTTATAAATGAAGAGCTAGATCAGTCTAGGCCTATTGGTATTTCTAGACCAGGAGAATACCTTGAGCTAGGCACAAATGATTTATCAGGTATTCAAACATACATACAGGACAATATTGGTTTTATAAATATGGGAAGACTTCATATTCAAAACCTAGTTATGATGCAAAATTCCCTTGGACCAGATATGTTAGTAGGAATACAAGTTGCTTTAAAAGACCTACAAAAAAAAGGAGTAAAAGTAATAATTTTTAGAAGTCAGGGTGGAGGAGCATTTTCTTCCGGTGCTGACTTAAATTATATTGCAAGTACAAACTGGGACACTGAAAAAATTCTTGCATTCAGAAACCTGGGGAAAAAAGTAATGGATGAAATTGCAAACTGTACTCTACCAACAGTTGCCATTGTAGATGGACCAGCAGTCGGTGGCGGGCTTGAACTTGCTCTTGCATGTGACTATAGGATATTTACCGATCTTGCTGTAGTGGCAATGCCTGAAGTCGGCCTTGGAATTATTCCTGACTGGGGTGGCACAGAAAGGCTGCCAGCTATCATAGGGAAAAAACTTGCAAAAGCATTGATATGCACTGCAAAATTAAAAAACTTAGGTTTAAAACTTGGTGCTGAAGATTCTTATAAGACTAACCTGGCGGATGTTCTTGTAACACAGTCCGAGCTAACACATTTAATCTCTACTCTAATTGACAATAAAGGCTCCAATAAAAGCTCAATTAATATTTATACAAAACCACCTAAAAAAACAAACCATGAAAGGAAAATAGAAGAATATCCATCTCACATTGTAAGCAGATTTAGATTAAATAAACCTTTCAGGCACACCTGGCGATGGACTACGCACCATGCAGCTCATTTTGCAGAAGATTTAATTGAACATTCAGATGATTTATCTTATGCTAAAAAGGTTGATGATGATGAGGCATTTAAGAAGTTAATTAAATCTGGTAAAAAGGTGTCAAATAGTATTAGTGCAATGCTAGCAATTGTCCAAAATAAGATTTTGGCAGGAATTTTTGAGAAATTTGGGCTTCTTAAGTAATTAAAAACCAAACAAGAATTTGGTTTTATAGTAAAATACTAAGAATAAAAATTATTGCTTAATTATGATCGATTATACAAATTCAGTGAGGAATATTGTAAGTGCTTTTAGAGGACATCATCACGCTCTTGAAATACCAAAAAACAAAATAGCGCTGCTTAGAAAACCATGGTTATATAAAGCAGGGATAGAACCATTAGAAAACAGTCACCTGGAAAAATCAATAGCATCAAACATTATAAATAAGAATGATGATACTCCACAGGCACGATTTGATGCATTTGACTTTCGTGCCTTATACAAGTCACTCTCTGAGGATGGTAAAAAAAAGTTTTCGAAAATACAACAAGCTTTTTATATTGCGACCACACAAGACAGAAATCATAAAGAAAACAAAAAAATGCTGGAAGAAATTTCAGTAATAATCCAAGGAGGAGAAATTAGAGTGGTTGCATCTACAGCAACAAAAGCATTATTAAAAGTATTACTTGACTCGCTTGGAGTAAAACCTAAACACTTTTATGGCGTTTCAGCCGGAGGATTTCAGGCTGCAGGGATGGCTTTTAAAGCACCTAATTTCATGACAATAGCACACACCGCTGATACAGATTATTACAAAATAACCAAAACCAGAAGGCATTTAAAAGAATGGATTAATAACCTTATGAAAGATGCTTACTGCTTTACCACAGGAAAAAAAGAACACGAGATTGAAAAAGGTATTATAAGAGGCAAGCATCTTGAAGAGGTAGGAACTAATCTTCAGGTTTTAGTAGGAGAAGTTACCAAATGGTTTCCCCCACATATGGAAAGTTATTTCTTACCTAAAGAATTAAAGGGAAGATTTGGCATTGATCTTCGAAACTTTGAACTTGCTACTGCCCTTGCTGCTTCTGCAAACCTCTGGGGTTTATTTTTTTTTATTGATCCAACCTTTGGAAGGTGCTCCATTAGAGACTTTAAAGGATTAAACCACTACCAGCTTGATCCAGGTTTAGACAGAGTAAATGGAATACCTCTTAATGATTTTGAAACTGGGATTAAAGAATACATTGAAGACAAAAGAAAACTACCCCCATTTGCTTTAATCTTGGGAAACAAAAGAATTAACTCTCTAGAACAAGAAATCATTGATAAATTCGCTGACTTTATAGATTCATTCAGCATGGATCCTCTAAGAAAAGTTAAAAAATTAGGCGCAGAAAGACTACACATTCAGTCATTTTGTGCAGTTGAAGATCCTTTCATTAAAGGAAATACAGCAATGCTAAGGACTGGAAATCTAAAAATATCAGTTCATGATAAAGAAGTTTTAATTTCTGCAAATATACCAACAAGTGATTTTACAAATTTAAGATTTCAAGGTGAAGACCTTAAACCTGCATTAGATCAGCTGTATGAAAATTTTGTTGATGAAGAATATATTAAGTCCAATGGTGAAAAAGGAAAGAGTCCATTCCAACTCTACATAGATGATGTTAATAAAATCAAATTTCAACACATTGATGAAGCTACTTTTAAGGCTAGGCTGCCTGGAAAGACAGATCTGTAAAAATTAAAAAGCTCATTGACAAAAAAATCAATGAGCTTTTATCTTAATAAGATGACTTTGCAAAATTAAAGATCGCAGGGTCTTACTGTACTTCTGCCATTTTCTTTGCAGCGTTGCATTGCTGTTTTTAACATTTCTGCAACCCTATCAGATAGAGAATCAATTAAATCTCCATCACTTCTTAAGTCTGATTCTTTTATAAAATCTTTGACTTTTGAGCCAACTACTAATGTTTCTTTAGACATAAATATCTCCTTTTTTATTTCCTTCCATTCCTCAATAAAATAAGGAATTGCCATGTACAATCAAATATATTACCTAATTAGTAGTCAAATTTGCTAGTATTGTTTAATATATTGATGAATAAAGGCAAACTAATAAATACAAAAAGGTATGGGAATTCTTTAAATTTTATGGGTTTTTTAATCAAAAAAGCAGAATTTGTCATTGTAAGAAAGTAAAAACTTTATGGATGTCAAAAAAATAAGTGACGATGAGATAAAGCTTAACCTAAGCAAGCTTACAAGCTGGGAGATTAAAGAAGGCAAGTTACACAAACTTTTTAAGTTTAAAACCTTTAACCAAGCACTTTCATTTATGGTGGGCACAGGAATGGTATGTGAAAAAATGAATCACCACCCGGAGTGGTCAAATGTTTATGGAAATGTAGATGTAAAACTAGTTACACATAGAGTAGCTGGTCTCACTGAGCTTGATTTTAAGCTTGCAGAAAATATGGATAAGATTGCTGGTGAAATTAATTTGAGAAAAGATTAACTGTCATGTAGATACTTCAGCATGTTACGTGTCTACAGTATGAACTATAATCACTGCAAAGCCATCATATCTAAGTCCATTGATTATTTTTTTAGTTAGATCGTTTTTATCTTTTGTCGAAGTTTCTTCCAAGGAATTAATTTCCATTGCTTCTAAAATTTTCTTTATTGATAATTCCTTAATATCTTTATTTATTTTCATACCCATATGCGACTGCTTGCCAGTAGAAACCGCTCCCTGATTGTCAATTAAAAGCATTAATATGGGATGATCCTTGGCAGCTGCTTCACAAATACCAGGAAGTGCCATGTGAAAAAAATCGGAATCACCTACATAAGCTATTCCCTTAAAAGGAATTTTTAAATTGGCTCTTCTATATGCTTCAATACCTCCTGACAAATAAGAAATTGAACAACCCATAGTAGTCTCCATATGTAAAAGATCTTCATAGCCTGGTGTGTCAGCAATTTGGCTTGGCTGACCTGCATCTCCACAATAAAGAGGCCTACAACCAACCACCTTAACTGCTTCTCTTAAGCTACTTAGCATAGTCAGGTATCCATCATTATCTTTAAATGGTTTAGCCTTAGCAATTTGTTTATGTTTTGGGAAAACCTCTGGGGTTTTATTATTTCTAAATGCACCAACAGAAATTTTTAAATCATCATCCCTAAACTCACCAACTTTTCTAACAAAACCGTTTAGCTTTCCTAAAATCGGTTTGTTAAAACCATTTCTATAAGCACAATCCCTGATTAATAACTCAAGCAATGGTTCACCTTGATCAATTATCAAAATTCTTTCTTTGTCTTTTATAAAATTTAAAATTGTTTCTTCCGGCAAAGGATAAATAGTAACAAGTTTCAACAAGCTAATACTATCAATCAACTTTTCATTTTCTAACTGCGTAGCAGGAAGTCCACTTGCAATTATGCCAAGCCTGCCTATTCCTTTTACAATATTTAGGCCTGATACCTCAAAAGATTTTGCAATTTGACTCTGTTTTTGAACAAGCTCTTCTTTATCTTCTTCTACAGTACTAAATATTGATTTCCATTTATCTCTAGCATCAAATGGAATATCTACAAAGTTATGAGCCACAGGAAGTTTAATCGTTTTAAAATTATTTTTTTTAGGTTCATAATTTTCTTTAAGCAACCCGCCTGTTGTCCTGACAAAGACTGGAAGTCTATAAATTTCAGAAAGTTCATAAGCTGCAAGAATGCTATAAAAAGCACTGTACTGATCATGGGGCTCTAGGATTGGCAATCCAGCATTAAAGCATATTCCTCTTGAATCTTCTTCATTTTGAGAGTGCCATGCTGAAGGATCATCACTTATAAAAAATACAAGCCCACGATTTATTCCAATATGATTCAGGCAATAAAAATGATCGCACGCTATATTTGTCCCCACATCCTTAAATACAACAAGTGATCTCTCACATCCTGCAACTGAACTACCAAAACCTTTTCCTGCTGCAACAAATTCGTTTGGCAAATAATCCTGAACATCAATATGAGGCACTTCTGCCTTAATGTTGTCTACTAACAAAGTCGCTGGTCTTCCCGGATAGTTATAAACAACTTTCACATTTGCCAGCCTTATTGCTTCAGTACAAGCACTAATTACTGATGAAAAATAATGTTTTTTTTCTAAGACATTAAGAAGTTCTGTTGACATAATAATTATTTATATTATTTTAACAATTAAGCCTTAAATACATAATAAAATGTACTCTATAAAAGCTATTTATTTAATATATGCCAATTACAGAAGTAAATATTGAAAAACCAAAAGTAATGCCTTCAAGAGACCAAACAAAAGGCAAGCCTTACCTCAGAGAACAACATCCAGATAAAATAGCTTCTAGCAAATGGGAATCATGTAAAGATTTTGCAAGCATTGTTTGCTCAAGAGAGTCCACATACAGAACTGCTCTTGATATTACAGCATTTGACTTTCCAATTATGGGTGCTGATATTTTTAGAGGAATAAAGAAATTTTTAGAATCTTCGCTCGAATGTTTATCCGCTACGGTACTTGTAGGTATTTCACCATATTTAACAAGCTTTGTAGGAAAACTGGCTAGCAAATTTATACTTCAAAAAGACATGCAAAAAGATGCTCTCCATTATCTTAGATTTACTATGCCAGAGCTTAGGGATTATAAACTCTTTAAAGATGCAACAAAAAGAATGAAAGAAGAAGAGTATGAAGATCAAAATTTTATTGCCTCTTTATACGAGAAAGCCAGTAACAAAAAACAAGCAGAGAATTTTAAGGAGCAAGCAAAAATTATTGAAGAGTTTTGTACTCAACATAAACCATCAAAAAAAAATCAAGAAGCAGCTTATAAGCTGAAAAAATACACAATAATATTTGAAAGTGCCATTGAAGGTGGTTTTTGGGGTGGCTATGGATTGCTTTTAAGAGCATTCAGAAAATACATTTTAAAAGAAGATAGATTTACAGGCACAAAAGGATATTTAAGCGACGCAGAGAGTTCAAACCTTGGTGAAGCGGGTGAACTTAACTTGTTTCAAAAAATAGTTGGCACAGCCTCTATATTCATTTCTCCAGTTCTAAATACAATATTGCTAAATAAATTAGAAAACAGAGAGTCCGTTAAGAAAAGTAAGTTTCTTAGTGTGGTAGATAAAAATTTAGATATGACCCATGGAGTTTACCCAAAGTTAGGGCTTTTATTTTCCCAGACAACTATACCTAAATGGCTTGGGACAATAACCCTGTCACAGGGCTGGTTTGAAAGAGTTGAAAGAATTTTAAAACTGTTGACGGTTATTCCTTCATGGTGGATGGGACACAGAGTAACTAATGGACTGCTTGCTTTAAGCGCTGACAAAAAATTAGCAAAAAAACACAATGTAAATCCAGGCATACTAGTAGAACCCGAGTATTTAAAACCTGCTGATAAAGAAGCAAATTTCTTTGAAAGATTAAATAAAAGATTCCCTGAACCAGCCAGGATCCACCATGTAATGAAAAGTACAGAAGAGAACAAAAGTCTTCAAAACGAAGCTGAAGATCTTCATGCACGATGTTTATACAAAGGCTTTGCATTGCACTCACTACTTGTTCTTGGTATTAATTTAGTAGTAAATCACATAACAAAACTTAGAGCTATGCATGCGGCAGGAAAATAGCCTTTTCTACTTCTTGTTTTTTCCTATTTCATCCCAGTTATGAACTCTAGTGTCCTGAAGCATTAGCTTTGTTTGTTCACCTTCACTGCTTAAGACAGTGTAAGCAGACTTAGATCTGTTTTGAATAGTAATAAATAAATTTACAGCAAAAAATATTAGAAACAAAGTTATTAAGAGAAAAAAACTTTTAAAAACAGTTTGTAACCCTGCATATTTACCAAATAATTTACTGAAGAAGTCCATATAAACTAATTTCAAGTAATATTTTACACTTTTAGTATAATAAAAAGGATCTGGCTGGATAGCTCAGTTGGTAAGAGCAATGGATTCATAACCCATAGGTCGGCGGTTCAAGTCCGCCTCCAGCTAATTTCCTTTTTCATTGCTGTTAAAGTAAGAAACAAATTACAATTCATCTGTTTCCAGAAATATACTATAATTACTTCAAGTATCAACAAAATATAAATAAATGCAATTGAAACCTGTCTCAGCAGCACAGCCAAGTGGCCAAATTTTGCCAAAAGCAAAAGAGGAGACTGATCATTCTAAAAAGTCTACTCTTGATCAAGAGAAAATCACACAAGATAAAGAGCTTAAAAAAACTCCATCTAAAATTAAAAACTGTTTAAAATTTACTACAAGATGCCTTGGAATAGAACCTTTAAGATGGCTTGGATATGCAACATTTACTGCTATTGCACTAATTTTTACAACAGAAGGAAATCTTACAGTAAATAGGTTAGCCCAGGCTCTTAAATATGTACCAAAACCAAATAAAGTAACAAATGCTAATCCAGAAATTAATGGATATTCTATTGATGCTTTTTTTAAGAACCAAGATGGATTTCCTTATATTGAAAAAGCTATAAGAGAGTTAAATTTAAACATAAAAGAATTCGATACAAATAAAGATGGTATTGCCTTAAGCACAAGACAAGAAAGACAAAAGCTAAGAGAAGAATTTATTAATTCAAAACAAACAACTACCAATCAAGAAATAAAAAACAATATTGACTTAGCACTAAAGCATCTTAATACCATTGACGTACTTGATCAAATTGTTTTTGGCATAAACGGTATAGATCCTGAAAAATATTCACAAGGAGGGCTACAAAACTGTGAAATACTAGCAGCAATTAAAGGATTATCTTTTACGCCAGAATATATCCAAGAACTAAAAAGCATGATAAAAATAACTGATTATAGTCTTGAAAAAAAACAATTCTTAAATATAGATGTAAATATAGATGGAAGAAAAATACCAGTACCATTTACAAAATTATCTCAATGGATGAGTCCAAGAGACTTTGATGCTTCCCGCGCAACTGATGGTTCCTTAGCCTTTTCCATATTAGCTTATGCAAGTGAAGAAGCAGGAAACAAATATGATCGGGTCCCACATATGTTGCAATCTACTTCTCCAATATTACTTACTGGCAAAGATTATGTAACAGTACTCACATGGTCTTTAGATGATGATGATCTAAGACACATATTAAGTCAAGCTCCGCAAAAGCTAATAACAGTAGGAAGTTACATAAGAAAAGAAGATTTCACCTTAGCAACCCTTTCAAGAGAATTACAAAACAAATATTACAGACTCCCTCCAGCTATATCAGACGAAAAAGTAGAAAGATTTCAAGAACTCATTAAGCAAAAGATTGAAGAAATAATCACAAGACAAATAGAGCCAACTCAAAAAAACCAAAGTGAATCATCTAGCCTGCCAAAAGCATTAAATCCTTTACCATTACAAAAAGCAACTGTAACTCGCCCTGTTCATCCGATAAAAACACCTTCCTCACAAGAGGTAACTAAAAGAAATAACCCACAAAGAGAACTTTCAGGTATCATTCCACATCATCAATATACAGTTAAAAGCTATACTCACATAGGAGATGAAGACATAATAATCCTGACTGACTCACATGGAACAGAATACAAATCTTTAAATATAAGTGAATTTAGGGAATATACATCAGTCGTTGTACTACCAAACGATGATTTACCACCTATAAATAAAAGAAGTCTTTTACCTGCAATCCTTACACTCATTGGGCTATTAGTTACAAGAAAAAGCGCTAATAAATTAAATAAGTTTTTAAATCCAGAGTATAAGAACTGGCTAGTAAGAACTAGTGGTTATGGTCCTGAAAAGCTGCAAAAAGTAATAAAATCAATCTCTTAACCTTTATATGGAATTAATTTCAAAAATAAGCAATTATGGTAAAAACTAAGCAACGACTACTTAACATTTCAAGGCTTTATTAGTACAATTTATCTAACCTTAAAATGTTGTTTACCCATAAGCTAAGTGCAAATCCTATTGGAGTACGAGCAGGCAATGTAAGTACGTTAGTGCCTGCTCGGCCTATAATTACAGAAACAGCCTCCCCTCCTCTTGATAGCACCAAAGAAAAGCAATTACCTCGTAAAAAAAGCTTCTTAAGTCACTTTTTATCTTTTCCAAAAAGTAAGCTTGAGGCTTTTAAAAGACTTATAAGAGCTCTTATAATAGCTATACCAACAGTAGGAACACTTCCACTGATAGTTGGAATAAATGAAGGTTTTGCAAGATTAGGTTTCGTACCCCAACCAACAAATACTCAGAAAAACAATCTTTCAACCAACATAGACAGTATCATTACTAATACTAATATTCCTAATTCAGGTAAAATCACAGAAGCAATTTCAAAAGCAGGAATAGACTTAGAAAGTTTAGATTCTAATAAAAGCAAAAGAGTTCCTGACACAACAGTAGAATTTGAAGCTTTAATAGCTCAGTTACAGCAAAAACAATCTATAACTCCACCAGGCAGTAGTGACAATGCTCTTTATGCAGAAGCAATTGATCTGCTAACAACACTAAAAGAGTTAAACAAATATGTTTGGGGAGAAAATGGAATAGACTCAAAGAAGATATTTCAAATTGCAGATGAGTGTGCCATTCTTGCTAATGTTATAGGAGCTACTCTAACCGAAGAAAATGCACACGACTTACTTAAAACAAGCCTTAGAATAACAAGATTTGATTTAAGTAAAAAGGAACCAGAAATTGATTTTGAAGTAACTATTGGTGGAAAAAAAATTCAAGTACCCAATGAAGCTTTAAAAAAATATTCACAATACTACCACTTCCAGGGTTCAGTCAGAGGACCAGATGCCATAACATATGCTCTTACAAAAGAACTTGAAAAAAATTACATAAGTGACTCTTTCCGCCCGCTATCGTCGCCTTCTACTCTTCTCACAAATAAACAATACTACACAATTCCAATAGCTCTTTTGTCAAATGAAGCTCTGGAGCAAATATTAAAAGCTACACCAAAGAAAATTATAACAATAGGTACATTTTATCCAAATGTACAAAGATATTTAAGCTTAGGTAGCAGCTCACCACAGCCTTCTGTTAAAAAATATCCTCTGTCTAAAAGCAGATTACTTTTAGATCATGCATATGTAGTTAAAGGCTGGAAAGAAGACAATGGAAAAATAAAATATATCCTTATGGATGGTGGAAGCGAGCTCTCCTTAACACAGGAAGAAATAGAAAATGATGTGCTGTGGGTTTCTGTCCCAGCTGCAGAGATAAGTCCACATGTCTTTGGTCAAAAGACTATACTTATGTGGATGGTATCTATACTTGCAGCAATAGCCTTAACAAAGGGAGTAAATAGCATAGAAAGAAAAAGAGCTTTAAAGCAAGAATCTACTATTTCTTCTCCCTAAGCCTCTCCAAAAGAATAACTTTTACGCTTAATTTTACGGGTTTTTCTAAGGTTAAAAATATTTAATATTACAATAGTGCAATCTTTTATATAATAATTTATGCTCTATTAAGAACTCATTTAAAAGTTAATCTGAGATTAATTATTTTAGACACATAGATAAAATGATGCACACAAGACCAATCGATATTCAAAAAGATATACCTACTTTAAATCGTAGAGAACCTACTGGTAGTCGTTATATACATCACCCTTCAAAAAGCACAAATGTAACACCAATATTAAAACCTACATCAAACATTTTTATAAGAACATTAAAACACTTTTTCAGCAAACCAAAAAGTAAAACAGATACTATTACAAGACTTTTAAGAGCCTGTGTTATTGGTTTTGCAACTGTTGCAACTACACCTGTGTATATTGGCATAAATGAACTGTTAGGAGCTATTGGGTTTATACCACAGACCTCTCTTGAAAAAAGCCCAGATCATAAGGCACTTACATCAGAAACATTAGCACCATTAACTGTAAGCCCTATAAAAGACCACAGTGAAGTTAAGATTGATAATTTTGTAAAAAACTGGAAAGATTATGCGGTTATTTTGGAGATACTATCAAAAGCAGGTATAAAAGATTTAAAAAGTTTAGATGCTGATGGCAATGGAATAGCTCTTGATAGTACAAAAGATTTCGAAAACACAATAGCAAAATTAAAAGAAATACAAAATAGTACTGAAGAAAGCAGTGAAAAACAATTTTATGAAAGAGCAATAACACTCCTTACTGAAATTAAGGACTTAAATAAACTTATCTGGGGAGATAATAAACCCGATTTAAGCAATCTTGCTGAATTCTTTGATGGTGAATGTACACTAATTGCTGAAGCAATAGGAGCAGCACTAACAGAACAAAATGTACAAATGCTATTAAAAGCAAATTTAAAAGTAACCAACTATGATTTAAGCAAAAAGGAACCTAAAACCGATTTAGAAGTAAGAATCAATGGGAAAACTATTAAATTGTCTGATTCTGACTTAAGAGCTTATGGTCCAGCACACTATGATAAAGGTTCAACAAGAGGAGTAACTGCATTTATTTATGCTCTTGGCAAAGAATTAATAGATAACTACGTAGTCGGAGACTCCTGGCTATCTGCACCATCAACCTTACTGACAGGCGAAAAATACTACACAATGCCAGTAAGTATTTTTTCTAAGGCTTCCTTGGAAAAAATATTTACAGAAGCCCCACCTGGTTCAATAATAAAATTAGCTACTTATCCTACATTAGAAGAATATAAAAGTAGTAATCCTAGGAAATCTCTAAACGATTTTCACATATCTAGAAACAGTTTACTTTCTAAACATACTTACGTAACTAAAGGAACGAAACATGAAAATGGCAAACTTAAAATTATTATTAAAGACAGCTTAAAAGAGCATAAGTTATCAATTGATCAAATTAAAGAAGATATGATCCTTATTTCTGTTCCAGCCAGTACAGTTACTTTTCTAAATAAACAAACACTGGTAGTTTGGCTATTAGCACTAAGTATGTCAGTTGGCATAACGTTTGCTGGAAAACAAATAGAAAAAAGTCATAGTCAAAAAAAATATTTTACTTCTTAAGTTTATTTCAATAGACCCTATTAACTCTCTAACAAAAGCTTCGGTTAATCCTTTTTAGATAAATTATTGTCTTTTACTCTGACTTCTATTGCCCTTGCTAGTTCTCTACCAATTGCAATTTGTTGCTCATTCTTCTGGATAACAATAGGGCCACCTGGAAGCTTATTTACTATTTTTACTTCTTCACCTGACTCAATACCAAATCTTAATGCATCCTCTAGCAACTTCTCATTACTAATTGACACCACTTGAAGAAGTAATTTATTTGGTGCGTTCTCCAGGTTCATAATTATGATTTTAACGTTACTAGCTCAACTTAAATTATGTATTGTGTGTAGTATAATAAAGCGATCCTAAAAAATTAGACTATTTTATCTAATTACAGATAAAATAACTATCGCGGGGTAGAGCAGTCTGGTAGCTCGTCGGGCTCAAAAAAAAATGGATACAAAACTCAAAGCAGATATAGCAGAATCTTCAGCTATTACAGCTCTCTTAAAAAGAGGGCTTAATGTCCTTAAGCCTGTAGGTGATAGGTTACCTTATGACTTAGCAGTTGATATTAATGGGAATTTAATTAAACTGCAGGTTAAAAGTGCTTGGTCAAGGAACGGGGTCTATATCGTAGACAGCCGAAGAACCAAAACCAATCGTCATCTAATGCTTAGGCAAAGATATAGCAATAAAGATTTTGATTTTGCTTTGTTATATATTGAAGATCTTGATCTCTTCTTTATAATGCCAGTTAATGTTTTTAACTCTTACAAGAGTGAAATAACATTAATTGTAGGTAAAGAAACTCAAAGAAATCCTAAATCTTCAAAATATTTAGAAAATTGGGATTTGTTATCCAAGTGGGCTGACCAATCAGAAATGATTGGTTGATAACTTGCCAAATTCGGTGAAACCTTTTCCCATGGTAATACCGAGCCAAATTCACTAATCAAGTGAAGAGGTGTAGAGACTAGATGGTAGGCACCCAAATAAATTGGGTGAAGGTATAGTCCAGACTACAAACTCAAAAAAAATTGAGGCAGTGAAAACTGTAGTAGTAAGCATAACCCGAAGGTCGGTGGTTCAAATCCTCCCCCCGCAATGTTCTTCGAAGTAACTTAATTATAATTATTAGGCAAGGAGAATGTCCATGATGATTAATAGAGCCAGTCTAGCAACTGCATTTTTAGCTAGTGTTATTCCTCTTAGTATAGGATGCAAAGACACTGATAAAAAAAACAACAACCAGGGACCTATGACACTGCAGGATGCAATTGATGAGATGAGCAGATTACCGAGTGAAGACTCTCCCATCATAAATGATCTTCAGCTTAGAAAAGCTGTACCAGTATCAATGAAAGTTTTTTCAATCAGATATGATCTTAAAGACGACAAATTAGTAGCGAACTTAAAGAGTGATGATGAGATTTTAGATTTACTTAAAAAGAACACATCAAATAGTGAAACAAGAAATAAGCGTATATTAGAGGCATTTAAAGATGAAGCAGATGTTAGAGTGAATGCTTTCTTAGAGCACAAGTTTTATGTTTTACAGCCTCTGGACTTACGCGATGAACCACCGATAAAACTTGACTGGAGTCCAGAAAGTAATAGAGAATTACACTTTATAAAATATGGCTTTCCTTTTAGTAAAGCTTCAATGAAAGAAAGCGGTTATTATTTTCATCGAGGCTCTGTTTCACTTAGAAAATATTTAGATACCGACGGAAAAATTAAAGAAGGAATCCATTTTGAATATACTAGAAAAAGTATAAATAAGGGTGAAGAAAGGCTTGCCACCATAGTTCCAAGCGACATTCCCATAGTAATTTATCACTACAGAGACTCCCATAACATTGATTTCATTGACTTTATCGATGCAAATGCTGCTGCCAAACCAGAGGAAAAAAATCTTATTATTAATTAAAAGATTTACGTTGTAACCTAACTCTTATTCTGCCCTAAAAGCCGTTCAATGCTGATTAAGCCAAGCTTATGCAAAAACTCTGCTTGTGCATTGTTGTATTCAATAGTGGCATTTACTTCCGATGCCAGAGAATCTTTGTATTGCTTTTGAGCATTTAATAATTCCGTATTTATTCCAACACCATTTTCCATTCTTGCTTTTGCAAGCTCTAGAGCTTCAGTTGCTGCAGCTACTCTTTTTTTCGCAACACCTATAAGCTTTTCAGCTGTCTGGACTTTTAAGTATGCCGTCCTTACTTCCTGTTCAACTTTTTGATTTAATATTTCCCAGCTTGTCTTTAGAACCTTTGCCTGATTTCTAGCCTGATTAATCCTCGAAGTTGCAGGTAAACCAAATCCATTTGCAATTGGCCAGTCAACCTGTATACCAATAGATTTATTAGCCATAAGAGAATCGTCTCCTCTTGCAAGGAATGGTCGACCTCCTCCACGAATTACATTTGACACACTTGTTATATTGCTAAGATCAATCCCTGAGTCTATAACCTGATTTAGCATTCTACCCCTGGAAACCATTTGTATCATTGGGTTTCCATTATTATCAAGGACAACTGCATCAGGTATAACTTCACTAACTTTTGTTCTATGAAAAATTACATGCCCAGTTCCACCATACTGTCCAAAAAAATTAGCCTGCGGAAGAAACTCAGAAAAAGCTACCCCGATTTGATTTCTTTGTGCTAAATATTCCAGATAAACTTTTTTAACTTCAGGTCGATTTTTTTTAGCGATTGATATTATTTCAGCAATTGGACTATCTATATTAAAAAGCTCTCGTGTTTTTAAATCAGCCTGATCTGGTTTTATGTCTGCACCCAGCTCTAGATTTAAAAGTCTGGAAAGATTTATAGACGCTTCTCTGAGCTTAGCCTGTTGAGCTATAAATTGTTGTTGCTGTTCAGCAAGCTGTGCTTCTGACTGTAAGACATCAAACTTTGTACCAGCACCATTACTTTCTAGGTTTTTATTAAGTTCTAATATAGACTCACCTTCTTCAACAGCTTTTTCTAAAACACCAAGATGCGCCTGCTCACTAAGAAGCTGATTATAAGCTTGAGTAACTGCTAAAAGAGTATTATTCAAAGAAGCTGAGAGATTTTCTTTAAATGATTTATAACTATTTTTTGCACTAAGGGTATTAAAAAAACCTTTTCCACCCTGAAAAAAAGGATAATCAAATCTCATAAAAGCATTTACACTGCTAGTTAATGACATTACTGGAAACACACCACCGACTAAAAATGTCCCATCAAATCTTTGATCTGAAAAGCCTACTTTATAATTTGGCAAAAAATTGCCAAGGTTTTCCCACAGTCTCCACTTCTGAACATTTTTTTGATATTCTGCTTGGGCTATGTCCAGATTTTGCATAGCTGCAATATTTAAAGCTTTTTCAAGATTTAATTCAAGCGGAACATCAATTCTAGCTTCAAGTTTAATTTTTAAAGCTGGATCGTCTAGTTTTAAAATATCTTTTTGAGAGCTTTCATTCTCCTCTGAATACATTGGAAGTGGATTAGCAAATAAAAACATTATGGTTAAAAGAATTAAACTTTGTTTTGCTAAAGGAACAGTAGAAATATTAAAGTTTTCTGCAATTTTTACAAATATTATATAAACTACAGGAATTACAAAAAGCGTAAAAAACGTAGAAAAAACAAGTCCACCTATAATTGCTAAGCCCATCGGGTGACGGCTTTCAGCACCTGCGCCACTTGCAAATACAAGAGGTAAAGCTCCAAGCACCATTGTTGAACTTGTCATAAGTATGGGCCTAAAACGAGTTTTGCATCCCTTAACTACTGCCTCAAATAATTCAAGGCCATTAGTTCTGCTTTGATTTGTGTACTCAACTATTAATATTGCATTTTTTGTAACCAAACCGACCAGTAAAATAATTCCTATTGCACTATAGAGATTCAATGTATCCCCTGTAATTAAAAGTGTAAAAAGAGCCCCAAAAACTGCCAGCGGTACACTAAATAATATTGTCAACGGATGAATAAGACTTTCAAACAGTGCAGCAAGAACAAAATAAATAAAAATTATTGCTATTGCAAAAGTAAAATATATTTCTGAAGATGTTTCTGCGAATTCTCTCGATGCACCAGCAAGTCCTGTAGTATACCCTGGTGGTAATTTTTCTTTTGCTATCTTATTTATGTCACTCAAAGCTTGTCCTAACGGGAAACCTGGCGCAAGGCTTGCAGTTATAGTTATTGATCGCTGAAGATTATAATGATTTATTTGTGCAGGAGCAATCTTTGGAATTACTTTTATAAAACTACTAAGAGGAAGCATGGAATTATCTCTGCCATGCACATAAATGCTGCTTATTTGCTCCGGTATACTTCTATACTTTGGCAGTAAGGAGGCAATTACATCATATTGCTTATTACGAAAAGTGAAATCATTAATTCTGCTTTCAGAAAAAAGGGTCTGAAAACTATTTAGAATTTCAGATACTGGCACACCAAGATCTGCCGCACGATCTCTGTCAAAAACAATGTCAATTTGAGGAGTGCTAATCAATAAATCACTGTCTACATTTATCAATCCAGGCATCTGGCGAACTTTTTCCAAAATTGAACTTGTAACTTTTGCAAGCTCATCTATGTTATTTTTTGAACCTTTAATTACAAACTGTACATCCTTACTAATTGAACTTTGCCCAAGCGAAGGTGGATTAAGAACAAATACCAACGAACCTGGCAAACCTACAAGTTTTGAGAAAAGATTCTGAACTATAGTTTGTTGCTTTACTGTTCTTTCATGCCAGTGCTTTAGTCTTGAAAAGACAAACCCATTACTTGTATTCGGCGGTCCACCAATTGCAAGCCCAATTGCAGAAAAATATCCTTCAACTTCCGGTGTTTTTGCCACTTCTTTTTCTACCTTGAATAAAGTATTGTTTGTATACGCAAGTGTTGATCCTTCAGGAGATTTTATTACTGTTAGAAACACTCCCCTGTCTTCAACTGGTATAGAAGTTTTTGGGATTGTATTAAATAGCACTACTATTCCTATCATAACGACAAAAATAAATGCCAATATAACTCTGGTATGAGAAAGTGTCCATTGCAAAGCCTTTTCATATCTTAGATTTAAAGCAGCAAAAAATCGTTCAAGCAAATAATAAACTGCTCCATGCCCTGAAGTATGATTAAGATATTTTGAGCACATCATTGGTGTCAAAGTTAGTGCAACAAAACCAGATATAGCTACGCTAAGAGCAATACTTACCGCAAATTCTTTAAAAAGTCTTCCAGTATATCCTGTAAAAAGTGCCAGAGGTATAAAAATAGCAATAAGAGAAATTGTAGTTGCAATTACAGGAAATCCAATTTCTCGAGAACCTTTAACAGCAGCATCCAATTTATTTTCACCATGTTCTTGATGTCTAAATATATTTTCAAGAACCACAATTGCATCATCTACCACAAGTCCTACTGCAAGCACCAATGCAAGAAGGGTAATAACATTAATTGAATACCCTAGAATTCTTAAGCCTGCAAAATGCCCAACAATAGAAGGTGGTATTGCCATTGCAATTATAAAAGTTGGAGAAAAGGCTCGCAGAAAGACAAAAGTTATAAGCACGACAAGAGCAACTGCAATAAATATAGTCTTTGTAACTTCCTTCAGAGATTCTTTTACAAATCTTGAATTGTCAACTGCAATACCAAGTGTTACATCTCTTGGCAGTGACTCCCTTATTCTTGGAAGTCTTTCCTTAACCTCTTCAGCAACTTTTAACTCATTTGCTTTTGACTGTTTTACAATCCCAATTCCAATAACTGGTTTACCATTGTATTTTACGATGGTGTCATAGTTTGCTGATCCAAGCTCCACACCACCAACATCTTTCACTCTAGTCAAAATACCATTTCTATTTTGAATAACAAGATTTGAAAAAATTTCCGGATCTGCAATTTGTGCATTTGCATAAATATTAAATTTTCTTGTCTCACCTTCAATTTTTCCTGCTGGTAACAGAAGATTACTCATAAGGATTGTATTTCTAATATCACTTGCATCTACACTGTGAGCTACCATTTTTTCAGGATCAAGCCATACCCTCATTGCATACTTACGTTGACCACCAATTATTATTGAACCAACCCCAGGCAATACTTGCAGTGGTGTTTTTACAACACGATCTGCCAGATCACTTAATTCTTCAGGAGTATATTTATCTCCCTGAACACTAATCCACATAAGAGCTTGAGAGTTTGCCTGAGTTTTTGAGATTATGGGTTTATCAGCAGATTGAGGAATCTTTCCAAGTGCGCTTTGAACTACATTGTTTACATCAGTAGCAGCTAAATCTATATCCCTTGACGGCACAAACTCTATATTTATGGTACTGAAACCAGTCGAGCTGACTGATGAAATTGATTTAATACCATCAATGCCATTTAAAACTTCTTCTAAAGGCTGTGTAACTGAACTTTCAATTGTTTCAGAACTAGCGCCAGTATAAGCCGTTGTTATTGATACAACAGGTGTTTCAACATCAGGATATTCACGTACAGGAAGCGCTCTATAAGCCACAAAGCCCGTTATCATAATTAAAACATTTAACACTAAAGCCAGTACAGGTCTTTTTATAGATAACTCTGAGATCATCATAGCTTTTTATATTTCCCGCTCACTTAGTAATTTCTTTATCTAATATTTGATTATGGATTGTATTAAATGGTTTTGGAATAACTTTATTTCCAGAACGAATTTTCTGCTGTCCAGATGTAATAACCACATCACCAACCATAAGACCACCTGAAATTAAAACTGAGCCTTCACCCCACCTGCTTACCGTAACCTCTTTAAAAATAACGGCATTATTCTGTAAGACAACTGCTACTTGCCTCTTTTCACCTTCCTGAATTAAAGCCTCTTCAGGAACCAAGATAGCATTTTGAATATTTGAGATCTCTAGACTTGCATTTGCAAACCTTCCCGGTAATAATTCTTTTTTTAAATTTTGAACAGTTGCTTTTATTTGTACAGAACGAGTACTTGGATCAATATATGGATCAATTACTGTAACTTTACCTATATATTCTTTCTGCGAACCACTAACTGCAAACTTTACAGTCTGTCCAATTTTTACCTGTGAAATATATTGCTCAGGCAAATTAAAAATAAGATACAAAGGATCTATCTGACTTATTCTCACTATAGGATCACCAGGATCAATATATCGTCCGAGGCTGATTTTTCTTATGCTAAGAGCTCCAGCAAAGGGGGCAACTATTTCTGTCATTGAATAAATTGAATTCACTCTATTAAGTTCACCCTCTGCAACTCGCAAGACCTCAAATGTGTTATCGAGAGACTGCTGTGATATTGCTCCTCTTTCTTTGAGTGATTTCATTCTGTCATAGTTAGTCTGAGCATTTTCTAGCTTAGCTTTTGCAACTTCTATTTCAGCTTTGTTAGTTACATCATTTACTTTTGCTAATACATGCCCTCTATTGACAATTTGCCCTTCCGGTATATTAAGGTAAATAATTTTACCTGCTATTTCAGAAGTCAACTCTGTGGTTTGAGGACTCTCAAGTGTTCCAGTAACCTTTAGCTGTTTTGTTTCATTGCTTTCTTCGATTTTAACAACTTCAACTTCAATCGGTGCAAATGAAGCTCCTTTACTAAATGCCTTATGTTCAATTCTTGTGCATCCATAAAGGAAGAAATACAAACAAGAAACAGACATTAAAAGAGTGCTTGATTTTTTAACCAAATTAAACATGGTTCTGTAAAAAATTATTACTGTTCAAAAAAGTAAAGTATTCGTTCTATCTCATGTATTTTGACTGATTAAATACATTATTAGTCACATATTTGAACTAATTCTTTATAAAAACACAAGTTAACCATATTATTTGAAATCAACTAAATTCATTATTATAGATTCAATTGCCAGCATACTTGTTCAAAATCATCCTTTAGGCTTAATTAAAAAGCTGATGTTTTAAGTACTTATTTGTGTAATCATTTTAGTATACAAAAGGACAAATATGATTTTTACACAAGTTGAAAATATACACCTACATACTTCACAAGCGTTGGATACAGGCACACAAATGCTTTTAGAAAAAGCTTTTTCACCTTATAAAACCACTTTAAGATATTATGCTAGAGAAACAATAAAAGATTTAACATTAAAATATATTGGTGGTTTTAGTACTCGGCTTCTTCATATAATCCTAACAAACCCTCAGCTATTAGATTTAATAAAAGGACATCCTGAAATACTTAGACTTCTAAGAGACGATACTAAAGTATTAAATTTTGCAATTAAACACCCTGATTTACTGGTAGAATTCCTTAAAAATCCTCGCAAATTCATAGTAGGATTTATAGATTTAAAGAAAAACTTTAAAGAGAACTTAAAAGCTGATGAAAAAGTTAATCTATTAATTAAATTAAAAAACAAGAACTTAGATTCATTGCAAAAGTTAGCCGACACTACAAAAGTTGAAATAAATACAATTCATGAAAACCGAATTTTAAAAATCAATGTAAATAAAGAGCCTCACCTTCTAGATGCTGAAATAGTAGCTAAAGCACATATAGAAAATCCAAATACTCAAGGTATTATCGGAAAATTGAAGACGTTTTCAAGAAAGAATTTAAATAATACTGGTTTAATTCCTTATGATCAAGAATTACAACCAGGGCTTATCACTACTGCCAGAGCATTTGCTTTGAATCCTGAATTACTTGCAATTCTTGGAGCCACAGCAGCTACAACAAACAAAACTAAAATCAAAAATCCTGCAGAGAAAGAATTCGAACTTGAAACCCAATCCGAATTAGAAAACTCACGCGATGAAACCATAAAAAGCATTACAGAAATATGCAAAGGAGAGCCATCCACTAAGATCACCGCAAATTTAAAGTAAAACTTTGCGAAATACAATTAAAGTCATCATAACTGCTCAGGAGTAATTTCATCCTTCCATGTCACTATAATGACGTAAAAGAAAATGCCCATATTTGATTTACAGACCCTAACACAACCAATCATGTATAATATTAACCAAGTACAAAAAATAATTTAAGGAGTGTATTAGCGTAATCTAAACTATAGGTTTTGTGTAATTCATTTACCAAAACCGGTCCTGTGGAGGGGATCGATCGAAGGAAGCTCCAGCTTGTCTGGAGCCAAATAAAAGAAAGTACAAGGGGTACTATGGTTCATGCAGCTACTACAAAGGATAATGACAGTAAAAGTGGTATGACAACTCAAACTAAAAGTTTTGAAACATTTAAAAGAGTAATTGAAAAAGAATTTTTTCAACATCCAGTCATCGTTAATAATCCTTATACAAAATGGTTTAAACAAGGTATGGCCAATACCGAACAAGTAAAAGATCTTATTCTTCAGTTTTCAGTTTTTTCAAATCATTTTATTGTCGTTCAGTGCAAGCGAATGGTTAATGCCACAACCCTTGAAGGTGAAGAAACTGCACGTGCAATTCTGCTAAATGAATGTGGAGTTGGCATGAACGTAAAAACAGGCAGTATTGAAGAACAAAGATTTACCACTACAAATGCTCATATTAACTGGCTTAGAAAAATCGCAACAATGCTTGATATTGATCCAAAAATGATTGGCAGGTGGGAAATCGGTACTAAAGCAACTCATGAATTTTTAGAAGGTTTGGATCATACATATGGCAGTCATGATGGACAAATAGGAGCAGGGGCAAGCTTTGCTATTGAAACCTGGGCAGCCTATGGCATTGGGCATGGAGAAAAAGAAGAATCAAATAATTTTTGGAAAGAATTAATCGTTGGCTTAGAAGAGTACAATAAACGTCAGCGCCTGCCAAAAAATCTTCCATCTTTACCTGTAGGTTTTTTTCAGTACCACTTTGAAACTGAAGCAGGACACGGTGCAAATGTATGGCAGGAACTTGAGCAAACTTACAGTCAGCCAGATTTTGATGAAAAGAAGTACTTAGAGGCAGGAAAAATTGCTTTAAAATCTATTTATACTTTCTGGCTAGGGCTTGATGAAACAAGAAAGAAGCTAAATAATTAGTGAAAATCAATAAAACTGTATTTAGTGAAATAATAAAAATACAACTCCAAAATCGTTATAAAACATCAAAGCCAGAAATAGAAAGAAGATTCTTAGTTAAGGATTTGCCAAAGGATCTAGGCAAAGGCACTGAGGTTATTCAAGGATATTTAAAAACTGATGATGGCACATCAGTCAGATTAAGAAAAGCAGGAGATAAGTATTTTTACACAGTCAAAGTTGGAACAGGAAAGATTAGAAATGAAACAGAAATTGAAATATCAGCTTATTTATTTAATTCGTTATGGCACCTAACAAACGGAAGGAGACTGCGTAAAACTCGCTATGAGATCCCATATAAATATCTAACCATACAGTTAGATATTTATCAAAAGAAACTTAAAGGACTGCTTACGGTAGAAGTTGAGTTCAAGACACTTGAACAATGTGATAACTTTATTCCACCAGACTGGTTTGATGAGGAAGTCACAGAAATTAAAAGTTACACAAACAGGAGCTTTGCTAAATTTGGGATTCCCAAAGGAACCCCTCTTCATAATACAAAAAAATATTTATCTTAAACTTTTAAACAGCTTTAGCAGACATTTGTTTACTCTTTGCATGTTCAATCATTATCTTCTTTGCTGCCTTAAGGTCATCTTCACTTATTTCCCAAACATGCTTACTTCCATACTTAGCAAGTAGTTTTTCACTCAACTTGTGATCAAGAAATGGAATAACTATACCACTTTGATATTCTTTTTCTTTTTCTCCATATAACCCAAGAAATGTTTTGTCCCTGAACCATGATTCTCTATTGTGTTCTTCAAGTTTTTTTAATAGAGCTTCTGATGGGTCTCTTTGAACAAATTCAAAGAACATTCCGCTTGGTTTATCACCAGGAAGATACCACTCTCCACTAAAGACCTGAATTAAATCCTCATCATCATCTTTAAGAATTGGAGTAATAAAGTTTACACCATGTTCCAGAGCAAACTGGTGGAAAGATAAAAGATCTGGTGTCCTTAAAGCAATATGCTGCCAGTGAGCACTTGCTGAATGACTGTCAAGCATTTCCCTGACATGCGACGGCTGAGTATTTGGTTCAGATGGCTGCACTAAAGCAATGATAGTATTCTGCACAGAGGCATTTCCAGTTAGCCCTTTTCCTATGCGCACTGCAAAGGTCATTGAGACTTCGCCTTTTCCTTTAGCCCACTCTTTGCGCTTTTCATAAATAATATCTTCTCTTGAAACTCCGAAAATTATTCGAAAAATTAAATATACAATGTTATACATCTTAGGTTTTACCAAAAGAGTCATATGATCAACTTGAAAATTTTGGAATGGTAATTTTGAATTCATTTTTTAAATCCTTTCATTTACTTGCCATCTTATTTGCTTTATGCCAGCTTAAAACATAATCTTTGTCCCTATATTTATAGCCTATTTCGGTAATTTTAAGGCTTTCAAAATAAGTATCCAGCATAACAGCTAAACGCTTATTCATTTTCCCACGATCAGCTATAGACCTAAGTGCAGCATCTCCATGTGGGCTATGTGGAATTGCCCCAGGATGAAAAGTAATAGCTCCTTCTTTAATAACTCCTTCTCTTGCACCATATTCAGCACTTGAAAAAAACATTACTTCATCTGAGTCTACATTAGAGTGAGCATATGGTGCTGCAATATCTTTTGGGTGCCAGCCTTCCATTTGTGAAACAAATGAGCAAAGAGAAAAACCATTAAAAGGTACATTCCCCGACTGAAATGTTTGATGTACTGGTGGCGCTGTATGAATTTCACGAGCAATTCCATGATGGTTCTTTATGTCAAAACCAAAAGGATAAACAGCACCTTCCCAGCCAACCAAATCAAATGGGTGATGATTAAGGGTAAGCCTTGTAACACATCCACCTGAATGTTTTACATTTATCAAATACTCACCTACTTCATCAATAGGCTTTTGAAATTCTGGCACTTCAATCTCTGTTTCAACTATAGGTGCCATCAGGGTAGCCTGACCAGCTTTATTCATATAGTGAGGTGGAAAAGTAATCGGATAAGAAGATTCCATAAGCAGAAAAAAAGCATTTTTTGATTTTAATTCAATTTGATACGTGGTGCCCTTAGGAATAATAAGATAAAGTCCTTTTCTAATTGAAAGATTTCCATATTCTGTTTTTAAAACACCATCACCTTCTTGAACATAGTAAATTTCATGCTTTTCACCATTTCTAAAAAATGTATTTTGAGGCATGCTTTTTACTGGTTTAGATATAGAAATTATTGTACTTGGACCATATAAAAGTGGTTTTCGCGCATGTAGCAGATCTCCTTCATAAGGCATATCAGCACTGACAATATGATAAGGCTGCAAAATCTCTTCCAAAGCAGATTTCAGTACAAAATCATAGTCTCCTTTACAGGGTGGTTTACACTGTTCAGTCGGATAAGATTTAAGGTGTTGCTTTCTTGAATGAGGACCAGAAAAACCATAAGTACCATGAATCTCTTCTAATGACAAAACATTTGGAATAGCATAAAACTCAGTATGAGGGGTCAGGGGAAGATTACCACGTTTTACTATGTATGCCATTTCAATTTACCTTTTATTTTTTACTAGCTTCTTGAAGTTTAGAATTATTCTTATAAATTAATTCTCTATAATTTGCAGGTCGACCAATTTTATTTCTAAGCGTACCAAGCTTTGGAACTTCAAGTTCAATTGTATCTCCCGGACATATCCAGCGATCCAAATCCAGCCCACAGCCCTTATAAAAAGTGCCTGATCCTAAGATATCTCCGGGATAAATAGTTTCTTCCTGTGACACATGAGAGATCATAAGTGGAAAGCCCCAGTACTGGTCTTTAAAATATCCTTCTGACCAAAGTTCACCATTTACACGGATTTTCATTGAAAGATCTTTCTGTGGATCTACTTCGTCAGCTGTAACTAAATATGGTCCAAAAGCATTTGCAAAATCTTTTCCCTTAGCTGGTCCCATTCTCAAAACCATTTCTTTTTTTTGTATATCACGAGCAGAAAAATCATTGAATATCATATAACCAAAAATGAAGTTTTTTGCCTCGCCCAAAGATATATTTTTACCTTTTTTCCCTACCACACATGCAATTTCACATTCAAAGTCAAGCTTTTTAGTATAAAAAGGCCATGGTATTTCATCACTTGGTCCAAAAATCTCTCTGTGATTGCCTTTATAATAAGCAGGTATTTCATACCACTCTTTTGGCAACTCTTCATTTCTTCTTTTTGCGCCTGCTTTTGCATGTTCTTCAAAAGCAAAAAAATCCTTTAAAGAAGGCGGGCTTAAAATAGGAGCTTTCAATTTTATTTCACTTAGCAGACTTAAAGCAGAGGGATCTCTCTTTTGAAAGAGTTCTTTAGCCAGATTTAAAAACTTATCACCACCTTGAATAAATGCCAGCATATCATTTGGAAGTTTATTTTTCGAAGCTAAAGTTAAATCTAAGACCTGGTTATCAATTAAAACTCCAAGATATTGCTTTTCAGGTTCTCCTTTAGTAAAAGTAACTAGTTTCATAATTTTTTCCTAAGAAGCTATTCTACCAAAACAATTAGTAGCCTAACCACAATCTATAGGATGACCTGCTTCAATCCAAGCTTTTATACCACCTTCAATAACATACAGATCTTTATACCCACATGCTTCAAGATATTCTGCAGCTTTTAGTGCACGCTTTCCAACACCACATAAAAAATATGCTGGCTTTTTACGATCGATCAATGTTAACTTTTGTTCAAACTCTGAAAGAGGTATAAGCTTTGAGCCTGTAATCCTTGCAGCTTGATACTCTGCAAACTCGCGGACATCAACAATTTGACAAGTTTCTTTTTCAAGCTTTTTCTTTAGATCGCAAGCTGTAATCACATCAACCATATTTCTTAATCCAATTTAACTTACTAGATTATTATAATCGTATTAGCTGGCACTTATTATCAGGTTTTCATGTTAAATCAATTTAAATTGTAAAGCATATAATCAGGTTATAATTGTCTATTCAAGAACCATGTAAACATAATGAACAACACTTTAAAAACACATCATAAACAAATTGCTCTTGTAGGGAATCCAAACGTTGGGAAGTCAGTATTCTTCCATCACATAAGCAGCATCTACGTAGATGTAAGCAACTATCCGGGTACAACTGTTGAAATTACAAGCGCACCAATTGCAAATAACACTGTAATAAAAGACACTCCAGGTATTTACGGCGTAAGTAGTTTCAATGATGAAGAAAGGGTTGCAAGAGACGTAATTTTATATGCCGACATAATAGTAAATGTGGTTTCAGCAATTAGCCTTGAGCGGGATTTATTTTTAACAAAGCAGCTAATAGATATGAACAAAGACTTAATCATAGCAATTAATCAAATGGACGAAGCAAGAGCACTTGGCTTAGAAATAAATATAAATAAATTAAGTGAGCTCTTAGGTGTCCCTATTTATCCTACTGTTGCAATAACAGGTGAAGGAATGAAAGAAGTAAAAGAGGCAATTGAAATAAATAAAGCCAAGAAAGGAAACGTTGATCCTGTTTTACAGAGAGAATTAACAGAGCTACTACCACTTGTAACCAATCAAGCTGAAGCACTTTTAATACTTGAAGGAGATTTAATTATTGCAGAGCGGTTAAAAACTGAACCTAGAAATAAAAGAAATGAAATTTACAGTACTCGAAGAAAAGAAGTAAACGATTTAATTTCAAAGACTACAAATAAAAGTAATACAAAAGAAAGGTTTTTGACAAAAATTTCTAACATTTTAATAGATCCTATCTGGGGATCACTTGCTGCAATATTAATTGGTTTTTTATTTTTATATCAATTTCTTGGAATCTGGGTGGGGGGAGATCTCGTAAACTTTACTGAAAAAAAGATTATGAATGCTTATTATGAACCTGTTGTCCGCGAAGCCACCGGCGTATTTTTACCTATAGAAATTGTAATCAAAGACAATAGTCCAAGAAAAACATTGATTTATAGTTTTCCAAAAGGATTTTGGGCTGACAAAAAAAAATATGAAGAACTAAAATCATACAGGAAAAACAATAAAACCATAGAACAGGAATATTTCTTTGGACCAAGCGACTATATTGAAGCAAAAGCAAATGAGATAAGGATGGGCAATCTAAAAAACAATTTTTTCAGTGCACTAGGCACAATTCTTTCAGGAAAATATGGTGTTCTAACCCTTACCGTAACTTACCTGCTTGGCCTTCTCTTACCATTAGTAATTGCTTTCTATACAGCACTTGCCCTATTAGAAGACAGCGGCTATCTACCTAGACTTGCAGTTCTAGTCGATGGGCTTCTATCAAGAATCGGCATGAACGGGCGTGCAATTATTCCTCTTATATTAGGGCTTGGCTGTGTAACGATGGCATCAGTTACCACAAGGCTCTTATCTACAAAGCGTGAAAAAATAATTGCAATGACCATTTTAGGTTTTGCAATCCCATGCTCTGCACAGCTTGGTGTAATTCAAAGCCTTCTTGCTAAATCTGGCGGCATAACTTCTTGGTTAATCTGGCTATCAGTACTTGGCTTGGTTTTAGTTTTAACAGGATTTATAATGAATAAATTTTTACCAGGAAAAGCAACACCTCTTTTAATAGATCTGCCGCCACTAAGATTGCCACGAATAGAGAATGTGTTTTATAAAGCTAAAACAAAAGTTGGATTTTTCATGTCTGAAGCTGTTGGTGCATTTTTTCTTGCAGCATGCATAGTTGCTTTTTTACAGGTAATGGGCATTTTATCAAAAATTATTTTACTGTTTGAGCCAATATCTAAAACATTTTTGCATCTGCCTAAAGAAGTTTCAATATCATTCATACTTGGAATGGTAAGAAGGGATTTTGGTGCTTTTGGACTTACAGAGCTATCAATGTCACCAGCCCAGGTCACAGTTGCCAGCGTGGTTTTAACATTATTTGTGCCATGCATTGCAACTGTTGCTGTTATGGCAAAAGAACAAAACTGGAAGATAGCTACGGGAATCTGGGTCACTTCAATGCTTCTGGCTATTGGTATAGGAGCGATCCTTGCTAGAATGTTAGGTGCATAAATCATGAGCGAGTGTCAAATAATTAGCTGCCCTACCTGTGGAAACAAGCTGGATGAAAGCTTTATAGAGCAGAAGTGTCCAAGGTGTCAAACATTAATTGAATCAAAGTTTATCTGTGGCAGTTGCCATCACTGCGGAGAAGTTATGTCAGCCGGGCATGAGCACAAAGAAAATAAGCAAAATAATAGTAACCTTTTAGAAAAGATGTTTTCTGCTTTTCTCAAACACTAAAAAACAATACACAAAATTTTCTTACTCTACCCAAACAACTTTAGAGCAAAAGCCATCATTATTAAGTTCAATGACTCTATATCCGGGAGTTAATTTTTCAATTGTAAATGTTTTTGTATTTGGCTGAACCTGATAACAACAGGCCGGTGTACTTCCATAAAACGTGCTATTTATAGTTTTTTCAAAAACCTGGTGTATATGCCCGAACAAAACAGCCTTAACCTGTGAATTTGCTTGAATTACTTTATTGAATTTATCTGCATCTTTTAAAATCATTTCATCCAGCCAATCGCTATTTACAAAAATGGGATGATGATGCATAAAGACCAGAGTGGATTTGTTTTTATTTTTAACTAAATTATTTTCGAGCTTTTTAATTTGTTCATCAGACAGCTGTCCACCAACTTCAGGATAAACCGAAGTATCAACAACACTGATAAACCAATTATTAAAATCACAACTATAGTCAACTTTATCCTTTACCCAGTTAAAATCAAACACTTTATTTATCACATCTACATCATCATGATTTCCTGGAAGCAAATAATATTTAATGCCTGTACAGTTTAAAACATTTGCCATGTGTTGGTAAGACTCAAATGTACAATCCTGAGAAAGATCGCCAGTAACTACAATTAAATCTGGCTTCTCACTTAAAGCTACATGACTTAAAACCTTTTTTAGATTTGAATATGAATTTGCACCATTTATTTTTCTGTTTTTATCACCAAACAAGTGCGTATCTGTAATTTGAATTATTGTGTGTTTAAGCATAGTAAATTTATGCCACGCGCTAATGCTTAAGTATAGGGATGCCTTGCAGTACTCACCCTAAATCTTTGTTATTTTGAAATTGCATCGCTAATTTTTTTATTAAATGGTGCAGTAACTGCAGCAAATACACCCCTGGATAAGTCTCTAGCATCTACTACTAAACCTTTAATAAGTCTTTCCAGAATAAAGCCTTTTCTTCGTTCTGCATATGCAAGCCTTTTTTCATGCTCATCAAGCAATGTTTTATGCTCTACTAATTGCCCTTCTAAAGTAGTAGTTTTTGTCTCTAAACCAGTTACTTTAGTATCTAAGCCACTTACTTTTGTTTCTAAAGCATCTACTTTACCTTGAAGGGTTTTTATTTCACCAGAAAATTCATCCAATAATTTTGCTAATTTAGCCAAATCATCTCTGTCTAATGCAATTTCATCGCTAAAATATGTAGCCAAGTCATATACTGCAGCTGCTAACTCAAACCTAGTAGAAGGTTTCTTCCCTTTATAAGTACCATCAGGATATCCCTCCAAAACATCATACTTTTCTACAAGCTGTTGGACTGCACCATATGCCCATTCATCGCCTTGAAGATCTTTAAGCTCACTTACTGAAACGACAGAAGCATCTCTTTGTTTTGCTGCCTGTGCAAAAACTTTATCTACAACAAAAAACTGACCACAAAAAATAATTACTATCGCTAAAACTAAATTGTTTTTTACGGACATTAGCTCTTCTCCATTGTTTGCCAAATTAACCAGAAACAGCGCCTTATTCAGTATAATAACCTATGACTTAAATTATTTTTTCAATTAGATAGGAATATGTAATGTTTACCACAAGACAATTGAAAATAAACATTGTTCCTAACATACTGCCATAGCCTCAAAAGAGTTAAACATAATTAACAAGATATTTACTTAGTTTTAAATAAACGGTCTAAGGGAAAGCATAAGGTCATTACCGATTGTTTTATGTTTAAATATCTTAAAGTTATAAGACTTATCAATACTTTCAAGTGGCCGAATCTTCAAGCTTGATATTGCATCATTATCGCCAAATACTTTTGGCGAAACAAACAAAATATACTCATCAATTAATTTATTTAAGATTAAGTCACCACCAAGTACTGGACCAGCTTCAATTAAAACACTTAAAATTTCTTTCTTACCTAATTCAGAGAAAAGTTGTTTTAAATCAATTTTTTTATTTTCATTTTCAGGAAGTTTGATAACAGTTATGCTTTCATTGTATTTTAAGTAGTTCGATATTTTATCTTCAGAATGGCTGGACTTAGTAACTAATATGACAGGTACAGATTTACTATAAACATTGGCATCAGGTTTTGTAATGAGGTCCGGATCAAGAATAATTCTTAAAGGATTTCTAGCATTTTTTATATCTTCCACATCTCTAACAGTAAGCTTTGGATTATCAGTTTCAACAGTATTTGCACCAACTAAAACAGCATCATATTCATTGCGTAATTTATGAACTTCTTTTCTAGCCAGTTCACCTGAAATCCATTTACTGTTTTTATTTCTTAGAGCTATCTTCCCATCAAGTGTCTGAGCTTGCTTTAGAGCAATCCATGGTAATTTTGTTTTTATCCATTTAAAAAAAAACTTGTTAGCTTCAAATCCTTCAAACTCCAGAACTTTAGAAATAACTTTTATGTTGTTATCCAAAAGTATTTTTTCTCCTTTTTTGTTTACCAAAGGATTAGGATCATGGTTACAAAAAATTACTTCTTTAATCTGGCTTTTAATTATCAAATCTGTACAAGGTGGTGTTTTACCTGTATGAGTACATGGTTCTAAGTTAACGATTAATGTACCACCACGCGCTAACTCACCAGCTTCTTTTATAGCAATGACCTCAGCATGCTCAAAACCAGCTTTTTTATGATAGCCTCTTCCAGCAGGGATTCCATTTTTATCCAAAACAATAGCACCTACAACAGGGTTAGGTGAAGTTCTGCCAAGAGCACCTTTAGCAAGTTCAAAACATTCTTGCATGTAGTATTCAGCTGGTGTAGAGTTTATATAATCGTCGTATGTCAAATCTCTCTCCTCACAACATTGTACTATCAGCAATTGGTTGGAGCGGACTATTTACCCTTACTGTCCTTCTGCTTATCACAATAGGGAAATTTACCCCGGGCAGTTCAGCAAGGATATTAATAAAATAAAGCCCGCTTTTACCCTCATAATTTAAATCAATTTTCCCAGAGACCTCACCTTTTGAATTGACTTTAATGCCTCCTTTTAAAGGTATTTCTTTTGGTGGACCATTTTGAATTGAAGAGAGAAGAGGAGGAGCAAGCAAAGCAGTTGCACCACCTGTAAATGGAGCTGCACCTATTGCACCAATAACACCAAGCCCTTTAATTATTTTGGCAAAGTTACTTTTAGCATTATCTGCATATGCAATATAATCCTGAGGCGGGAAATATGGTTTTAAACTTTCATTATCAAAATTACCAGCAGCATATTCAATCTCTTTACTTCCAGGCTCATTAAAGTAAGCAATAGAAACTGCCTTAAATTTATATGGACGATCAACTCTTCCTGATATGCTAACTTTTTCACCAAAATTCAATACAGGTTTTAGTGGCTCAAACTCCCCGCCCTTAGTAACAAATTCAATGACTGCAACAAACTTCTTTTTATCACTGCTTAGTACAAATCCACATCCCACATGTGTAATGTAAGGATTATAAATTACTTGCAAGTCATCTGGATTAACAACAATTGCCTGTATAAGCTGCCTGGCTAAAAGATCTGTGAGTTTGATTTTCTTATCATCTACCTGAAAACCTTTAATTATTTCAACTGTTGCACCAGTACCACCTGCCAGAGTATATCTTTCGTCAGGGGTTTGTTGTTTTAAATTAAAATATGAGAGGTATCCTTTTTGAAGCACATCATGAGAATGTTCATCTGAAACCTTTTTGGCAATTAAGTCTTTCTGAACAGGCAGAAGTCCTTTAAAACTTCTTTCTTCATTTATATTCTGAACAAGCAATTCTAAAAACTGTGAAGGATCAACCTCTTTAGCCTGAGTATTATCAGAGACAGCATTTGCAAAGTTTGTTAATTTTTGATTTGGCTTATCATCGCTTATATCATTTGAGTCATCTATATCACCTTCATAATTATTATCACTTTTTTCAGAATTGCCAAGCACTGCCCCTTTTACCCGCTCGGTTCTTTTATCCAGTGAATCCACAGGATAACTCTTAGTAAAAAGGTCTTTTTCTATCTGTGTAAGCCTGTCAGATAATTTCAAATCAGGAAAAGCCTTGCCAAATAATATTTTCTCAATCTTTGCAATTTGAGGATAATTATCAGTCAAAGAAGCAGAAAAACAAGGAGCAGAAAAGTATAGAAAAATTAAAAAGGCAGATAAAAAGCAAAAGGTTGTCCTCATAAAAAACTTTAGTTTATATTTATGATTTTCTTTACTTCCTTGCATATTTTTATCTTGCTTTTTATTCTGGTGGATACATCAGATCAATTAAACGTTTGTACTTTTCTTGAACATATTTTCTTTTAACTTTTAATGTCGGCGTAATTTCCCCTGATTTAATCGTAAAATCATCCGGCAATATAGTAAATTTCCTTATCTGTTCATAGTCAGCACAATTTGCTGTTTTTAACTTAATTTCTTCTTCAATAAGATTTACAATTTGGGGTTCTTTAATTAAGCGAGGGAAATCATCAGCATTAGATAATTTATGCTCTTTTGCATAAGAACTTATTGAAACATGATCAAGTGTTACTAAAGCACACAGATACTTTCTCTTATCACCTATAACCACCACATTGCTTATGTAGGGAGAAGTCTTCAATGCATTTTCTAAATTTTGTGGTGGTATTTTTTTTCCTGCTGAATTTACAATTATATCTTTCTTTCTGTCAGTAATTTTCAGAAAGCCATCTTTATCAAATTCTCCAATATCTCCGGTACTAAACCAGCCATCAGAGAGAGCTTCATTTGTAGCTTCCTGATTTTTATAATATCCAAGAAAAACATTGGGTCCTTTGATTAATATTTCTCCATCATCAGCAATTTTGACCTGAACATTTGGCAATGGTTTTCCAACAGTACCAATCTTAAGCTCTTTTAAAGTGTTAGCAGTAGCTGGTGCAGATGTTTCAGTTAACCCATACCCCTCTAGAACAGGTATGCCAATTATATAAAAGAACTCTCCTATTTCTTTTAACAAAGGTGCTCCTCCCGAAACAAAACAGGTTAGCCTTGGTGCAAGCTTTTTTCTAATGGAAGAAAATACAAGCTTGTCTGCAATATAAGCTAAAACAAGATCAAAAGGCGAAATAAGCTTCCCATTGTTTTTCTTGCTTACAATTCTTTCGCCGACAGCATAAGCCCAATTGAACACTGCTTTCTTAAGCCCAGATGAAGTTTTTAATTGAGAATTAATCTTACTGTGAATTTTTTCCAATATCCTTGGTACAACCAGCATTATTGTTGCTCCAGAATCTTTAAGAGAAGGCCCTATTTGATCAATGCTTTTGCAGTAAGAAATTGTGGTTTGAGTGGATATTGCATAATAAAGACCTCCAACCCTTTCAAAAACATGTGACAAAGGCAAAAAAGAAAGAAATTTATCTGTAGATTTTATCGGCAACATTTTAGACAAAACACTTATAACACTTAAGATATTTTTATGAGTAAGCATTACCCCTTTTGGCTGACCTGTTGTACCTGAAGTATAAATAATAGTAGCAACATCATCAATACAAACATCATCAATATGCTTATCTATCAAGTAAGGATCTTTTGAAAAATTAAGCATGCCTTTATCTCTTAGTTTGCGCAGGCTTATAATTTTGTCATCATGTTCTGGTATATCTCCAAGATCTTCAATCACCACAGCATATTTAATTTGAGGGAAAGCACTCCATTGAGATCTAATTTTTTGAAGTTGCCCTTTATCTTCTACAATTACTATCTGACACTCTGAATTATTCAGAATATAAGCTACAGCTTCATTTGGAAGTGTAGGATATATAGGAACGACCACTCCTCCACAACTTAAAGCTGCCAAATCACAAACAGCCCACTCATACCTGGTATCTGATAAAATTGCAATTTTTTGTCCTTTATGCAAACCAAGTTCAATCAAGCCATAAGCAACTTCTTTTACAACAGTATTAAAATATTCCCAAGAAATAGTTTTAAAAGACTCATTGCGTCTTAACCTGTATTCAACAGCAATTCTATTACTGTTTTTACTAGCTTGATTTTTAAATAGTTCTGCTAAATTACTTGCTATCATAATAATGTTTATATCATTTTAGATCACCAAGGAATATAAATGACGATTAACAAGAAAAGCATTTACCCGATTTATTCGGTAAATGCGATCCAAGGGTAGAAAGTAGCAGAAAGAAGCTCCAGCTTGTCTGGAGCTATATAAAAAAAATGAATGTAATACTAGACAGCAATGAAGTAACTAAAACCTTAAGAAGATTAGCACATGAGGTTATAGAAAATTATGTTGACTTAAGCAACTTGGTAATTATTGGAATTGTCACAAGGGGAGAATTTTTAGCAAAAAGATTACAGGATATTATCTGTGAGATTGAAAAAATATCAGTGTCCTATGGATACCTTGATGTAACACTATACAGAGATGATTTAGACCATAGAAAATCGCTAAAGCCAAGCAAGTCCAGCAAGGTCCCAAATATAGATGATAAAAATGTATTATTAATTGATGATGTTTTATATGAAGGCAGAACTGCTAGAGCAGCTTTAGATGCTATTAAAGATTTTGGAAGACCAGCTTCAGTAAAGCTGCTTGTGTTAGCAGACAGAGGACACAGAAAACTGCCCATAAGTGCTGACTTTGTAGGGAAAAATATTCCGACGAGTCCTAATCAAATCGTAAAAGTATATCTCTCTGAAATTGACAAAAAAGACTCTATAGAAATTCAAAATAATGTAGGGGCAGGATTTTCCAAACCTTGAAAGCTTCCAATGGATAAAGAACTTCTAATTCAAGTCAAAGGCTTAACTAAACATTTCCCAATTCAAAGAGGTTTCTGGTCTAGAACAACAGGATATGTTAAAGCATTAAATAACGTAAGCTTAGAAATTCAAAAAGGCAAAATAATAGGAATAGTAGGTGAATCAGGCTGTGGTAAGTCTACTTTAGGAAAGCTCATGCTAAGGCTCATAGAACCCACTTGTGGTGAGGTTTTATATAAAGGAGAAAATGTTTTTTCTATGTCAAGCCATAGAGTAAGGGCATTAAGACAAAAGCTCCAAATAATTTTTCAAAACCCTTACTCAAGCTTAAATCCAAGAATGAAAATTTATGACATTGTCTGTGAACCTATCCTTGTCCATAAAGTACTAAAAGATAAAAATCAAATTAAGGACAGAGTAAATGAACTCCTAAGCCTTGTAGGACTTGAATCATTGCTTGGAAATAAATACCCCCATGAACTTTCAGGCGGGCAAAGACAAAGAGTAGCAATTGCTCGAGCATTATCGTTAAATCCTGAATTTTTAGTTCTAGATGAACCTATCAGCGCCTTAGATGTTTCAATTCAAGCTCAAATATTAAATCTACTTTTAGACCTACAAAAAAAATTAAATCTTACTTATTTATTTATCTCACATAATCTCCAGGCAATAAGTTACATTGCAACCCAGATTGCTGTAATGTATTTAGGTCATATCGTGGAAATTAGTTCAAAAGAAAACATTATAAAAAGTCCAAAGCATCCTTATACCATAGGGTTACTTAGCTCTGCACCTACTATAGATTTTGAAGGATGGCAAAAAACAGATTCAAAAAACGGAAAAAAGAAAACAATTTTAAGTGGAGATATTCCAGATCCATCAAATCCTCCAAGCGGCTGTGTTTTTAGAACCAGGTGTCCTATTGTTAAAGAAAAATGCACAAATGATATTCCACTACTTATTCATCATGACGAACAGTTAGTTGCATGTCACTATGCAGGTGAGTTAAGTTTTAAATAAAAACCCGTGAAATTAATTAAATTATTTATTTATTTTATTTTCTGCTTCAGCAACAACTTCTGGTGTTGTTTGATCTAATTGACTTAAATATTCCAGCCGTTTTCTTTCTGCTTCAGCAAAGTTCGATGATTCCACAGTAAACATTTTTATAAAATTGAGCGGTATTAGATTCTTTGCGAAATTTCTACTGTACGGCGAATCGTCATAACCATAACTTTCAAGTTCTACATAATCCTGTCCAACTCTAACTACCTTACCTACTAGGCCACTGGCATCATGAAAATAAACCTTTACCCATTGTTTATTTTCAGCTGCTCTTTCTAATCTAGCTTTAACGTTCATTTTATATTTTATCCCTTTAAATTGTTGTTATTTATTCTAAAGTAAGTGTTTTTTTATTTCAAGTTAAATATTTACCAAATAAGTGATTTTAATAATTTATAAACAATTTAAAGTCATTTTTTACAGCTTTTTCAATTAATTGCCGGGTATTTTTTATTGACTCAGAAAGAGACAGCTCATCAGATTTTATAGGGATAACAAAATCCATGTTATATGTAGTCCATTCAATGTCCTTATCATAATCTCCACACAGTACAATAACCTTCTTTTCATATTTTTTTGCTAGCTTTGCTAATTCATAAACTGCTTTTCCCATTAAGGTTTGCTTGTCTAAGCAACCTTCACCAGTTATTACTATGTCTGAATTTTTTATTTTTTCTTCAAATTTAACTAAATTAGACAGATAAGTAAAACCAGAAAACAATTCAGCACCTAAAAGTGCTTTTAAAGAAAATGCAACTCCACCAGCTGCTCCAACCATTGGTTCAAACTCAAAGTCATTATGGATGTATTCTTTTATGATTTTTGCCAAGTGTTTCATTCCATTTTCAAGTACAATTCTTTCTCCTTCTGTAGCACCTTTTTGAGCAGAAAATTTTTGCACAGTTCCTTTTTCACCAGTAAGCGGTATTTTCACATCACATAGCAAATCCAATTTACAATTTTTTAACCGTTTATCGATAGAGCTTAAATCAATCTTATCTATTGAACTTAAAAATCCACCTCCTGATTTTATAATATTTTTTTTCTTATCTAAGATTTTCCCGCCAAAAGCTTCTACAATGCCCATTCCCGCATCAACAGTTGCACTACCACCAAGAGTAACAACTATTTTCTTACAACTTTTATCTAATGCTGAAAGGATTAATTCACCTGTACCATATGTATTTGCCCACATAGGATTTAGTTCATTCTCAGCAAGTAGTGCAAGCCCAGAAGCTTGAGCAAGTTCTATGACTGCTGCCTCTTTATCCAAGAACAACCATTTAGACTTAATTTTCCTCATTAACGGATCACAAACATTACACTCTACAAACTTTGATTTTTTAAAATAATAATTTAATACATCAATAGTTCCATCTCCACCGTCAGCTATTGGAGCAACTTCTATTTCTAAACTTGAATTCATTGAAGACAAGGTAGCTTTAACTATATTTGCAACTTCTATTGCACTAAGCGAATGTTTGAAAGCATTAGGAGCTACGAGGATTCGTTTGGGCATTATTTTATGTTAACATTATCATTGTTATGAAAGGTTATTTCGGCAAATATGGCGGCACATTTGTTCCAGAAACAATTATGCCTGCTCTTGAAGAATTAGAAAGAGCATTCAACAAATACACTAATGATAAGGGTTTTAAAGATGAGTTGGATTTACTTTTAAAAACTTATGCTGGCAGGCCTACCTCACTTTATTTTGCAAAAAGACTTACAGAACATTACGAAAAAGGGAGAATATTTTTAAAGAGAGAGGATTTATGCCACACTGGTGCGCATAAGATAAATAATTGTATTGGGCAAGCCCTTCTTGCTAAGAGACTTGGTAAAAAAAGAATCATTGCTGAAACAGGTGCAGGTCAACATGGTGTAGCCACAGCAACTGTTTGTGCATTACTTGGTCTTGAGTGCCAGATTTACATGGGAAAAACTGATATGAAAAGACAAGAGCCTAATGTTTTTAGAATGGAATTACTAGGAGCAAAAGTCATTCCTGTTGAAAGCGGCTCCAAGACACTAAAAGATGCCACTAGTGAAGCTATCAGAGATTGGATTACAAATATTAAAAACACACATTATATTATTGGTTCTACTGTCGGTCCACATCCATATCCTGCCATCGTAAGTTATTTCCAATCTGTAATTGGAATTGAATTAAAAAAACAGCTTAAAAAAGATCCGGATTATATAATCGCTTGTGTTGGAGGTGGCTCAAACTCTATTGGGATTTTTTATCCTTTTATTAATAGCAAAGTAAGGGCTTTGCATGCAAGGCCACACCTGATTGGTATAGAGGCTGGTGGCACTTCTGTTAAAAATGGACATCACGCAGCTACACTTACAAAAGGCAAGCCTGGGATCCTACATGGTTCATTTAGCTACTTATTACAAGACAAAAATGGCTTAGTTCAAGAAGCTCACAGCATATCAGCAGGATTAGACTATCCAGGAGTTGGCCCACAACATGCTTACCTAAAAGACAAAAAAATTGTTGAATATAAAACTGTTTCTGACAAAGAAGCTATCTCTGCCTTTCACCTTTTATCGAGGCTTGAAGGCATCATTCCAGCCTTAGAATCAGCACATGCAATTGCTTACCTAAAATATTTAATGCCAAAAACAAAAAAGAATGAGGTAATTGTGGTTAACTTATCCGGACGCGGAGACAAAGACATTAATAACATAAAAAACTTAGCTTAGAATTATTAAAGAAATCTAAATATTTGCTTTCAGGTTAAGAACTTATAGACAAGCTGATTTTAATCTTCATAGAATTAGTTTGGTAATAAAAACATTAACAGCTTTTAATTTTATTAAATGCCTGTCAGTGTTTTGTTTGCTATTTCTTTAATTATTTTTTTAGAAAAATTTAAAATGTCAAATTCAATTAATAGCTGTTTAGATAGGTTTCATAAGAAGTACCACCAGGACTTTTACACACCTATTAATCCAGATGCGTTCAGTGAAGTAGCATCAAATGATGACTATGAATCAATTGGATTTACCGGATTTGGAAACAAGTATCAAAGTGAAGCTGAAAAAGAAATATGGGCAGATGAAACCAGTAAGTTAGCTCATAAAAGTGTTTATTTCCATATTGCTGAACTACCTCTGAAATTAATTTCATACATGACTTACAGCTTAGATAACTGGTGGTCAAGAGGGTTTTCTGCATTAGATACACTTGCTAATGCCTTTGCAAGTATGTTTAGAAATAAGATTTATGCACGCGATGATGATAATTACGGTGCTATAAAAAAAGCAAAGGAAGAATTTGGTGACACTAAAACCGAATGGCTCACGAAATGGAATATTTTTCTTCAAACAAAAGTTAAATTTCTACTCCCAGTTTTAAGCCTAATAAATCCCGACTTAGCATTCGATATTGATTCAGGAGTACTAGGTGCAATTGACAGTTCATGGTTTAGAAAACACTCTCTGCACTCAGGATTTTATCCCGGCATAGTACAAGATCTACTTAATAAATGGTTTGGTTCAAAAAACAATGGGGCAGGGAAAGAGCACCCACCGGAATGGAAGCTTGTCAGGCAACAATTTAAAAAACACAGTAGTAAAGCCCACATATGGTGGGAAAAATATATAAATGCGACTCCGGAGCATAAAGAAAAAAACTTACTGACTTTTTGCAAATACATGGATCAGGTGACTTCAATAATTGTGCCATTTATATGCTTACCATCAAACCTAGTTGGTGACACTGTTAGACCCATACTTAGAAGGTTAAATTTATCTGGTCCATTAAGAACTTTTATCCGTACACTTAGCGCAGCAGATAGATCTTTATTAGGAATAAACTATGTCTTTAGATTTTTCATACCAGAGCATATTGCAGAAAAGAGACTTGAAAAATTAAAAAATCCAAATGATAACGACACATTTAAACTTTCAAATTTTAAGTTTTCATATCTTTATCTGGGATCCTTAGTTGGCGATATTTTAGATTTTCCACTTATTCTTTGTGAAAATAAAATCAAAGAATTACATCCTTTTATTCAGCATTCTGTAGAAATAATGAGAATCTTTAAAGACTGGGCATTTAACACTTTCTGGAGTGGAAGAAGAATTAGAGCAGCAGGAACAGTAAAAAGCAAACTAAGCTTAGACAAAGCTCAGGAAGAAAACAATGTTAATAATATTTCAGCTAGTAATAAACTAAATAGTCCTAATTCAAACTCGGCTGTGGATTCGTAGCAGAAAAACCTTCTGAGGTTGCTTGCCCAAAGTCAGGTATATTACCTTCTGCTATTGTCGAGTATAAATATCCTGTTCCAGCAGGTATTAAACGTCCGATAATAACATTTTCTTTTAGACCTCTAAGCCAGTCTTTTTTACCTTGAATTGCAGCCTCTGAAAGGATTCTTGTGGTTTCTTGGAAACTTGCGGCAGAAATAAAGCTTTCAGTATTTAAGCTTGCTTTTGTAATGCCCAGTAATATTGGCTTATAGGCTGGTGGTCTTGCATCCTTTGATATAAATTGTTTTGCCTTCTCATGTTCTTCCGTAATATCTTTAAGTTCTACAAGTTCACCTGGAAGAAGTATTGTGTCCCCAGCGTCTTCTATTCTTACTTTTCTTGTCATTTGTTTAATTATGATTTCAACGTGTTTATCTGAAATTTCTACACCTTGACTGCGATAAACTTTTTGAACTTCATCTAAAAGATATTGTTGAACAGCTTCAACACCCATTAGACCTAAGATGTCATGAGGATTTGCTGGACCATCTGTTAACGGCTGTCCAATCTTTACTTCTTCACCATTTTCGACAATAACGTTTAAGCCGGGTGGAATAATAACTTCATGCTCTGCATCACCTGAAATTAAAATTAATCTCTTTACATCATCTTCCTGAATAATTTTAATCTTGGCATTATACTCAGACAATATAGCTGCTTCACGTGGTTTACGTCCTTCAAGCAATTCTTCTACACGTGGCAGACCCTGTACAATATCTGCAGTTTTAATTCGTTCATATATAAGAGCTGCTAGCTGATCACCTCTTTGCACCAAATGTCCCTGATCGCATTGAAGCTGGGCTCCTGCATTAACAAGGTATGGTCTGCCTTTCCTGATAACAACTGCTTTTTGATCTACAGATACAATCTGGCCAGAGCAAGCTGCTTCTGTTTGACCGCCTAATTTATCTCCAAATTTAATAAACTCTCCAATTTTGATTGCTGGCTTTGCTGTTGTTTCCTGTTTGATTAAGTCATTGCTCGTAATTAAAAGTAATCTTTTTTCTTGCTGGGTACTTAAACTTACTTCTCCATTTCCTCTGGCTAACACCTGTGTCTTTGCTAAAGCTACACCTGGTGCAATATGATCATGATCATGTACAAGAAGCTGAGTAACGTTTGTATCCTGTTCTCTTCTTAAAACAATATTTTCCTGGACTATAACTTGTAATTCTTGCTTTCCTTCATAGTTTTTATTTATTTCAACTTTTCCTTTTAAGGTTATAAGGTCACCTGTCATTGTAATAACAAGGCTTGTTTTAGAGAGCGGACCACCATTAACGTTTCTTACTCTTTCACCATCGCGATAAAGCACTTGTGTTACTGCCAAAAGTGCAATATTTGAGTCTGTCGAATAACCTTGAAAAAATACTTTCTTAGGCTCGATCGTAAAGACCTGAACAGGTCTCAGGAGAAGCTTTACCGTACCCTTCTCTTCATTTTCAATTAAATTAACAACTTTAATTGAATCAGTTTTAATTCCTGGATAAACTTCTGTATCTTCTTTTACAATTTCACCATCTTCAAACTTTAATTGACCTGGTTCCTCAAGTTCATAAACTTCACCAGGTTTTACAACAACTTCATGGATAATGTCATTGTCTATTTTTATTTCAACAATTCCATCTAAGTGGGTAAAAACATCTTTAACTATTTCCTGTCCTGCTTTTACCTTATCCTCATTTTCAACCATCTTGAGGCTTACATCTTTACTTAAATAATGAATTTCTTCAGGAATAAAAAGGATTTTCCCAGGCTGCGTAATAATTCTTGATTCGTCAACTTCTAAGCCATCATATCTTATTTCACCTGAGTTTGTTACAGCTAAAACTCCATCATCAACAAGCTCTGCGATTACACTCTTGTTTTCAATAGCTTCACCTGGAACAACTTTAATCGTGTACATCTCCTCAGGATTAGTCTTAGTAGCTTTTACTCTCCAGGAATTGCCTTGCTTTGTACTTTCAAGTTTGCCATTTTCTGCACCAACTCTAGCTATAACAATGCTTACTTCTCTTCCTTGAATTAGCCTTCTTATTTTTTCTTTACCGATTTTTATCTCTTCAATTAACAGATCATTGTTAAAGCGAACCTCTCCACCACGCTCAGCAATAATTAATGTTTCAGCTAAAATATCAGATTTTTTAACTTGCTTACTATCTTCAACAGTCAACCTACTTCCTGGAGGAAGATTATAAACATCTCCTTCCATTACCCAAATAATTCCAGCTTTGTTCGCAGTTTTTGAAATATTTCCCTGACGGTCTCTTTTTTCATCAACAGAAAATCCTTCAAATAAAATTTGCCCAGGGTGATCTGAAATAATATCTTTTGTTGCTCTTTCAATAAGTCCTTTTTGTTGGATTTCAGTATATTCTGCAATAAACGTATCTTTATCTACTTTAGTTCCACTTGGATACCTGATTTGAGAACCTGTTGGTAAAGAAAACTCTTCTTTTCCAATTTTAATCTTGCCATCTTTTGTAGTCTGCAAAACCATATCCCCGTATCTAGTTCTAAGTTCTTTAGTTGGAATATCAAATTTTAAAATGTCCTGAGCAAGTGATTTAATTTGTTTTCTTTTTGCTGCACCAGCTACAACGCCACCAGTATGAAATGTTCTCATTGTTAGCTGTGTGCCAGGCTCACCAATAGACTGGGCTGCTATTATTCCAACCGCTTCACCTATGTCTACAAGAGTATTTGTGGTTAGACTCCATCCATAGCACATTTGGCATACTCCATAAGGCAAGTTGCAAACAAGTGGAGATCTAACTTTAATAGAAGTTATTCCTGAGCCCTCAATTATTTGTGCTTTATGTCTATCAATAAGTTCATTTCGCTTAATAATAATTTCCTTTGAGTTAGCTTTGGTTAGATCTTCAACGGAGACTCTGCCAATTGCTCTATCAGCAACCCCTATAGTTAACTTATCCCCTTCATACAAGGAATGAACAATGACTCCACGAGTAGAACCACAATCATACTCACGAATAGTTACGTCCTGTGCAACATCTACTAGTCGTCTTGTTAAATAGCCTGAATCCGCTGTCTTTAATGCAGTATCAACCAGACCTTTTCTTGCACCATAACTTGAAATAATATACTCAGTAACATTTAGTCCTTCTTTGAAATTTGTTTTAATTGGTAAGTCTATAATTTGTCCTTGTGAGTCTGCCATCAGCCCTCTCATACCAACAAGCTGTCTGACCTGACTAATGTTTCCTCGTGCACCAGAAAAAGCCATCATATAAACTGGGTTTAAGCGATCAAAACTATCAACGACCTTCTCAGTTAAAAGCTCCGTAGTTTCTGACCAGGTATCAATAACTTTGTTATATCTTTCTACTTCTGTTATGTCTCCTCTTTCAAATCTTTGCTGAGCTTCTTCAATTTGTTTTTCAGCAGCGCTTACTAAGCTTTTCTTCTCATCCGGTACAGTTAAGTCCTCAATACTGATAGTTACGCCTGCTTTAGTTGCAAAATAAAAACCAAGAGTTTTCAAAGAGTCTGCAACTTCACTGGTAACACTGGAACCATATTTTTCATATATTTCAAGCATAAGCTTGGAAAGCCTTTTCTTATCAACTGTTTCATTGATTACCACCATTTTGTCTTTTGTTTTAAGTCTTTTAACCATTTTTTTTCCTTAATTTGTTTCAAGCACATTTTTAATAGTTTGATTAAAAATTATTCTTCCAACAGTAGTGCTAAACTTCTGACCATCTTCACCTCTTACGTTAATCTTTGCATGTAAATGCAAAACACCAGCTTCATAAGCCGATGTTGCATCTCCAAAACTATAAAAAGTCATTCCAGCCCCTTTACATATTTTTGGATCTGATGAGTCTTTTTTATCAATAGTCAAATAATAAATTCCAAGAACCATGTCTTGAGTAGGTATTACTGTTGGTTTACCACTTGCTGGCAACAAAATATTATTGCAAGCCATCATTAACATTCTTGCTTCAGCCTGAGCATCCACTGATAAAGGAACATGTACTGCCATTTGATCTCCGTCAAAGTCTGCATTAAATGCTGCACACACTAATGGGTGTAACTGAATGGCTCTTCCTTCAACAAGTACAGGTTCAAATGCTTGAATACCAAGCCTGTGCAAGGTAGGTGCACGATTTAAAAGTACAGGATGTCCTTGGATAACTTCTTCAAGAATTTCCCAAACAATTGATGTTCCTTTTTCAATTTGTTTTTTTGCAGATTTAATATTCTGACAAATCTGGCGTTCAATTAATTTATTGATTACAAATGGTTTAAAGAGTTCAATTGCCATTTCTCTAGGCAAGCCACACTGATGTATCTTAAGCTGTGGGCCAACAACAATAACTGATCTACCTGAATAATCAACTCTTTTACCCAATAAATTTTGACGAAATCTTCCTTGCTTACCTTCAATTATATTTGAAAGAGACTTTAGCGGTCTGCCATTTGAACCTGTGACAACTCTCCCTCTTCTGCCATTATCAATGAGAGCATCAACAGCTTCTTGGAGCATTCTTTTTTCATTTCTAACAATGATTTCAGGAGCACCCATATCAAGCAGCCTGGCTAATCTATTATTCCTGTTAATAACTCTTCTATATAAATCGTTTAAATCACTTGTTGCAAATCTGCCACCGTCAAGCTGGACCATTGGACGCAAGTCAGGAGGTGTTACAGGAAGTACATCCAGAACCATTGATGTTGGATCAGTTTTAGAATCAATTAAACTTTCTACCAGACGCAGTCTTTTAATAATTTTTGCTCTGCGTTGCTGACTGCCAGCTGTACCACTTAGTTCTTCACGTAGCTTTTGTGCCAGTTCTTCTAACCCTGGTAATGACTTAAGGTCACCGCGCTCTTCTCTTGTTTTTGCATCGGGGAATTCATATACAGGTTTAGTTAATTCTTCCAGAATAAGTTTCAGTGCTTCAGCACCAATAGCTACTTCAAACTGTGCATTTTCATCAGTAGCTAAGAGATCATATTCTTCTTCAGAAAGCAGCTGATGCTTTACAATAGTTTCTACATTTCCAGGATTTAAAACCACATATTGGTTAAAATAAATTACTTGCTCAAGATCCCTTAAAGGTATATCGATCAATAAACTCAAATAGCTTGGTATGCCTTTTAAAAACCAGATATGACAAACTGGGGCAGCCAGTTTAATGTGTCCCATTCTGTGTCTTCTAACTTTAGATTCTGTTACTTCAACTCCACAACGTTCACATACAATTCCTTTATGTCTAACCCTTTTATACTTTCCACAATAACATTCCCAGTCTTTTGTAGGTCCAAAGATTCTTTCACAAAACAAACCATCTTTTTCAGGTTTTAAAGTACGGTAATTAATCGTCTCAGGTTTTGTAACTTCACCATATGACCAGCCCATAATTCTATTTGGTGAAGCAACTTTAATTTGAATATGGTTAAAGCGGTCAAAAATTGACGGGCTTGTCAAATTACCATTAAATTTTGTTGTATTTTCCTGAACTACCACATTACCCTCTTCTTTTTTTATTAACTACTTGCCTTCAGCTGGAAAATCTTCCGTTAGTTCTACTTCTTCAAAAATATCTTCACCTTTTACTTCATCCTTTTCTTTTCCTTTATCATCAGATATTTCATTTTCAGAGCCCGATACTTTTGTCTCAACACCTACAGGAAGCAACTCACCTAAGTCACTGCTTGTACTTTTAGAGCGAAGCCCTCTTAATTCTTCTTCTAAACCAATATCTTTACTTGACAAAGAAATATGAGGTTGTGATTTTCTCGTTTCATCATCACTTGTTAAATCAATTTCTTCATCTACACCATCCTGCCATCTTCTTAAGACAGTTACATCCAAGCCGATTGATTGAAGTTCTCTGACCAAAACTTTAAATGATTCAGGAACCCCAGGTCTTGGAATATTTTCACCTTTGACAATTGCTTCGTAAGCACGACTCCTGCCACTTACATCATCTGACTTAACTGTAAGCATTTCTTGCAGAGTGTAAGCAGCACCATATGCTTCTAGCGCCCAGCACTCCATCTCTCCAAGTCTTTGTCCACCAAACTGAGCTTTCCCACCAAGAGGCTGCTGTGTTACCAAACTATATGGACCTGTACTTCTTGCATGTATTTTGTCGTCAACCAAGTGAACCAGCTTCATCATGTAGATTTTTCCTACTGAAACAGGATTATCAAATGCTTCGCCTGTTCTTCCATCAGTTACAGTTACCTTGCCATTACTATTAATCCAATCAATATCTTTTTCTTCTTTTGCAGCTTCAATTTCACCCATTACAAGATTTCTACTTGCTTCAGGATCATACATTTCATCAAATGGTGGCACTTCATAGTGCTTCTCATTTAACATTGAAGCTAAACCAAGCATAGTTTCATATGTTTGTCCCACATTCATACGGCTTGGCACTCCTAAAGGATTAAGCAAAATATCAACTGGTGTACCATCTGGTAAAAATGGCATATCTTCTACCGGTAATATTTTTGCAATGATCCCTTTATTTCCATGTCTTCCGGCAACCTTATCACCAACTGAAACTTTTCTTTTTTGTGCAATAAATACACGAACCACTTTATTTGCAACTGGCGGTAGTTCATCACCTTTTTCTCTGTCAAAAACTTTTACATCAACAACTCTGCCACCTTCACCATGTGGAACTCGTAAAGAATTATCTCTGACATCTCTTGCTTTTTCACCAAATATTGCTCTTAAAAGCCTTTCTTCAGGTGGATGATCTGACTCACCTTTCGGGGTAATTTTTCCAACTAAAACATCATCAGGATATACTCTAGCTCCAATTCTTACAATGCCATTTTCATCCAAATGCCTTAGAGCTTCTTCTGAAACGTTTGGAACTTCTCTTGTTATTTCTTCTGGACCAAGTTTTGTTGACCTGGCATCAATCTCTAGCTTTTCTATATGAATAGATGTAAAAACATCATCTATAACTAATCTTTCACTTATGCAAATCGCATCTTCAAAGTTATAGCCTTCCCATGGCATAAACGCCACTAAAATGTTTTTACCAAGTGCTAATTCACCTTGATCTGTTGCAGGTCCATCTGCCAAGACCTGACCTGGCACTAATTTATCACCAATATTTACTATCGATTTTTGATTTAGACATGTGTCTTGATTGCTTCTATAAAATTTTGTTAGTGGATATTCAACTTCATGGTTCATGGACTGATACTTAACAATAATCTTTTGAGAGCTAACATATTTAACTTCACCAAAGTCGGTAGCAAGAACAACCATGCCAGAGTCTCTTGCAGTTTGCTTTTCAATACCTGTTCCAACATAAGGCCTTTCAGTTCTGATTAATGGAACTGACTGCCTTTGCATGTTTGATCCCATAAGTGCTCTGTTTGCATCATCATGTTCCAAAAAAGGAATCAGCGCAGTTCCAACAGATATGATTTGAATTGGGCTAACACCTACAAAGTCAACTTCCTGCGGAGGCACTACAATAAATTCACTCTTATATCTAACAGGCACAAACTCTGTTTTAAAATTTCCATTTTCATCCAGTGGCACATCACCTGGTGCTACTCTAAAATTATCTTCCTCATCTGCAGATAAATACTGAACCTCATTTGCTACTGTTCCATTAATAACTTTTCTGTAAGGAGTTTCAATAAATCCATATTGATTTACACGTGCATGGGTAGCAAGTGAACCAATTAAACCTGCATTTGGTCCTTCAGGTGTTTCAACAGGACAGATACGTCCATAATGACTTGGGTGAATATCTCTTACAGCAAACCCTGCACGTTCTCTTGAAAGACCTCCTGGTCCAAGCGCCGATAATCTTCTCTTATGAGTTAGTTCAGCAAGTGCATTAGTTTGATCCATAAACTGGCTTAACTGTGATGAACCAAAAAATTCTCTAATTGCTGCAATTAAGGGTTTTGGATTTAAAAGATTAGCTGGTGTAAGAGTATCTGCATCCTGAAGTGTCATTCTTTCCTTGATAATTCTTTCAAGTCTTGAAAGACCAACTCTAAACTGGTTTTGTAAAAGCTCGCCAACTGATCTAATTCTTCTGTTTCCCAAATGATCTATATCATCAATTTGTCCTTCATCATAGTTAAGATTAATTAAATAATCCATTGCCGCAACAATATCGTCTCTTGTTAAAACTCTGACTTCTTCCGGAACTGAAAGACCTAACTTTTTATTCAGCTTGTAGCGACCAACCTTGCCAAGGTTATATCTTTTATCATCAAAAAATCTTGATTCTAAAATTTGTCTGCCACCTTCTACGCTAGTAGGATCGCCGGGTCTAAGTTTTTTATATACTTCAATTAATGCCTGCTCACGATTATCAGCAGGATCTTTTTCTATAGTCCTTTGCAAGAAATCAAAATGATGGAATAAAGTTTCCATTTCATTGACTGTATAACCAATAGCTTTAAGAAGTGTTGTTGCAAATAATTTTCGATTTTTATCAATCTTTACATGAATTATGTCATTGTTATCAGACTCAAGTTTTAACCAAGCACCTCTATTTGGAATAAGTGTTGCATTAAACGTTCTTTTTCCATTTGGATCTACATCCCTCTTATAGTAGATTCCAGGCGATCTGACTATTTGAGAAACTACAACTCTTTCTGCACCATTGATAATGAATGTCCCACGATCGGTCATCATGGGTATTTCACCTACAAACATTTTATTTTCTTTTATTTCACCAGTATCACGGTTAACAAGCCGCATCTGAATATAAAGTTTCTTAGTATAGCTTTGATCATTATCACGTGCTTCCTGTGGTGTTTTTGCTTTTTTAGGTTCAGTGTGATCTTCAAATGAATAGTTATCATGTAAGAAATATAACTCTAAACGGCCGGTATAATCTCTAATTGGAGAAAACGATTTTAATTCTTCAGAAAGCCCTTCTCTTAAAAACCATTCAAAAGAAGCTTTTTGAATCTCAGCTAAATCAGGAAGGACAGCAGTTCTTTGGCCAGCCTTTGCGTAAGGTTGGAAACGCTCAGGCGTTTTAATCGTCATTTACTACCTCAATATCCTTTATCAAAATTTATTTTTTTATCTAATAAACAAATATTTTTAGAAAATCTAAACTGGCAAGGGTTAAATTATAGATTCCCTAGATATCTAAGTCAATAAGTATATGAATATGTAAATCAATTTTTAAGTCTATTATCTAATAACTATATAGTGTTACCTGATATATTGTCAAGTTCTTGTTTTTCATTTTAGATTCAGACAAGCTGAGCCATATGAAAAACTGCCGGTGGTCGGACTTGAACCGACAAGGGATTGCTCCCGGCTGATTTTGAGTCAGCTACGTTTGCCATTTCGTCACACCGGCACAAAGAAAAGATCGATCTCATTATACAAGAATTGATAATTGAAAATAGCTTGTGGTTGTATTTTTTTTATTTACTTAACGCTTTACCGTTTAATAAATTTGCTTCGCCAAGTTCTTTTGGTTTTACTGGAGAATCATTAACCATTGCTGAGGCCTTGCCTACAGTACCTGACATTGATACAGCTTTTTCATAAATACTTTTAATCATATATTCTTTTTCACGTTCATTAAAGTCTCTCTTTAGCATTAATTCAGAGAATCCTATAACTGTAGAAAGACATTCATTTAAATCCCTAACAAGCCAGCTTAAATCTTTATTGCTTATAAAACAAGGATATTTTTCAACATAAGAACTTTGAGTTATTGTAGCTGAAACATTTTCTTCAGCCTTTTTAATTCTGTCTGGGTCACGTATATAAAAAAGAGACATTGCAAATGTATAAGAACTCATAAAAAATATAAGTTGAAAACTGTTTAATAAAGTAATACTTGAAATCCCATATACAAGCACATATATAAACACAAGCGAAGTACCAACAGCTTGATTTAATAAAATTCCTTTTCTTACTTTTTCTTTTTGCCTATCTGGATCTCTTATATAAACAATCGATAAAGAGAATAATAAAGAACTAAGAAAAAACATAAATTGCACACCAGAGAGAACATACTGCGCTGAGATACCATAAACAAGGCAGTACGTTAATATGAGAACTGCTCCTAATGCTTGATTGCTTAGTAAGCTCTTTTTAATAAGTTTCTGGCTAGGATCATTCATTACTTTTTATTTATTTTATTAACTAACTAGCAAAGTAGCCCGTTTATACTACTTAGTTTAGAGTATACCTACAAACCGCTTAGTGCCTTTCCTACTTAAACTAAAATGGGTAACCCTAAGAAGGTTCATTAGACTTCTTTCGAAACCTTAAGACAGGGCTGGCCAAATAATGGGAAATAAGCTAAGTTTTAAGGATGAAATATAAACAAGCTAAAAACTTAAAAGATATAGAATTCCGTCGTTTAACTGGTATCAAAAAGAAAACTT